>JAXLVK010000180.1:0-4070 GCA_046329055.1 Bacteroidia bacterium
TTCCGGCATCGATTTCAGGCACTTGGACAATTCCGGCATCCGGTCTGCCTGAATATAGAGTACCCGCAATCCCTTGACACGTCCCAATGGACTTAGCTCAGCGAACTTGACGCCGTCGAGTTGGAGTTCCTTCAAGGGCAATTTCCCCAACACCTCCAACCCATGGTGAAGCGGCGTATTGCGGATGTTCAGCGATTCCAATTGCGACAGGGGTTCAAGCAGCCCCAAGTCGTCGAATGTGGTATGCTCGAGATTGAGTCGCCGGAGCAGGGGCAGTTCCCTCAGAAATGAAAAATCCAACAAATCCGTCCACTGAATATCCAAGGATTCCAGTCCCGTCAGTTCCGCAAGGGCATCGGGCGACACAATCGCATGGCTGATCGAAAGCCGACGCAAATTTTTCCAAGCAGGCGATGGTACAAACTCCAGCAATGGAACCAAATCCGCCTCCAGGACTTCCAATGTCGCAGTGCCTGCAATCGGCTTTAGGTCATCAACAGCAGTTTTCGTAAGCACGAGTTCCTTCAAGGGAAGCCCCCGCAGCGCCGCCAAATCATTGACGTAAGTCTCGTCGATGCGAAGGCTTTCCAGTGACTGCATTCCAGCAAGCGGAGCCAAGTCCACCACCGTCGATTTCCCCAGATCCAGCCGCCACAGGCCCACCATATTGCGCAGCCATTCCCCATCCCCGACCGTACAATCCCGCACCGACAGCTCCTCCAATTGCACCAATCCGCCCAATCCCGAAAAGTCTTGCACCAGGGACGCATTCATGCTCAGCCGACGCAACCGCGAGAATCCAGTCAAGTCCGGCAGTTCCAAGACATCGCAATCGTCCAATACAAGGCTCACCACATCAGGCAACTCCTCCAGGAACTCCAAGCTCCGGATCGAGGAACCCGTAAGATCCAGGCAGCCCGTCGTTGCGTCCCATCGCTGACGCCAATCCTCCGGCACAAACACGGGTTCAGGCTCCTTCACGACTTTCCCCAGGGGCACCACCGCCATCGGTTCGGCAGGAACCACCACGGGCATCCGGATTCCCGTCATCTCCAAAACGGAACTCCCCCAATACAGCAAGCTACCGTCCTCATTGAACGCCAGCTGCCTCCCGTCCAGCCATTGGACATCATGCACCTCGTACCTGCGGGACGGCAACTCCATCCAAAACAGCTGCTTCGAATTGATCGCAGCGGCGAAATAGACATTCTCCCCGACAGCCTTGATCGCAAAAGGATCGTCCGCGCAAAGCTCCTTCAGGTCACCCTGAAAATGGAACGCATCCTCGACCTGCCACCTGCCCTTCGCGTCTCGTGTCCACATCACGAGGTGACTGTCGTGGTCTGCTACCTCGAAATTGATATCGACATAGGAGCTGCGGTACTTGCCCTCGAACGTCATCAGGACAGTCCCGGAGCGGTTGCGGGCAACCCCCGACGACCCCCACCAATAGTACCCAATCTCATGAGCGAGCCCAAACTCCACCTCCAGTTCCGGGATGCTGTAGCTCAGCACTTCTCCTCCAAAGGGAGCGATCAGCAGCCGGTCTCCATTCTCAGAAACCCCGATGGCATCCACATCGGAAATCCGCTTCTGCTTGACGACCTTTCCCGTCGGGACATGCACGATCTTGAGCATCTCGCTCGCATACATCCAGTGAAAAGCATGAATCCCATCCGGATGCAATGCCGCATAAAACATATCAATCGCCTCATGATTGCTGTACCGTCGGTCGATCAAGTCATCCACCTCCTCGTAACGCATCTCCTCCTCTTCCCAAATCATACAATGCACACCGCCTGCCTTCCCATAATCAGACCCGCCCCTCGCCACGGCCACGGTTCGCCCATCAGGCGACATCTCCATCCACCGCCACCTGCCGTTCCAGTTTTCCAGTTTCTGCGACCAGAGCAGGGTCACCCGATTTTCCGGGATCACGTAACGAAACAGGCGGATCGTCTCATCTTCCTGCCCCTCAGTGGCAAGCACCATGGTTCCCGAACCCTCATGGTAGCGGTACAGCATCACATCCGACTCCCGGAGCAGGACAATATCCTCATCGGAGGATTCGTACAAGAAGGCGATGTCGTTTTCGAGGAGAAATGGTTCGACCATGGGACGCTATTGCTTTTGCTGATCAAGGGGAAAAATAGGCAATCCCTGCCAAAACATCAGCCATCGATGGCCCTCCAAAGCAATCCCATTCGACAAAAAATCCACGCATTCCAGCCAAGAAATCGATTCAGCTGCCCAAACATTGCTTTCAACACCCACAGAAACCGTGTAACCAAAACCTCTTTTTCTGCTGGCATTCGCCTGCATCTTCCCCCACCTTTGATCCATCGCTCGGTTGTCACCCGCCGCGACCTGTCTGTCAATGCTTCCCGAATTCGCCTGATCGCAGCCGAATTGTGCTGCCGCTGTCCTTCCTGATTCCGCACTGATGCGGCAGGGATTGTATTGATTTTATTGTCCTCGACCATGAAACCGAAAAGCATTTTCCTTGCAGTCACCCTAGGGGTTGCACTGCTCGGCCCACCCCTCTCCCTCCGCGCTGCCCAGGACGTGGGCCAGCACAAAATCAGGCAAAATGGGTTCAGGACCACAGCCAACTGCTTGCCTTCCAGCGCATCCGCTGAACTCAACGTGAACAACGTCCGCTGCCTCCTTCACAATGGCGGCGACATGTGGTGGGACCTCACCAACAATCCTCGCTATGAGGTGCCCAAGGTCAGCAACCCCGCCGACGCACGCCACAGCGCATTTGCGGCATCCTTGTGGATCGGCGGCATGGACAACGAGGGCAACCTCCGCGTCGCAGCACAGACCTACCGCCAGAAGGGCAACGACTTCTACCCCGGCCCGCTCACGAGCACCGGAGCCGTCACCCCCGATGTATGCAGCGAGTGGAACAAGATGTACAAGATCGACAAGGCTGAGATCGACGAGTTCCGCAATGCCTACGCCACCTACCTCGCGGGAGGGCCGCCCGTGGAACCCGGCAAATTCCCTGCTGTCATGTCTTGGCCTGCATTTGGGTACAATGCCGATGGCCGCGTCTCCCTCGCCCCATTCGTGGATGTGGACGGCAACCCGCAGGAATACTCCCCCGCCAACGGCGACTACCCCGACATCCGCCCCATGGAGGGTGGCGGTGAGCCCGACCAGGCGATATGGTGGGTGATCAATGACAAAGGCGACGTCCATACCGAGACGGGCGGGTCTGCCATCGGATTGGAAATCCAGATGATGGCCTTCGCATTTGCCACCAGCAATGCCATCAACGACATGACCTTTTACCGCTACCGCGTCATCAACAAGTCCGGCTCCAACCTCCACGACACCTTCATGGGCAACTGGGCGGACGTGGACCTCGGCTATGCCAAGGACGACTATGTAGGATGCGACACCACCCGCGGATTTGGCTACAGCTACAATGCCGACAACAATGACGAGAGCAACCTCGGCGGCTACGGCGAGAACCCGCCCGCATTTGGCATCGACTTCTTCCAAGGCCCGCTCGACGAGTTTGGGCGCCGTCAAGACATGAGCCGCTTCATGTACTACGACAACACCGAGGGCCTCACGGGCAACCCCGAGGTGGCGGCCCACTACTACGGCTACCTCCGCGGCTTCTGGAAGGACGGATCGCAGATGACCTACGGCGGCAACGGCCTGCATGGCTCTGATCCCGTCAACTTCATGTTTTCGGGCGATCCCGGAGCTTGTGGCATCGCATCCGGATGGAGCGAACTCGGCAATGGCAACCCCGCCAATGACCGCCGCTTCCTCCAGTCCGCAGGCCCATTCACCCTCCAAAACGGCGCCGTCAATGACATCATCGTCGGTGCAGTATGGGCACGCAACACCTCCAATGCGCAACTCGGCTCGCTCTGCGAGGCCCTCACCGCCGACGACCTCGCACAGGCCCTCTTCGATGCCAAGTTCGAGCTGCTTGAAGGGCCGGACGCCCCCGAACTCACCGTCGCCGAATACGACCAGGAACTCATCCTGAACTGGACCTACTCCAGCCCCACCTCCTCCAACAACTTCAACGAGCGCTACAGCCA
>JAXLVK010000181.1:0-4009 GCA_046329055.1 Bacteroidia bacterium
AAATTTGCATCGGAATTGTTATATGTATATCTGAACCGATGTATATTCGCAGCATCTAAATCGGATTTGAGGCAATTCATTGAAAAGCCTCGATTTGATTGGTGTTTTTGCCAATGGATTTCGATAAAAATTCCGAAATTTGGCGGCCTAGATAAAAATCGTTGCAAAGTTGTCTATGAAAAGAAGCCTTACCCTCATCTTTTCCCTGGTAATCGCCTTGTTGGTTTTCCTCCCATTGGGGAGCATGGCTCAGCGCAATCTCAGCGGCTCAGTCAAGGACGATAAAGGCAAGCCCATCGCCTACGCTCGCGTGATGGTCAAGAGCACGACCATCGGAACTGTGACCGACTCCACGGGAAAATTCACACTCAAGACGAAAGGTGCCGGACCCGATACCCTCGTCGTGACTTTCTTGGGCTACAATACCTTGAATTTCCCAGTCGCTGTGGGAGCCGAGACGGGTGCCCTCTCTCTCAAAATGAAGGAGTTCGAGAGCACCGTGAATGACGTGGTGATCACGGCGGGGATGATCGAAGCCAGCAATGAAAGCACCGTCGCGGTACTGGACCCGATCGACATCGTGACCACTGCAGGTGGCCAAGGCGATATCGCGGGCGCCATCCAGACCCTGCCGGGTGTGCAGCGCAACGGCGGTGACCAAACCGGACTCATGGTGCGGGGCGGAGATGTGAGCGAGACCGCCGTGATCGTCGATGGCACGGTTGCCCAAAACGCCTTCGGCAGCCCTGTTCCAGGCGTCGGGCAGCGCAGCCGCTTCAACCCCTTCCAATTCAAAGGGACCGCATTCAGCTCTGGTGGCTATGGCGTCCGGTATGGTCAGGCCATGTCCAGCGTCCTCGACCTCACCACCAACGACCTCGCCGACGAAAGCACGGTGAGCCTGGGCGTGATGATGGCGGGCATTTTCGGTGCTGGGGCCAAGAAATTCGAGAACAGCTCCCTCGAATTCAATGCCTATTACCTCAACCTGACTCCCTTCTTTGCGCTAGCGAATACCAACATGGACTTCTTCACGCCCCCGACCGGAGGTGGCATGAGTGCCCGCTACGTGAGCAAGGTCAAGGATGACAAGGGCATCTTCAAGATGAATTTCAACCAGACCTACAACAAGATTGGCATCGAGATTCCGAACCCTGCCGAGGCTGGCAGCAGCATCGATTTCTTGATGAAAAACGAGAACACCTACTTCAACTCCAGCTACCAACAATGGCTGAAGCCTCAGCTCAAGGTGTTCACGGCATTGTCCTACAGTAACAATACCGACGACATCGAATGGGGTGACTTCCCGGTATTCCGCACGGACAACCGGGTCCAGGGCAGGGGAGAGCTGATGTGGTTGCCCAAGCCCCGCCTGAGCTTCCAAGTGGGGACCGAGCTGTCCCGTTGGCGGTACATCCAGCGATTCGACTCGTTCCTCACCACCTTCGATGAGGCGATGGCAGCGGGTTACTTGGAAACGCAATGGAAACCCAAAAGCTGGCTCGGATTCAAGCTTGGCGTTCGCGGCGAGTATAGCAAAATCATCAACCGTGGCAATGCCGCACCGCGCCTTTCCTTGGCGGTCAAAACAGGCGAGAACAGCCAGATTTCCATGGCGGGAGGCTATTTCTACCAGCTTGCTCCCACGACCTACCTGCTCTTTGGCTACCGTCCCGGCTTCCAGCATGCCATCCACTCCATGGTGAATTACCAGTGGATGAAAAATGACCGGACCCTGCGGGTGGAGGCTTATTACAAGCTTTATGACCAGCTTGTCCGCGAGAAAAGCGTGATGTACAACCCGAATCAGTTCCGCTTCATCACCGGAACCGTGGACAACAGCGGGACGGGCTATGCCCAGGGCATCGATTTCTTCTGGCGTGACCGCAAGACCATCAAGAACTTCGATTACTGGATCTCCTACAGCTACATCGACACCAAGCGCCTCTACCAAAACTATGCCGCTGAGGCCACACCGGACTATGTCTCGAATCACAACCTGAACGTGATCACCAAGTATTGGGTGGAGAAGCTCCAACTGAGCATCAGCGCGAGCTACAACTACGCCAGCGGCCGTCCCTACTACGACCCAAGTTCGACCACATTCCTGGGCGATCGTGCGCCGGACTTCCACAACATCTCGGTCAGCGGCGCTTACCTGCGCCAGGTCGGCAAGATTTTCATGGTGGCCTTTGCCGGATTGGACAACGTGCTGAATACGAAAAACGTGCTCGGCTACCGCTACAGCCTCGACGGGACACAGCGCTACCCCATCATCCCGCCGATTTATCGCTCGATTTTTGCAGGGGTGTTTTTCTCGCTTTCGAAATTCAATAAAGATGAATTCTAAATACATGAAAATGATCAGAGTTAAGTCGCTTTTCGCTGCTGCCGTGCTGGCTGTTACAGGATTGAGCCTGCAGGCACAGACCCTTGAGGAGGCCATCGCGAAAAACCTCCCCAACCTGGATCCCCGCAAGCCGTCCAACGAGCTCATGGCTACCATAGCCCAGTTCGATTTGGCAGCAGGACAATTCCCTGATCAGTGGGCCGCCCACTACTACGCGGGATACTCCAAGGTGATCCTCACCTACACCCTTCCTGAGGATCAGATGCAACAGAAAGACATGGTCTTGGATGAGGCGGATGCCTACTTTGCCAAGGTGAAGGAGATGGGGGTCGAGAATTCCGAGACCTACATCCTCGGAGCCATGATCGCCAATGCCCGTCTTGCTGTGGATGGTCAAAATCGCTGGCAAAAATACGGTGCCATCTTCCGCGAAAATCTTGAGAAGGCCAAGTCGCTCAATGCCGACAACCCCCGCATCTACCACCTCCAAGGGACTTCGCTCTTCTGGACCCCGGCCATGTTCGGCGGAGGCAAGCAGGCGGCCCTCCCTTTCTTCCAGCAGGCCAAGCCCCTCTTTGAGAAGGAGAGCAAGGCTTCTTTGCTCGTGCCCTATTGGGGACAGGACCAAAACGAGTGGTACATCTCCGAATGCAACAAGCCCGACGAGGAGCCTGTGAAGGAGGAGCCGAAAGGCAAGAAGGAAAAAGAGAAGAAGAACAAGGAGAAATGATCCTGGATATCTGATCAACCCGGAAAATGGGAGGGTGAATAGCCCTCCCATTTTTATATTCGCTAGGTGCAACAACGATAGAACTCATGGAAGTGAACATTCGACCTGCGACGCTCCGGGACGCGGCTGAGATGGCGCGACTCTCCGGACACTTCGGCTACGCCTGCGAGGAGTCGGAGATGCATGAGCGGCTGGAACGGCTGCTGGACTCCGAGTTCGATTGGGCATGGGTAGCGGAGGGGGCAGATGGGCTGCTGGGTTGGATGCAGTTGACGGAAATGCAGCGGCTCGAAAGCGGGAGGTTCATCGAAATCACCGGATTGGTCGTGGATGAGGCACATCGCAGTCTTGGAGTGGGCGGCATGCTGCTGCAACAAGCAAGGCTGCACGCAGAACTCGCTGAAATGAAGCGCGTTGTGGTGCGATCCAATGTGGTCCGGGAGCGAGCAATTGGCTTTTACCTGAAGCATGGCTACGTCGCGGTGAAGCGGCAGCAGGTCTTGCAACTGAATTTGGAATGATGCCCGCTGGAAGCGATATTCAGGCTATGAAGAAATCATCGCTAATGTTCCTCCTCGCTGTCTGCGTCGCCCTCTTGTGGGCAGGCTGCGAGAAATGCCCGAAGGACTCCCAAAACAACTACGAATACAACTTTCCCGCTGGCATCACCGACAATGTCCCTTATATCATGGGCGACAGTTTCAACATGGTGGACAGCATGGGCAACTCGGTGACCTATGCCGTGATGAACCGAAGCTACACGCAGCCCAAGTCGGAGGAGTGCAGGTGTTGCCCCACGGAATTGATGGACAATATGGAATGGAACATCAACCGGGATGCAACTGTGAATGGCTTGCGATTCATGCTGGAGCAAGATGGAGCAGCAGGGGAGGAGTCCAGCACCTATTTCATCTGCTGGATCGATTCGG
>JAXLVK010000182.1:0-3716 GCA_046329055.1 Bacteroidia bacterium
GTATGACTATCCGCATCCCTGGCATTGGGCAGGGTACGAATTGAAGACACGCTACACCTACCGTTTGAATTTGGAGCGAGGATTTGAGGCGGTGGAACAAGGATTCGGGAGCGATACCCGTTACGATGTCCGCAAGGCGCAAGGGGCTGGACTTTCGGTTTCCGAGGAGTCGGACATCGATGCGCTGATGGCCCTGGTGCGGGAAAATGCTGCATCGGGCAAGTTGCTGCTCAAGCCGCATGAGGAGGAATTGTTGCCGAGGTTGGCGGCGATGCTTTTGGAGCAGGGTTTGGGCAAGCTGTCCGCTGTGCGTGGCAGCGATGGCGCGATCCAGGGCATGGCCTTGGTCGGGAGCTTCGGGGGCAAGTCCTTTTACCTTTTCTCGGCCCAGTCGCCTGCGCATTCTAGTGGCGGCGGCATGACCCTGCTGCTGAGCGAGGCCATTCGCAGAGCCTGCGCCACGGACAACATTTTCGACTTTGAGGGGAGCATGATCGAGGGGATCGAGGGCTTTTTCAGGGGCTTCGGAGGCCGTCCTGTACCCTACCTGATGATTGAGAAAAATGCCTTACCTTTACCGATAAGATGGATAAGAAAGTTACGATAGTCGGCCGCGACAACTCGATTTTCAACCAGTTCCTCTATGAATTGCGTGAGCAGCACATCCAGCAGGATCGCATGCGGTTTCGCAAGAATCTCCTCCGCTGTAGTCAAATCCTTGCTTACGAGTTGAGCAAGCACATGGACTATCAGTTCAAGCAGGTGACGACCCCGCTGGGAGAACTGGAAATGCAGCTGCCCAAGGATCAGCCGCTGCTCGTGTCCATCCTGCGTGCCGGGGTGCCGATGCACCAAGGCTTCCTCGATTACTTCGACAATGCCGACAACGGCTTCATCAGCGCCTACCGTCAGAAGACCAAGGGCAATGACTTCGTGATCAAGGTCGAGTACGCCGCCATGCCCAATGTGGATGGCCGCACGGTGATCCTGATCGACCCGATGATCGCAAGCGGACGCAGCATCGTGCTCTGCGCACAGGCGATCGCACCCGCGCATGGCGTGCCGGACAAGCTCTTCCTCGCAGGATTGATCGCGAGTGAGGAAGGTCTGGATTACGTCCGCCGGAATTTGCCCCACGCCCATGTCTTCGTTGGTGCGGTGGACAATGAACTCACGGCACGCTCCTACATTGTCCCCGGTCTGGGTGACGCGGGCGACCTTGCCTACGGTTCCAAGACCAGCGGTTGATTTTTCCTGCATGCTTGAGAATTTGCGAACAAGCCGACGCTTGATGGGTTCTATTTGCTGAGCAATGGATCGTAGCTGAATGGGCGAATTTCTGGAATGGCTTTCAGTGATCGGAATGGCGACCGTCAAGGTGCTGCCGGCATTGGGAATGGCGCTGGCCTACGGCATGAAGGGCTGGGAGATTTTCATCGCATTGGCGAGTGGCAGCATGATCGGTGTGACGTTTTTCACCCTCTTTGGGCTGCGCATCCGCCGCTGGCAAAAGGAGCGCCGCCGCGCTAAGGGCATCGTCAAGCCGCTCAACATCCGGAAGGCGCGCAAATGGAAGCGGATGTGGCTTCGTTTCGGGCTTCCCGGCATCGCCCTGCTCACTCCGCCCATGATCAGCCCGCCCATCGGTTCCATCATCGCCATCATCTTTGAGCGGCGGCAGGGTAGGATCCTCGCATTCATGGCGGGGAGCATCCTGGTCTGGAGTATGATCTTCGCCGTCATGGGTCAGCAGATACTGAATCTCATCCACTGAATGTTTCGTCCCACACATATCTTCTTCGACCTCGACCATACCCTCTGGGACTATGATACGAATGCCGAGGAAACCATTCGAGAGTTGCTGGTTTCCTATCGCCCCCTCATCGGCGCGGAAATGCCTTTCGATGTCTTCTATCCGATCTATCTCGGCCACAACCACCGACTCTGGGAACGGTACCGCAAAAACGAGATCGACAACCTGACCCTGCGGTATCAGCGCTGGGAGGACGCCTTCCATGACCTGGGTGTGGCTCGGGCAGAATGGATGAGGCAGATTGGCGAGGACTTCTTGGCCATCTGCCCACGCAAGAAGGCCCTCCTTCCAAATGCGGTTGAAGTCTTGGATCTGATCGCCGAGAATTATCCTTTGCACCTGATTACCAATGGATTTGCACCGATTCAGGATGTGAAGCTTGAGTGCTCCGGCCTGAGGGATTACTTCGATGTGATCATGACCCCGGATGCCTGCGGTTACAAGAAGCCCCATCCACAAATCTTCCATGACGCCTTGAATGCCGCGAATTGCCCCGCAGAACAGGCGCTTTTCGTGGGGGACAGCTACGCCGAGGACATCGAGGGTGGCAGCAAAGTGGGCATGGACGTGGTCTTCTTCAACCCCAAAGCCAAGGAAAACCCCGGCAGATTCCCCGAAATCCGCGACTTGCTCGAGTTGCTGCCGCTGGTGGGGCTGGGGTGAGCACATGCGGGAATAGTCACCAACCGTTAGTTCCCAACCTGCCTGATTTTCGCCTAGATTCGGGGTAAAGAAATTTTTCACCCCAATCACAGGAATATGCAACTGAACATTGATTCCCTCAAGGCGGCGATCGCGAAGAAGGGCTACAAGTGGTTCGACACCATGAACATCATCGGCATCCGCAGCACGATACAGGTGCCGGACGTCTTCAATGACCTGCTCTGCGTGGTCTGGAAACAAAAGGAGATGCCTGCCAACCTCAGCACTCTCAACAAGCAGAAGTGGCTCAATGCCAACCTCTTCTATGGCAAGGACGGCGACCCCCTCGACCTCGACGGGAAACTGGGCGGCAATACGGACTATGCATTGGGCGAATACGCCAAATGGGTGGGCAAGGAAAGGATGCGCAGCTATGCCATCACTACCGACCCAGGCACCTATTACCTGGAACATCCGCTCAGCAACCTCGGAGCCGCGGTCCTGAAACCCGGTCAACACCTCGACGCCTGGGCACTGGGCTACCACCATAGCAAGGAGGACCACCCGGCGCTCGTGCAGGTCGCACCGATCACCGTGTACCGCGACAACGACAAGGACAATGTTGCCGAGTCATCCAAAACCGAGGAAACGGGCAAGTTTGGCATCAACATCCACGGCTCCAACAAAAACGGCATCACCACCAGCATCGGCAAGTGGAGCGCAGGCTGTCAGGTGTTCAACGAATGGAACAAGAAGGAAGAATTCCTGAAAATCTGCCGGAATTTCGAAGCTGACCTGAAGAAGCGGTTCACCTACACACTCTTGCTCGAAGCCGATTTAGTGTAGCTCGCTCCGGGCCCAATGCCTCAGACCTGAAACCTATAGCCGACGCGGTGTACCGTCAAGATATGCCGCGGTTCGGCGGGGTTTTCCTCGATCTTCTTGCGCAGGTGGGTCACGTGCGTGTCGATGGTGCGCATGGACAGCAGGTAGTCGTGCCCCCATACATCGGCGAGGATTTGCTCACGGGTAAGGATCTTGCCTTCATTCAGGATCAGGTAGCGCAACAATTCGCTTTCCATCCGGGTAAGCTCGGTTTCCTCTGCGCCGCGACGCACCATTTGCGCCTGAAAATCGACCTCCACCTGTCCCACGTGGAACAATTTGGTGCTTTCGGCGGGCTTTCCTGTGCGGCGAAGCAATGCCTCTATGCGGGCAGTCAGCTCCAGGATGTCAAAGGGCTTGGTGATGTAATCGTCGG
>JAXLVK010000183.1:0-3166 GCA_046329055.1 Bacteroidia bacterium
CGCCGCTACGATCCGCAGTCATTCGGCACCATCTTCCGGGACACCCTCCTGAATTCCGGCGACACCCTCCCCAATGGCCAGAATGACCCCGATGCGCAGTACGCCGACATCTCCCAATGGGAATTCGGCGCCTACGTCCAAGCCACCAAGCGGCTCATCGACGATCGCCTAAAGCTCAGCGCGTCCTTCCGCTTGGACAAAAACCAGAATTTCCAGCCGCAGGTATCGCCCCGGATCTCGGCCGTCTATTCTTGGCGCACCCACAACTGGCGCATTGCCGCCCAGCGCGCATTCCGCAGCCCGACCCTGCAAAACCAGTACATCCTCCTCGACCTCGGCCCCATCAAGCTCAGCGGCAACCTCGACGGATGGGACAATCTCTACACCCTGAGCTCGGTGCAGGACTTCCAGGAGCACTACGACAGCACCTACGAGATCGATCCCAGCCGCTTGGAGACCATCACCCTGGATCCGCTCAAACAGGAGCAGATCAACTCCCTCGAAGTCGGTTACCGCACCATCCTCGGGCAGCGCCTCTTCATCGACCTCAGCGGCTACTACAGCATCTACTCCAACTTCATCGGCGACGTGCGGGTCGTCCAGCCGCTCAATGGCGCACAGGCAGGGGAGGAGAGCGGCGAAAATGCCCTCCTCACCAATAGCTCCGGCAATCAGACCTACCAGGTCTGGCAGATTCCCACGAACGCCTCCCAGAAGGTCTCCAGCTACGGCGGCACCATCTCGGCGTCGTTCTACTTCGGCAAGGGCATCACCCTCCTCACCAACTACACCCTCGCCATCCTCGACACCACGGGCCTCACCGACCCCATCGTCCCCGGCTTCAATACCCCCAAGCACAAATTCAACGTGGGCCTCACCGGGCGCAACGTATGGAAGGGCCTCGGCTTCTCCGCCAATTTCAAATGGGTGGACCGCTTCCATTGGCAGAGCAGCTTCGGGGATGGATGGGTGCCCAGCTACACCATCATGGACGCCCAAGTGATGTACGAGGTCAAGGAATGGAAATCCACCTTCCGCCTCGGTGCCAGCAACTTGCTGCGTGACCTCCACATCGAGGCCTACGGCTCACCCACCATCGGCCGCATTGCCTACCTCAGCTGCACCATAGATCTGAAGCGCTGATCTCCTCACATTTCGTCTTTCAATGGCTTGCCGGGACCGGCGGGAGAGGGGCATTTCGTCCTGAAATCCGCCAATCTCAAAATGCCAATTCTGCCAGTTCGTTCAATCAAACTGCCACTTCGTCCTTCAGGGAGGCCCGTTCGTTCAATTTGCCAGCGGGCACTGTTTGCGTTCACTAGCTTTGTCAAAAATGAAATTCAAATGAACATTTCAGTCACAGACTCCCAAATCACTTTTTCAACTAGCACAATTGCCATGAACGCAGAAGAGTTGGCCAAGTACCAAATCAACACAGCGATCGAAATGACGATCGGAGATCAAGAGTCGTTTTTCCGCGACGCAAACCTCACCGAGGCCTCGAAGAGACTTTACCGCAAGGGCATCGTCTTCGAGGAGGAGGGATTCATCGACGTATCCGAATGGGAGGGTGGATTGGCAGCGACCTGCCGTTACCACATCGTGAGCTCCATTTCGAACAACTACTCCGCGAGCTTCCCAAACTACGGTGCCTGGACCATCCCCCGGGGCAGCTACTTCAAGGTCCTAGACATCCACACCATCGGGGACTACACCCAGATCACGCTTTTGCAGATCCCCAAGATGGCCTTGGACTACTTCGCCACACGTGACCACGAGGAAGAGGCGGAAATCGTAGCCAGAAGCCGGGTAAGCTTCACCGATAACCTGCAAAAGCTGCCTGTGAAGGAGCTGTCCGACAGTTATTGGTTGCGCCGTACTGAGTTTCCGCTGGGAATCTCCGACGAAGGTACCTTTTTCTACGTGCACCGCGACCGCACTGTGCGTCCCAAGCCGGAAGGCTTCCTCAAGCGCCTCTTCCGCAGGAGAAATCGCTAATTTTCGGGCAATCTTTTTTGGATTTGAGTGAATAAGTCCTATCTTGTCCCTCAAATCAGTCTATAGCCAGAATGTTCGTAGTGGAGTATGTGCAGCGAACCCGAATCTCGGGCCCATCCTGCGCGTGGCTATGAGGCGGATTCAACTTCGCTGAAATTTGAGTGAATTCTACTGCGTACATCTGGCAACGGATTGATCGCTTTTGTCTTCAATTGCCAATTGATGAAAGCTCCAAACCGGGGCAAAGAGTAGTGAAAGCCGATAGAGAAAATGTAAGGATTGGAAGAGATTAAAGTGTATGAAATCAAGATTGCTACCCGTATTCTGCCTATTGATTACAGCATTGAGCGCAACCGCCACATTGGCACAAAATGGTGATTGTGACAAGATTCACGTGGACGTCAAGAAGGGCACCATCAACAAGCTGAAACCCAACTCGCCCATGGACAAGATCCAGGCTGCCTTCCCCTGTTTCACAGGTGTCACCAAGGAGGACGAAGGCTACAACTGCGGCGGCGGCGTGTTTTTCATCAACCACGACTTCTACGCCTATACAGGGCGTGATTACTGGGAAATCCGCGGCAAGTTCGACGGAACATGGAGCGACAAACTGCTCGGCTTGCGCCCTGCGGACATGGAGTTCCGGTTCGGCGATCCCATCCGCGAGGAAAAGATTCCCGGCTACAAGGTGCAATTCTTCAAGGCCAAGTACGGCTGCATCCGCGTGCAATTCAATGTGCAAAGCGGCCGTTCGGAGGAGATAGGACTGCATTACGTGCCTGCCGACAAGGTCGAACTCTGCTACTGAGGCATCCCTCAGTCAGCCAAATCCTTGAATACATCCTGGCACATGCCCCAGATCTCATCGAGGGGCACGATGCAGCTTTCCAGGAAGCCGAACAGCTCCGTCCAATTCGTCTTGTCATAGACACTGAGGCCATGCATCTCTCGGGAAATCCGGCTGATGCACCGCCCGTCCTCCAGGTAATGTTCTGCCTGCCAGGTCCATTCGGCCCCAGATTCAGCATGCAACATCGCCTCCAATTCCTGCCATTGCTCGAAAAAGAGGGCTCGGATGCCTGGATCGGCCTGCTCCAGGGTGATGGCGACGGAGGCCGTCCGCTGATCCGCGTCCATGCGGAAATGGATGCCCTTGACCCCAGTTTGG
>JAXLVK010000184.1:0-2634 GCA_046329055.1 Bacteroidia bacterium
TGTCCTCGTCTGCACTGAAGTCCGGAATGCTCGTGAGCTCGTTCATGATCTTCATGATCGGGCCTTGGAGGTCGAGTTGACCACCCATCGCACGCTTCATGATCATGCCGATGCCGAGGAGGCGGTTGATCTCATTGGTGCCTTCGAAGATGCGGTTGATGCGGGCGTCACGGTAAGCGCGGTCCATGGGGAAGTCGGCGCTGAAGCCGTTGCCACCGAAGATTTGCACGCCTTCGTCCACGATGTAGTCCACGACCTCGGAGCCGAGCACCTTGAGCAGGGCGCACTCGATCGCGTATTCCTCAGCACCGCCGAGCAGCGCGTCAGCGTAGGAAGCGCCAGCCTGTTGGAGTTCATGCTCTTTTTGCTGGATGTCGTAGCTCGCACGGTAAACAGCGGACTCCATCACCCAGAGGCGGATGGCCATCTCAGCCAACTTGTGCTGAATCGCTCCAAAAGTGCCAATGGACACGCCAAATTGCTGACGGTCATTGGCATACTTCACGGACACGTCGAGGGCCTTCTTGCCACCACCAATCGCAGCTGCAGCCAACTTGATCCGGCCGATGTTGAGGATGTTGAAGGCGATCTTGTGGCCTTTGCCGATCTCGCCGAGCAGGTTCTCGACCGGGATTTTCACGTCCTGGAAGAAGATTTCGCGGGTGGAGCTGCCCTTGATACCCATCTTGTGGGCCTCGGCGCTGCGGCTGATGCCGGGGGTGTCGCCAGGGACCAGGAAGCCTGTGAACTTGGTGCCGTCGAGCTTGGCAAACACCGTGAACAGGTTGGCGAAGCCACCGTTGGTGATCCAAATCTTCTGGCCATTGATGATGTAGTGCTTGCCATCTTCGCTCAGGACCGCAGTGGTCTTCGCGCCAAGGGCATCAGAGCCGGAACCGGGTTCGGTCAAGCAGTAGGAAGCGAGCCATTCGCCGGAACCCAGCTTGGGCAGATAGGCCTGCTTTTGAGCATCCGTACCGAAGTACAGCGTGGGCAGGGTACCGATGCCAGTGTGTGCGCTGAAACCGACTGCAAAGGAATGACCTGCACCAAAACGCTCTGTGAGCAGCATTTGTGTGAGGAAATCGAGGCCCATGCCGCCGTATTCCTCGGGCAAACCCGCACCCAGCAGACCCAAGTCGGCCGCCTTGCGGATGATGGACGGCATCAAGTCCGGATTCTGCATGGAATCCAGGTCGTAGAGATGCGGATAAACCTCCTTTTCGAGGAAGTCATCACACATTTGGGAGATCATCCGTTGCTCCTCGTTCCACTCCTCGGGAATGAAGACGGTATGGAAATCGGTATTCTTGACCAGGAACTCGCCTCCTTTGAGGGCTGATCCTGCTGCGACTGCGGTGCTCATCTTATTTTGGAATTGAGAATTTTAGAATTGAGTCATTGAGAATATTCGGGTTGTCATGTTGAGCGGAGTCCGCCTTGGCGGACGGAGTCGAAACATCTAGCGCACACAGCGAGCGTGTTACTATTCATGCTAGATGTCTTCCCGACTCCCTCGGGACTCGACATGACATGTCACTACATAATCAGTTCAGCAGTTCATAGATCCCTGCCACACCTTGTCCGCCACCCACGCAGGCGCTGACAATGCCGTACTTCTTGCCACGGCGGCGGAGTTCATTGAAGAGCTGCACGCTCAGCTTGGTGCCGGTGCAGGCGAGGGGGTGACCGAGTGCAATCGCGCCACCGTTCACGTTGGTGATCTCGGGATCGATGCCCAGTTCACGCATGCAAGCAAGGGACTGCACAGCAAATGCCTCATTCAGTTCGAACAGATCGATTTGGCCGAGGGTCATGCCTGCCTTCTTCAGTGCCGCGGGGATGGCAGCCACGGGACCGATGCCCATGATGCGGGGATCCACGCCATTGGCGCTGTAGCTGACGAGGCGGGCAATGGGTTGCAAACCAAGTTCCACCACCATTTTCTCGCTCATCACCAACACGAAGGCAGCGCCATCGCTGGTTTGGGAGGAGTTGCCAGCGGTCACGGAGCCATTGGCAGCGAAGACAGGCTTCAGCTTGGCGAGACCTTCGATCGTGGTGTCGCGGCGCACGCCTTCATCGTCCTTCACGGTGAATTTCTTCTCCTTGACCTTGCCGCCTTCGAATGTCTTCTCGATCACCTCGACGGGCACGATTTCAGGGGCGAACTTGCCTTCGTCAATGGCGGCAGCAGCCCGCATGTGGCTGCGCAGAGCGAAATTGTCCTGATCCTCGCGGCTGATTTTGTAGTCCTTGAAGATCTCCTCGGCGGTTTGACCCATGCCGAAGTACCATTCCGGGTGGCTGATCGCCACGTCATAGCTCAGGGCTGTCTTGTAACCCACGGTCGGAACGAGGCTCATGCTCTCGGTACCACCCGCAATGATGCAATCCGCCATGCCAGCCTTGATTTTGGCGGTTGCCAGCACGATGGCCTCCAAGCCGGAACCGCAGTAGCGGTTGATCGTCATGCCCGGCACGCTCATGGGCAAGGAAAGGAGGGAGATGATCCGACCAATCTGCAAACCCTGCTCAGCCTCGGGCACTGCGCAACCCACGATCAGGTCCTCCACACGTGTGGGGTCCAATGCGGGCACCGACTTCACCAGGTGCTTGATCACAGATGCCGCG
>JAXLVK010000185.1:0-2624 GCA_046329055.1 Bacteroidia bacterium
ATTGATCCAGCGAGATTGGCCTTGAACCTGGACACCATTGGAAGCAAGCGCTTGGATGTAGGTCGCGCTCACGGGCACATCGGCGAATGTGGGCTGCAAGCCTGATTCCACCCTTCGATCAAGCGCACGCTGCGAAAGGTAGGCGGCCGGATGAGCAAGCCATTGCGATTGCTCAGGGCCTTTGTCTGCGAACCTGATCCACACCTTTTGCTGCGCGGAGGCGATGCTGCCTCCAGCCAACAACACGGTCATCAGGATCATCCATCTGAGTCTCAACATCGGTTTTTGCGTCCTTTGTACCAAGGTAGTTCTTTCCCGGCTGAATTCGAAAATCCAGCTTAGTTAACGGTGAAATGACAGGAAGGTTACTGCTAGGAAAACAGAGGTCGGGGGCAGGTTCACTGCTTGACAGAGCGGTTCAGCAGGGCAAAGTCCGAGAAATCCTTGGATTCGGCGGGGGCTTGTTGGGCACGCTTGCTGAGGGGCGCAGGGCTGCTGCCTGTCTTCTTCTGGTCCTTGAGTTCGGCCAAGAATGAAGCTGCAAAGTCCCGTTTTTCAATCACTTGGTGGATCGCAGGATTAATTTTGGCGGTTACGCGGGCTGGTACGGCGCTCAAGCCGATGACCCGCATGTTGGGCACACGTTGGCTGAGTTGCACCAAGTCCACAGGCTCCTTGTCGAGGTCGATCAATGCCATGTCGATGTTCAGTTTCGACAGCAGGCGGGTCGCCTCGGCCATGTTCGGCATCTCAAACACGAAATTGCTGCGGTGTACCTTGGAAAGTGCCTTCAAAGCAACCTCCCGCAGCCCGCTTTCGCCCGTGACCAACAGTAAATTGAATCGTTTCATAACCTGCGATTCACTCCAAAATGTCCAAAATCCAATAAATAAGGGGCTGATTGATCGAAGAATTGGCCCCATGTCCAAAAATCGGGCGGCAATATACCCAGCATGCCCCGGGCAATCAGGCAGTTGTTTTCCACAAGTCGGATTCAAGGTGCTGTTTGGCAGGGCTTTTCGGGAGGTCAGCGCAGCGAATTCTATAAAATTCGGCTTAGAACCGAGGTTTTGAGCCGCGTGGCTGTGGAAAAGTCGTGGGATTCTCGGAAAATCTCAGGCCATGGCGTCGTCTGCAAACTCCAAGTCCTTGTAAATCTCCCTCATCGGAAGTTCGATCCCGACCGAGCGGAAAGGCACATTCGCATTCATGTCGGTAATGCTCTGGAATTCCCAAGTCCCTTCATTGGTTTTGAAGAAAATATCGACTTGAGCGGAATCCTGCTCGATCAAGACATACTCTCGGATGCTTTCCAACATCTGGTAGCGCAGCCATTTGCCTCGTCTGTCAAATGTCGTTGTCGAATCCGACTGCACTTCAATGATTAGCGTCGCATTGCGGGCGGTGTCATCCCTGCCGGGATAGAGGTCGGTCTTACCACAGATCACCCAGAAATCCGGCCTCACGAACGAATTCGCCCTTTCAATTGCGAGACGGAAGTCGCCATTATAGGTTCTGCAAGGCTTGCCATCGAGCCTGTTGCCCACAAATCGGGCAAGGTTCATGCAAATGCGGTTGTGGCGCTCGCTTCCTCCCGCCATATCGAAGACCTCGCCAGAATAATATTCCGCCCAACCTTCTATGCTGGAGTCGTAGGCGAAGTATTCAGCCTCAGTGGCAAGAGTTCTCTTTTCTGCGCTGCCCATTGGAAGATTGCATTGGGATCAAAGATAGCCCATTTCCAAAACATCCGCCACCTTCTTCTATCTTTGCGGGCTATGCAGCAACGCCCCAATATTTTGGTTTGCAACGACGATGGCTTCACTGCTCCGGGCATCAAAGCCTTGGCTGCTGTGGCGCGGGAATTTGGCAATGTGACGGTGGTCGCGCCGGACAGTCCGCAGAGCGGAATGGGACATGCGATCACCATCGGGGAGCCCCTGCGCTTGGTCGAGGAGGAATTCGAGCCGGGTATCAAGGGTTGGTCCTGCTCGGGCACTCCGGCGGACTGCGTGAAACTCGCGACTGGGGTAATCATGCCGCAAAAGCCTGATCTGCTCATCTCTGGAATCAACCACGGGGCAAATTATTCCATCTCCGTCGTCTATTCCGGCACCATGTCCGCAGCCATGGAAGGAGCCATCGAAGGCATTCCGTCCATCGGGTTCAGCCTGCTCGATTTCTCCCATGACGCCGACTTCACGGCTGCCAAGGAGGTCGCTCGCGCGGTCATCCGCAAGGCGCTGCATGCGACCATGCCGCAAGGCACCCTCCTGAATGTCAACGTCCCCAAGTTGCCGCTCGACCAAATCAAGGGCTTCCGCATCACCCGTCAAGCCATCGGTCGCTGGGTGGAAGAGTTTGACCAACGCACCGATCCCTACGGCCGGAAATACTACTGGCTCACGGGCAAGTTTCAGCAGGACGACGAGGGGCAGGACACCGACACCTGGGCATTGGAAAATGGCTATGTGAGCGTCTGCCCCGTGGAATACGACCTCACCGCACACCACTCGATTGCACCGCTTAACCAATGGAACCTCAAGCTCAGTTGAAAATCTATGTGGTTTCGGGGGAGGCTTCCGGCGATTTGCATGGGAAGAACCTTGTGCGTGGCCTGAAAA
>JAXLVK010000186.1:0-2395 GCA_046329055.1 Bacteroidia bacterium
AACACGCACTTCCTCCCGGCCGATGCTCGGCTGGACCAAGGTGGTGCCATCGACCCAATACGGACCATCGGTGGAATCGCCCGTGGACGATCCCGGGGCTGTAGGCCAGATAACCATGATATTAGCTCCGTTATTGGAATTTTGAGGAGAGACGACAAAATAGTCCAAGGGAACCTCCGTGCTGTCGCCGGGTGCGAGGATTCCCCCTGTGAGATCCAGAGTCCCCAACTGGATCGGATTGCTCAGTGTGGAAGTGAGTCCGTTCAGGGTCACCAGCAGGTTTGCCACAGGCAGCGCCCCTCGGTTCACGACCCATACAGACATGCCATTGATGGTGTCTCCGAAATGTGTGGTGTCGGGCAATCCGATGATGCCCGGCGAACCGATTCCCAGCACGCTTTGAGCCGGGGAGCTCAGACCCAGCATGGCAAAAAGAGCAAGAACCAATACTTTAGGAAGTGCACACTTCATGGCAATTCATGTGATTTTACACGGCAATGATAGGGAAAGTCGCGAAATTTTTCTAAATTTGCTTTAAGAATTGTGACACCTTCAACATGAACCCACTCCACGAGGCTGTTCGCCTATTGACAAAGGAAGAGGTGAGAGCCTTCAAGCTCTACATCCAGAAAGTGGACACCAGTGGCCAGCGCAAGGACGTGGAATTGTTCGACCTGATTCGCAAATCCAAGGAAGAATACGACGAAGACGCAGCATTTGCCAAGCTTTACCCCTCCACTGGCAAGAATGCCTTCCACCGCCTCAAGAGCCGCCTCCTCCACGACATCAACCGCTGTGTGGTGGATCTGGAGCTGGAAAATAATGACACGTTGAAGCTCCTGCATTTTGTTTCAGTGGTGGAGATTTACATCGGGAGACGACACTTTCAACTGGCATTCTGGTTTCTCAGGAAGGCAGAAACCTTGGCGGAGCGGATTTTTCGATACGATGTTCTGGATCTGACTTACACGTACCACATTCAGCTTTCGCAGGAACTCAGCGAGATCGACCCGAATCACTACATCTCCCTGCGCAAAGCCAATCAGACCAAGCTGTTACGGATGCGGGAGCTCGATGACTTGCTGTCCATCGCCATCCACCGCACCAAGCACGGGCAAACCTGGGGCGGCGGTGACGGCGAGCTCTTGGCATTGCTGCAGCACACGGTCGAGGAGTTTTCCAGCGAGGAATCCCTCAAGGACAACCCCATGATGCGCATCAAGCTGTTCCAGAGCGTCAGCAACATCCTCCTGAACAAGCGACAGTACGCCACCCTTGAGCGGTTTGTGCACACGACCTATGAGCAGTTCGACAAGGACGGCCTCTTCAACCGGAACACGCATGACCTCAAGCTCCTCATGCTCACTTACCGGGCAAATGCGCTCAACAAGATCGGCCAATACCAGGAATCCCTGAAGCAAGCCGAACTGCTTGGCCGCGCCATGCTCGACTTCGAGGGCATGTTGCAGGACAAGTACCTCTTCTTCTTCTACAACGCCCTCACGATCAACTACTACAAGACGGACCTCGACAAGGCGATCAAGCACCTGGAGGAGATGCGCCTGAACGAGAAGATCAAGGACACGCCCTTCTACGCATTGTTCATCGACATGAACATGGCCTTTGTATGGTGGGAAAAGGGCAACCCCAAGAAGGCGATCAAGTACATCGTGGCGGCGACGCATCACCCAGCCTACAAGGAGGCGGGCGCCGGGCTCCGGCTGCGCATCGCGATCGCGGAGCTGATGATCCGCCTCAGGCTCGGCGACTTCGAGGTCATGGAGCAGCGCGTGGGTCAGGTCCGGCAGGACTTCTCCGCCCTCATGGAGGATGCCGCCTTCCGCCGCGAGAAGATCTTCCTCGAGCTGCTCGCCGCACTCAACGCACACAGCGGCAACCGCCTCCCCAATGACCTGCGCGCCCGGGTTCAGGATTTCGTGAATGCCCATGCAACGGTGGAGGAAAAGGACGCCGAACTCATCGACTACGCCGAGTTTCTCAAGGAATTCCTTGCGTGAGCGCGTCAGAAACAGCATTTTCAGCAACGCCAAGACCCGCGATTCCGATCAAAGCACACCGATTCGCGCCGCAAATCAAGGCCAATCAAGCCGTAAGAATTCCACGCCTAGATTTGCAATTGCCATGGATTGGGGCGAGTTTGCGCGTGCCTAGGCTTTTGAGGCAGGCGGCGTATGCCAAGCGCGTTGCATTCCATACCTGAAACATCTGCGTCACTGGCCTTGCTGCCTGGCCCCTTACCGATTTGCCCGGCCCTAACTCGATTCCTATGAAAACAACCATCCTCCGTTGGAGCCTTGCCCTCACCCTGCTGATCTGCGGATGGGCCTCTGGCCGCGCACAGACGGTCAACCCCAACTACCTCGACGGCGAGCTT
>JAXLVK010000019.1:0-73380 GCA_046329055.1 Bacteroidia bacterium
GATTCAAGCAAAGGTTGCGACCGGCATGTACAGCAATGCCAGTGAGGTCATCAGGGAGGCCCTACGCCTACTGAAGGACCATGACCTGGAGAAAGAGTTGAAAACGCAACAACTGAAGCGGGAACTTTCGATTGGCCTTGCTTCCTTGGATCGTGGAGAATTCAGCCAAGAAAGCTTGGAGGACATCCGCAAAAACGTGCTCAACGCCCATAGCAAAGACTGAACGATTGTTGTACAAGCTATCCAAACCTGCAGCCAAGGATATCGAGAATATCCTTCAATACACCCTTGAGAAATGGGGTCAACTCCAATTCGAGCGTTACTACCATCTGATCGACACGACATTGAACATCATTGGCTACCATCCAGATTGTAGCCAATGTCGCTCCAGAGACGAGTTGTTCCCCGGCTGCCGTTCACGCTCCTTCGGCAAGCATGTCGTATTCTATCGGATTGCTAATGGCGAAGTGGAAATTGTCCGAATTCTCCATCAAATGATGGATCACAGCAGGCACCTGCCGTGATCCATCCATCTAATAATCAGAGTTCTCTTACATAATTCCCAGCGCAGTCCACCTCGCCGCAGCCTTCGAAGCTCGAAATGTAGCTCAAGCGGCAGCCATCCTTGTCGAATTGAAAGGAGATGATGCAGGCATCGTCATTGTCCTCGTACTCCTGATCGGCGACCAAGGACATGTTGGCGGAGCGCTCCATCTCGGCGGCATTGCCCACGTGGGCGGAGAGGGAGTAGGAATAGGTCTGCCCGGACTTTTTCACCGTCAGGGTTGCCTCAGTGCCATCGTCCTTGCTCAGGGTATAGGTGCCGGAGGGATCGTATTTCCCAGCATTCGGATCGCCGGCAGCATCCACCTTGCTATCGCCAGTGGTTCCAGACTCGGTGGTCTTGGCATCGCCTTCCTTGGCTTTTTCGCCGCCGCAACCGGGCAGGATCAGGAATGAAGCCACTCCAAACAGGGCGGCAAACAGAAGATTTCTTTTCATGTGCTTTTGGAAAAATTTCTAATCAATGAACCATCAGTCCTTTGCGGACATCGCAGGGACGTGTTTCACGAAATTAGAAATGCAAGTGACCGCGGCAAGTGAATGCCCTGATATTCTGATCCATCGGAAGATTTTCTGAGAGTTTGGGAAACTACCTCGCCCATCAATCGTGCATCAGGGCCTTCCCTCCCGCCAATGCCCCCTCCCACTGAATGCTCCACACGAGCAATCCACTTGGCACCGGCAGTTCATCCCCCGGCCGCACCTGCGCCTGCGTCACCAATCGGCCCACCGCGTCACTGAGCAGGAGGCTGCCCACCTTCCCATTAGGCCCCTGCACCCGCATCTTGCCCGCGCCCGACGGAACCAACCTCCACGGCTTCGCGGCAAGCAGCGCATCCTCCACTCCCACCAACCCAAGACAAGTCGCGCCCCAGAGCTGAACCCCATTCTCACGGATACATCCCGGCTCCTCCCAGACACCCGGCCCTTGAAACATCAGGTTGTGCATTCCCTGCGTCCCGCCAATCGACTCCGCATAGCTTTCCCCATTGTTCAGGAAAAAACGCCGCACCGTCGCACCATTCAGCAGCAACTCCGTCCTCACGCTGTCCACGATCACCGGTCCCGAGGAACTTGGATAGGTCATTGCGAAAGTATCCCCGGCAGTGGCTAAATCGCCAGCAAAACCTCGCCCTGAGCGATGCCATCGTACTTGAACACCTGCTGCGCCACCGTATCCTCCCGGATGAAATCCGCCAAGTAGGTCGTCGAAGTATCCACAAAAAATGGCGGACAATACGGTCCAGGATTCACAGGAAGCACATGCCAAGCCCAAACCTGCGCATAGGTGCTGGCAATCACCGTATCCCATTGAAATAATAGCGATCCCCGCCCGTGAGCCAACAAATCTCCGGCCCGCCATGCATCACATCCCACTCCACGCCAGGCCGGACAATCTGCAAATAGCCCTGAGCCAATCCGGTCAAGGATACCACAAGCAGGAGCAGCAGAGTGATCATGGATCGCTTCATACCACAAGATACAATGCTGAGACCGAAATCCCCCAAGGACACCCAACATTCTTCCAACCATAATAAAAGTCCCCAACCGCAACCTCCCAACCGCCACAGAGCCACCCCAACGCAATATCCCACCCCAAAAATACCAGCAACCAATGCTCGAGGAACATCAAACCCTCAACTCAGTTCAATGCGCGCTATCAACTATCAACTGTCAACTATCATCTATCAACTGTCATCTATCAACTATCAACTTTCCCCTATCGCTGCGTTAAGAAAATTTAATGATTCGCCACACATCCTAATCCCAACCACCCTCGTACCTTTGTCTAAATCGATGAAAGCACTGCTCCGATACTTCCTCTTCCTTTGCCTCCTGATCGGGAACACCATCCCGCTTGCGAGCTTGGCGGGGAATGGCGGAGCTGCCAAAGTCAATCGAATTCATTCGCCTTCCGAAATCGCCATCCACCCTGCCGCCCCGGCACATGGATGCGCCACTGAACACCTGAAATTCCTGGCGTTCGAGGAAATCGAGGAAGACCTTGAAACGAATCACCAAAAAAGTCCAGAACTCGCCAATATCGACATGAGGATGCTCTTGAGCATCCTCATGCTCAATCCTATTGCCGATCTGGAAGTTCACAAATTCCCCCTCTGGGATACCGCAAATTGCGGTCCTGTGCAGCGACGCCACCTCGTCCTCTGCACTTTCCTCATTTAAGCCATTTCCAAGGCTGACCTGAACAAATCCCATCCAATTTCGGAGGTATCGTCGCACCTGCACTGGGACAACTATGCCCACTTGCAACTCGCTCGTGATGAATCGCTTGCGCCTACCTCCTAGGCTTTGATTTCATCAATCAATTTTTCAATACCGTCATGAATTTGATCACAAAAACCACGGGCTTCCTGCTCGGGATGGCGCTTGCTGCTTTTCTTCCTAGCTGCGCATCCCATGAAGCAGAAATCGAGGAGACCGTAAAATACGTCGCAACAAGTCCCGCAGTCATGGACACTTCCATCATCCGGGAGTACGTCTGCCAAATTCGGGCCATCCGACACATCGAACTCCGCGCCCTGGAAAAGGGCTATATCCAAGACATTTTTGTCGATGAGGGCCAATACATCCACGTCGGGCAGAAGATGTTCCAAATCATGCCCAAGTTCTACGAAGCCGAGCAACAACGGGCGCAAGCCGAGGCCGACTTTGCGGAAATCGAATACAAGAATACCAAGCGCCTCGCGGACAGCAACGTGGTCGCTCCCAACGAATTGGCGCTCGCAAAAGCGAAATTGGACAAGGCCAAGGCAGAGCTTTCCCTCGCCCAGGTCAACCTCGGATTCACCCAACTCAGCGCCCCATTTGACGGCATCATGGACCGCCTCCAAGTGCGGCAAGGCAGCCTCGTGGACGAGGGCGACCTCCTCACCACGCTCTCCGACAACAGCAAGATGTGGGTCTATTTCAATGTCCCGGAGAAGGAATACCTTGAGTACAAGATGAACAGCAAGCAGGACAGCCTCACAAAGGTCGAACTGAAGATGGCCAATCAGCAGATATTCGAATTCCCCGGCGTGGTCTCCACCATCGAAAGCGACTTCAACAATGAAACGGGCACCATTGCATTCAGGGCGACTTTCCCGAATCCCAAAGGGCTGCTCCGCCACGGTGAAACCGGCAACATCCTCATGGAAGTCCCCATGAAAGGCGCATTGCTCGTACCCCAAAAGGCAACATTTGAAGTCCTCGAAAAGAAATACGTCTTCGTCGTGGACAAGGACAACGTCGTGCATCAGCAAGAGGTTGAAGTCCAAGCAGAAATGCCCGACCTCTACGTCATCTCCAAGGGCATCAAATCCGGCGATCGCATCCTCCTCGAAGGCATCCGCAAGGTCCGCGACAACGACAAGATCACCTACGAGTTCAAGAAACCCGAGGAAGTCATGCACCACCTGCAGGTTTATGTAGAATAACCACACATGTCATGTCGAGCCTTTACACTTGTCATGTCGAGCGTAGCCGAGACATCTAGCGCACACAGCAAGCGTGTTACTGTCCATGCTAGATGTCTCGACTCCGCCTCGGCGGACTCCGCTCGACATGACACACCTGAAACACAATACAAGTTCCTTTCAACAATGATCTGAACAAGAACATGTTCGCAAAATTTATCAAACGCCCGGTGCTCGCCATCGTGCTCTCAATAGTCATCGTCTTCCTAGGGGTGCTTTCCATCGAGACACTGCCCACTTCGCAGTTCCCGAACATCGCACCGCCGATGGTGATGGTCTCCGCCTCCTACCCCGGCGCGAGCGCCAAGACCCTGACAGAATCCGTCATCATCCCCCTGGAACAAGCCATCAATGGCACCTGGGGCATGCGCTACATGACCTCCGACGCCACGAGCGCAGGCGAGGCCAACGTCCAGATTCTCTTCAACCTGGGCACGGACATCAACCAGGCCCTCGTCCAGGTTTCCAACCGCGTGGAGCAGGTCCGCAACCGTCTCCCACCACTCGTGCAGCGCGAGGGCGTGATCATCACCCCTGTCATCCCGTCCATGCTCATGTACGTGAACCTGTACAGCAAGGATCCCAACGCCAACATGAAATTCCTCTTCAACTACGCCGGGGTCAATATGATTCCCGAGTTGCAGCGGATCAACGGCATCGGGCAGGCGCGCATCCTCGGCAGCCGGCAGTACGCCATGCGGATTTGGCTCAATCCCGACCGCATGCGGGCTTACAACATCTCCCCCGACGAGGTCATGGAGGCGCTGAACGACCAAAGCATCATCGGCAAGGCGGGTCGGATTGGGCGCGGGGACGGCGTGCAGGCGGAAGCCCTTGAGTATGTGCTCACTTACGCCGACCGTTACAGCAAGCCGGAGGAGTACGAAAATGTCATCATCCGATCCAGCTCTGACGGTGAATTGCTCCGCCTCAAGGACGTCGCCACGGTCGCACTCGGCAGCGAATATTACGACATCTACTCCAACCTCAACGGGCACCCATCGGCGGCCATCGTCCTCAAGCAGACCTATGGCTCCAATGCCACGGCGGTCATCGAATCCGTCAAGGAAAAGCTCGAGGAGATGAAAAAATCCTTCCCGCCCGGCATGGAGTACGAGATCAGCTATGACGTGTCGAAATTCCTCGATGCCTCTACCGAAAACGTCGTCCATACCCTCAGGGATGCCTTTATCCTCGTGGCATTGGTCGTCTTCCTCTTCCTCGGCGATTGGCGGTCCACGCTGATTCCCACGCTTGCGGTGCCCATTTCCTTGATCGGAGCCTTCCTCTTCATGTCCATATTTGGCCTCACCATCAATATGATCACCCTCTTTGCCCTCGTATTGGCGATCGGGATTGTGGTGGACGATGCGATTGTGGTCGTGGAGGCGGTGCATGCGAAGATGGAGGAAATGCACGTCTCACCCTATGTGGCGGTGCGGCTCGTACTGGGCGAAATCAGCGGTGCTGTCATTGCGATCACTTTGCTGATGACAGCGGTGTTCATTCCTGTTGCCTTCATGTCCGGTCCGGTCGGTGTGTTCTATCGGCAGTTTTCCATCACCATGGCGAGCTCCATCGTGCTTTCGGGGCTTGTGGCATTGACCCTGACGCCTGTGCTCTGCGCGATGATCCTCAAGAACAACCACGGCAAGCCCAAGAAGAAGAACATCTTCAACCGCGCCCTCGGGGGGTTCAATTACGCATTTGAAAAACTCACAGGTGTTTATGTGGCCCTGCTAAAGCGCATTGCGCACCGCAGACTTGTGACCCTGCTCATGTGGCTTGGATTTGGGGTGGGCATCTATTTCATCGCCACCAACCTCCCTTCGGGCTTCATTCCCAGCGAGGACCAAGGCATGATTTACGCCATCATCCAGACCCCTCCCGGCTCCACGCTTGAGCGCACGAACGACATCTCCCGGCAACTCCAGGAACTCATCATTGAGAAAATCCCAAGCGTCCAATCTGTCTCCTCCATAGCAGGTTACGAGGTACTCACCGAGGGTCGGGGTTCCAATGCAGGCACCTGCCTCATCAACCTCAAGGCTTGGGACGAACGCGACAAGACTGTGCCGGAAATCATCTACGACCTCGAAGCAGTCGCCAAGGAAATCCCCGGCGCGACCATCGAATTCTTCGAGCCGCCGGCAGTTCCCGGCTATGGCGCAGCGGGCGGTTTCTCCTTGCAGTTGCTTGACAAGACGAATTCCGGCAACTACGACGAGCTGGAAAAGGTGAAAAATGAGTTCATGGAGAAATTGGGCGAACGCAAGGAACTCACCGGGCTCTTCACATTCTTCAGCGCAAACTATCCGCAATACGAAATCGAGTTCGACAACCAAGTCGCTATGCAAAAGGGCGTTACGATTGGCAATGCCATGAACACCCTCTCCATCTTCGTGGGTAGCACCTATGAACTTGGCTTCATCAAATACGAACGCTTCTTCAAGGTATTCGTTCAAGCCGATCCCAAATTCCGCCGCCTACCCACCGACTTGCTGAACTTGTATTGCAAGAACGACCACGGCGAAATGGTACCCTTCTCGGCCTTCATGAAGGTCCACAAGAAGCAGGGCGCCAACGAGATCAACCGTTACAATATGTACAATACCGCCGCCATCCGGGGCGCACCCGCCAAAGGATTCAGCTCCGGCGAGGCCATCAAAGCCGTTGAGGATGTGGCCAAAACGCTACCACGCGGCTACGACATCGACTGGGCCAACCTGAGCTTTGACGAGGTACGCCGTGGGAATGAAGCCATCGTCATCTTCCTCGTCGTCTTGGCCTTCGTTTACCTCGTCTTGGCCGCACAATACGAGAGCTTCATCATCCCGATGGCAGTGGTACTATCGCTCCCCGCAGGTGTCTTCGGCTCCTTCATGCTCATCAAATCCATGGGCCTCGCCAACGACATTTATGCACAAGTCGGCCTCGTCATGCTCGTCGGTCTATTGGGCAAGAATGCTGTCCTGATCGTCGAATTCGCAGTCCAGAAGCACAACCAAGGCTTCACCGTCTTGGAGGCAGCCATCGAGGGCGCAAGGGTCCGTTTCCGACCCATTTTGATGACCTCCTTGGCCTTCATCGCCGGCTTGATCCCCTTGGTCATTTCCAGCGGCCCCGGCGCCATCGGCAACCGCACCATCGGAGCATCCGCCCTCGGCGGCATGGCCTTTGGCACCGTCTTCGGCGTCATCATCGTCCCCGGCCTCTACTACATCTTCGGCACCATCGCCAGCGGCCGCAAACTCATCCGCGACGAGCGCGACAATCCCCTCACCGAGGAGATCGAACCCAAGGAAGATCAAAACCACCTGGAACAAGAAGAAAAAGGAGGACAAGACCATGCGCATGCATAATATGAATCGGAACGGCGTTTACAAGCACGCACGTCATGCTGCCTGTCCCGATACAATCGGGGAGGCCCATTCCCCAGCACGTCATCCTGCCTGTCCCGATGCAATCGGGGAGGCCCATTTCCCAACACGTCATCCTGAGGCCGAGCATCGGCCGAAGGATCTAGCACAAGCGGCTACCACAATGCTCGCCCACCCCCGCATCCACGACCCGCAAGATCCTTCGCCGCTGAAAGCGGCTCAGGATGACGCGAGAGGGCGTAAGCGCCGCACAGCCACCCTCGCACTCACACTCGCACTCACCCTGCTCCTCACGCTCCCCGGCTGCATCCCCACAGTCACGCAACGCGCCGAGCGCCGAGCCACCCCCAACAAATACGTCACCGCCTCCGCCGACACCACCAATTCCGCCACCATGAACTGGCGAGAGTTCTTCGGCGATCCCTACCTCACTGCATTGATCGACAGCGCATTGGCCAACAACCAAGAGCTCAACATTTTCATGCAGGAAATCAACATCTCCCGCAATGAAATCCAGGCACGCAAAGGGGAATACCTCCCCTTTGTGTCCGGATTCGCAGGCGCAGATGTCACGAAAACTCCACGCTACACCAACATCGGTGCCATGGAAGCGACCACCCAGATTCGCCCCGGCCGCGACACGCCCGATCCCCTGCCCAATATGGGACTCGGTGTGAATGCATCATGGGAAATTGACATCTGGCGCAAACTCCGAAACGCCCGGGATGCCGCAATACAACGCTACCTCGGCAGCATGGAAGGCAAGAACTTCCTCGTCACCCACCTCGTCGCCGAGATTGCGGACGCCTATTATGAATTGCTGGCACTGGACAATCAGCTGACCATCCTCCAGCAAAACATTGACATCCAGAGCAATGCCTTGGAGATTGTGCGACTGGAAAAGCAAAGCGCCCGTGTCACCGAATTGGCTGTGCGTCGATTTGAGCAGAAGTTCTCCACACCAAAAGCCTCAAATTCGGCATCCTCCAGGAGATCGTAGAGGCCGAGAACCGGATCAATTTCCTCGTCGGTCGTTATCCGCAGCCTGTATTGCGGGCCACAGGGGACTTCAATGCCATGCTCCCCAAGCAGATTCGCACCGGGCTTCCCTCGCAGCTATTGGCCAACCGCCCCGATGTCCGGCAAGCCGAGTACAACCTCGCAGCCGCCAAGCTCGACGTCAAGGTCGCCAAAGCCAATTTCTACCCCGCCTCGCCATCTCCGCCGCCACAGGTTTGCAGGCCTTCAACCCCGCCTACCTCGTGAAGATGCCCGAGTCCATCCTCCTCGGCCTTGCAGGAGACCTTGCGGCACCCCTCATCAACAGGAACGCCATCAAGGCCAACTACCTCAACGCCAACGCGCAGCAGATCCAGGCCGTGTACGAGTACGAGCGCACCCTGCTCAATGCCTACATCGAGGTGTACAATCAGCTGACCAACATCGACAACCTCGAGAACACCTATCAGCTCAAGACGCAAGAAGTGACGGCATTGACGCAGAGCATTGACATCTCGTCCATCCTGTTCAAGTCCGCCCGCGCCGACTACATGGAAGTCCTGCTCACACAGCGGGACGCCCTCCGCTCCAAATTTGAACTCGTTGATACCAAGAAGCAACAATTCACCGCGATGGTGACCGCCTACCAAGCGCTAGGCGGCGGATGGCGATAGCCCCGGAGTTGCTAGAAGTCTTTTTTGTGGTTTTTTTGTGCGACGGTACAGCCCCCCTATCCAACTGCGGATAGGCGGGGCTGGATTTTTTTCTTGTCATGTTGCTTGTCCCGACGAAGACGGGGAGCGGAGCGCCGCCCTGAGCCTGTCGAAGGGAAACATCTAGCGCAAACAGTAACACCTCAAGTTGGTTCATTCCATGAAAAACCGCGCCCATCCGGAAACCTAAAAATTGCCCCCAAAACGCCAAAATCTGCCTCAAAAGCAACACCAAATCCACTTGTACGACCTCAAATTGTTCCGCACTCCAATGAAACAACCCCTAAATCCCAAAGAACCCCACCAGCCATCAACGATCCCCTATCAACTATTAACTATCAACTATCCACTACCCCCTATCACCTTGCAACTAATTTCCCAATCGCCACCTTCGAAGACACAAACTCATCGATCAACCCATAATTGCTGTTCACCGCATACACAATCGTCGTACTGTCCTCCGGGAAATACATCATGTTCGCATAATACCCGATCGCATCGCCGCTGTGGAAGTAGCAGAGGCCACGCTCCGTCGTCATCCGGAAAATCCCCATTCCGTAGGCAATCTCATAGAAGCCAGGATCCTGCACGCTCGGAACCTGCCAATCCAGCATTTCGTCCAATGAAGTTCCGCTCAACAACTGCCCCTGCATCAATGCCCGGAAGAAGACATTCAGATCATAAGGCGTGGAAATCAGCCCACCATCCGCCGTATAATAATCCCAGCCACTGTAATACGTCCCTTCAATCACCTGAAGGTTGCTGTAAATGTCAATATACCCTCGCGCAATGCCTTCAGGCACCGGATTTTTGCCCGCAAATTGTGTGTCCATCAGACCCAGCGGCGCAAATATTCGTTCATCGAAAACCTCATGCAGGGGCTTCCCTTCCAAGTGTTCGATCAGCAATCCCAGCAGGATGTAATTCGTATTTGAATACGACACATCACTGCCCGGCGCGAAATACGGCTCCTTCCCATAAGCATATTGCAGCAGGTCCTCCGCCTCCCAGGGGCGAATCAGGTCATTGAGTGAAGCCGTCTGAAATTCCAAGTTTTGGATGTAGTTGTAGATGCCGCTGCTGTGCCGCAACAACTGCCGGATCGTAGCGACATCTGCCTGCTTGATCTTCTCCATGAATTCTCCCTGCAAATGCTCCGAAAGCCGGTCATCCAAACTCAACCTCCCCTCCTCCACCAGCATCAGCACCACCGTCGCCGTGAACATTTTCACCGTGGACCCCATACGCAGAATCGTGCAAGGCTTCATCGCAACGTCATTGTGCAAATCCGCCTTCCCGCTTGTCCCCAGCCACATACCACGCGTATTGTCATGCACCGCCATGCTCACGCCCACCACGCCGTTTGCAGTCATCTCGTCCAAGCGCCCTTGATAGGCAGCATGATTCGGATGCACAGCGCTAGAGTCCGCAAACCCCAAATTGCATTCATAATACTCAGGCATCAAGTCCTCCGGCTTCCGGCAGGAAACCAGCAACACCAACAGGAGCAGCAGCGGGCTAATTCTTTTCATTTTGTTTCCTTGATTTTACCAGAAAAAACCTCATCCCAAGATGCAAATTCACATGCGTCATCACCGGAATGAACCCCGGCGAATACGGGAATTCCGCCCAAGCTTGATACCGGAGAAACACCTTGGGGCTCAGCACATCCGCCCTCCGCAAGCAATACCCCACATCCAGCGACAGCGAAGGATAAAGCCGGGAATTTCCCCCATCATTGCGTTCCACATATTGGCCATCCTGAAATGCATACTCCTTCGTCGTCGCCAAGGTATGCATGTACCCCAGGCCAAGCAGCGCCCCCGTCACCAGCCCGAACCGCCATCGGTATTCGTACCCCAGCTCCGAATGCGCCCCGATTCCCTGATTGAGCTGCGCATGGTAATAATAGCTCAGGTTCGCCGTTTGGAACAACCTCCCATGCGTCCCAGCCTTGTAATCCCAATCCGTCCCCACCTGCATCCCAGGATGCACCGGCACCGTCAGCAACCGCGTGAAGGGAATCGCCGTCGCCTCATTGAACACCGAAACAACCACCGGCACCCCACGCACCTTCCCCTGCCCCCAACCGAGCAACGGCCCCCACAAGAGTAGCCCCAACCAAAATTTGACCAAGTTCATGGTACTGTGACAACACATGGAGTGGGCAGGACCCTTATTCATGATTCAAGAAAGTAGCGTCAACTAGAAGATTCGAATGTCGTTGGCCAACCTTAACAGGCAGTCAGGAAAAAGGTTGGCAAACGACGTTCCACCAAAATCGGCGGAGCACCCTATCCTCCTCTTTCTTAAAATTCTCCGCCTGCTCAAAGATCTCCTTGTACACCTCATCCTGAAATGATTGGCGGATAATCATTCTCTGCGAGCAAAATGATCAAATCCGCCTTCAATTCCGCCTTGATATCGTCCCGGCGGCTCCAATCCGTGTACTTCGCCTGTCGTCCACCACCTTCTTCACCACGCGACAGGTGGATCAGTTTGTCCTCCGGATAGTCAAACTCATATTTTCTTGCCAGAGACTTCAGGATATCATAAAATGCCTTCTCCTCGAAGTCGATTCCCAAGTCGCCGAAGGACCCCATCTCCCTGCGCAGCGCCTCCATCAAGTCCAGAATCTCCTCCGTGAAATCCTCCAACACCTCGCTGCGCAAGACATCGCCCTCCTTCCGGTCATTGTACCGGTCCACCAGCGCCTTCATCTTCTTACTGAAGTCGATCCCCGCCATCCGGTTCACCTTCTTGAATTCGCTGATCGCCTTGGCCAGCAGCTTTTGGAGCAACTTGATCTTGGTGTTCGGCAGCTTCAGCTTCGCAATCTTGGCAAGGTAATCCTCATCAAACAGGTCCAGCTCCTTCACCTGATCGTCCCCGAGTTTCAGAATCTCCTGGATGCCCTCGCTGCGCAGCGCCTCACTGATCATCGACTGCACCCGCGCATTCATCTGCGTGGGGTATCCGGCGCCTCGTCACCCGTTAATATCATTCAGCTTGAACAGGATCGACCGAACAGCCAGGTAGAAATGCACGTGATCCCGTTCCTCCTGCGTGAGCGACCCGCTCCCCGAACAGATGTCGTAGGACGCCTTCAGCCGCTTCACCAGGTACATGTACCGCCGCTCAAGTTCCTGCGTCACCTGCACAAATTCAGCCGCCATGTTCAAGCAATGCAACTGCTCCATGGGTTGTCCGTGGAAATACGGTCAGCAGTGTCGAACTTGTGGAAGATACGCGCCAGCAAGTCCAGGTGATCCCGGACGATCACCAGCGAAGCCCGCAAATCCTCGAATACATCCCGGTCCGCATTGTTGTAATGCGCCAAGGCCTTTGCCCATCTGCGACTTTGATCCCTGGATATAGTCCACCACTGCAAGCTCCTTTGTCCTTGCCAGTATAGGGTGCGGTTGACCTGCAGATCGTTCCTATCATCAGGCGCTCGATCGGTTTGTCGATGATCGTATCCAGAAACGGCATCGAATCCCGTCACGTCCACCACGATAGCACCTGAAGTTGACTTCGCATTTTGAACTGACGATCCAGTTCCAGGCATTCTTGCTGCCCAGCAGGGCATACAGCTCCGGCGCATCGTCCTGTCCACGGGTCATGATCAGCTTGATGCGCCCATCGGCTTGAGCTCCTTCTCCTGATCCGTCAGGTCGGCCTCCTCGCAAAGCACGCACTTCTAGCCATTCCGGCCGCAGGGCCACGATTTTCCACAGCGCATAGGCGATCTCTGCTGCTGCACAAACATCGCCTTGCCTTCACCGACGCTCCTCCGCAATCCGCCGCTCATAATGCGCTGATAAAATCCGCCGCCACCGCACGCAGCCGTTTCTCGATCGCCGATGATCACCCGCATCTGCGCCATCGCCCGCTTGCTTTCCTCGATTTGGTACTGTTCGTTCCTCCTCCGCACAGCGTTGGTAATACGCCTCGATTTCGTGGAGCTTCGCATCCTCCAGCAATATCTTCGCCGCCCGCCCTCATGCACGATGCGCACCGTGATCTCGTCACGCACAGATTCCGTCATGGTATAGGTATCCACCACCTTTCCAAACACGTCCAGTGTGGCATCGATCGGTGTGCCTGTGAAACCCACATAAAGTCGGCATTGGGCAGCGAGTCGTGCAGGTATTTTGCAAATCCATAAGTCTTCTGCACACCAGCCGCACTCACTCCTCACTCTTGCTCCAGGTTCACCTGACTCCGGTGCGCCTCTGGCCCCGATGCACACCACATTGTTGCGGTCCGTGAGCAGCTGCGCTGTCCTCCGTGAATTTGTGGATCGTCGTCAGGAACACGCCCCCGCTTTTGCGCTCCCGCAACAGTTCCTTCCTGCAGGTGTGCGCGGTGGCTCTCCACGCTCACTACCTTCCAATTTCGGTCACCGATATAGGTCTTCGCATTCGTGAACTGCTCAGAGAGTTGTCCATCCAGGTCGGTGCGGTCCGTGATCAATACGATCGTGGGTTGCCCAGGTCGGGGCTCCGCATCAGCAACTGCCGTCAGGAACAGCATGGTATAACTCTTGCCGCAACCTGTCGCCCTGAATAGTCCCTCCTTGCCATCGCCATGCGGCCGCCTGTGCTGCAGGATGTTCTCGCACAGCTTCCGGCGCAGTACAATATTGCGGATACCGGCACAACGTCTTCTCGTCCTGCGGATGTCCGCAGATAGACAAAATCTGCATTAATGTCGCAAAGCCGCTTTTGGCGCCAGCATCCCATGCACCAGCGCATGCAGCGTATCGATCCCAGCCCGTAGGCTGTTGCTCATGCCCCTCCACCTTCCGCCAAGCATAGAAGAAATCGTAGGGCGCGAAAAAGGAGCCTGCCGCCTTTGTTGTTCACCCCATCGCTGATGATGCAGAAGCATTTGCATTTGAACAGCTCAGGGATGTCCTGCCGGTACCGCGTCGTCAGTTGCACGTAGGCTTCATGAATCGTCACCTCCTCCTGCACAGCCGACTTGAACTCGATCACCACCAGCGGCAACCCATTGATGTAGAGGATGCCATCCGGATGCGCGGATCACCCTGCCCCACAATCTTCATCTGCGTCACGAAAGTATAGACATTCGGGTCTTGCCGGCTGCTGTGCTTTGACCTGGCGCCAGGCGTTTCATCCTCTCATATCCTCCTCGTCCAGCTCCTCGGCCGCAAGATTGCAAAGTCGCCTTGGGCAAATGCACCAAATGAAGCGTGTCCTTCGCTTTTCGGGTCCTCACGCTTGAAGTCAAACTCATTGCAGACCTGTTCATGATCACCTTGTTGCTCCCGTACAGGTCACTCGCAGGCAACCGCTCCAACTCCCGGATGATCGACGCGACTTCAGACTCCGTAAGGCCTCATCACCATAGGCAGACCGCAGGAACAAACGCAAGTCATCCTTCAGCAGCACTCGTCTGGTGCCCGCAGGATGGTATCCCTGCAGCCACATGCGCTATCCCCACCCCTGGCGTCGATGAACGCTTTTTCGAGACGGGCTTCGTTGAAATCCTTCATTTGCCGCAGGACTGTCCATTGATCTCCATGCTACAAAGATAAACTTTCGCGAAGCTGAGCAAGACCCACCCCAAGAGGCGTCGGCATCAAATGGTCGTCGCTCACAATCCTAACCAGCAGCACGTCCCAGAGTTGGCAAACGGCATTCCGCAGCACCCAGCAAATCCCCCCAAAACAAGCCCCGCTATCTCTACCCCAACCGCTTCATCTCAGAAAGCGGTTCTTGCAAGCCGCAGCCAACCGAATCAACCGATCAGCCACCTCCCCAGCCCGAGGATTTTTTTCATTACCATTCGCCCCAAAGAGACCATCAATCCCACGTGGTCCGAAGAGTTCTCGAACATATTCGTAATAGGCCCACCACTACTCCTCCATCACTCCCGCAAACTCAGGCAAAGACCTCAATTTGGAATGTACAGCAGATCGATCCCCATGTGCGATAATTCGCTTGTATCCCCACAATAGCATTGTGCTCAAAGGTATTGAACGACCAAAGGCGCAAGTCTAAATCGTGATGCCCAATTTTTGGCTCCCCAGCTATTGTGGCGAATGCTGAGACCCACAGCGTTCCTGTCCCGCTGAAACACTTCCACCTCCCAACCATCCACCTTCGTGAGCTTCGGGCATATTTCCATCACCATCTCCGCAATCTTATCCAAGTAAGTAGCCCGTCACCCCTTTCCATTTCACCGACTCCAGATTCCCCGCCAACAGCCGCGCAGCCTCATAATTCTTCGCGATCAAGTCATGAATCTCAGCTTTCATTTTGTCTTCCGTCATCTGTCCCGTAAGTTTTTGAATCAATATCCGGTACTGCTTGATCGACTCCCGAAGGATCGGCAAGTCCGCCGCCTCCTTCATGCATTGCTCGAGCCAATCGATGATCTCCTTCCTGTAGGAAATGTTGCGGTAACCTGCACCGTGCTCCAGCTGCCCCCCGCTTTCATCTGCGCGTCGCTCTCGTCCAGCGTCAGGTAATAGACCGTAGTTTTTTTTCTGATTGTGTTTTCGTATACCGCTCAATTTGGGCGTATTGGTCGCCGCATAGATCTTATTTTTCGATGCTGATCGTGCGCCCATCGTCGAGGATGTAAATGTCGATGCGCCCGCCTTCCTTCACGGAATCATCACGCCACCCAATATGCTTCTCCAGAATCACCGAGGCAGCTTTCAAGTCCCCTCGTAGCCATACCCAATCGTCTCCAGAATACAATGCCAACAACCGCGGCCCAAGTCCATGACTTCTTCGATCCGGCGGCTTCCCCCAGAAACGCCGAATGCGTCTTGTTCTCAGCGCCGTCTCCATCCCCAGGATCGAAAACACATTGAAATCCTCCCCTTGAGCTGCTTGATCTCCGCTTGGTGATCGGCGACGCGCTTCACGGCGGTGAGGTGAGGTTTTGGAGGGTGGGGATGGCTGGGTCATTTGATGTGAGGCTAAGGGCCGAGACCACTTTTTCGAAGCGGAGCTCACCTGAAATCAGCTGGGTGTTAGTTAATTACATCATTTCGTTGGCAACCTCTAGCTTATCGAAAAATGCTCGATTTCTTTTCCTAGCCATGTTGATTAACCTATCAAAGGAAATCACCTCTATATAAGCCTCAAAGGCATCGTTGTAGCCGAAATAGCCTAGTTTGTCGGATGTCACTCTTGCAAGTTAAACAGCTTCTTGCAACGTTTTTTAATAGATTCTGTGATATCACAAATCACGTAGCAAAACCGGAATATTTGCAGAGTCAGAATCTGACGTCCAGATTCGGTTTTTACTCTACCGTTTCTAACCCTCTTAGATATCCTGGTGCTTGCTCAATTGGGTCTTTCTCTTCACCGGCCGCAGCATCATTTCTCATTGGTCGTTTGATTTCCACAACAGTGATGGACGCTAGGGTAGTGATGCCATCATTCACCAGCAAAGGATTGTCATAAACGTTAAGGCCCAACAAGTCTGGCTCCTTACCAGAATTAGAATCGGAATCCGCATAGAATTAATGGATTTGTCAGATGCCAAAAATTATGAAAAGATAGCCGCTCGTCAATTAGCCAAAGATTAAGTTATCATCAAACCTACTTCGTCACTTAACTTCTGCATAGGCATAATTAGACGATGAACTACTTCTTCTTTGAATACTTACCATCATTTCCTTCTGAATAGCTTTGCCCAACAAGTCTAGTATAACCTTTCTGTGCGCTACATAATTTGGTAAGGTTCGATTGTTTTAGTTCGCTTCTGCTGTTTGAAAGGTAATCTTCAATTTCCCCTTGTGTAATCTTCTTTTTTCCATCCCACCTGGCGCCATCAGGTCATGACCTTCTGAAAGCAAATTTTGCCTCAAATGCCATCAAGTGGCTATGCAGTTTCATTTCCAAATCCTTATCACTGATCGTAGGATCAACAACTTTTTCCCTCATCTGATATATGCCTCAAAATTGCCTACCGGGAGCCTTTAGGTCAACGAAATCGGTTAACCTCTTTACTCCAGCAGCCTTGTTCTTAGTCAACAAATATTGATCTAAATATCTGGTGATTAGAGAGAGATTGATTTTTTACGAATCTCTTTCTAGGGTGATTTCTCGGTCTTCAAAAAGGGCGTCATCGGTCTCAAGTACATTAAAGCCCATCCTATGTCAGATGTTACATTGTTCGTTAAGAAATCCGCAGTAAGAAAGCAGGTGTAAGTGAAGTCTTCTGTTCCATCATTTAATAATCCGAAAAGGCCTGGAACTTTTCCAGCGAGATTCTCCTCCTTAACAACCCCGCTTGTTGCGCTATAAACCAAAGAGTGCTTATTTTGAACTGAAGACCTCAGCCGAATATGTGTAATTTCAAACTTTTCGTCGTTAATCTTGAAGTTCTCGATGGAGGATGAATCAAGCATCAACCTCTCGTATTCGTGGTGCAGAGAGATTTTTTCATCGGAATCAACAAGCAGAATCTCCGGGGCGCTGCCCGCTCGAATGAAATACCACATGTAAACAATGAGCGGTATGATCCTTTGCAATAACCCCAGCTGTTCTGGAATGTACTTCAGGTATTTGGAATCGATTTCTAGAAGCCTTATGGACGTTTCCACTTGATCGCTTGTTGGTTCAGGTCCGAAAGGATTGTGAATATCTTTGCAGAATTGAAATCAAACTTACGAATATGCCTACTTCCGCTTTCCTCAAAACACTCGTGATTTCCACCTTCCCAAACACTCTTCAATCATTAGAGCCTACCGACACCTCTGCAACCAATTTCACTTTCTTTGTAAAGAGAATCCAAGGTTCGGAAGGATCGGTAATTATCGCTATTGAATCCAATTCCATTGTCTGTAATTTCGAAGCCTATTATCTTGTCCTTCGTCATGAATCTATTGACAGTTGGTTTCCTCGAAGAATCTTGACAGTAATTTCCCCATTCACTCCTGTTCATCCTCCACTTTCCTTTGATCAATCGAATGAATGGAATTGACAATCGCTTCAAAAGAGGAAGAAGAGCATGAGTCTTGGGAAGGTTCGTATTCCTAAGACGACCTTTTAGACTTGTACTTAGACTTGTATCTTGAGTCAATGATTTTTGTGGCTTACATTAACAAGGATGCGAGTTTTTCGACGCACAACTATAATATCAATAATTGAAAAGCGCTGATAGACTCATTTCCAACTCGATTGGTTTCCTTGTGGTGACACGGTTGAAACTAAAAGTTTTTTTGATGATATAAATCTCGATCAATGAAAACGATTTCAGGAGTGGAATTTGGGCATATCTCATCGTAGATTATTGGGTTTCTTTGATGTCCCTTCTCTCGATACTTTCAAACTTTTCAGACGGAAATGCTACCCGCCAAGTCATTTACCGCATCGTCAAAGGACCTTGCAATACGTCCATTGACCTTAGAAACCGCATCTTCTGTAGAGAGTTGTAGCCCAAGCACCTTGAGTGATAATTTCTCCCCAAATTTTTTGAAGAAGTCATCTCCTAGCAGCAGCTCCAGGGCAAGCCGTCCGGTCTCCAAATCCCCTTTGATGCATTCATTGCAACTTACCTATATTGGTAACATCCTGGGGCTCAAGAACAGGCGGCTTATACGTGGCTTCAGGGTCATTTGGGGATGTTTTTTCTTTCACCCATTCTAACGTATGCATACAACATACTTTGAGAACAGGTGCTCAGAGATTATCAAGGTGTCATCGTCGCTATCCGCCGAATATTCCTTGTCACTGGAGTCACCTTTTAGGCTTCGCCCTGCAAGGGCACTTACCACGATGAAAACATCCGTAGGTGCAACATGGAAGGCATCAGCGATATTTCTCTTGAATAGTGCAAACTTTAGAGGTTCGACCGGAACATACGGCATGCTTGCCAACAGTAGTTTGCGGGCAATTGCCTCAGAGCAAACTGTACGACCAGTTTTTTCCATTCCTCTGCAGCGTTTGGGTATTCTTTTTTCGCTAACACAAAAGCTACTCATGATCTATTTTTAATCAGTGAATAAAATTTGCCAATCTGCTCCCTGCCGCAGCTCGCCGGAGATCAGCTTTGGGAGAAGTGTCGCGGAGTGAAGTTAACGATTCTGTTTGATTTCGGATGGCTTCCGATTTCTGGTTGTGAGCGCCAATGTATTGATCAAAAACCTGCAAAAGAGCCTCATTTGGAACTAGAACGTCCATTTGGTTCAAGACCTGCGTCGTCATGCTTGGTACAGCCGATCCAACATTCATAGAGACAAAGTCAAACCGTCGAATGAATTCGAAAAAGTATTTAGCGAAGAGTTTGACTTCATAACGGTAAAGAACATCGTATCCACGGTCCAGAAGGATTCATTGACATATAGCAAATTGTTGAGCGAACCTTTCTTGGAATCAGTACTGATTCGCCTTGATGCAAAAATGCATTGACATGTTTCATGATGCTGCCTGACCCGTACATCGGAATCTTGCCATCTTCCAAATGCTTGTAATCTTTCCTGCATTTGACATCAACTATTTCTCTAACCTTTTTCACTCCCCCACCCTCCGAAACCAGCCCAGCTCCTCGGTCTCCACAAACCGGTCCGGGAACAATGCCATCACATCAGCTGAAGCGCTTGCGCTTGTCGCCGAGGGCGGCAGCGGCGGGCACGCGCTTGCAGGGGCTCGGGTATCTCATGACCTGCTGCCAATGCCTTGTCGATCACCGATCAAAACTACAAACCAACTCTGAACAGCGCCTGCGCCATCGCCTCCAAGGTCGCATTCATCTGCCGATTCAGCTCGATCTTGTCGTCGAGACTGCCTAGGATGTGGGCGATGGCTTTTTGCTCAGAGAGGAGGAATTGGAATCTTAAGGTCTCAGGAAGGGCTCTTCCTGTTAGATGCTTTATCGTTGTTCCAGTAAAGTATGGCTCGCTTACCCATTTTTTCCCTGCCATCAAAAACCAATAATGAAGGTATTTAACTTGAACTTCCCTTCGAGGTCTGACTCGATGAAGGGCCTTTTGATCTTTCATGTTTGGAATCTGATCCCTCCAAATTGCACATCTCCCAGGTTCGCCGCCTTCACATATTACTAAGTCCTCATAAGACAGTCCATATCGGTTATGTTCATGTTGCTCTCAAAGCGCATTTCCTGCAACTCATCAAAATCAAAATTACCCCACCTTACGTTCTTTATTTCCGAGGTATGGAAAGAATTTCGCGATTTTTCCCAGCGTCAAGCATTTTCCTTTAGGCATTTTTCAAGTTTTCTTTCTGCAACGTCGGCCAACCTCATCTCCTCCACTCACCCCATAACCCAGTCCTCCATATTCAAACGCCAATTGATAATGAGCATACCAAATTGCTGCACACTGTGTAGCAGTTCTGGCGCAAATGGGCTGCCCTCGCGCTTCGGCTGCGCTTGATTTTGGGAGTCCTGGGTGTTCATTCTGGCCGGCAGTCGGAGAGGGTTCAGCCGGATTGCTCTGCCGCGATGTCGCGCTCGATCTCGGCGATGAGCTCGGCCTTCTGTGGGGAGGTAAGGCAGGTATTTACGCAAACAGTTGCGGATTGTCTTGCATCACCGAATACTTGACGATGGTTTCGCTCTTGTCTGCAGCAGAGGATGATGCCGATCGTAAGGCAGGTCGCCCTCGGCTTCTTCAGGTCGTCGAACATGCGACGGTACATGTCCATCTGCCCAATGTCCTCATGGCGGAGCTTGCGCGTCTTGATGTCAAACAATACAGCATTGGAGGATATAGTTGTAAAACACCAGGTCGATGTAGAAATGCTCAGTCTCCGTGCTGATGCGGTATTGGCGCCCGACGAACGTGAAGCCGCGTCCCAGTTCCAACAAGAATGCCTGCAAGTGCACGATCAAGGCTGATTCCATTTCCTGCTCTGTGCTGGAAAACGGTTCCGGCAAGTTCAAGAACTCAAACACATAAGGATCCTTGACGAAGTCTTCAAGTCAGTTCAGCGGCATTTGGTGGGGTCTTGGTTTTGGATTCACGAGAGCCTGTAGCAGCCGTTGGTAAGCAAATGTCTCGATGTTCCTGGCCCAGTTCCCTGCACTCCAGCCTTGCGATTCGCATTCCTTCAAGTAATAATCCCTTGCAGCAGGGCTTTCCACCCTCATGATGAAGCGATGCTGACTCCATGACAAATTGCTACGCAATGCGTGGCTGTTTTCTAGATCAGGATAGGTGCGGTAAAACTGCCTGAAGTTGCGAAGGTTGGCATAAGAAAATCCCTTCCCAAAATCCTCTGAGAGGGCGGAAAGCCCCTTCAACACTTGTTCGCCATAGGCGGCCTTGTCCTTACCGCCTTGCTCCACCTCCACGATGCGCTTCCCCACCATCCAATAGGCCCTCACCATGGCTTGGTTCACGGCACGTAGGCAATTTGTCGCGCTGCCAGCAGAATTTGCTTCACCTCTTGGTAGAAGGGCTCGTTGGGATCGACTTTTCTGGATTTTTTTCTTTGCGAACAGGAGTCATGCCAGTCATTCTGGGATCAATTATTACACAACATGCTGAATATCAACAAGGAAAATTGCTACACACTGTGTATCACTTGGCCAATATCGCCGTTGTGGGGCCAAGAAGCAAGAATGGATTTCCCGAAACTCGATACAACCTACTGATAATCAGATATAGAAAATGCTACACACTGTGCATCAATTTCTCCTAAGAGAAGGAAGAGAAATCGCAGACAATTCCGATTTTTTCTCATAAATCACTGGCTATCAACCCCCAAAATGCCACACGCTATCACTTCTCCCAGATGCGAGACCATGCTCACCCCCCATAACCCAGTCCCTCCATGTTCTTCCGAATCGCCAAGTCCAGCTCAGCTCCCCTTTTGCCATCTGCCCAAACAACTGCTTCACCAATGCCTCCATCTTCTCCTCAAATACCTCGCCGTTGTCCTCCTCCTCGGCCATGCCCACGTAGCGACCGGGCGTGAGGACGTAATCGTTTTTGGCGATCTCCGCCGTCTTCGCCACACTGCAAAAGCCGGGCACATCCTCATAATCCCCGTCCTTCTCCTCCCCCGCCAGGCATGGTGGTAGGTCCGCGCAATCTTGGCGATATCCGCCTCCGTCAGCTCCTTGTGCGTGCGGTCCACCATGCTGCCCATCTGCCGCGCATCGATGAAGAGTGTCTCACCCTGACGGTCACGGTAACCGCGCTCGGGGTCCTGACGCTTGCTCTTGGTCATGAACCAGAGGCAGACCGGAATCTGTGTGGTGTAGAACAACTGCCCCGGCAGGGCGATCATGCAATCCACGAGGTCATTTTCCACAAACTGCTTGCGCAACTCGCCCTCGCCGCTGCTCTGCGAACTCATCGAGCCATTTGCCAGGACAAAGCCCGCCGTGCCGCGTTCGCTCAGGTGCGCGAGCATGTGCATGATCCAGGCATAGTTCGCATTTGCGGTCGGAGGCACATTGTACCCACGCCACCGGGGATCGTCCACCAGCTCATTTTCGGCCCGCCACTGCTTTTGGTTGAAGGGGGGATTGGCCATGATGAAGTCCGCCTTGAGGTCGGGGTGCTGATCCTTGAAGAAGGTGTCCGCGGGCACCTCGCCCAGATTCGCACTGATGCCCCGCACCGCCAGGTTCATCTTCGCCAGCTTGTAGGTCGTGCCCGTGTATTCCTGCCCGTAGATCGAGATGTCCTTGGTATTGCCGTGGTGACTCTCCACAAACTTGATGCTCTGCACAAACATGCCGCCCGAACCGCAGCAGGGATCATAGATCTTGCCCCGGAAGGGTTCGATCATCTCCGCGATCAGGTTCACAATGCATTTCGGGGTATAGAATTCGCCCCCGCCCTTGCCCTCCGCCGCCGCGAACCTCCCAAGGAAGTACTCGTAGATGCGCCCCACGATGTCCTCCTTCTTGTCGGCGACCGTGTCGATGTTGTTGACCGTGTCCAGCAGGGCCGCGAGCTTGCTCTCGTCCAGCCCCAACCGGGAGAAATAATTGTCCGGCAATGCCCCCTTGAGCGCCGGATTGTTCTTCTCGATCGTATGCAGCGCCGTGTCGATCTTCACCGCGATGCCACCCGCCTTGCTCTGTTGGATCAGGCCATTCCACCGCGACTCCTCCGCCAGGTAGAAGACGTTCTTCATGTTGTAGAACTCCTTCATCTCAAGGTATTTGTCCTTGCCTTCGGCGATGAGTTCTCGCCGCCGCTCCTCAAACTTGTCGCTGACAAACTTGAGAAAGATGAGCCCCAGGACGACGTGCTTGTACTCAGAGGACTCGACAGTGCCGCGGAGTTTGTTCGCTGAATCCCAGAGGGTTTCCTCGATGGATTTGGTGTTTTTCTCTTTTGCCATTTTCATGTGTCCATTCGCCATCAGCGGAAGGAGCGGGACAAAGATAGCAGAAGATGCCGATCAGGAACTTCGCCAATAGAAAGACCCAACTTGGCATTTCGACATCAGAGATTTGCATTCGCGATTCTCCCTGCGGTCGGAATTACAGGGGCGCTGCCTAAGAAACCGACAAGCATCTAGCAGAATATCGACGCGACAGGGGAACCCCGTCCAAAGCCCCTTCCACATTCCCCAATTTCCTCCTATCTTTAACAAACAGCAATTGCTAATTTCTACTCTTCATTTCTAATTGAACAAAAAATGGCCCACATCCGCTCCTCCTTTCCCCATTTCAGGCTCAGTCGGCGACCTCACGTTCTACACGGTCAACGGCAAGACATACGCCCGCAACAAGCCAGGCATCACCCGAGAGAAGTTCCTCACACATCCCAAGCTCCAGCGATCGCGCGAAAACGCACAAAATTTCGGCGGAGCCAGCAAACTCGCCTGTGCCATCTACCGGGACGCGCGTGGCAACCAGCGTGGCACGGCCAGCCCTTATGCCCACAACCAGCTCATCGCACGCATCTGCCGCGGCATGAACCGCCGCACCCGCGCCGTCGAGGAAATCACATTCATGGACGTCGCCCACCTCCTCCGGGGCATCGACCTCAGCCGGGGCCAGGAAGCCAGCAAGCGCATCGCCGTCACGACCATCGGCCCCAACCACAATCCCACCAGCCTACGCATCAGCGACATCCCCGCCGCAGCCAGCCTCGCACAGGGCCGCCATCCAGGCCGCATTGAGTGCCGCATCCAACTCAACTACATCCGCTTCCCCCAAGTCGCCCTCAACGATGACGCCAAATGGGACTTCCAGAATCAGGAATCCCTCCACCTCCTCCACACCATCCAATCCGATTGGATCCCCACCGAAATCCTCCCCACCAATGGCCTAACCTCAATCTCCTCACCCATTCCACTAGAACTCCCGCAAGCCATTCGGGCCCTGAGGCTTGCACTGAGGGAACTCGAAGTGCTCTCGAAGGGCTCAAAGGGCTCGAATGGCCCGAAGCCCAACAAAACCAGCAGCCCCACAACTTTCAACCTTCATCTTTCATCCTTCATCAAATCCAGCAGCAAAACCAGCAACAAATCCAGCAACAAAATGAGCATCAAACCCCGCACCCCGCGAGAATAGCCAATCCCCAATTCCCACCAACCCTCGTCTTCCTCCAAGTCCAATTCCGCCATATCAACGAAGACGAAACCAAAGCCATCCTCCTGCGGGACCACACCATTCTACGCTTGGCAACCCTCCAAATGGATGAAGCAACAGCCCAAGCCCTAGCCACCCAACAGCCAACCACCAGAGCACCCAAAACCCCGAAATCAGCCAAGAATGGCGCACGAACCCGGAAACCTTCCTCCTCCGGGCCCTCCAGTCATTCCAGACCAACTACTCCCTCCCAAGCCCACCAGCCTGACCCAGTAGCCGCGTCGGCCACCACCGATCCAGCTGCAAGCATCTGATTCCAGCCAACTCCAATAGCCCTGTCCATCGAGACGGATGCTTCCCCCATGCCCACAACCAAGCAAAACCGATCAAGCCAACCCAGCATGCCATCAAATCTGCCCCCCAAAGTCATCCCAACCCCCAAATTGGTACGCCACGTACCCATCAACCACCAACCGATGTACGCCCAATCAACCCGTTTTGAAAGACAACACCGCCACCCCATCCCCATCCCATCTACACTGCAATCCCACTCGAACCCGACTCCCCATCCCAACAGTTCAGGAATTCCATCCCGATACACCACATCCATTCTCAAAACCGTGGACTCTTTCATCTATCATCCCGGTCCCTGAAGGACTCGAAGGTCATCTTTCATCCATTCTCAGAGCGTCGGAGGCTGCGTATTCCTCGCCATCTTCCTAGCTCTTCGTCCTTCATCCTTCATCTTTCATCTCTCATCTCTCATCCATTCTCAGAGCGTCGTATCCCTAGCTCTTTCGTCTCTCATCTCTCATCTCTCTCATCCATTCTCAGAGCGTCGTATCCCTAGCTCTTCGTCTCTCATCTTTCATCTTTCATCCTTCATCCTTCATCCTTCATCCTTCATCTCGGTGCCTGAGGTTCTCGAAGGCCATCTTTCATCTTTCATCTCCGTCCCTGAGGAACTTCGAAGGTCATCCTTCATCTAGGTCCCTGAGCCTGTCGAAGGGCTTTCATCTTTCATTTCCTTTCCCGAAATCGCACTCAATTCAAAACCGAAAAATGAGTACCACTTCCCCTGCTCCCACGTCCCTCTTCCAGGAAAAGCAAGCCTTGCTGCTCCGCGTTTGGCACATCCTGTTCCTGCTCTTCGTCCTGTCCACCATCATCGTGGTCATCTTCGCGGAGCAGGTCTTCGATACCCGAGCCAATGCCCCCAGCGTCATGGAAGAGGCCATGAACCGCGGCGTGGAACTCAATGAAAAACAGGCCCGTGGCATCGCCCACTACTTCAGCGAAAAGCTTTGGGTGCTGCACACATTCATCGGCTATGGCATCAGTTTCCTGCTGCTGTGCAGGATCTTCATCGAGTTCCTGATCTCCAAGGAGCAACGCTTTGGCACCCGTTTGCGGCAGGCATTGCGCCTCAGCCCCACCACCGACCTCGCCAAGAAGGACCGCAGGCACTACCTCATCGTCCGCAGCGCCTACATGGTTTTCTACCTCTTGATCCTCACCATGGCCTGCACAGGTCTGGGATTGGCATTTGAGGACATCGAATTTTTCGACAGCATCCACCGCCCCCTCAAGGAAATCCACGAAATCGGCCAATGGGGCATCTTCACCTACGTGATCCTGCACCTCGGAGGCGTCCTCATCGCAGATTTCTCCAAGGACAAGCGCGGCATCATCTCCAGAATGATCGGCGGCGGAAAATAGCCAACTTGTTTAAAGGCCCGTGATCCTGAGCCGTAGGCGAAGAACTGCGAAGCACATCGCGAAGGCCTTTGAAAAAAGAGACAATACTGAGCAATCTGGCACGTTCTTATGGCCAATCCCGCGCTTCAGCAGCGTGGTATCCATACGAGCTAGATCCTTCAGCCCGTTCCGGGCCTCAGGATGACGCAGCCAGAATGGTCGGTTTATGCTTGCGGAAAGCTTAGCGAGGAATTGGAATCCGAAGGGAGCAGCTGCCCTTGTTCAAGTCCCAATTTCCAATCACCCACCATTGCCCTCCAACACAAACCTCCGCAGCTCCATCGTCTCCCCGGGCAGCACCACGCCCTCAATTTCCTGCATGCCGATCCGCTGCAATACGCTCACAGACCGTTCGTTGTCAGCGTTCGTGATGGCAAAGACTTTAGGCAAATGCAGGGTCTCGAATGAATACCGCATCACCGCCTCGGCAGCCTCAACGATATACCCCTTGCCGACATGCGCATTCAGGAGGGCAAATCCGATGTCCGGCGCATCCAATCCATCCCTGCGCACCAATCCGCAAATGCCGATCCCACCCTGCCTACCGCGTAGACTCACCACCCACAAGCCGTAGCCACGCAATTCATATTGCGGCATGAGCCGCTCTGTCACGTACCGCTGTGCATCCTCCACACGATGTATCCCCCGGTCACCCACGAACCGGATCCACTCCGGCTGCCGCAACAATTGGTAGAAAAACCGCGCATCCGAAGGCACCGCCTCCCTCAACCGCAACCTTTCGGTCTGCAAAATCAATTTCCATTTCATCGTGCAACAATGATTTTCTTGAAAACGCTGCCTTGTTCTCCAAATGCCCGAATACAGTAAATCCCATTGGGCAGACCAGCCAAATCAACGGCACCTTCATGCAAGTCAAAATCAGCGGCGATTTTGCCCGTCATTGAGCAGATTTGAATCGTAGTCACTCCGGTTCCGTCGATGTGCAGCAACCCATCCACGAGCGGCTGCGGCCATACCACAATCTCCTCTCCAACAGCTTCATCCATAGCCACAGGCCCGCAAGCAATCGCGGTAGTCGGATTGTAGAAAAACGCATTCGAATACACCGACCAAGCCTCCCAGGTTCCCCCATTTCCCGTCGCCCAATCCCGCAGATCGAAGGTGTTCGCGCCATTCGCGGTGCCCTTGACAGCATAGGCCTTCAGTGCCAATCCGTTTTGATCCCATTGCAGGGGGACATTCGGTTGGCAGACCTCCGGCGCATTTCCCGGCACCTCACAATTCACCTGAATGAAATAGGCATTGTCATCGGAGCCGGGGAATCCCCCATATACACTCGCCACGCCATTCGTATCGATGCAAACCGCCGTGTATTCATCGCAAGCGATCCCCTTTGCATTCACCCCGTAATCCACCGCCATCCGCGCCATGAACGTGACATGCCTGCCCCGCCGATCCGGATTGTCATAATGCGTATCCGTGATCACATCCTGCAACCAATCATTTTCCAGAAAATGCGCGCTGTCCGGCGTCACCGCAGGTCCGTAGGGATTTCCCATCGCCGTCGCGGAGGTCACCGTGCCATTTTGCGCCGAAAAATAATGGCTGCCCATGATCGCCATCCCCGCACTCGTCCCCCCGATCACAATATTGCGCTCATGGATCGCCCGGTTCACCAAGCTGTCGATCGCCGTCCCGCGCCAGTAACTGACATAATCCCATTGGTCGCCACCGGCAAACCAGATGCCCTCCGCCCGCTGAATCCGCTCGTGGATATACGGCTCGTTGCTCGCCAATGCATTGTTGCAGACAATCGTCACCACCGAATTCACCGTCACGCCCAGCTGCGAATAGAGGTAGGCATTGTACCCATCGCTCCCACTCGCCCGCAGCACCAGCACATCTCCACCCGCACACCGCTGCAGGAACCAACGCATCGCATTGTCATCCTCCGTCGCGCCACCCATCAGGCAAATGCCGCCCCCAGCTTGCACCACCGCATCCGCTGTGTCGCCCGTGTAATAAGTCGTGAAGTTCTGCCCAAATGCCCCCGCCCAGCAAATCCCCATCCATACCAAGAAAACCAACCTCTGTTTCATCCCGCCAATATCCGAATTCCCTGAACATTCGCCATCCAACGGAGCATCACCGAGGGCAATCATACAGAGAACTATTTATGCCGTATGAATCAGTCACATCCGCACGCCGCAGTAGGGATCCCCATGCCTCGGGACGACCTGTCCCTACTGCCCCCCCCAAAAAAACCGAAGGACCAATTATTTAACAATGTCGTTAAGTTAGGAGGAGGCGGCGGCGTCTCGCCGCACGCCGATCGAACCTTTGCCTCTGGCGAAAGGAGTAGATTTAGGCTTCCGATGCGCGCATGCCGGAGGCAAACGTTCGGTAGCCCGGAGCCTGCCCTCAGCCTGTCGAAGGGGCCAGAGGCCACGGGCTCAGTTAAACTTGACGTCATTGAATGAACAATCCCCCACTCCCCTATTTTTGCAATTGAAATGAAACTCCCCATCATCTTCCACCCTCGGTACGACATCGGCCTCTTCGGCTTGGAAAATGCCCACCCCTTCGACTCCAAGAAGTACGGCAAAAGTCTTCAAATTCCTGCAAGAAAAAGGCATCCTCCACGACGGCAACCACCACCAACCCACGGAAAAAGCCAGCGACGAAGTCCTGCTCCGCGTCCATACCCAAGAATACCTCGACAGCCTCCGGCACTCGAGCACCGTCGCCCGCATCGCCGAGCTCAGCATCCTGAAGCGCGTCCCCAACTTCCTGCTGCAATGGAAATTCCTGAATCCCATGCGCTGGGCGACAGCAGGCACCCTCATGGGCGTGGACCTCGCACTTGAACATGGATGGGCCATCAACCTCAGTGGCGGCTACCACCATGCCAAGGCCGACCGCAGCAGCGGCTTTTGCTTCTTCGCCGACATCAACCTCGCCGCCGACCGATTCTGGACGCAACACAAGCAGCAAGGCAAGGTGATGGTCATCGACCTGGACGCGCACCAAGGCAATGGCTTCGAGGACATCTTCAAGCGCGATCCCCGCGTGGACGTCTTCGACATGTACAACGGCGACATCTATCCCATGGACCTGCCCGCCGCCCAATACATCCGTTGGAAGTTTCCGCTGCCCTCCGGCACGGGTGAGCTCACCTACATCAACACACTCCAGAAAAACCTGCCCAGCGCCATCGAAGCCAGCAAACCCGACCTCATCATCTACAATGCCGGCACCGATCCCTACGAAAAAGACCCCCTCGGCGGTCTCCGCGTGAGCGCAGCCGGCATCGTCCTCCGTGACCAATTCGTATTCCAGCAAGCCCGCACCCGCAAAATCCCCATCCTCATGCTCCTCAGCGGCGGCTACCACCGAGACTCCGCCAGCATCATCGCCTCCAGCATCACCAACCTCATCGAAAATCTGTAAGCTTGAGCGCTTAAGCGCTCGCAACGCTTACTGCCCATCACCCCAGTGCTGCGCGCGAAACCACGCCTTGCATGACGGTGACGGCTTGGCCTTTGATCTCGACCCGGCCGCCGCGCGCAGCCGCACTTTCAAGTGTCCGCCGCGCTGCGAAGCCTGGTAGGCCATGAAGCTCTGCTGCCCCATCTTCTCTGCCCAGTAAGGCGTCAGGGTGCAATGCGCGCTCCCCGTCACGGGGTCCTCATCGATCCCGACCGCCGGGCCAAAGAACCGCGACACAAAGTGATAGCCAGCTCCTTCATCGGCCGCTGCTGTGACGATCACCCCACGGCGGCTCGCCTCCTTCAATCCCCCAAAATCCGGCTTCAATTCCCGGACGGCGGCTTCATTTTCCAGCTCCAGGATCAGGTCTTCCCGCCCCATGCCTGCCCAGACCACCTTGGCACCAATGGCCTTTGCGATCTCCTTGGGCAGTTTGTAGGCACTCGGCGGATCCGCCGGGAAGTCCAAGGCGATCCAATCCCCGTCCCGACGGGCACGCAGCAATCCGCTCCGGGTATGGAAACGGATCTCGTCCTCGGGAGAGGCCATGTCCGTCTCCCAGATCACATGCGCCGCCGCCAATGTCGCATGCCCGCACAGGTCCACCTCGCAGACAGGCGTGAACCACCGCAGTTGAAACTCATTGCCGCGCCGCATGAAGTAGGCCGTTTCGCTCAGGTTCATCTCCGCCGCAAACGACTGCAACCAAGCATCCGGCCTCGGCCCCATGAGGAAAACCACCGCCGCCGGGTTGCCCCCGAAAGCCTTGTCTGCGAATGCGTCCACCTGATACAGCGGGAACAAATGCTCCGATCCTGATTTCATGCCCGCAAAATAGCCGCCCCCCGCCACCCAACACAGGATAAAAGAATTGCACACACCTCTTCCCTATTCCAACCGAACTTGTTAATATTGCTTAACAACCTTCGGATTGGGGCGATGCCGGAAGTAAAAATCAAGTGTCCAAAATGCCAGTGGGAACCCGACAATCGGCCCTACTGGGAGTGTCATTGTGGCTATGTATGGAACACGTTCGAGACCGCTGGTCGGTGTCCATTCTGCCACTTCCAACATGACTTCACGCAATGCGTAGAGCACGCAGGCGGCTGCACTGCCTATTCCCCGCACATGGACTGGTACCATGGCATCGAGGAAATGGTGGAGCTGCTCCTCGAAGAAGTCAAGGTAAAGGCCTGACGACCAAGGCATATTCACTTTCCCACATGGTTTGTTTTTTTGGTAGGCCCGTGTTACCTTGGGTCTGTATTTGTTGTGAGCTAAATGATGTCAATTCGCCGGAATAGGTCGTTTCACCTTTTGCTCTGTGTTGCATGGGCGGCCATTTGCTGGTTTCCAGCCGATGCCCTTTCGCAATTCGTGCAGGATGGCGGATTCGAAGCCGTCCCCGGTGAGACTTGGGCCAAATGCGCTGGCGAGCCTGACAGACAGGTTCTTGATGGCAACGGCCCCGGCATCCTCGGCATCCACACCCCTCCCGTTCAAGGCCACTACTACCTCGGGCTGGTCGCCACGGATGGCGGAGTGCAGGAGGCCATCGGTCAGGAGCTGTTCTTGGAGGCAGGTCGGCACTGTTTTGGAAGCATCTCCCTGTTCCGCTCCACCGCCCACCAAAACTGGGATGGTACCGGGCGCCTAGAAATTTGGGGCGGCACCGATTGCAACAATTCCACTGAGCTGCTCTGGTCCTCAGGTACAGTTTCCAACCTCGATGCTTGGCGGGAGTACCCCGTCTATTTCTCTCCCATTGAGAACCATACTTGGATCAGCCTGCGGCTGAGCCTCGACGCTGGTTCTGGCTCCATGACCTATGTCTGTCTGGACGACTTCCGCTTGGACAATGTCTTCTTCTCCGTGAATTTCATGGACATCAAGGCAAATGCCACAAGCCAAGGCATACAATTGGATTGGACCACGGCTTCGCTTCCGGACGCCACCGAGTTCGAGGTGCAATGGAGCAATGACGGGCAAGAATTCAAAGGCATCGGTCGTCAATCCGCAGCCATCGGCGGCACCACTTTCAGCTTTATCCATGCCAATACCGTACCTGGTCGGCATTTTTACCGCATCGCAGCGACCGACGCAGGAGGTCATACCGACATGAGTCCGGTAGTGGAAGCCCTGATCGCAAGTCCAGCGACGACTGTGTTTCCCAACCCGGTGCGTGATCATTTCACGGCACTTGTAGGGGACGGCCAAGAATTGAAAAGCCTCCGCCTCATCGACTTGCAAGGCCGGGTTGTTTTGGAGCGGAATGGTGAAGAAACTGCCGACATGCGGGTGAGCCTGCCGGAAGGCATCGTTCCGGGGGTCTATGTCCTCGAGATCGCATCGGGGCAGCAGACGTATCGCCAAAGCCTGCGGGTGGATGGCAATTAAGGAGAGATCAATAGATTACGAGAAAATATGGTGAAGAGACTGACACTGATTGTCTTCATGGCATTGGGCTTCGCGGGACTCTCCCTTCATGCCCAGAATGCAAGCGTTGCCTCCTATGCCGGAGAGTACTCCTGCATCACCCACGGCGTCTCAGGCTTGCGCATCGAGGCCACCCCGCAGGGGCACAAGCTCGTCTTCTGCCGCGACCTCATCACCAATACCTGCCAAGAATTCGCGCTCCACAAGACCCTTGGCAAGTCCCATGAACTCCTCGCCGCATCCGGCGACGCCGGCGCCCCCCTCCGCGGCATGAGCGCCACCTTCACCACCGAAGGCGCAGAACCCATCATCCAACTGAAAACGGAAGATGGACTCAACATGGAGTTCGTGCGGAGGTGAGTTTTCCCCTTTTTTGAGGTCTAATCCAAGGATTTACCAATGCTGTCGCAGCCGTCGAGCGCTTGTGCGTCTAGCGTTGCGAGCGCTCTAAGCGCTCGCAACGCTAGACGCGGACTCGCCAACGGCCAAGCTAGCCGAAATGAAAGCGGCGCCCCCAAACCGGAGACGCCGCCCATATTCCTTGAAAATCAATCAGTAGCGATCGACAGTGATCGTCTGATCGATGGACATCGGCACGTTCATGCCCATGGTGCTCATGGAGCCTTCGAGCTTTTGTTTCACTTCTGATTTCAGGACGAGACCATTCTTCCGGTCGATTTCAGAGGTGCCTTCGTAGTTGCCGTGGAGGTCCATGGTCATTTCCACGAGGCCGAGGTCGAGCGCCTTGTCCTTGTCGGTGTTGATCGTACCCTCGAAGCTCAGCACCACCTTGTCAGCGTCGATATGATCCACCTTGTAGGTCACGTCCATCGCAAGGGGCATAGCGCCCATTTGGCTGATCTTCTTGCCCCAGGTATCGCCCTCAGCAACCAGCACGTCGGGATACTGATCGCGGCGCTTTGCATCATGGACTTCATCGCATCGTCACCGAAGGTCGCCTTGAGCGCATTTTTCGTGGCTTCCATGCCAGCACCGCCTTCTTCGCCGCCAATCGAACCCAGGATCGACTCAAACAGGGAATCCACCCCAGATACTGCCACCACGGTGCCGTTGTCCATGTCGAATTGGATGGACTTGCCAAGATCAGCGCCTTGTAGTTGCCAACCAGGGTTGGAAGATTCGATGTCCTTGTCGGAATCATAGGACATCTTGCCCATCATGCTGTTTTCCATCTCAGCCTTGACGCGTTCGTAGGTGCAACGTGAATCTTGCAACGCTCCCTTGCCGCTCACGGACACGACCTCGTTTTTCAGGAAGATTTCGGTGGTTTGGCTGGTCTTGGTGGACATGCCCATCACCTTTTGCTCGGAGGTCTGCGCGGTTTTGGTCACTTGCTTGTAAACCATCCCGGCGTGACCTTCACTTCCATCTGGACCTTGTCGCCGCTGCCGCCTCCGCTTGTGGAGCCCGGATTGCAACTCGTCCAGAATACCAAGGCCATCAAAGCCCCGGCAAACATGAATACTTTAGATTTCATCGGAGTATTGGAATTTAATTCGCGGCAAAGTTACGACGGAATCGGAAAACGGAGTCATCCTTGCGAGTCATCGGAAGGCTCGCAACGATGACTCCAGCACAAGCCCTCGGGAGACAAATTGCTGATTTGCCCCACCAACGGACAAGATTCCAATTGCGGCCAGTCCACTGCACCCTCCTAACTGAATAAGTGCGATATTTGCCGCCTAGAATGGCCCAAAATCCTCTATACATGAAGCGAATCCTGTCCACGGCAGCCCTGGCATGCCTGGCAATCTCCGGCCTGCTGGCCCAGAAGTCCTACAACTACACCATCGACCTCACCAATGTCGTGGATGACCGCGTGAAAGTGACCCTCACTCCGCCCGCCGTTGCCGCCGACATGATCGAATTCCAGATGCCCAAAATCGTGCCGGGAACCTATTCCATCAGCGATTTCGGCCGCTTTGTCGCCAACCTGGAGGCCACGGATGACAAGGGTGCACCGCTTCCGGTCGAGTACATCGACGCGAACCGCTGGATGATCCGCAATGCGCAGAGCCTCAAGCAGATCAGCTACTGGGTGAATGACTCTTGGGACGATCGCGGCACTCCGCACATCTTCGAACCCGGCGGCACCAACATCGAATCCGGTGAAAACTTCGTGGTCAACACCTTCGGATTCTGCGGCTACCTGGAAGGGATGAAGGAATTGCCCTTCACCGTGGTCATCAAGAAGCCCAATGGGTTTTATGGCTCCACCCCACTGGTCGCCTCCAAAAGCACCGCCACGGAAGATGTCTATGAGGTCAGCGACTACCACCGCCTCGCGGACAGCCCCATGATGTATTGCCTGCCGGACACTGCCTGGGCAAATGTCGGCGGTGCCAAGGTCCTGGTTTCCGTGTTTTCCCCCAACAAGCGCGTGAGCGCCAAGGCGATCATGGGGCATATCTCCGAGATCATGGCGGCGCAGAAGGAGTACCTCGGGGGCAAGCTCCCAGTGGAGAAATACGCCTTCATCATCTACCTGACCGACAAGATGGGCGGCTCCGGTGGCATGGGGGCATTGGAACACAGCTACTCCTCCCTCTACTACATGCCGGAAACGAACGAGGAGGCCGCAGGCGAGATGATGCGCGACGTGGCTGCGCACGAATTTTTCCATATCGTGACGCCGCTGAGCATCCACTCCGACGAGATCCAATACTTCGACTACATCGACCCGAAGATGTCCAAGCATCTCTGGCTCTACGAGGGATTGACCGAGTACGCAGCCGGCCACGTGCAGGTCAAGCAGGGACTCATCACCAAGGAGCAATACTTCCGCATCCTGCAATCCAAGATCACCATGGCGAGCTTCATGAACGACACGGTGCCCTTCACGGTCATGAGCGCAGGCTGCTTGGACAAGTACAAGTCGCAGTACCTCAACGTTTATCAAAAGGGTGCATTGATCGGCATGTGCTTGGACATCCAACTGCGCTGCCTCTCCGGCGGCAAGATGGGAACACAGGAACTGATGCGCGAACTCGCCAAAACCTACGGCAAGGAGCGCCCCTTCAAGGACGACGAACTGTTTGACAAGATCACCGCCCTCACCTACCCCGACATCCGCCGCTTCTTCTCGAAATATGTGGAGGGCAACACACCGCTTCCGTATGAGAAAATCCTGGCATTGGCGGGGCTGCGCTACGAACCCATGGCCAACCGCGAGGCGGTGACATTGGGCAAGGTGGAGTGGAAGCCCAATCTCCAGACGGGTCGCCTCCGCGTCGCCTCGACCGATGGGATGAACGACTTCGGCAAAAATCTGGGCTACATGACGGGTGACGAACTCGTGAGCTTTGATGGGCAGGCCGTCACGCTGGCAAATTCCGACGAGGTTTTCGCCAAGTTCCAAGCCAACCGCAAAGGCGGATACAAGGTCCATGCTGTGGTTGCGCGCCCCGATGGCAAGGGCGGCTTCGCCGAGAAGAGCCTGAAAGCCAAGGCCATCGCGGTGAAGATCAAAGGCATCCACCTGATCACCGTCGATCCCAGCGCGACGACGGAACAAGTGGCCGTGCGCCGCGCTTGGTTGGGCTACTGAGCTTCTACTGCGATGATCCAAGTACAAGACGTCCACAAGACCTTCACGCTCACCCGCAAGGAGATGAAGGATGCCAAGACCACGGACAAGGTGCGGCATGTCGTGAATGGTGTCAGCTTTTCCTGCCAACCGGGTCGGGTATTTTCCCTCCTGGGGCCAAATGGCGCGGGCAAAACCACCATCCTGCGCATGATTGCGGGCATCCTGCATCCCACGAGCGGCAAGATCACCGTCGCTGGCATGGACACCCAAACGCAGAGCAATGAGGCTCGTCGGCGGATGGGCTTCCTCACGGGAAGCACAGGACTCTATGACCGCCTCACAGCGATCGAAGTGCTGAAATACTTTGCCGACCTGTTCGGTGTGGCCCCTGCGGACTTCAAGCGGCGCTGTGATGAGCTCATCCCCCTGCTGCGCATGGACGATTTCGTGAACAAACGCTGCGGGCAGATGAGCACGGGCATGAAGCAGAAGGTGAACATCGCGAGGACCATCATCCACGATCCGACTGTGGTGGTTTTTGACGAACCCACGAGTGGACTGGACGTGATTACTGCTGAAAGCATCATCCAACTCGTGCGTGACCAGCGCGCCAAGGGCAAGACGGTCATTTTCAGCTCCCACAACATGAGCGAGGTCGATCTGCTGGCCGATGACCTGGCCATGATCCACAAAGGCAAGCTCCTGCTGAGCCAGACAATGGACGAATTCCGCGCTGGAATGAAGGCTCCCGGCCTCACGCAAGAGTTCATCCGCATCATCCACGAGGCCACACCCGCATGAAAGCGATCCTGACCATCTACCTCAAGGAGCTGCGCGACACCCTCCGCGACCGTCGCAGCCTCATCCGGATGTTCGTGGTGCCATTGGCCATTTTCCCGGGGCTCATGGGGATCATGAACACAATCCAGAGCAATAGCAACGAGAAGGAATGGGCCCGCGAATTGCGGGTGGGCTACCACTCGGACTCTGCTGACCTGGGCTTGCGGGTCCTGCTGGAAAACGCTGGCGGTTTCAAGGTCTTCGATGTGCCGAGTTCGGATAGCATCACGCCTTGGATCCGCGACAACCGGCTGGATTTGGGGGTTTCCTTGCCGCCGACATTTGCGGACAGGGTGGAAAACCTTGAAACGGATACGATCCGCACCTATGGCCCTGCCGCCTCGGACATTGCCCGGGACCGCTTGGATTCCATGGTGCAGATTTTCCAAGGCATCTTGTTGGAGCATCGTCTCAAATCCCTGCACCTGGAGAAGCAGAACATCGAGCCGAGCCATGTCCGCTTCACCAATACCGCGACCATGCGGGAAACAATCGGCACGCTCGCCGGGGGCCTCCTGCCCTCCATTTTCATCCTGTTTTGCTACATGGGCTGCATGTTTCCGGCCATCGACCTCTTCACTGGGGAAAAGGAGCGCGGAACCATCGAGACCCTGTTGGTCGCACCCGTGGAGCGTTGGAAGATCCTGATTGGCAAGATGATGCTGATTGTGACTGCGGGCTTGCTGAGTGCGGTCTTGTCGATTGGCGGCCTCATGATCAGCACCCGGTTCGCAGGATCGGAAATGGGCGTGGTGGTCAATGTCATCCTTGAAATCCTGTCTCCCGCATCGATCGCCAGCATGTTGCTGATGCTCGTGCCGCTGGTGATTTTCTTCGCGGGGATCATGATCCCTGCGGTGGTGTATGCCCGGACCTTCAAGGAGGCGGCAACCACATTGCAACCCTTGAACTTCATCGTGATCATTCCTGCGGCCATCGGCATGGTGCCGGGGATCGAGTTGAATGCTGCGACGGCCCTGATTCCGATCCTGAACGTGGCATTGACCACCAAGGAGATCATCGCGGGGACCATGAACGGCCTCCTTTTCGCAGAGGTGCTGCTTTCGCTGATCGTCATCGCTGCCATTGCGGTCTTTTTCAGCTTGCGGCAATTCGGCAATGAGCGCAACGTGCTGCGCGGCTAGGGATCATCGATTTTCCTTCAGATTGATGGGTGCTGTATCCCACTTTGGGCTGCTTGGTCTGCTATCGCCTCAGGAGCACTCCAGCGGCATCATCCTTGAGGGTGCCTTCCACTGCCAGGCCCGTCAGCCGCTTGGACAGGGCGATTTCATTCTCGAAAAATTCATCCTCCACGCAAATCTGCTGCAAGTCATCCGGCCAATCCCGGAGTCCGTCCGTCCCGATCAGCAGGCTCTGCAGGTCCGCCGTGTTCAATGACTCGGTCAGCATGGCGCCCCGTTCCCCGATCAGGTGTAAGCCAATGTACCGCGGACGGTTGCCATGGTCGATGCTCCGGATCACGCCATTCACCCCGAGGTAGCCGTCACCACTGTGGAAGATATGCGTCCGCTTCGGCGTCACCACAAACCCCAAGAGCGTGAACAGCAGGTAGTTCTCCACAAAATTGGCGGGGTTGGCGGGCTGATGCAGGTCGCGCAACTGATGCAGGTACTCCACGAGGTGCTGCAGCAAGAACGTCGCGTCGAATTCCTGCCGTCTGCAATGCCGCACCAGGAAATTCATGGCAAAAGCAGCTCCCAATTGTGCGCCGACCTCGCTATTGCTGCCCGAGCCGCAGCCGTCGGCCACCACGCCCACGATGAAGCCGTCTTCCTTGTGCAGGGCATAGGCATCCTGGCAATTGTAATGCAGCTGACGGTGGCTGTAACCCGTTGCAAGACCTGAGGCAGTGGCGAAGTGATTCATGGCAGTCGCGATGCAGTCCGGCCATTTTCCGAACCTGCGATGGGCAAATATACCCATGCCCAGCCCTCCATTCCATGAAAATGCCTAATTTGAGCATGATTTACATCAATCAATATTCGAGGAGCATGAAACCACTGTTACGCATTTCCGCCCTTGCGGCCTTGCTTGTTTGCCTTGCATTTCCAGTCCTGTCCCAGCGCCAATCCAGCACGGGCCAGGCGACATTTCCGCAGAGCGTCGCCACCGAATCCGCCAAAGTCACCGGAGGCATCTGCGACACGATCAACTATGGCTTTCCGATCCCCGGCCCGGGTGTGCTCTACACCTCCAATGGATGGGGATTTGTTGGCGGGCACAATGACTATGGCGACCTCGCCTTCGCCGAGCGCATCGAGAACCTGAACGGCTTCAGCCAGGTCTTCGGGATCCGCTTTTCGTTCGGGCAGGCCAGCAGCTCCGGCCCCAATGCCAAGGTGATCGCCCGCGTATGGCCGGAAGTGTCCGGACAACCCGGCACTGCCATCTACAGCCAAGACCTGCTCATCGACGACATCATCGCGGGTTTCGGCAATGTCACGGTCAATTTTCCCAGCCCCGTCAGCGTGAATGGCGCATTTTACGTGGGCTATGAGGTGACCTATGCTGCCGGAGACACCGTCGCCGCCTACACCACGCGCGACAGCACCGTCTATCCTGCCACGGCATGGAGCAAATTCAGCGACGGCAGTTGGTACCCCTTCGACAACTCCGATTCATGGTCCTTGGCTTCGGCATTTGCGATCTACCCCCGTGTCCTCTCCGGCAACCTCGGCCTCACCGTGCTGCCCGCCAACCCCACGATCAGCCTCGGCGGACAGGTCCAACTCAATGCGAGTGGCGGTCTCAATCCGCGTTGGTTCCCGGCCACGGGCCTTTCCTGCACACAGTGCCCGAACCCCATCGCCAGCCCGACCACGACCACAACCTATTCCATCGTGGCCTGGGACTCCACCCAAACCTGCACCGAACTCGTGGAAAACACCGTGTTCGTGAACGCAGTGGGCATTGAGGACGGCCTTTTCGGGGGCGCAGCCCAGGTTTATCCCAATCCGAGCAATGGATCCGTGATGCTGGACTTCGTCCAAAACGAAATCGCCGACCTGACCATCTCGGTTTTCAGCGACCTCGGGCAGGTGGTGTACGAGCAGCCGCTCGCCGCCTTCTCCGGAAAATTCCACGCTGCCTTGCCAATGGAGGGCCTGGCGCATGGACTTTACACCTTGCAAGTCACTGACGGTGAGCGTAAATTCATCTGCCGACTGGTTTTGCAATGACATCCGTCAGCTCATCGTGAAACCTCGGCATTGATTTTGCAGTTTAAACCATCAAAGCTGTTTCACCATGAAAGTCCGAGACCTCCGATGGCACCTGTTCCTGCTCCTGTGCGTGGCAGTGCCTCTCCTGTCGGCGGCTCCTACTCCGGGAAATGAGATCGAAGATGAAATCCGGTGGCGGAGCGACCTGCGGCTCAGTTGGGAAGATTTCAAGGCCAGGCCAGACCGGCTCAGCCAAATGGACGCGCTCACAGAGTCGGGCATCACATTTTCATGGTCCTGCGACTCCCGAGGATTTCAACTCGAGGCCTATGCCATCTTTGTCCCGACGGGTTCATGGGTGAAGGAGCCGACGGAAACCCTCCTGCAACACGAGCAGGGGCATTTCGACATCACGGAAATCCATGCGCGGCGGCTGCGGAAGTTTTTCTCGGAGCATCCCAATCCCTGCCGACTCGGCAAGACGGGCATCGACAATGCTGCCAAGTCCATCATCCAGCGCAGCTATCAGATTCAGAACGAATACGATGAGGCCACGAATCACGGCCAAAACAAAGGTGCTCAGCGTCAATGGCTGCAAGAGATCGCCAAGGAATTGGAATCGCTCTCGGCCTGGGCAGAATGAGAACCCACACCCCCAAATGGCAAGCCGCCGACCTTTAGGGCCGGCGGCTTGTGGTTTACAGCACTCGATGGATCAAAACGGCAGGTCGTCGGCGGCGTCGCTCGAGATGTCGGCCATGTCGTGCACCGGGGTGCTGCCAGAGGCAGGGGTGCTCGCGCCCGAGTCAATCTTTTGGATGCGCCATGCTTCCAGCGTATTGAAGTATTTCTTTTCACCTTGCGGTGAGGTCCATTCACGTCCACGGAGATTGAAGGTCACCTCAATCTTGTCCCCCACTGCATAGCCGTCGATCAGCCCGACACGGTCTTGGATCATTTGGAAGGCAACATACTGCGGATACAGCGGATTGTCCACGTATTCCAAGACGAACTCACGCTTCTTGAACGTGTCGGAGATTTGCTGCGTATCAAACTTGGCATGCAATTTTCCTTCAACTACCATAGCAAAATCGAATTAAGGAATTGTTACATTGATTCTATCCGGCAAAGTTACAGAGTCCCTTCCCCCTGTCAACGGAAAAAAATCCCCAAAAGTAACCCGGTGTGTGGGTAAGCCTATTCGAACTCGGTGGTCTCCGTCCCGGCTGTCCCTTGGATCAATTGCTTGACCGAAAGCTCGGCGGTGTCGAGGTACGCACGGCATTGGCCGATGAGGGCGGTGCCTTTGGCGAATAGCCGGATGTTCTCATCAAAATCGTTGCCGCCCACCTGCATCTTTTGCAAGATTTCACGCAGCTCCCGGAGCTTGTCCTCCAGCGAAAATTGTTCCTTGTTCTCCATCTGCCTTATTGATCTTCAATCACTTCTGAATCTACCGACCCTTTTGCAAAGTAGGTCTTGATGCGGTCCCCTGCCGCGAGGTTGCTGCCATCGAGGACGGGCTGCCCATGATGGGTGGTGATGCTGTATCCCCTGCTCAGGACCGCTTGATGGTCAAACTGCGCCAACTGCGCAGCTAGGACATCGAGCCGTTGCCGATAGGTCCCGACCATGTTCAGGGCAGCCGATTCCAGTCGTTGCTCCAAGTCGTTCAGCGCCTGCTGCTTCATCGCGACCGCTCCCACGAGCCTGTCCTGCATCTGCGACTCCCAATGGTCCAGGTTTTGTCGAATCCGATGCGCCTGGTGCTGGATCGCCATCTCCATGTCTTCGGCAATCCCATCCAACATCTGCTGCCGCACCTCGATGAAATGCGTCAGGTTCCTTGCCAATTGCACCGATGCCTGGTCCAGGTTCGCACGCAGGTCGTCGGCGTTGGGCACGGCTTGCTCGGCTGCGGCAGTGGGTGTGGCTGCTCTCAAGTCGGCGACAAAGTCGGCGATCGTCACGTCCGTCTCATGCCCGACGCCGGAGATGACTGGAACCGTGCAGGCATGGATCGCGCGTGCTACGGACTCCTCATTGAAGCACCACAGATCCTCCAATGAGCCTCCCCCACGTGCCAAAATGATCACATCCAAATCCGGCAGCTCTTGCAAGCGACTCAGGCTCTGCCGAATGGACGCAGCCCCAGCCTCTCCCTGCACGACCGTGGGTGCGAGCACCACCTCCACATGCGGAAATCTCCGGCGGATGGTGTCCACGATATCGCGGATCACGGCCCCCGTCGGCGATGTCACCACCCCAATCCTGCGCGGAAAGCGAGGAATCGGCTGCTTGTGGATGGCATCGAACAAGCCCTCGGCCTGCAATTTGTCCTTGAGCGCAAGAAACCGCTGATGCAGGTCTCCCTCACCCGCAAGCTGCATTTGCCTGACAATGAGCTGATAACTGCCACGCGGCGGATAGAGGCTCAGGCCTCCACGCACCAAGATCTTGGATCCATGCTTGGGCATCCGGCGCAGGTACTGCAAGGCGACATTCTTGAACATCGCACAACTCAGCTGCGCCTCATCGTCCTTGAGCGTGAAATAGACATGCCCTGAGGTATGCTGCGTGAGGTTGCTCACCTCGCCCTGGACGACGACATCTTGCAGGAGCAAATCGGTCTCGATCAGGTCCTTGAGATGCCGGGTCAGCGCACCAACGGAATATGTCAGGTCATTGGACACTGTGCAAAGGTACCGAAGAAATTAGCAATCGGTCATAAAAAATTAGAAATGGCCCCTAAACCGCGCTGAAAGGCCATTCGTTTTCCTCAATTGCTAATTCTGCCTTGGTCTTTGGGATCTACCTTCTGCTCAATGGAGCCATAAACTGGACCCTCCCCATCTCCACAGGCAATTGTCAACCATCAACACTTCGACAAGCACCGTGCACCGCTGTCAATTCTGAGTTGATCACCGCACTTCATATTCCATGATCCCGATGTAGCGCAGGTCATTGCGGCGTTTTCTTGCGAAGACTTTGAGCTCGCCGGGTTTGGGAACGAAGCAGAGGCTGTACCTGTCGCAGCCCTCCTGCATGTCTTTGAGATCATTGTTGATGGCGATCGCCATGCCTTTGCAATCAGGGCAGTCAAACGCAAGCTCCATTTCCTCGCCAGGCGGAAGGTGTATCCTGCGGCTGAGCGGGACGTTCACAGCCTTGACGGTGAAGGGATTGGCATACATGATGGGAACCGATTCGCCGGGATTGGCTCGGATCCACCGCAACAGGGTATTGCCGGAAAAACCCATCTCGAAGAGGTCGCTGCGAACCAACGGGAATTGCTCGAATTCGTCGAGGCTCACGGGGTCAGCGAGGAACTGCCAATCGGGATCCTCGGGCAGGTGCTGCATCACGAACTCCGAAGGTGGCGTCGCAAACCAATGCTCGGAGAACTCCTTGACTGTGACGAGCTTGCCGGAATTTTCATCCCCGTGGCCTTGGCCCCAAGTGACATCCACCAATTGCCAGCGGCCCTCGATTTTGATGGCATTCCAGGCGTGATCGGGCTGATCCAATCGGGTGCCGGGCGGCAAATCCTTGGTTTTGGACCATCCAGTGACCTTGACCGCCTCCATTCCGGCAGCGCGGGCAAGCTCCTTGAACAATTCCGAGAAATCGCCACAGACGCCCTTGTGCGTCCGCAAGGTGCGCTCCGCGTCCCCGGAGCCGTATTCCTTGTTGTTGTAAGCGACATCGTCGTAGCTGACATTTTCGGCGATCCAGCGGTAGATGGCCCTTGCGCGGTCCCAATCGTCCTTGGCAGGAGCCACGAGGTGCTTGGCGAGGGTGGCATAGTCGTGCGTCAAGGAATCCGGTGTGGCGATGGCGTGGTCATCGATGGCCCGCCAACTGCGCTCCACGCGGTGATGAGGTGGACGCGCCTTGCGGAACTTTCTTGCGTCCGGAGCCGTGGTGGCGTTGCGGATCTCCAAAATGACCCAATCCGCCTTGTCCCGGAACTCGGCATCGCCCAACCAAAGTGCCCCCCATTGCAGGGAAACGAGGAAAAGGAGGACAAAAATGGTTCCGAGGAAGCGGCGCATGGAGGGATTTATACGAAAAATGCCCAAGAATGGCTGTGGAAGTTCGTCAAATCATTGATCGACATCACCTTGCCGAAGTTTGCCGATACCGAATAAGTTCCTAACTTCCAGAATCTTTCGACTACACCTTTGATTTAATACGGAATTTGAATGGTTTCTCGTCGAAACTACTTGCATAGCCGATGGCTATGGCTTGCTGTATTTACCTTGTTGGGGATGAGCGGTTTGAGAGGGCAATGCCCGGGCCTCAATTTGAGCATCGCCCCCACACAGACTGTGTATTGTGGGGCTCCGGCCAACGTGGTGATCAACAACAACTCCACAGGCATCAATGCCTCCACGGCCACCTACCAATTTTTCCGAGGCGCATTCAACTTCGCCACCAACACCGGAACAGGCTCCGCGACCGACCCCGGACGGCCCGTGGGCACCTATACCTACACGGTGATCGCCACCGACACCGCAGGCTGCTCCGCCACCACCTCGGTGAACGTGCAGGTGCTGCCGCAACCCACCGCAGGGTTCACATTCAGCCCCAACAACCAGTGCGCCTATACCCAGATCAATTTCACGAACACCTCCACTGGCACCAACGGCGGCACCACCTACCTCTGGAACTTCGGTGATGGGCAAACGAGCACGCAGACCAACCCCAACCATACCTACAACGCCCCCGGGGGCGTGTTCAACGTGACACTCACCGTCACAAACGGGCCGGGATGCACGAGTACGTTCACCTTGCCAGTCAACGTGACCGTCGGCCCCAATCCCGGAATCGCAGGTGACGACGGCGATGGCAATACTGTTTACTGCCTCATACCGGGGGATCCCGCGACCTCCGACCCCGTGACCTTCAGCAATACCACGACAGGGGCCATCTCCTACACTTGGAATTTTGGTGACGGTTCGCCGCTTTTCACCACCAACAGCACCGCGAATTTTGTCCATACCTACACGGCAGTTGGCACCTAGACTGTGACCATGACGGCCACGAGCGCCAATGGCTGCACCGGGGTGAGCACCCTCACCGTGATCTTTGAACGCCGTCCTGTGGCTGCATTGAGCATCACGCCGCTGGAAAACGGTGGCTGTGAGCCGCATACGGTATGCCCGCAGAACCTCAGCCAAAATGCCACGAACTTCTTCTGGAATTTCGGCGACGGCTTCACCCTGAACACCACCTCCCCCATCGGCCCCTGCCATACCTATACCGTCGGGGGAAGTTATACCATCACCCTGACCTCCTCCAATTCTTGCCCGCCGCCCAGCACCGCGACAGTGGGCCCCATCATCGTGACCGGACGGCCGACCGTTGCGTTCACCATGAATCCGAACCCCGGTTGCACTCCGCAAGTGGTGAATTTCACCAACCAGAGCACCGGAGCCATCCCCGTCAACAGTTACACATGGCATTTTGGGCGGTTTCCGGGAGACAGCTTGGTGAACGTCTATAACCCACCGAGCCAGACATACGGCTACGGAGTCTGGACGGTGATGCTCGTGGGCCGCAACGCCTGCGGTACAGACACCGTGATCCAGACCTTGATCGTGGACAGGCCGCCCGTGCCTCAGATTGTGGTCACACCTACGATTGGTTGCACACCCCTGACCGTCAACGTCACCAACAACACGCCGATTCCCGGTCTCACGCCCATCACCTTCCAATGGTTCATCGATGGCAGTGCCCTCCCGACCTACACCACTTACAATATCCCGCCGCAGATTTTCACGGCCACCGGCAGGCAACAACCCCGTGATCCATACCATCCGGCTACGGGTATCCAATGCCTGCGGATTCCGGGACACGACTGTCAGCATCACCGTTCATCCGGCGGTCGTGGCACAGTTCACCGCCACTCCCAACCCCATCTGCGAAGGCGGCACGGTCACCTTCAACCAAAACTCGCTGGGCAGCAACCTCACCTACTCCTGGAACTTCGGCAATGGCAACACCTCGACCTTGCCGGGGCCACATACGCAGACCTACCCCACAGCAGGCACCTACAACGCGACCCTGACCGTCACGGGCTTCTGCGGTACCAATACCATGACGGTGCCCATCGTGGTGCGACCTTATCCGGTGCTGAACTACGCCCCGATTCCGGACTCAGGCTGCGCCCCCCTCGTCGTCAACATCAACAACACGTCCACACCCGGCGGCACCAATTCCTGGAACTTCGGCGCAGGGGCCGTACCTGCCACATCGGCGGTTTACAGCCCGCCCGCCATCACCTACAATACGCCGGGCATCAAGACAATCACCTACACTGTCAACCTGAACGGCTGTTCTCGCACAAGATTGGACACGGTGATCGTTCGTCCCAAGCCCACCGTCACCTTCACCGCCAGCCCTACGAGCGGCTGCTCTCCCTTGACTGTCACCATCAACAATACCACCGCGACCGTTGGCGGGGAAACTTGGTCGTGGACATTTGGCGATGGCGGCACGAGCAATGCGCAGCAACCCGGCAGCCATACCTATACCAACCCTGGCCCCGGCACCCTCATCCGCAACCTCAAGCTCGTGGTGACCAATGGGTTTGGTTGCAGGGACAGCCTCACGGTACCCATCACCATCTTCCCGATTCCAGTCGCACAGTTTACGGCTTCTCCAGACAGCGGCTGTTTGCCCCTAACGGTCACGATCGCCAATAGCAGTACGACTGGAGGCACCTATTCCTGGAACTTTGGCGCGGGGGCTGCCCCTGCTACGAGCACGGCATACAATCCGCCCGCAATCGTTTACAGCACTCCCGGCATCAAGGTCATCACCCTCACCGTCACGCGAAATGGCTGCTCGGCGACCAGAACCGATACCGTGATCGTCCGGCCCAAGCCTGTCGTGACCTTTACGGCCTCCCCTACCAGCGGCTGCTCGCCCCTCACGGTCACCATCAACAACACGACAACGACAGTCGGCGGCGAGACATGGTCGTGGACATTCGGCGACGGCGGCACGAGCAATTTGCAGCAGCCCGGTACATATACTTATACCAATCCCGGACCAGGGACATTGATCCGAAACCTGAAACTCGTCGTGACCAATGGATTTGGATGCAAGGACAGCCTAACGGTGCCCATTACCGTCTTCCCGATTCCGATCGCGCAGTTCAATGCGGCTCCTGACAGCGGTTGCCTCCCCTTGACGGTGACCATGACCAATACCAGCACCACAGGCGGCACCTATGCCTGGAATTTCGGTGCAGGCGCGGCTCCGGCTACCAGCACGGCCTACAACCCGCCCGCCGTTGTTTACAGCACTCCGGGCATCAAGGTCATCACCCTGACGGTCACTCGAAATGGTTGCTCTGCGACCACGACAGACACGGTCATTGTGCGGCCGCGTCCCGTTGTTGCCTTCACGACCACGCCCACAAGCGGTTGCTCTCCATTGACAGTCAGCTTCAACAATACCACAGCCACAGTTGGCGGGGAAACTTGGTCTTGGACATTTGGAGACGGTGGAACGAGCAATCTCCAGAATCCGCCGCCGCACGTCTATACCAATCCCGGCCCAGGGACGCTCATCCGCACCGTCAAACTCGTGGTGGACAATGGGTTCGGCTGTGCAGACAGTGTGACGCATACCGTCGCCATCTATCCCCTGCCCACAGCCGGCTTCAATAGCCCGTCGCAAGCCTGTGTGACCTTCCCGGTGCCATTCACAAACACTTCCACGGGGGCGAATACCTTCAGCTGGACCTTCGGAGACGGCGGAACAAGCACGCAGACCAATCCCAGCCATACCTATACTGCAACGGGAACCTATACCGTCACGTTGATCTCGAGCACTGCATTTGGCTGCCGCGACACGGTCACGAATACCATCCAACTGGACACGATTCCTGACGCGCAGTGGGTGGCGGATACGGTCTGCATCGGCAATCCGACGTCTTTCACCGACCTGAGCGCAGGCAGCCCGATCAGTTGGGCATGGACTTTTGGGGATGGCGGGACCTCGACTTTGCAAAATCCGCAACATAGTTATGCTGCTCCGGGCACCTATTCCGTGAAACTCAAGGTCTTCAATGGCTTTGGATGTCCGGATTCGTTGATTCGGCAAGTGGTGGTCAATCCTGTTCCGGTCGCCAATTTCAGTGCACCCCCGGTCTGCTTCGGCATGCCCTCCATTTTCACCAGCACCAGCACGGGTAGTCCCGTTTTGTTTGATTGGGACTTTGGGGATGGCAATACGGGCTCCACGGCCAATCCGACCCACGTCTATACGGCAGCCGGCACTTACAACGTCACACTCATCGTCTTCAGCGGGGTCGGATGCAGCGATACCATCACGCGGCAGGTCATCGTGAACCCCGTTCCGACCACGGATTTTGCTGCGGATACCGTTTGTTACCTGCTCAGCACCACGTTCTCTGACCAAAGCCTAGGATCCCCGACATTCTGGAACTGGACGTTTGGGGATGGCGGCACCTCCACGATACAAAATCCAAGCCATGCCTATGCCGCTGCGGGGAGCTACACGGTGACATTGGTCTCTGGCTACACCGCGACGGGCTGCCGGGACACCATGGCCCATACCGTGATTGTCCATCCTCGCCCCGTTGCTGCATTCACCACAGGGCCGGTTTTGTTGAACGACACCACCCAATTCCAAGACCAAAGCACCAACACCCCGAATCAATGGGTCTGGGACTTCGGCGATGGGTACAATGACACGCAGCAAAATCCGACCCATGTCTATGGCAGCCCAACGACCTATACCGTTGGCCTTTGGGTGCAAAACGCCTTTGGTTGCGCCGATAGCACCACGCAAAACGTGACCGTCTATCCTCGCCCCGTCGCTGAATTTCAAACCGATAGCGTTTGCCAGAACCTCTGGACGACCTTCACGGACCTGAGCAACTCCGCTGTCACTTGGCATTATGACCTTGGCGACGGCGACACCTCGAACCTTGCCTCTCCAACCCACCTCTACACGAATGCAGGCACATTCACAGTGACCCAAATCGTTTGGAACGTATTTGGCTGCACCGATACCATCCTGCATCCCGTGATCGTGGACAGCCTCCCGGTCGCCGAATTCGCCTCCGATACCAGTTGCTTCGGATTTGCCAACCAATTCAATGACCTGAGCGCGGCCAATGCTGCCGGGATGAACTGGAATTGGGATTTTGGGGACACGCTGGGGGTGAGTACGCAGCAAAATCCGGCCTATATCTACGGCGATTCGGGGACATACACCGTCACGCTCATTGTCCAGAACAGCTGGGGCTGCGGCGACACCGTTTCGCATACCGCTGTCGTTTATCCGATTCCGATTGCAGGATGGGTGAATCCGACGGCATGTGCACGCAACGTGGTCCAGTTCACGGATACATCCACGAGTTCGCCGACCCAATGGTGGTGGGATTTTGGGGATGGATCGCCCGTGGACACAACGCAGAACCCGAGCCATGTCTATGCTGTTGGCGGCTCCTACACGGTCACGCTGATCGCCGGAAACCCAGAAGGATGTATGGACACCGCAGTGCTCGCGATCCCGGTTTACACCGTTCCAGTTCCTGCATTCACCAACGACACCGTCTGCCAAGGCAATGCGACCCAATTCGTGAATGGCAGCACCGATCCGAATCCCATGAGTTACCTCTGGAGCTTTGGGGATGGGAACAGTTCTCCATTGCAGGATCCGCAGTACATCTATCCGGACTCCGGATGGTACACGGTGCGGCTGGTCACTTCAAACGTCTATGGTTGCCATGACAGCATTTTCCATGATGTGTATGTGGCGCCCATGCCCGCGGTGGACATCCTTGCGGATACCGTTTGCCTCGGGCAGCCGACTTCCCTGAATGGGCAGACAAGCCCCTTTGTGACACAATGGGCATGGGACTTCGGAGATGGGAATACGAGCAACCTTCAGAATGCCATTCACACCTTCGGGACACCTGGGAATCAGACGGTTTCGCTCTCAGTGAATACAGCATTTGGCTGTACTGGAAGCATCACCCGGAACATCTTCGTGGAGATTGCACCCGTCGCCAATTTCGACTTCTCGCAGTTACATTGTGCAGGGACGGACATCCAATTCAACAACCTGACCTTCGGAAACGGGGCTTTGATGAACTGGACATTTGGGGATGGAGGCACGAGCAATCAGGCTTCTCCGGCCTATACCTACTCGGCTCCGGGAAATTATTCGGTGACCTTGATTGCAAGCAGCAGCAACGGTTGCGCCGACACGGTGAGCAGTCCCTTGGTGGTGCATGACCTGCCACAAGCCGCATTCCTGGCAGATACAGTTTGCCTTGGCGGCCCCACGCAGTTTACCGACGCGAGCGCGGGAGACAGCTTGGACGCTTGGTTCTGGGACTTTGGCAACAACAGCAACACGGCTTATGGTCAAACGCCAGGTTATGTCTATTATCCAAGCGCAGACACGTTTGCCGTCAGCCTGATTGTCACCAACATTTGGGGCTGCACCGATACCACGCAGGGCAATATCCTGGTCACCCCATTGGCCGTGGCGGCGTTTAGCAGCAATCCCACGCTCCCGGCGCAGCTTGAGCTCTACGAAGGCACTGTCCAGTTCACCAACCAAAGCCAATTTGCCGATGGCTGGGTCTGGGATTTCGGAGACGGAGACACGAGTTCCGTGCTATCGCCGAGCCATACCTATACCAATTTCGGGGAATACTGCGTGACCTTGGCGGTTTGGAGCATCGGCGGGTGCGTGGACACGGTGCGAGCCTGCAACTTGGTGATCCTCGCAGGTGTGCCGGACATCCCCAACACCTTCAGTCCCAATGGCGATGGGGTCAACGATGTCTTCGAAATCCGAAACATCGATGCCTTCCCTGACAATACCCTTGAGGTCTTCAACCGTTGGGGCAACAAGGTGTATGAGAAGGACAAGTACCACAACGAATGGGATGGCCGGAACTGGAAAAACGACCAAGTGCTGCCCGACGGGGCGTACTTCTTCGTCTTCAAACCGGGACCGGAGATGGATGAGATTGTCGGCGACGTGGTGATTTTCAGATAAGAGACAGGTAATAGGTGACAGATGATAGTGGACAGTTGACAGTTGATGAAAGGAATTTTGGGATGGGAAATCGAATAGAACATCGAATTTGGAGGCTCGGGAATCGAATCGGGCTGGCTTGTGTTTGGATTTGCTTGTTGGCGTTGCCTTTCGAATTGCAGGGGCAGCAAGATGCGATGTACAGCCAATACATGTTCAATGGCATGGCTGTGAATCCGGCTTATGCGGGCAGCCGGGACGTGCTGAGCATCACGGGATTGTTCCGCGCCCAATGGCTGAATGTGCCGGGAGCGCCTGTGACACAAAACCTTGCGATCCATTCCCCCTCCAGAAATGGTCGGTACGGCTTCGGCCTGAATTTGGTCAATGACCACATCAGCTACCTCGGACAGACATGGGTCAATGGCCTGTTTGCCTACCGCATCCCTACGAAACGTGGCAAGCTCGCCCTCGGGCTGCAAGGCGCTTTCAGCCATTACCGCATCAATTGGAACGAAGCCTACCTGATCAATCCCAATGACCAAATCCTCAGCACGCATGGCCGCAGCCTCTTCCTGCCCAACGTCGGATTTGGCATTTACTACAACGAAAAGAACTGGTTTGCAGGGGCATCCGCGCCGCACCTGTTGGTGAATTCGCTCAATACTGCCCGTCCGGGCGTCGGTCTTGGGCAAAGCACGCAGAATCTGGCGATCCTGTCCCGGCATTTCTTCCTTTGGGGAGGCGTGGCATTGCCGCTGAGCAGCGATGTCGTTTTCCGGCCCACGGTTTTGATGAAATATGTGCAAGCCGCCCCGATCGAATTCGACCTCACGGCCCATTTCATTTTCAAATCGAAGTTTTGGGCGGGCGCGAGCTTCCGGACCCGGGACGGCATCCTGGGCATGTTGCAATACCAATTCACCAAGCAGCTTTTGGGCGGATACGCTTACGATTTCCCATTCACGAGCCTCGGAAGATTCACGTCGGGGACGCATGAATTGATGCTGCGGTACGAATTCAGTTTTGGAGGCGAGGCAGTGAGAAGCCCTCGGTTTTTTTGATGAGAGAAAGGAAGTACGGGTCGAATATGCGGGAATTCAATACCAATAGCTCCGTTTTTGACCAAGGCAAAGCCGAATTGATGAGAGATGAGGGTGGAGGGAGGAGAGTTTCCATGCCCGAAAAGTCACTCTCCACCCTCATCTCCCATCTCTCATCCAAAACCGCAACACTGGTAGGCGCAACAGTCGCCATCCTTCTGCTCACCTTCGCAAGCATTCGCGCCCAAAGTCCAACCCTTGTCAAAGCCGACGAATGCTACAACCGCTTGGCCTACGCGACAGCCATCCCGCTGTATCAGAAGGCTTTGCAAAAAGGATTTGAACCCGAAGCCGTCATTCGCCTAGCCGATTGCTACCGCCTCACGAACAATTATCCTAAGGCTGCAGAATGGTACCGGAAGGTGATGCAACTGCAAAGCCGATTTTCATGAAAAGGATGGCTTTCTGGTCTTTCACCCAAAGGGATCACAAGGCGCTCGCGAGCAGTTCGCGCAATACGCCCAACTCGAACCCAACGATCCCCCGGGACGGGGAATTCGTGGCTGCATTGGACGACCTGCTGCCTTCCTTGCTCAAGGATTCGGCCATGGTCAGCATCGAAAAATTGCCGTTCAATTCACCTGCGGCGGATTTTGGGGCGTTCCCTTATGAGGGCGGCGTGGTCTTTGCGAGCAGCCGGAACAATAGCGCTCCGCTCCGGCAGGACTTCGAATGGATGCAGCAGCCCTATTTGGACCTCTTCCATGTGGCCAAGGATTCCACAAAAGGCTGGCGCAAGCCCGAACTACTGCCTGCCGCCATCAATACCCGCTACCACGAGAGCAACTTTTTCATGGTTCCGGGTGGCAATCAGGCCGTTTTCACGCGAAATGACTTCTTCGAGACACGACAAGGGCAAAAACATGCAGGAGTAATCCTCTTGCAGACCTACTTCGCGGAAATGAAGGGGCTGGAGGTCGGGGAAATCACGCCATTTGCCTGGAACAACCACGAATACAGCGTGGGACACGCCTGTGTTTCATCGGACGGCAGCAAGATGTACCTCGTCTCAGACATGCCCGGCGGTCAGGGCGGCAAGGACATTTATGTCAGTACCCGTCAAGGCTCAGGGTGGTCGCAACCCCGCAACCTCGGTGCTCCCGTCAATACACTCGGCGACGAAATGTTTCCCTACCTCCACAGCGACGGAACCCTCTATTTTGCCTCAAATGGTCATCCCGGGCTCGGGCATTTGGACATTTTCAAGGCCAAACTCGATGAGCCGGAGGTCAAGATCCGCAACCTCGGCTACCCCATCAATTCGCCCTTTGATGACTTCGCATTCTTGCTGGAATCCGATGGCGCAAACGGCTACCTGAGCAGCAACCGCACGGGCGGCATGGGCGACGATGACATCTATCGGTTCAAAATCGAAGGCGTCCGCGTAGAGATCATCGTTCGGGACAAGAACGCGAAGCTGCCCATTGAAAACGCCAAAATCCGGGTGATGGATGAGGGCACGGGCAGTCCAACTATATCACCGACAGCACGGGCCGCATCCTGTTCACGACAGCCGCAAATCGCGACTTTGATGGCCTTGTGACAACCACGGAATTTGACCCAGTCAAACTGCCAATGAGCACGGTGACGCAGTCTGGTCAGACCTTTTTCCAGTACATCGTCGAGCTTTACAATCCGCCTGCGATCTCCGCCGTGGTGATCGATGCCCGGACCAGGAGCGCCTGCCGGTTCCCACCTCTTCATCAACATCGCCAACAAGGACAGCACTCTCCGCGTCGCCGATAGAAATGGTCGCTTCGCGATCAAATTGAGCAGAAAGCGACTACGACCTGATCGTCACGCATCCCGGCTACCTGACCTTACATCACCGGGTCAGACTGAAATGACGCAGTACGACGGCGACACCGTGATCCCATTGGAGCTGGAAATGATCCGGCTCAATGAAGCCATTGTGCTCAAAAACATCCACTACGACTACGACAAGTGGTACATCCGCGACGATGCCATTCCGGACCTGCTGCATCTCTGCAAGTTGCTCGGGGATAACCCCTCCATCAAGATCGAACTGAGTTCGCATACCGACTGCAGAGGCAGCGATGAGTACAACCGCGTCCTCTCCAACAAGCGCGCATGGTCGGCGGCGGCCTTCTTGATCGAGCAGGGCATTGACAGCAGCCAAATCCTGCCCAATGGCTATGGGGAAACGCGGCTTGTAAACGGCTGTGACGATGGGGTGGACTGCGACGAGGACAAGCATTTCGCCAACCGCCGGACGGAATTCGCCATCGTGGGATTTATCGGAGAGAATGGGCAAGCCACCGTCCTCAAATCCGTTGCCGAGGACCCCACCGCCCCTCCAAAATATGTCCCCGAAGCCGGCCGCGAATGGTTCAGCAAGCCCACCCTACCCGATGCAGCCTACGGCAAAGGCCAATACCGCATCCTTGCAGGCAGCTTCGACCGGAAGCTGAACCGTGATGAATTGCGCCCCTTCTTCGAGTACGATGACAAGGTCGTCATGGTCCAAACCGGCGGCCAATACCAGTACTTCGTCGGGGACTACAATACCTCCCAAGGCGCCGACCGCGCCATGCGACACCTCCGCACCTACGGCTGGAAGAACGCCATCGTAGTTGACAAGTGACAGTTGACAGTGGATAAGGCCCAGAGTGTCAACTATCCACTGTCAACTATCACCTGAATTTTAGCGCTCGATTTCGATGAAGTATTGGCCTCGGTTGAAGCTCACTTCTCTTGGGGTGCGGAGGCCTGTGGTCCAGGTTGCGGGATCGAGCTTGAGGCTGACCCAGCGCTTCGGGTCGCGGTTCAGGGCGCCAGGATTCTGCACAGTCAATTCGGCGAGGCTCAATCGCTCCAATCGCTTGATGGTCAGCTGTGGAACCACCACATAAAGCCGGGTCATGTCCTCACTCACGTAGGTATCGCCAAGCGTCAGGTCCGTTCCCAGATGGACGATGGGACGTTGGTCGGCTTCCATGAATCCCTGCCCCGTCAGGACCAGGATGAGGTCGCCTCGTTGCCCGATGGGACTGCCTTCCTTGGCCCGCACCCATTCAAATCCACTGACCTTGAGGTCAGCGACTTGCCGCAGCGGGAGGGCTGGCTCAGAGGACTTCCGGATTTCGAGGTTGTCTTCGGTGGTGCCTCGGTCGGCTGGCGAAGGGGTCGTTGTGGGCAATGCTTGCTGCGCGATGATGAACCCCGTCAGCATCAGGATCGCCGCAAAAACCACCACTGTATATTTAGACTTTTTGGTCATAACTCATTCAAATTTAATGCATTGAACATTGATTTTCAATCAGCGAATTCCAGGTCCTCGATCTTGATGGCTCCCGTGGAATTCGTGAATCCGGCCACATTGGGGCGATTGAAGGAGAACTTGACGCTGACCACTTGACTGAAATCGACGCCTACGAAATCCGTCTTGGGAATCCGGAAGCCGCGCATGATCTGCTTGAAATTGAACATGTCTCCAGCATCCAATGAGCCGGAAACGTCGGGATATTGCAGTCCGCCGAGGTAGTTGGAAATGGGCACGGTGCCTTGGTGTCCTGCTGCATCCGCGACGGTGACGTTGAGGTCCTTCTTGGTGTCAAGGGGATTCCATTCGTAAGGATGGACTTGGCTCATCCGGAAGCTCAGGAATCCGAATCCGCTGGCATTGGTGCTGGGAAAATTGAAGGTCAGGGCGTCGGTTCCCCCGTCCCAAGTGACATTCAATGCCGGACCGAAACTGTAATCGGGTGGATTGGACATGGTGAAATCCGTGAACAAGGGCAGTCCGGTGCCGACGTTGTTGCCATTCAGGTTATTGACTCCAGTCGTGCCAATCGGGCCGCCGTTGTCGATGCTGAGGAAATGCTCGTCGTAGTAGGTAAGGTAGTAGTCGATTCCATTCACGATGCGTGGGCTGCCCTGCAGGTATTTCGGCCAATTGAAGCGGTCGTAGGCACGGACATGGGTGTCAAACCAAGCATTGATCAGGCCCTTGGCCATCTGCTGATGCTGTTCCCTTGAGATTTCATTGGCTTCGAAGGGGTAAGTGATGTTGTCGGTGAAATGGAAATGGTTGGCGCCATAGATTTCGACCAGCTCCTTGGGCGCCGTGCGCGTGCCACGAGACCAAATATCCGGCCCTTGGCCTTCGATGAGGTCGCCGTCCCATGATCCATAGATGCTCAGGTGCGGAATCGAAGCCGTCAAGGCATCTGTCCCAAAATTCACCGGGGAGATGGTCGCGAGCGCCTTGATCGGGCGGTTGCGGTGGGTGCTGTTGTAGTTGCAGGCGTAGATCGCCCCTCCCCCGCCCCGGCTATGCCCGATGAGCGCGATCTTCGTGGTATCGATGCGGTGGTAGAATGGACTCGCGGGCGTCCGGCATTCCTTGGCCATGTATTCGATCGCATGAAGCATCAATTCTCCCCGGTGCGGAATCCCCCATTCGAAGCCGTTTTGCAGGGAATTCACCACGTCCAGGTTCACCGAAATGCAGATGTAGCCCCATGAGGCCAAGTGGTCCATGAGGTTGGACATCCCCAGGTAGTTGTTGGGGACGCCGAGCGGGTAGCGGCCATGTCCGAAGACGACGAGCGGATGCAGGGTTGAGTCGAATTTGACGCAGTTGGTGTCAAGGGTGGAGTGGTAAACGCGGGCCCTGAACTCCACGGGGGAGAGCATGCCGGGCGCGTCCACGAAGGTGTAGCTTTGCCCTGCGGGGACGTCCCAAGTGCAAACCTTGCCGATGAAGCTCTGCTTGGGATTGCAACCCTTGCAGCCGAAGATGAATAGACAGATGGCAAACGCGAGCACGCCATAGGTGCTACCAAAGCGTTTGCGCCCGTTGGACGGGGGCAAAAAACTGATTCTCATGCAATTCGCAGTGATGTAAGAGGGTGACGTCTCGATCTACTATACGGTTTGCCAATCTATCATCTTTTCGTTCCAATTCCTAAACCGGGGAATGCGCCTCAGTTGCCCACAGGTAAGGATTTTCGAAAACTAATGCTAATTTTAGCCTTGACCGAGGCAGTTGGAAGGCCCCGGAAATTGTCCTTCGATTCGTTAACCAACTTGACTATGTACATTCGCTTGCGTTCTCACGTGCTCTTGATTGCCCTTGCATTCCTAGGCGGTGCGAGCCTACCCGCGCAGCAGGCTTGGGAGCATTCCTTGGACATTTCACAGGTGTTCATTGAGAATTTAGGCCAATACGATGCCTTGGAGCAGGGTTTCGGGGACCAGGCGCGGTATGTGATGGACCATGGCTTCGGTTGGCAAGTCCTCATGGGCGATCATGGGTTGCATTACTTGGTTCAGCGCACCGCCCCGGAGGCAGAGCCGATTTTGGAGGAACATGAGGAGGAAAGGGCCGAAAAGGAGATTCTCCGCAGTCAAATCTCCATGGAGTTTGTGGGGATGTCCTCCACTGCCCAATTGGTTTCGGAGGAAGTGTCCGAGGAGTATTTCACCTACTCCTACCCCCATGGGGAGGAATATATCAACGTGGACCACGCTGCCGGATTCGAAAGGCTGCATTACAGGGGACTGTACCCTGGGATCGACGCGACCATCGAGGGCAAGGGCGGCCGTGGAATCAAATACAGCTTTCACCTCGCAGCAGGCGCCCATCCGCAGGACATCCGCATCCGCTGGAAAGGCGCTCAGCCTCAATTGGATGGCAACGGCAACATCCATTTGCCCGCTGTCCTTGGGGAGTTGATCGATCAGAAGCCTGAGGCATGGTACGCCGACCGCCCGGAGGAGAAAATCCCAGTGGCCTTCCAACTCGTGGGCAATGAGGTGACCTTCCAACTCGGACTCTACCAAGCGAACCGCGCCATCGTGATCGACCCTTGGACCATCAATCCTGCATTGCCCGCACCGTTCAACCGGGCATTCGAAGTGGATGCAGATGGCTCCGGCAACGTCTATGTCTTCGGCGGCGGCATGGGCTACAACGTCAAGAAGTACAACTCCGCCGGAACCCTGCAATGGACCCATGTCAGCCCCTGGGACACCTCCAATGCTTGGTTTGGCGAACTCTTGGTCATGAGCGCGGGCGATGCCTTCATCACCTCCGGCTCGGCAGCGAAAATCCGGCGCTTGACCGCAGCAGGCGCGACCACATTCACCAACAACGGCCCCTTCCTCAACATGGATGAGTACTGGACCCTCGTCCTGAGTTGCGATCTCACCAAACTCATCTCCGGGGGCAGCCGCATCATCAGCCTGACCTCTCCGCAAGGCCACATTTTCAATCTCAACCCCGCCAACGGAAATCAGATGGCGGGCAGCCCCTACAATGTCTCCCCTGTGGGCATGAAGGAAGTCCGCGCCCTGATCACCGGGGGCAATGGCAATTACTACATGCTCAGCAATGACAATTTGATCGCCTTGAACCAGACCTTCGGGATCATTTACAGCATCGCGAGCGGCATTTCGCATCCATATTACAGCCCCGCCTACATGGCCCAAAGCGTGCAAGGCCAAAACATCATCGACGCCAATACCTCCTTCATCTACATGCAAAATGGAGCCACCCTCCAAAAGCGCGACATCAACACAGGCGCCGTCGTGGCATCGGCCTCGATCACGGGCGGCGGGTTTACAGGTGGCTTCTTCGGGACCGGTGCGACCAATGGCGGCCTCGTCATCGACGCTTGCAGCAATGTCTTCGTGGGTTCCACGAGCGCCATTTACAAGTACGACGCCAACCTGAACCTCCTCGGCAATGTCGCCACCACGGGGGCCATCTATGACCTCCCATTCCAGCCGCTGGCACGCTGATCGCGGGCGGCAATGCCCTGGTCCTCTCGAATACGACCCTCGCGCCCTGCGCACCCAAGACCATCGTTTGCGTCGTCCTGCCTGTGGAACTGCCCCTCCTTCAAGGCAATTGCCAAGCGGGTGAGGGCGTGGACCTGAACTGGACCACCGCCAAGGAAGACGGCGCGGCCATTTCATCGTGGAGCGCAGTGAGGACGGATTGGCTTGGCAGGAAATCGGGCGGGTCTCCGCGACTGGGAACTCGAATTCCGCTCAAAACTACACCTACCACGCATCGGTAGCCCCCAATCAGTCTGGGCTTTGGTACTTCCGCCTCGGCATGGTCGATCAAAATGGCGAGTCCACCACCTCCTACATCGCGACAGTGGAAGCCTGCGACGCTGGAACCACAGCCAAATTGGTTCCATCCATCGCCTCACAGGAAACCCGGCTGGAATTCGTTGCGAAGGAATCGGGCAGCGGCATCGTTGAGATCGTCGATATCGAAGGAAAGCTCGTCCTGGAAAAGAAGATCAGCCTGCAGCCCGGACAAAATGCCGTGGAGATTCAGCTCAATGGATTGGCACCCGGAACCTATACCATGAGTGTGAGGGCCTCGAACGGCAACCCGATTGCAACCGGGCTCCGTCTGGTCAAGCGCTGATTTGTCTCCAAACTAAAATGGTTCCCGATTCCTCGGCTCGGTTGATGCCGAAGAAAGGCCATTGGAATCAAATGGATTTCGCCCTGAGCCGCCCCTGAATCACTGCTTCACCAAACGGGTGCACCAATGCCTTCCACTGCCCGTGAGGGTCACGAGGTAGGTTCCGGCCTCAAACTGATCAGTTGGAAGATCGAGGAGCATCTCGGAAGCAGGAATCCGCACAGGGGCTTCATACATCACTCGGCCAAGCAAGTCGGTCACGCGCACGGTCGCGGTGAATGCCTGCTCAGAGACCACACGCACCTGCGAAGCACCACTTGTGGGATTGGGGAACAGCTGGGCATCGCCGCCTTCGAAACCCGACTGGACGCCGACCACGAAGGTATAGGGCGCCGACAGGTCCGAGCAGCCGATCGGCCCGGTCACGAGGACAGTATAGACGCCATTTTGGAGGGGAATGTACTGCTGATTGATCGCCCCTACGATGGCCACGCCGTTCAGGTACCATTGATAGGCCACGCCGGTGCTGGCAGACAGGATATTGCCACTGGGCGTAATCGTCGCCACGGGCGAGGACATGTAGGCAATGTGGAGGCTAGCAGAGGTCCGCTCGCAACCAAACCCATTCCGCACCGTCACAAAATAGGTTCCTGAATCGGAGGCATAGATCGTTTGGGTCGTTTCTCCGGTACTCCAGAGGTAATAGGAATAACCAGCCCCCACATCCAGCAAAATGCTGTCGCCATTGCACATGAGCAAGCTGCCGCTTGGAATCACGATGGGATTGGGGGTGGTGTTGGGGCTGTAGTTGATGGGGAGGGTGCCGGAGTGTACGCAGCCCTGCCCGTCGTCGGCGGTGACCGAATATTGGCCGGAGGAGAGCACCATGATCGAATCATTGGTGGAGCCAGTGGACCAGAGGTAGCTGGCATAGCCGGACTGCATCCACAGCATGAGGGTGTCCCCGATGCAGTAGGCGGCATTGGTGTCCGTGACGATGAAGGGCACCGCAGGGGTGTGTACGGGCAACATCACGGTGTCCGTGGTCGTGCATCCGAGGTCGGACGTCACCTGCAATTGGGTGAGCATGGTCTGCCACACGCGAGGGAGGTAACCATGGTACGGCGCCTGCCCGCTGCTCACGGTGAGGTCGCCGAAGTCCCAAAGGAAATTGTGCCCCATCGGGTTGCTGCTGAACCAGGAGGCGACGGTGTCCATATTGATGAAGCTGGCATCCAAGCCATTGGCCGAGAAGTCACTGGCCGTCGCGAAGCCCGGAGCCTCGTTGAAGCTCAAGTTCAGGTTCACGAATTGTTGGTTTTGCGGAAGGGCCTTCTTGCTGAACTCTCCGACTTGCGACGGGTTCAATGCAAAATCCCAGAGGACGACCTCATCCACACGGCCGTCAAATGTGAGCCGGTTCGGGCCGCCACCAATCCGCAGCGGAGTCCCCAATGTCGGATCCACGCCACCATTGTACACGATTTCATTGGTGACGGTGCCGTTCATGTAGAACCTCACCTCGGTGCTGTCCACTACGAGGGCGATGTGCGTCCATTGGTAGAGGTTGAGAATCAAGGGAGCAGTGAAAGTGGTGAGGAAGGGGCCATTTTGCAGGCGCACCAAGATCATCCGTGAATTGGGGTCATAGCGGATGCTGTAACCATTTTCATTGGCTTGGCGCTTCTCAGCCACGACTTCAGGGGCGCCACTCGCGGAGGTCGGCATCACCCACATGGCCAAGGTCCAGCGAGAGGTCGGTTGAATCGCCGGGGCGTCCGGAACCTCCAAGTAGTCATCGGTACCGTCGAATTCGACGCCGTATTGGTAGGGCTGGAATTGGACGTTGTGGGAGGAGCATACCAAGGTATCGGAAATGGCATAGGCCGAAAGATTGGTCGCCCCGATCACGAGGGCACTGATTTCCTCGGTACAGCCATTTGAATCGGTCACCACCACGGAATAGCTGCCAACAGGAAGATTCCCGATGTCCTCGCTCGTCGCGGAGGTGGACCACAGGTAGCTATAGGGCTGCGTACCACTCACAACCGTGAGGTCGAGTTCCCCAGTGGCGGTCGAGCAGCCAGGGTGACTCGTCGCGATCGCTGCAACAACCTGCGGGAATTGGTAGAGGTAAACGGAGTCGTCGTCATAGCAGCCCAAAGCATCCTGCGCAAAGCAGGAAAAGAGGCCAGGGCCGTTCACGGTGATGGAACTGTCGGTCGAGCCATTGTCCCAGAGGTAGAAAGTCGCTCCGGGGGCATTGGCTTGCAACTCGTAATGAGAAAGGTCGCAAACGGTGGTGTCAGGGCCAAGGTCGATGGTGAAAACATAGCTGTCACCCACCACAATCGTGTCATAGACAGTGCAACCCATCTGGTCCACCACGATCACACTGTACGTGCCAGCGGTCAGGGTTCCGACATCCTCGCTTGTGGCGCCATTGGACCAAGTGAAGGTCACGATCCCGTTCGCGCCGCTCACGGTGAGGTCAATGCTACCGTCGTAGAACCCCGGGCAGGTTTCGGGGGTCACCACACTGCTCACAGACATTGCGCAACCGTCCTCTCGACCATGCCCAAGCACTGGACTCAATAGCATCAACAGAAACAACGTACGGGTAATCAATTTCTTCATATACATCCGAATAGCCCAACAATTCCGGGAGGTCAACCGGATGTCGGATTCCTATACCTATGCCGATGAAGTTACAAATTTGAATACAAAAGGCAAGCCCGGGAGCGAAAAGCCAAAACGCGCAACGGCACATGATCACGAAAGAATTTTCGGAAAAATGTGCCGTTGGGCTAACGGGCTCGCGCCCGCGTGGTGGAGGTGCCGGGATTCGAACCCGGGTCCGGAGTAGGCATCAATGAGCTTTCTACATGCTTAGCCTAATCTTTGATTTTTCCCCAGTCAACCCGATTGGCAGGGCGATGACTGGAGATGGATCCCTTAATTTTTTGAGTCGCTTAAGGGCGTCGCGACTCGATCCTGTCGGGGATGAGCGCCCCATAGGTACAGCGGACAGGCATACCGTACCGAGAGACGTCTAGGTGCTGTAATCTAATTACGCAGCCAGAGCAAACTGAGTGTTGCCAGATATTGTTTGAGGGTTCGCTTTCAAGCGCAACTCCCACAACGCGCTGCATGCTTACTCACCTCAACACAACCCGTCGATTCCATTCACCCCCATTGTTGGTGCTTTGGTGAGACAAAAATACTCGATTTTCGCCTTTCAAAGAGCCTTGGCACTTCTCAGGGTGCCTTGTTCGATGCGATTATACGCCTATCCCCTACCGGGGTTGCATGATCTCGCTCAGGTTTCAGGACTGTTTGGATATGCAGGCCGTCCCCACTTTTTCGAACTCTGCTGCAAATATAATCACTGTCCGCCACCCATGCCGCCATTTCCTGCATGAAATGGATCTTTTACCACCTCAACAGTGAATCGGAGCGGGATTTGCGGATTCTCGATGTCGTTCGTGACCACGTTGATGGTCTTGCTCTGCATGCCCACCCGTTGCTTGCTGTCAAATGTCGCAGTGATCGCCCCCATCTCGCCGGGAGCAATTTCCTCAGTGATGGGCTTGATGACCGTACAACCGCAGCTTGCCTTGGCAGAGATGATCTTCAATGGTGAATTCCCGGTGTTCCGGAACGTGAAATCATGGACATAGTTCTCACCCTCAATGATCTTCCCACCTTCGACTGCAGTCGCTTCAAACACAATACGGGGCGAGGCGGCCTTTTCTGCCTCGGTATAGATGCGCTTGAAAGACCCGTTGATCGCGAGTTCCTTTTTGCCGCCCGATGCCTCATCGGTGTAAAACACAACCGGCTTGTTGAAGTATCCATCCACTTGGCCGATTTTCCGCATCTGCTTGCCGGACAGGCGCACCTTCAGCATGGATTCCTGCCCAGGCGCGAGTTCGAGGTCTTTGAAAAGGTAAACCAACTGTGAATCAGCTGCCAGCAAGTCCTTGCGGATCTTGATGGCAAGTGAGGAAGTGTTCTTGTAGTGGTACTCCACCTCGATTTCCTCCTCAGATGTCACCGTTTTGATGTTGGCGATGGTGGATTCGAAGCTCAGACCGCCGCGGGGCTGATTGTAGGTACGCCCCGACGAGGGCTGCACGGCGATTTTGGGGTCGGGTTCATGGATATTGGGCTCGGCGCCCTCCTTGCCCTTGACATCCCCCTTGATGTACAGGGTGATGGGAGACGGCCGGTTGTTGTAGTTCACAGTCACAGACTTGTGAAAGGCACCCACGCGCTGACTGTTGTAGCTCACGCGAATCTCGCCCGTCTTGCCAGGGCCGATGGTATCCTTGCTCCATGAGGGTGTCGTGCATCCGCAACCCGCCTTCACACTGTTGAGGTAGATTTTTTCGGATGAAATGTTCTTGAACTGAAAAACAGTTTCTGTAGGGGCACCTTGATCGACCGTGCCGAACTCGTGGGTGAGTTCCGTGAATTCGATCAAGTCCTTGGCGGGTGCCTGTGCGATCAGTCCCAGTGCAAAGGCATTCAAGAGCAGTGTGAAGAAAATCGCTTTCAGTCGCATTTCACGTCGGGGAATTGGCCCAATGTCAAATATAGGCAGATTATTCAGAATGGGAGCCTTCTGCTAGGTTGCCGGAGCGGCGCCTTGTGCGGGATTCGCCTCAGCGGGATAGTCGATGCGTCCATGGTAGATGCTGGACAACATGCTGAATATCACCTGCTTGCTCTCTTCCAGATCTCGGAACGTCAGGTTGGCCTTATCAAACTGACGCTGACGCACCTTGGAGTCCACGATGCTTTCCACCAACGCCAGCAACTTGTCCGGGCTGTGATCCTTGAGGGCACGGGCCGCCGCCTCGATGGAGTCGGCGATCATCAACACCGCCATCTCCCGGGTGAATGGAAGCGGCCCAGGATACTGAAACTCATAGACATCCACTTCCTCGCCGGGATGTTCCGCGACGTGCTTCCGGTAAAAGTATTCCGCCCGTGTGGTGCCATGGTGCGTCTTGATGAAATCGATCACCTCCGCGGGCAGGTTGTGCTCCTGCGCGAGGCGCACCCCGTCCGCGACGTGACGGATGATGATGTCCGCGCTCTCGTGGTAGCTGACCGCGTCGTGAGGATTCTGATGATCCCCGAGATTCTCAATGAAAAACAGCGGGTTCAGCATCTTGCCCACGTCATGGAACAATGCCCCGACCTTGGCTTGCAGACTGTTTCCACCGATTTTGTTCAGCACGGCCTCTGCAAGATTTGCCACCTGAATGCTGTGCTGAAAAGTACCCGGCGCCCGGACAGACAGCTCTTTGAGCAGCGGATGGTTCGTGTCCAGCAATTCGATGTAGGTGAGGTCCGAGGTGATCCCGAAAATGCGCTCGAAGAGGTAGATCACCGGATAGGTGATCAGCGTGAGCATCACGTTCAAGCCGAAAAGCAGCAGGTTGATGTATTCGATGTTCGCGAAGCTGCCCCGCGTGTAAAACTTGTAGCCGATGTAGGAGGCCACGTAGGTCAAGAAAATGAGGGAGAGCGAGATGAAAAAGTCGCCCCGGTTCCGCAGGCGCGTGGTGCTGTAAACTGCCGTGGTGCCCGCGCTGAGCTGTATGAAGAAGTATTCGAAGCCATTGGGGATGATCGCCCCGGCAAAAACCGCCACGATCAGGTTCCCAAAGAAGGCGAACCGCGAATCAAAGAATGCCGACAAGATGATCGTCACCATGCAGGCTGGCGCGAGGTAGATGTAGTTGATCCCGGCGACTTCCTGTGTGAACACCGTGAGTTTCAGCACCAGGGTGAAGGCCACGACCATGCTCAGGAAGACCAGCAACACGAGCGCGAACTTCCTCGGACTGAAAAACAGCCTAGGACGGTTGTTCCGAATGAACAGGACGAGCAGCATGGTCACGATCGTCACCATCACGAGCTGTCCGCTCAGGGTGATGAAATAGGGCGTACGACCGAATCGATCCGCCCTTGCGGCGAGGTAGGAAGTGATCTTGCGGTCATGGGTTTCATTGACCCGCTCGCCCTTGCTGATGATCGTCTCCCCTTTCGCGACCTTGTTCACCACCGCCGACACCCGCTCCACAGCCCGATCCTGCTCCAATTCCGTCGCCTTGGGGTCATAGTGCAGGTTGGGCACCATCAGGGGCAGGATCATCGCTCGGATGAGCCGACGCTCTGTGGGGTCGATGCCGGGATGCGACCCGCTGAGGAAGTCCGGCAACTCGGAGGTGGACAGCGCCAAGGCCTTTTGCACGAGGCGGGTCTCCGAGCGGCGCACGTAGATCACGTCAGAATTGAAGGCAGATTTGACCGTATCGGTCAAGCCGGCGACATAGACCTCCTTGATGAAGGCGTCTGTCTTGTTGGCAAATGAGACCTTCCAGTCCCGGAGATCGCCGTATTCTGCCAAGGAAAGCTCCGGATCGACGCCATACTTGGATTGAATCCGTTGCCGCATCTCCGCCTTTTCCTCGGCATTTCCACCCGTTATATAAGATGTGAGGTCGCCGAAGCACCGCTCAATCGCCGAAGCCGCATTGATCCAAGTCGTCTGCGCCACGGATGAATCCATTCGGAATACAGGGGGCACATTCGCCTTGGCTTGTCGCCGCTCCTCCTCGAACTGTGAGGCAGGCTTGTAGATCGCAAAATCGAAATCCGCCTTCAAGGCAGGCGCGACCCATGGCTTTCCCAGCTCATAGTTGAACTCTGGAACGAAGTCCTTGGGCAGGATGATCGCAGTGATCAGGATGAAGAATCCGATCATGAACCATCGGGCACGGCTGCTGCGGGGCAGGCGTTCGGCCCATTTCAGGCCGGTCACTTGGGCAACCTGCGCTGCCGCACCGAGGCGTTTTCCTCCCGAACTGCTCATGCAATGTGCTGAATCACGGACAAAATAAGTGGAATTTCACCAATCGACGAAACTGCCCCTCCTGATCGGCTCCGGTTATTGGCTTGGACATGATGTGGATCGCTCGTTCGCAGGGGTAAAAAACTAGAGCCGCCGAACACCGGGCGGGTCAGCGGCTCCATTTCATTAAATCAATCAACTACCCTTATTACGACCCTAGCAGGACTTTGTTACAGCCGATGAGAAATTTTCTTGAAGAAATTATCAATTGGTGCGCCATGAGCCACGAGCGGCATTCGAGCAAATCAGGCTGAGGCAAGGAGGATAGAGCAAAGTGCAAACGAGACGATCACTTTCGGATTGAGCTCAAAGACTCCGAATGCTGAGAAAGCAATCGTGTGGCTGCACCCTTTTGGGGTGATCATTTCAGGAAAAACAGGGGGAAATGGGAATGAAATAGGGTAGGTATAAAAAACAGGACCGCCGGAATTTGGGGGTTCCAGCGATCCTTACTAACCATAACAAACAAACCTATGCAAATAAAGGTCGTTTTCAGGAAACCATCAACATCCTCGGCAAAATTTCTTTGACATTTTTTCAATTTTTGTCACAACTCACTGATTTGCAGCAAGAAAAAAATCATGATTTTACAGAGCTCATTCTCCGACGATAGCCGCTCGATGAGGATGACGCTAACAAATCCTCAGTCTCGGAGCTCGGATCGGAAAATCACATTTGGCCGCAAACAGTCCGGGGCATCCGGGGTTTTGAATTCAAGGGCACAGGCTCTAATTTTGACCGATAGAAATCCTGATAGCATCTATGAGTAACGAAGTCTATATCATCGCTGGGGCACGCACCCCGATCGGCAGTTTCGGTGGGGCACTCGCTTCCGTGAGCGCAACCAAACTGGGCGCTGCCGCCATCAAAGGCGCGTTGGCCAAGGCTGGCATCGAGCCCAACCAAGTGGACCAAGTCTATATGGGCAATGTCATTTCCGCGAATCTGGGTCAGGCGCCAGCACGCCAAGCTGCCATTTTCGCAGGCTTGCCTGCCTCCGTGGTTTGCACAACCATTAATAAGGTGTGCGCTTCCGGCATGAAGAGCATCATGCTCGCCGCAAATGCCATCCGCCTCGGCGAAGCCGAAATCGTGGTCGCAGGCGGCATGGAATCCATGAGCAACGTCCCGCACTACATCGCTCAGAGCCGCACCGGCTACAAACTGGGCCATGGCGAGCTCACCGACGGCCTGCTCAAGGACGGCCTCTGGGATGTCTATAACAACTACCACATGGGCAATGCCGCCGAGCTCTGCGCCAAGGAATGCAACATCACCCGCGACATGCAGGATGAGTTCACCGTCGAGAGCTACAAGCGCGCACAGAATGCCATCGCACAAGGCTACTTCAAGGGTGAAATCGTTCCGATCGAGATCCCGCAGCGCAGCGGCGCACCCCTCATCGTGGACACCGACGAGGAGCCTGCACGTGTGAACTTTGACAAGATTCCCACGCTGAAGCCCACATTCGTGAAGGACGGCACCGTGACCGCTGCCAATGCCTCCACATTGAATGACGGCGCAGCTGCCCTCATCCTCGCAAGCGCAGCCGCAGTCGAGAAATACGGCCTCAAGCCCATCGGCAAGTTTGTCGCTGGCGCCGATGCTGAAAAAGCACCCGAATGGTTCACCACCGCTCCCTCCGATGCCCTCCCCATCGCCCTCAAGCGTGCCGGAGTCACCAAGGAGCAAATCGACGCCTGGGAAATCAACCAAGCCTTCGCAGTGGTCTCCATCGCCAATGAGCAACTCCTCGGCCTCGACCGCAACAAGGTCGATGTTTGGGGCGGCGGCGTCTCCTTGGGTCACCCGATCGGCAGCTCCGGCGCGCGCATCGTGGTCACCCTCCTGAGCGTCCTGGCTCACCAAGGCGGCAAATACGGCGCAGCTGGCATTTGCAACGGCGGTGGCGGCGCGAGCGCGGTTGTCGTCGAGCGCGTGTAACCTATTTTGATTTGAAAGAGTAACACCTGCGGGGCCGAATCCTTGAAAGAGGCAGCGGCCCCGCAGAATTTTGATTCAACAGTTCATCTGTCACATGACTTCATCAGCCTTGTCGTTGCTGCGCCCCGGACTCCTCATTTTGATGCTGATTTCCGCCACTTTCGCCTCCGCACAGGAAGCGGACACGGATGCCAGCAAGTCCCTGCAAGAGGTGGAAAAGGAACTCGCCCCCATGGCGACTGCCATCCTGAATGACACAAGCACGGACCGCAAAATCGAATTGAACAAGGAGTTCATCGTGCGTTTCACGCAACTGCTGCAGCGCCCAGAAAGCTTCGATTACCCTTTCGATTCGCTCAGGACCGTCTCCCGCGTCGCTCCAGCGGACAATTCCTTCCGCATTTTCACCTGGTACATCATCGACAACCCGACCCAGGCCTATTACTCCGACAATGCCCATTACTACTTCGGACTGGTCCAAAGGAAGTTCGTGGATGTCAAGGGCAAGACGCATTTCCTCGTGATCCCGTTGATGGAACTCGAGCAAATGCCCAAGGGAATCGAAAACATCGTCACGGACAACCTCAGCTGGTTTGGCGCATTGTACTACAAGCCCAAGGACAGCAAGTACCTGGATCACTACGACGGCTTCTACTACAAGCTCACGCCGGGCAAGGGCGAAATCAAACGCGATCCCTCCAAGAAGGAAGAGGTCATCACGTACATCCCAGGCAAGTACCGGGGCCGGACAGTGACTCAAGTCGATCAGCCCAAATACAGCAACTACAAGCGCGTCAAAACTCCCATGCGCTACTACATGCTCATGGGATGGAATGGATGGGACAACACCGCCAACTACAAGGTCGTGGATGTGATGACCTTTGACGAGAAAGACAGCATGAAGGTGAACTTCGGTGCGCCCATTTTCTACTTCGACCGCATCCCAAAGGCGCGCGCCCTGTTCAAATACGCTGACTACGCGACATTCACCCTGAACTATGGCCGGGTTCGCCGGGGGCCGCTCAAGATTGCCAGCAAGCGGATGCTCGTCTATGACCACCTCTCCCCTCCCCAAAAGGCGCGTCCCATGGACCAATTCGACCTCGGTCCTGATGGCTCCTACGATGCGTTGAACTTCTACGGGCGCTATGGCGGCTACTTCGAGTGGTACCGCAATGTGACCACTTCCGAGAAATACGACTCCCGCAAACACGCCAAGGAGATGGCCAAGTTGCAAGCTGAGTACAGCAAAGGCGACTCCACCCTCCCCTACTACAATCAGTTGATGACCAAGCAGGACATCAAGCGCAGCGAAAAGGCATTTGACAAGGCCGCCAAGAAGCAAAACAAGGAGCTGGAGAAGAAACTCAAAGAATCAGGAATCGAAATCCCCAAAGAGAAGAAAGAGGATTGACCTTCCGTACCACCTAAGAAAACGCCTGGCCCAAAGTATTGCGGTCAGGCGTTTTTGCATACCGCAATTCTTGCCGTTTGAGAAAAAAGCGTGGGGCCACCCACAAAGGATGGCCCCACGGGCGATGTGTCTGATGATAGCTTATTGCTTCACGACACGCTCGACCACGCGCTCGGTGCCGTTGTCCACTGCGATGATAGACGCCCTTGGCGAACTGGCTCAGGTCGAGCTTTGTGCCTGCCTCGCCGGCGGCGAGGGTCACGTCAACCTCGGCAAGCTGCTTGCCATAGATGTCACTCACCACCACGGTAGCTGCGCCTCGTTGCAAGTTCTTGGCAAGCCAGCTCCACGTTCAGCGCGCCGCTCGTCGGGTTCGGGAACGCCCTCAGGCTCATGTTCCACACTCTGCGTCGGCCGCGGCAGCGGCGTCGTCACCCGTCTTGCAGCTGCCATTGCCATGGCCATTGTTCGAGCGGGGAAGGCAGTTGGCCTGTGAGCCGCAGGAACCAGTTGGTCGCCATGGGACAGGTGGTTGGCCACTTGCGAGACGGGGATGCACTGGTTCTGCGAGCAGCCATAGCGGCCCGACGTTGTGGCAGATCTGGACCTTGTTGCTGCCGCAGCTGATGTTGCGCGGGCACACGGCCACGGAGTCCACGGAGGTGCAGCCATTGGCGCCGTCGCGCGGAAGTAGTACACCGAGGTCACGGTCGGGCAGGCGGTGTAGCTGTAGCCGTTGGCCAGGACCTGGCCGGTGCGGGTGGTCCAGCCCCATGTTGTAGGCAGGCGCGGCCGGTGACCGTGCCGGTCAGGGTGGCGCAGCCTTGGGGAGCGTAGGCGGGATAGACCACCTTGTGCGGGCCGGCGTCGGCCACCACGCGAGTAGGCTGGGTCACAGTGCCGTTGCAGTAGCTGTGCCGGTAGCCGTCGGTCACGGTCACGCTGTAGGTGCCAGGGTTCAGGCCGGTCAGGGTCTGAGCGGTGGAACCGTTGTTCCAGCGGTAGGTGTAGGGGCGCAGCCGCCTGCACCGTTGGCGGTGATGGAGCCGTTGTGGGCGCCGTGGCAGCTCACGTTTTGCACGCTCGCGCCGGCGCTCAGCTGCGAAGCCTGGGTCAGTGTGATGCTGGCAGTGCCGTGTCGCCATTGCCGTCGGTCACGGTGACCACGTAGAGGCCGAGTCAGGATCGGGCTCAGGTTGGCGGTAGCACCGGTGCTCCAGAGGTAGCTCAGGTTGCCGCAGCCGCCGCCGCTGGCGGTGAGGTTGATGGCGAGCCGTCGTGGCCGCAGTTGCTGTTGCCAGTGTTGCCGGAGCCGCAGCCACCGTGTCCGTGGCCGCCATGGCCGCTGCCGATGTTGCCGCTGCCGCCATTTCCGTGGCCGTGGCCACCTCCGAGGTTGCCGCCGCCGCAGTTGCCATGTCCGTGGCTACCGTTGTGGCTGTGTCCATTGCCAGAGCAGTTGCTGATGCGGCAGTTGCCGTGGTTGCCATGGTTGCCAGTAGAGGATCCGCTGTAACCAGAGCCATCATTACTGCTGCCAGAGCCGCTGCCATGGTCGCCGTTACCGGAACCAGAGCCGGAACCAGAGCCTTCATGCCCAGAACCGCTGCCGCTGCCTGAACCACCAGTCCCGCTGGTGCAGCAACGGGACACGTTGTAGCCACAGCCATCAACTGGGCTGCTCAGGCTCACCGTGATCGCCGTAGGATTCACTGTCACCGTCGCGGTGCAGGTGCTGCTGTTGCCGTTCACGTCCACCACGGTCAAGGTCACCGTGTTTGGGCCTTGGGCGGTGCATGCGAAGCTGTTCGGGTTCACAGAGAGGTTGGCGATGCCGCAAGCGTCATTGCTTCCATTGTCCACCTGGCTGGCGGTGATGGAAACGCTGCCATTGGTAGGAGCAGTGACGGTTACATCCTGACACACAGCCACAGGGGCCACGTTATCTTGGACGGTCACCGTCGCGCCGCAGGTGGAGGCATTGCCATAGATGTCGGTGACAGTGAGGGTCGCAGCATTGGCACCCACGTTGGCACAGGTAAAGCTGGACGGGTTCAGGGTCACGGAAGCGATGCCGCAGTTGTCGGTGCTGCCATTGTCCACGGCGGAAGCAGTAGTGCTGCCGTTGCCAGCATTGTCAAGCTGGACCGTCACGTCCTGGCAGTGGGCCACAGGGGCCTCGGCGTCCACGACGGTAACGGTGAAGGAGCATGCCGCGGTGTTGCCGCTTGGATCCACGGCGCTGTAGGACACCGATGAGGTGCCAACAGGGAAGGTAGCGCCACTGGCGAGGCCGGAGGCTTGGCTCACCGTCGCGGAGCAGTTGTCGGTGGCGGATGTGCTATGGCTCACAACTGCGCCGCAGACACCATTGTCATTGTTGACGGTGATGTTTTCTGGGCAGGAGATCACAGGCGCTTCGTTGTCCGTCACCGTCACAGTGAAGGAGCAGGATGCAGAGTTGCCGCTCGGATCCACCGCATTGTAGGACACGGAGGACGTTCCGACCGGGAAGACGGCGCCGCTGGCAAGGCCAGAGGTTTGGCTTACAGTTGCGGAGCAATTGTCCGTGGCGGTTGCTGCATGGCTCACAGCCGCGCCGCAGACACCGAGGTCGGTGTTCACGCTGATGTTGGCGGGGCAGGTGATCACGGGGGCCACGTTGTCCTGGACGGTCACTGTGGCGTTGCAGGTGGCGGTGTTGCCGTTCACGTCGGTGACGGTCAGGGTCACGACCGGGGAACCTGTGCTCACGCTGTGCGAACCCAAGCTGCCAGTGTAGTCGGTGGCGAACTGCGTCCATTCCGTGCCGAGGCTGGGGAAGCCGCTAGCATTGGCAGTGTTGCCTACGGAAACGCTGGAGTTGCGCACCAAGGTGCGGTCCAAGGTCTGGTTTCCGGAGACGGTCCAACCTGTGCCGGGATCCTCGCCGATGCGACCGAATACGTCGATGTTCACACTGTTGTGCACAAGGACGATGGCGTCATCACCGTTGTAGAAGCTGGCACCGCTCAACTGATCCGCTTGGGCTGTGAAGGTGGTACCTGCATTGCTGGAGCATACCACGAAGACATCGCCCGCGGCCACAGTACCAGTTAGGTTGATCGTGGTATTGGCGGTGTTGCTGCCATTGAAGTAGAACTGCAATTGGTAGCCGCTCAGGTTCACAGCCGCGCTGGTTCCATTGAAGATTTCAACGCATTTGTTATTGCCGCTCCCTTCGATGTACTCGGAGATGAACAGCTCGGCGATGCTATTGGCACCCGTCACCACGTTGCTGCAATTGAAAGTGCTGGGTGACACGCTCAGGTTTTGGATGCCGCAGTTGTCGCTGGAGCCATTGTTCACCTGTGCAGCCGTGATGCTGGCCTGGCCATTGCCGTCGAGTTGCACGGTCAGGTTTTGGCAAAGGGCGGTGGGCGCAATGCTCTCGTTCACAGTGACATTTGCGGAGCAGGTGCTGGAATTGCCGCTCAGGTCGGTGACGGTCAACACCACGGTATTGTTGGCGCCGACGTTTGCACAACCGAAGCTATTGGGAGCAACCGAAATATTGGCGATGCCGCAATTGTCGGAGCTGCCATTGTTGACCTGTCCAGCGGAAACCGTGGCTGAGCCATTTCCGGTGACGGATACAGTCACGTTCTGGCAGACAGCGACTGGCGCGACTTGATCCAAAACG
>JAXLVK010000002.1:0-117136 GCA_046329055.1 Bacteroidia bacterium
CGAGGAACTTGGCTTCTAGCTGCGGCTGCGCGAGCTCCCCGAAAAAGTCGAAAGGCGTGCCCATGTCCAGCTGATTGCCCAGGCTGTCCGCGATGCTCAGATCGACCGCGCAACCATAGTTGTGGATGGAGCCTTCGGCCGGAGGCGCGAGGTAGTTGCGTTTGTTCGGGATGTGGAGGCTGTCCCACATGAACTGCTGCACCCGGAAGGGCCGCACACCGTCGAAGACGAGCAGGCTGTAGCCGGGATGCTTCTCCTTGAGCAGTTCCTGCGCCTTCTTGAGCTTCTCGGCTGCCTCGGGGCGCATGAAGCATTTCTCCAAATCGCCATAGACATCCGCCTTCACGAAGTTGTCGCGGGTAGTGTATTTCAGGTCGATGTGGATGCCCGGGATGTATTCCTGCAAATCGACCAACCCTGAGTCGCGGAACATCTTCTCGAACTCGGACATGGGCTTCGGTTTTGGAGGCTCGGGCTTGGGTTCTTCCTTCGGGGTGACCACAGGTTGCTCGGGTTGCTTGAGCTCCGGCGAATTGCAAGCAGCTACCACGAGCATGAGGCCCATCAACCCAGCCATGAAGAAGCGGCGGTTTTGCCACATAGATAAAGGAGTCGGGATCATTGCGCGGCAATGTTACGAAAATCCAGCCTGCCTATTTGCGGAGGTCGGCGGTTTCGAACTGCATGCGGCCGTCGCTTCGTGGGAAGACATCGTTGCTGCGGTCGGTATCAGGCAGCAGGTGATCCGGGTCCAGGACAAATGCCAGGATGGGTTTGTCAGAATAGATCTCCTTGACAAATCGGCTATTGCCCGTCATCCAGACCTCGGCGGGGAGGCGGTAGCGCTCGCGGCTGCCGTCGGCGAAGAGCGCTTGCACCTGGACCGGGAGAATGCCATGGCCATTGCGCTCGACCTGGACTTGATAGACGTGGAATGCCGTCGCTGTGTCCAGCTTGTTGCGAGACAGGCCCATGATTTCCTGGAAAAATTCGTCGTTGCTCTCGGCGCTGCTGCCTTCCATCCCCGTGTAGCGGTCGCTGAGTTCCGGCTTGTCGTCCGTGTAGCAGGCCCAGTTGGTGGGCGAGGGAGGCGGCATTTGGTGCGGATCAATGTGGCCTTTTGGGGCGCGGTCCTTCGCAAGCAGGTAGTGTTGCACCTTCCCAATGCCCATCTCCATGCCATTGGCTTCGTAGAACCATGTCCGCCAGAACCAGCTCAATGCATTGCCCGACGCGTCCTCCAAGGTCCGGAAGAAATCGGCCGGCTCGGGATGCTTGAATGCCCATCGGCGGGCGTATTCTCGGAATGCCATGTCGAAGACCTCCGGCCCCATCACTTCCTGGCGCAGCAGGTACAGCCCAATCGCCGCCTTCTCGTAGCTGATCAATCCATTGTCGCGGATGGACTCCGGATTGGTCATGATGGGCTGGTCGTCCGGGGTGCCCATGGCCGCCACAAGGTTCTCCACGCCGCCACGCCGCAACGGAAAGCCCCGCTCAAAGCTTTGCTCGGCCAGGATTTGGCAGAAGGAATTCAGTCCCTCGTCCATCCATGCCCAGCGCCGCTCATTGCTGTTCACAATCATGGGGAAGAAATTGTGCCCGACCTCGTGGATGACCACGCCGATCATGAGGTATTTCGCCTGCCGGGAATAATAGCCAGAAGATGTAGGCCGACCTCCGCAAAATGCCAGCATGGGATACTCCATCCCCCATACCGGGCCATGGACTGCTGTCGCGACCGGGTAGGGATAGTCCAGCGACAGCGCGGAGTAGGTGCGCAGCGTGTGGATGATGGCATGGGTCGCGTACTTGTCCCAGAGGGGGACCGCCTCGCTGGGATACAGGGACTGAACCAAGATGCGTTTCCCGCCGATTTCAATGGCAGCCGCGTCCCAGGCAAATTTCTTGGAGCTGGCAAATGCCACGTCGCGGACATTTTTTGCCTCGAATCGCCAGACCTTGCGGCCCTTGGCCTTGGATTTTTGATTGACGCGGGCCTTCTGGGCGGACGACAGGTTGCCCCGGATGTTGCTGCAATGCCGACATTCTGCCGCGTTGCTCCTTGGTCAGCACTTCGTCGGCATTCGTGAGCATGCCTGTGGCCGTCACGACATGGTCTTCGGGTGCATCGATACTGACTTGAAGTCCCCGAACTCGGAGCGCGAACTCCGCCGGGCCCAAGAAGGGTTGCCTTCCCAGCCCTTGATGTCATCATAGACGCACATCCTCGGGTAGAACTGCGCCATCTCATAGAGGTAGTTGCCGTCCTCGGGGAAGTACCTGTAGCCGCTGCGTCCCCTCGGCAGCCCGGGCATCGTTGATCGCGAAGGCCCATTTGATTTCGATTCGTCACCGAAACTTCCGGAGCCAGCGGCTTCAGCAGGTCGATGCGGACATTGGTTTGTACCTCAGTGAATTTGAGTGGCTGACCAGCACCGTTGATGGTCAGACCCCTGACCCCGCCCCTGAAGGTGGGCTCCGGCGCAAATGCTCGAATTGCAGGGCATTGGAGTAAATGCCGCCTTGCTCGATCTGTTTGAGCATGGCGTCAGGCGACGGATTCCGTCCACCCGCATCCAGAGGGGTAGGAGAGGCTGTGCGGACTGCGGTTGTGGTGAGGACCGTCTCCGTCCCGCTCAGGCGCGTTGGCGGACGTCGTCGAGGACCACTTGATGTCGTAATCTGCGGATTGCTGCCAATAGGCAGGGCCGGAGCGCCAGATGCGAGGCGCGCCTCACTTGGCGTCGGCCATTCAGCGCCCATCGGCTGAAGGGGTTAGGCGCAGGGTCATAGAGGAAGCACCATCCCCAGCATGGCACTGAGGTACCGCATATCCGCACCCTTGCATAATCGCCAGCTTTCCATCCGAGACTCAAAATGTACCGCGAATGCCGTCCACAATGAGGGTCCGGGGTGAGAAAATTGGCGAATTCTTGCTTACTGCTCGACGATGAGACGACCTCTCGATCTTGTCGCCTGCGCGATTTGATCGATCACGTCCAGCCCCTCGAATACCTTGCCGAAGCAGGTGTGATGACGGTCGAGGTGGGCAACAGCAGCTCATCACGATGAAAAACTGCGAGCCACCTCGTGTTGGGGATGCCAGCGTGGGCCATGGAGAGGACACCGCGGTCAGGAACGTTTCTCCCGGCAAAGGTCTCGCAAGGAATGTAGCCGGGGGCCGCCACGGCTCAGGCCGCATCCACCTGATCACGAATCCGGGATGACACGGTGAAAATTGCGCCATTGTAAAACCCCTTGTTGGACAAATCGACGAAGTTTGCCACGGTCTTGGGGGTTTCCTTTCGTATAGTTCGGCCTTCATCAGGCCCTTGGCGGTATGGATTTCAGCAACTTCATAGTTGGCAAAATTATCAATTCTGGAAAGAACTTGGCGCATTTGGCCTGCCTCCACGGAAATTTTCGAGTGGTTTGGGTTACAAAATGGATCGCATCGAACCTTTAGCCTGAATTGTTTGTTGATACATATATTTTGAGATGGATATGCAAGACATCATTTGGGAGGTACAACGCAGGTCATACAGCTACCACGAGTTCGTGGCGCTGACAGATCAATTGCTGGCTGAGGGCAAGACAACAGGCACCAATCACAGCGAGGATTATGTGGCCTACACCCGTATCAATCAGCAACGGACACACCGCGTTTACAAGACTACCGAGATCAACGCGGAGTTGAAGGAAGCGCTCGCGCAGCTCGAGGGCCGTTACGAATGGACGGTTTTGGTAGAGGCTTGGTGTGGCGATGTGAGCCAAAACCTCCCGGTGATCGCCAAGGCGGTGGAAGGCATTCCCAACATCACGTTGAAGAACATCCTCCGGGACGAAAACCTGGACGTGATGAATCTCTACCTGACGGACGGCGGCAAGGCAATCCCCAAGTTGATCGTGCGGAATCAAGACAGCGGGGAGGTGGTTGCTATATGGGGACCGCGTCCTGAGCCCGCACAGGCCATGATCCGCGCCTACAAGGAAATGACCGAAAAGCCGCCCTACATGGAATTCGTGAAGACGGTGCAGGCTTGGTACAATCAAGACCATACCCGTACCCTGCAAGCGGAGCTCTTGCAACTGGTTCGCGGGCTGGAGTGATTCCATTCATTGCTGCTGGTTTGACGCAAGGATGAGAAATTCCGAGGGGCGCTTGCATCTGTGAACAAGAATTTTTAGGTTTGTCTAAAATTATTGTTCGAGTGACTTAATGCGCTTATGGAAGCAATCCGCGCGACACTGTTAGGGATGAGCCCGATCTGGATGGCCTTGATCGCCACCACGTTCACCTGGGGGGTGACCGCCTTGGGAGCAGCCACCGTCTTTTTCACCCGTACCGTCAATCAGAAGTTGTTGGATGCCATGTTGGGCTTCGCGGCAGGCGTGATGATTGCGGCGAGTTATTGGTCCTTGTTGGCGCCCGCGATCGAGATGTCGGAGGAGGCCGTGAAGGCTGGCACGACCACGATTCCCGCTTGGGTTCCGGCTGCGGTCGGCTTCATGGTCGGGGCATTGTTCCTCTTTGCGATCGACAAGGTGTTGCCGCACTTGCACGTCGGTTTCCGGACCGAGGAGGCGGAGGGCATCAAGACGACCTGGCACCGCTCGGTCCTACTTGTTTTGGCGATCACCCTGCACAATTTTCCAGAGGGTCTCGCCGTGGGTGTGGCCTTCGGTGCGCTCGCGAACCAAGAGGTCATCACCGATCAAATGCTCCTCGGCCCCATCGCATTGGCGATTGGCATCGGCTTGCAGAACTTCCCGGAAGGACTTGCCGTGTCCATGCCCCTGCGCCGGGAAGGATTCAGCCGCTTCAAGAGCTTCTGGTATGGCCAATTGTCCGCTGTCGTGGAACCCATCGCTGGGGTGATCGGCGTGGTGGCAGTGTTGGTGATGCAGCCTTTGCTTCCCTATGCGTTGAGCTTCGCTGCGGGCGCCATGATCTTCGTGGTCGTGGAGGAGCTCATCCCCGAATCACACCGCAAGGGCAATACCGACCTGGCCACGATGGGCGCCATGGTGGGCTTCACGGTGATGATGGTATTGGATGTGGCGCTGGGCTGATGCTCAACGCATCTTGCTCAAGTGAGCAGCATGCCCGCCGATGAAAGCGATGGTGAGTCCGCTGCTCACACCTGCGAGCAACAACACGAAAAAGCTCGGATCAAATGGGATATTGGGGTTCACCCAGCCCGTTTCCATGTAATCAAGCTGGAACTTTGACTCCACGATCACCATGATCGCAAAGATGGATTCAAAGGCTGCGTACATGTAAAACCCAATTTTTCGCATCCTGAGGAGGAAAATCGCAGACACGACTTTGCCAGCTACGAGCACAAAAGAAGTGATAGGGATCCACGCCGGAAGGGGCACCTCGTTCATGGCAATCTCCGGCGCGGCCAACTTCACGAGCGCGTATCCATAGGTGGTGACAGCTCCCAGGATGGTGAGAATCGCCAAAATGAGCACCAAAAGCGGTCTTGGCTGAGCGGTTGGATTGGATTCCTGCATGGGTGATTACCTACTGAGATCTAAACGTTGAGTCAAATTAGGAATTTTGAAGGAATCGGGAATCTGACATTTGGAAGGCGGCGATGACACCCGGGGGAGGCCAAGAAATAGAATTTTTGAAAAAAATTTTTTCGGCAGAGGTCAAATGTCCGGGCGAGTTGCTAAAAATTCATTTTGCAAGTAATTGATGAGCAGCCATTTGCAAAATGAAAGCGAAGGAAATACGTCTAACTCGAAATATTCACAAACGCCCTTTCCCAAACGTCTTAATAGTAGATGCGGTGCTGACTGGCTTCGCGTGCATGGTAATCAGTCCCATGAATGGCTCTTTGGTTTGCAGCTTCTAATTCCCTGGCAAAGCCCATCAACAGAGTAAGGGTCTTCAGCGGTGCGGCCCTGGTATTCCGTACCGCAGTTTCATAGGCGGGTCATTCATCAGGGGTAAGATTTACCATTTTGGAAGGAGTGCCACCGTCTGCCCGTCAGGGCAGCGGTGGCCATTTTTTTGCGGTGTCTCGCAATCCTTTATGGCTTGTCACCAACTCGGTTTAGCTTTGGAACATGAAGAGAATCCGGGCGATCATCTTTGCGACCTTGCTGCTCTGGGCAGGGCGTTCGGCTGCACAGTACAGCATGGAGGAGTTTGGCGTAGAGGCAGGGCCGGGATTGACCCTGTTGCTCAGCCCTGATCAGCTCGCCCTGGGCCCCGGCGGGAATGTGAATGCATTTTTCTCCCACTACGCCTGCGGCAAGCGCTATGGCTTCCATCTGCAACTGGGCATGACGGGCATGTTCGCGAATTCTGAGGCTGGGCAGGAAATCCTGGATCCTCCAGCATTTGGCAAGACCGGGATGCAGTTCGCAGGCTTGGACGCAGCGGTTCTCGGGAAAATTCGTCTGCATGAGTATCACCGGCCGCGCGAATGGGCCGTCTTCTTCGGACCCAGGGTCATGGCACCCGTGGTCGCCCGCTACACCAGCAATTCAGAGTCAGGTTCCCTGTCCATGGTGACATCAACCTTGAGCCGGGTATGGCCCGGGCTTGAGCTGAGCGTGCAGTTCCGGAACCCTGTCGGAAAGAAAAAGTCTTGGTTTGTGCATCCCGGCGCGGCCTATTTCTTCCTACCCGCCTTCACATCACGTGTGGGTGGCTCGAATTCACCGCTTTACCTCTTCTTGAATTTTGGCTACGCCTTCTGGGACCAGCGGGGCTGAGCCGTTCACCTACTTTTTGGCGAGGTAGCCTTCGATCACCGACTTGAGCAGCGGTGCCTCCTCCACTTTGCGGCGCTTTTCGAAGAATGCCTCTATCTCAGCCGTGCGCTGCAACTCGATCAATGAGTGCAAACCAGCGAGCCTCAACCAATCGGATTCGCCGACGGCCGCCACTTCCATGAGCAGGTCGGTTCCGCGTTGCAGGACCTCTGTGGGCTGCTTCACCAAGTATTTGCCCATGACCCTCGCCATCCCGATGCGGTCACCCAAGTCAGCATCTGGCCGGGTGAGGTTGTGCTGGATGAAGGTGAATGCCTCGGCGCGTTCATGGTCCTGCAAGATCTCGAAGACGGGGCGCATGAGATGCTGCTCCGTTTTCTCCACCATGGTCAATGCCATCCTCAAGCCCTCATCGGGGCTGACCTTGTTGAGGGCATTCATGCAGGATGCACTCACGATGTAGCTGCTGTCATTGACGCCAGATCTCAGGACGGGGATGATCGAGTCCCGCATGGTGGCTGGCATGGACGATCCCAATTTTCCGAGGATGCCAGCTGCTGCGTACCGCACCTTGGAGCTCGGGTCCTTGATAAGGCGGGAGCTCAGGCTCAGGCAGACAGGGTGGCTGATCATGGCGTACTTGTCAAACAGGAGCAGCAATTCCTCGCGAACAGCCCAGAAAGGGTGGCTCCCCAATGTGGCGAGTTGTTCGACCTCACTGAGTTGCAGTTTGGGCAGGCTCAGGTGTTGCAAGGCGTGGCTCTTGGCGGCGTAGCCTTCGGCCTTCAGGGCCTGCGCCAGCCACATGCTGTCCTTGGGGGCGGATTCCGTCTCGCGGTTCAGCAACAGGTCCATGCCCGGATCGACCATGACGTAGTCCGGAATCCGGTTCATGGGGATGCTGAAGGTGGTGTCGCGCGTCTCCATCCAAAGGCGCTTGTTCACCACGCTGTCCCCAAATGCCAAGGTGACCGGAAGCGGGAGACGGAACACGGGTTGCGTGGTGTCTTGCCGTTGGATGACGCGGATGCGGTAGGAGCCTGGCGTGTATTTCTGATCGATGTTGACGATGGGGTGCCCTGGGCTCAGGTACCATTGGTCGAAGAACCAGCTCAGGTCCTCGCCTGTCACTTCCTCGAAGACCATGCGCAGCTCGTGGATCTCGACGTTGTCGTAAGCGTGACGGCTGAGGTAGGTCTTGAGCGCAGCGAAAAATGCATCGTCGCCCACGTAGGTGCGGAGCATGTGCAGGACTTGGCCGCCCTTCTGGTAGCTGTGCGCGTCGAACATCTCGTCCGCGTCCTTGTGGTGGTAGCGGATGATGGGGAAGCGGCGGCGTTGGGAGGCATTGAAATAGACGCCGCGGTCGCTGAGGATATGCTCCTTGGCTGCGTCCTTGCCGTACTTGTATTCCTTCCAGAGCGCCTCGCCGTAGGTGGCGAAGCCTTCGTTCAAGCTCAGATTTGCCCAGCTCTCGCAGGTGATCAGGTCGCCAAACCACTGGTGGAAGAGCTCGTGGGCGATGATGTCCTCCTCCGGTCGGTCGATGTGGGTACGGGCATCGTGCTGCAGGCGGCCGTAGTGGGTGGTTGCGGTGGTGTTTTCCATGGCACCCGAGACGAAGTCCTGCACCACGACCTGGGCATACTTGGGCCAAGGGTAATCCACGCCAAGGCGGGTGGAGAAAAACTCGATCATCTCGGGGGTCTTCCCGAAGATCATGCGGGCGAGGGACTCATATTCGTGGTCCACGTAGTAGCTGACCTCGCGACCGCGCCATTGGTCCTTCACGACTGAGAAGTTGCCGATGGCCATGGTGAACAGGTAGGGCGAATGCGGCTGGGTCATCACCCACCAGTCGGTGCGGAGGCCGCCGGGCAGCATCTCGGAGCGGCGGAGGATGCCGTTGGAGAGGGTGACGAGGGTGTCGGCGACAGTGATCGCGATCTCGCTGGTGGTGCGCTGGTTCGGGGTGTCGAATGTCGGGAACCATGCCGGGCTGCCGTGGGACTCGCCTTGGGTCCAGATTTGGCGGGGTTTCTTGCCTTGTTCGCCGCGGGGGTTGATGAAGTAGACGCCCTGGTCCTCGGCGGCAGTCTCCGAGACGAGGCTGTCGAGTTCGGAGGGGCGGGCGGTGTATTGAATGAAAACCTTGAGGGTCTCGCCGGGTTGGTAGGGGCGGTCAAGGTGGAGGATGAGGCGCTCGAGGTTCGGGTAGTCGTAGCGGATTTGGGTGCTGTCCTCCGCCATGGCGACCTTTTGGATGATGAAGCCTTTTGCATCCAGTTCCACATCCTGCTGTGGGTAAAACCATGGCTTCATGGTCAGCTCCGCCGTGCCATTCATCCGCTCATTCACCCAATCAAAGTCCACCGCGAGCGAGGTGTGGATCAGGTCCCAAGTGCGGGTTGCGGCAGGGCGATAGGGGTATTTGGGGTTTTCGAGGGGGTAGGGTTTGTAGTAGGGGTCGTTTTCATTGGTGCCAGCATCGGTCTGAAGGGGCTTTCCCGAGGGGCCTGGCTTGACGCGAGGCTTGCAGGCTGCAATCGACAGCAGGAGGAGGAGATGCAGCAGATACCGGGCTTTCATTTGGCAATACTGGATAAAATCGGCAATTTTCCGCAGCAAAGGTGCGCAAGTTCACCACGATTCACAACGAGGACAGAGTTCATGCTAGAGGCAAAAGTCAATGCAGATCAAGTGATTGAGGTCTCCCTGACGGGAAAGTCCTATTTACTGAACGGCCAACAGGTAGATGCCAACATTCAGCGGCTGAATCCACATTCCTATCAGGTGCTCTACAAGGGCGCCTCGCATACCGTTCATGTCCTCTCGATCGACCGGGCGGCCAAGACTGTGGTGCTGAAGGTGGACGGCAAGCGGGCTGAGGTGGCGCTCACGACCGAGATGGATCGCCTGCTGAAGAAGCTCGGCCTCGAAGGCAGCGGCACCGCCAAGGTCAGCGATGTCAAGGCCCCCATGCCGGGATTGATCCACTCCATCAAGGTGGAGGAAGGCCAAAAGGTGAGCAAGGGCGACGCGCTCCTGATCTTGGAGGCGATGAAGATGGAAAACGTGATCAAGTCCCCGGCCGATGGCATCGTGAACAAGATCCTCGTTTCCAAGGGTCAAAACGTGGACAAGGGCGCGGTGTTGATCTCCCTGAAATAGGCAGATTCTAATGCCTCGTTTTCCCGGGTTGGCCTAAATTCGGGGACATACAATAGAAACCACCCTCTTGACATGAGCGGAACCATATTCTTGGCGGGCATACTTCAATTTCAGAGCAAGAGCCTGTTTGAGGAAGCCTTGGAGGCATTGCGCACGGAAGAGACCTATTCCGAAACCCTGTCCTTGGTGCCCGTCTTCCAGGAGGCGATGATCAGCGATACCTTGATGGTGCTGCGTCATGTATCCCGGCATGGGGCAAGCTTCTATGACCGCCTGATGTCGGAGGCCTACTTGCTTTCCGAGTTCGCCGGTCGGGGATACATCGCTGGGGTTCTGCTGGAGAAGCATCCTCGGGTGCAGGTTGCCATGGCTGCCATGACGCATCCTGTGATCGATCCGTATCAGCCGGAGGCCGACCCCGAGGAGGGTCTTGATTACCTGCCTCGGCTTTCGGACTCATTGCTCACCTACCGCTACCGGTCAGAGGGGCAGGAGGCGGCGCTTGCTTGGGAATCCCGGACGCGCAAGTTTGGGCGGTACCCCTACATCTGCTTTCCAACGCCGGACTCGGATGACCCCTTCAATGATTGGTGGGACGGACACTACTACCTCAAGTCCGGCTCCAAGTGGTACTCGGTGGCAACCGACCTCGATGCGCAGGCACTGAGTGACCCGGCCGACGAGGAGTTGCAGTTGATCATGGACACGAGCGCCAATCCGGGCACGACCTACTTCACCTATGTGCCGGGTACCGAGAACTTTCGCCTCTATACCCATGAGGGATTCGAGGATGTGGAGACTCCGGCGGGCAGTTTCCAACGGGCGATGAAGGTGCGGGTGGACCTGTACTTTTTGCCCACGAACGAGGAGGGTTATGCCACTGCGGAGGCGGATCGCGCATTCAAGAAAGTGACGACAACGCATTATTTCGGAAAGGGTGCTGGACTGGTGAGGTTGGTATTCGAGGCGGGGGACCTCGTCTTGGTGAACCGCGAGGCATTGGAAGAGGCTCCGACGACATCGCCCATTTCCATGCCCACTGCAAATCCCGCTGCGCCCTCGAATCCGCAAGACGCTCCGAACAAATCCGGGAAACCGTGGTGGAAGTTCTGGTAGTCCCGCCGACACGAATGGATCGGAATTTTGTATAAATTCAGTCCCACGCTATGGAACCCGGACGTGCTTCGCATACATCTCCTCCTTTCCCCATTGATTGGTGTGGACTGTGGAAGGATCCCGGTGGGCGGATCATGTTCATCGAGCGGTTGGGGGAGCGGCAGGTTGCGGTGAGTTTCACGGCGGGCATTCAACAGCACTTCTACCCCTTGTCCATCGGCCCTTATGGGCAGACGAAGCGGTTGCCTGGGGTTTACCAACTGGACATGTACCGTGTTCCGGTCCTTCAGATCGAGATTGGGGATCCGCAATGCCCGCCTCGATATGACATCCATTTCATTTTCGGAGAGGGAGATCGGTTGCGTCCTGCGGAGCCATGGGACATGGTGAGTGGGGTCATCGCAAGGCCTCAGCTCGCGCTCGGATGGCGGGCGGAGTCGGACGATTCTCCTGAGATGGCTTGGGCCTACCCGCTGAGCAATTACTGGCGGGCCGAGGAGGAGGAGATGCGGTTCCGCGCTTTTCACGGGTGGTGATTCGCCCATTTTGACACGCTAATTCAAATGCTAACGATATGCAGATTTCTTGGTCGGACGTATGGGATGTGTTTCGGGACATCATTTTGCCTGAATCGCTGACGGTCATTTGGAGCCTGGTGCTGTATGGCATCTTGGGTGTATTGGTCACTGTTTTGTTGCTGGTGCTGGGGCATCGGCAGCGAATTTTCAAGCGGATTCCCAAGTATTACAATTGGGCGGTGAAGCTGTACATCCCACTGGTGATCATCGGGACGCTGTACTTCGCCCTGCAGTGGGGACTGGGTCGCGGGGTGTACAAGGTGATCGATCATCAGACACCGACGCTGACGGATGGGCTGTACCACGCGATCGTGGATCCGCAGTTCAAGTCGCCGGAGGAGAAGGAGGAATTCCTGAAAGAGGTGAAGGTGCTGCTGGTGACCTATCAGCATTCGAGCCGGGAGTTTGCGGAGCAGCTGAAGGCCATGATCCTCGAAAACAATTCCAACGTGGGCCTGATCGACGATGCGAAAAACAAGCTCTCGACTTGGCTGATCGACGAATACAAGGACGAGATTTTCAGTGCTGTGGTCTTTGGGGCGCAGAGCATGGCTGGGGAGAAGGCGGGCGTGAATGGCGACTTGTCTTGGCAGGAGGCGAGCAAGGCGCTGGACATCCTGTTGCAGTCGGATGCCAACCATATCGAGACGGCGATTCAGCAGCGATTGGGCGAGACGGGACAGCATTTGCTCGCCAGCCAATACAAGAAATTCTGGTACTCTACAGTCGCGATGTGGGTATTGATCGTGCTGCTGGGGCCGATTTTGGAATTTCTGATCTACAAAAAATGGCTGGAGCCTCGGTTCAAGGCAAAGTTGGAGGCGAAGGAAAATGAAGGATCAGCTTTCGCTGGTGATCAGACTGGCGTGATGAGGTAATAGCCGCAGGTGGTCCAGAAGTTGCGCACCCAAGGGATGGCGGCAATCAATCCGAATTGCGTCCGGGGCTTCAATTTGAATTTGTAGCGGTAGATCGGATTGATCAGGTAGAGGCGCTTGTTGCTGATGCGGTAACCCGTCTGCCGAACAATGCGCTCAAACCGTTCCAGGCTAATGCCAGTGTCGTGGACGTCCATGAGCTCATTGATCGTGGGGCCGCCCTCGCCGAACAACTTCAGGAACGCACGGTAGCCTCCGCGCGGCAACAAGTGCAGCCAAGGCATCTTGCCCAGTTTGGTCTTGCAGATTTGTTGGTGACCGCCGAAGGGCATCTGCCACGGTGGGAAGCCGAAATAGATTTGCCCGCCGGGTTTAAGGTAGGTCTTCATGAAGCCCATGAGCTTGGCTTGGTCCGGGATATGCTCAATCACATCCTTCAGGACGATCAAGTCAAATTGCCCCCGGAACTCCGTCTCAAAGGTCGGGTCGTAGATGTTTTTGGAAATGACCTGGCATTTGCCCTGGGCGATGTAATCCTTGAGGAAGTCCGCTGCCATGGCAGCCCGGGGCTCGCTCAGCTCCACGCCTACGCCCGTGCAGCCCCGCTCCAGAAAGGCGAGTAGCACTCCACCCTCCGCGCAGCCGATCTCTAGCACACGCATGCCCGGCTTGATGGGTGTCACCGCCTCCACGAAGGGCAATACGTATTCCGCGGCGTTTTCACGCTGCATCTGGAAGTAGAGCTCCTTGTTGGAATGAAAATGAATCGCCATCCGGGCCGCAAAGATCAGTTTTCAATGAATAATTAACAATGGATAATGAACAATGGCTTGTTGGAGTGTGGGTTGGGGCTTGGAAAAACGGGGCAGGAGCCCTTGATCGCCCCTGCCCCGTGTCGGTTTTGATGGAGTGTTTCAGTGTGCGATGACGATCCTGTGGCTTTGGACGGCACTTCCTGCTTTTGTCAGGAGTAGATACGCGCCTGAAGGGATGTCTTGCAAATCCATCCTGAATTCGGAAAGGCCCGATGGCAATGGGTGGTTTACATAGGGTTGGGCAACGACCCTTCCCGTCAGGTCCATCACGGTGACGTCCAAGGATGTCTCGAACTCGCTCCTGAGTTTTAGAGAGATGTCGCCATTGCTGGGATTCGGGAAGACGGTGCCATCGCTGATCGGAAATCCTGGCGCCTCGGTGCCAAGGAGGGTGCCGTAGATGAATCGGCAAACAACCCCTGTCCATTCGCCTTGCAAGTCGATGTAGGTGCCCACCGACAGGATCTTCCCGTCAGGTTGGAGCGCGATGTTCGCAGCGGTATGATAGTTTGCATTGAGGTAGGGGGTGCTCATGCCTGTGCTGGAAAAGCTGGAGTCGGCCTGGCCATTCGGCATCATCCGGCCCACGAAGATTCCTTGTGCGCCTGAATTGGTATAAACTTCGCCAGTGAGGAGGATCCTGCCATCCGGTGCGATCATGATGCCGTAGGGATAACAATCTGTGTTCGGCTCCCCCATTCGGGCAACTCCATTGTTCCCGAAGGAGCTGTCCCGGACGCCGCTGGGTGTGAATTTGAAGACGGCGACGATCTCGAAATTTCCTTGGTCAAAGTAGGCTGAGAGGAAAATATCGCCCGCAGTATTGGCGGTGATGTCTTCAGGGGAGGCTCCGAGGGCTTGGTAGGTCAAAAGTTGGATGCCGTCGCCATCGAATGTGGAGTCCACCACTCCTTGCGCCGTCACGCGGGTGACGTAGCGCGTGATGCTGTCCGCATAGGAGAGGGTCAGCATTTTCCCATCTGCTTGCAGGAAGGTATTGAGCAGGAGAGGCTGCTGACTTGAAGGAAACGCAGCATGGACCCTGCCATCTCCTGAGCCGTAGGAAAGGTCGCGCTGACCATCAGACTGGAAAGCGGTCACTGATACTCCGTCATCGCCAGAACTGGTGACCAAGATGCGCCCTGAAGATTCAGCATGGACACTGAAAAAGTGGTGGGATTCCGTGGTGAGCGAGTCGAGGACCAGACCATTCACACCGAAGGTGGAGTCTAGCGACCCATCCACATTCAATCTGTAGATGGCGTTGAGGGTGACATTTTGGTAATTGATTGCCCCTGCAAGCAAGACCTTGCCGTCAGCTTGGAGGTCCATGCCACTTTCGTCGCCGGTGAGTTCGTGATCTGTGAGAATCACCGTTCCCGTCTGTGCGAAGCTGGTGTCCAAGTCGCCATTGTCAAGGTATCGGGCCGCAATGAAATAGGGTCCAGTGAAAGAGTAGGAGATGCGACCTGCAGCCACAATACGGCCATCGGCCATGGCATCGACGTTCGTGAGACTGATGTAATCTCCTGGGGTTGGGCCGTTAAGGGTCACGTACCCGTTGCCACTGAATGCAGGATCGAGGTCGCCTGGGGATTGGGCCGCAGCAGTGCTGAATAGCCATGCTGTGCCCAACAGAAAAAGGGCTTTTTTCATGAGAAAAGAGGGTTTAATGAATCAATCCAAAGTAAAATGTCTCTGTGACGCGCCAAAAATAGTGCGTCTAGTGCCGCATTTGTGCCAATGTCGTATGCCTAAGAGAAATTTAATGCGGGATTGGCAGGAAAATGGCCCTTCTAGAGGCCTGTGCCCATCTTCAGCGCCGTGGCGAACTCGATGGCATAGCGGGTGCAATCCTTGGGCTGGTCAATGAAGGGGCAGTGGGCGAAGTGATCCGGCTCTGCGATCTCGGCGTGTGAGGGCAGGTGCTGTTTGAAGAAATTCACCTGGCTACCCATGAGGGTGTCCGCCTTGCCCCAAATGAACAGGGTCGGTGTCGGGATGCTGGCAACCTCTTCCGGTTTGAGCAAGATGTCAGGCGTGACGTTGCTCAGCAGCTCCATGACTGCAGGTTGGGAGAGGCGGTTGCGCAGGACATTCTCCACCATGCGTCTGTACCATGGAGCGCGGGTCACCAGCATGTTCAAGAAGTTGCGGACATCCTGCCGGGTGTCGGTGCGGAACTTGTTCTTGAAGACGATGAGTTCCCGCAGGGAAACCTGTGCACCTCCTGGACTGTAGAGGACAATGCCCTTGACCATTTCTGGATTGTGGTTCGCGTAGCGGATGGCGGCGAGTCCGCCGAGGCTGTTTCCAAGGAGAAATGAGGGCTCCCTCAGGATTTGATCCAGCCCACGGGCAAAGGTTTCAAATGTCGGGATCGCTTTCATGCCCTCAATCGGCGGCTGACTGCGTCCATGACCGGGCAGGTCCGGAACGATGACCTTCTTGAAATGCTTGCGCAGCGGGCCGTACATCGGAGCAAGGTCGGTGGCATCACCGCTCAAGCCATGGATCAAGACCACGGGAGGGAGCGAACCTTTGCCCAGTCCAACATAGTAATGTTGCCAGGACCCGTTGGCCTCAATGAACTCGCGCCGGAATCCGCGTATGCGGATCGCGGTGTCGGCAGCCCGAGTGATCAACCTGAAGAAGTCCAGTGCCATACCTGCGCGTTAGCGGGATTGAAATTAATGTTTTTTTCACACGGACTTCAATCTGCTGATACTGATCATGCGGCGACCGTCCGTGGGACTTGGATTCTGCCCTGGTCAAGCGCGGATGTCGCATTCACCCATGCGACTTGCTGAAATCCCCTTCCGCGAGGTCCTCTGCCAGGGCCGTTGTCGGGCAACACGGCACCAAGGTGGCCTAAAAATCGAAGGGGCAGTAGAACTATTTTCGGCGCAGCGAAGCTGATTTGCGCCGAAAATAGTTCTACCACCCCCTCGATTTTTAGGCCATTCCTGCGCCGTTCCTGCCAAACAACAACCCCGGCAGAGGACGAGTGCTTATGGAAGATAAATTTCAAGACGGTTTGCAAAGGGAGGAATTGGCGCGGCAGCTGCACTTGGCCAAGGCAGAGTTGCAGGTGACGATCGGCAAGGTTGATGCCTGCTTGGCGGAGATGGCGAAGTGGGTGGAATTGGTCAAGACCCTCGAAGGCCAAATGGACGACGAACCGCCCTAGGCCATAAAAAGCCGAGGCCCCAGAACTTAATCTGAGGCCCGGATTTCTTAACTGCTTCTTCCTATGATATTCCCAGAACAGCCGGGAGTGACGACAAATTGGTTCAGCGGCTGTACGCGACTCGGATGGCTTTGAGGGCTTTGAGCTTTTCCTCGATCATCCGCTTGTACATTTCGTTGCGCTTATCGGTGGGCGTTCCATTGTTGGTATCTTCCACACCATCATGTTCCAGACGCATAAATACCTCCTATTTTGATGAACGTCAGCAGGGCGAAATGCCTTGCTTTTAGGTGAATACGCAGCAAAAAGCGGGTGGGTTAAGGTGGTTGTAAGATGTGGAAGGACTTTGAAAGGGGCATCTGCGCTCCTTGGCCAAAGGGGCACATTCAAATAGAAAATTCCTCCGAAGGGGGATGAAAGAAATCCCGGAAGGGCTTTTGCGGATTAGAACAGGCTCCCTTGTTGTCCGTAGCGCTGTCCCTGTTCGTGTTCTAGCAGCCATTTTTTGCGCCAAAGTCCGCCCGCATAGCCCGTCAATTCGCCATTGGAGCCGATCACGCGGTGGCAGGGGACGATGATCGCGATGGGATTTTGGCCATTGGCGGTACCCACAGCCCGGATGGTTTTGTCATTCCAGCGGCTCAATGCAACATCGCGGTAGCTTTTGGTGACACCGAAGGGAATGCCGAGCAAGACGTTCCAAACGCCCACCTGAAAATCCGTCCCCTGAGGCCGTAATGGGAGGTCAAAATCTTGTCGCTTGCCAGCGAAGTATTCCTCAAGTTGGGCTTTGCAGTCAGCAATGCATTGGGGAAGGTCGCCGTCGGTCCGTCCCGGATCTTCGTCCACGAAGTTCACCGCGGAGATGCCTGCGTCGCTGCCATCGATTCTGAGCCAGCCCACGGGGGCATGGAGGGAGTCGTGCGCCACCAAGACCTTGGGGTAGTTCACCTTCATGACCGGAGTTTGGGAATCCTGCTGCATGGGTGCATGTTCGGGAAAGTAGGGGAATGTTGCAAGGGTGCGGTCCCTAAATGCTCTTTAGGGGGTCATGCTCCAGCGTGACTGGGAGTTTTTTCTTGTGCTTTGGGATGGATACTGGTACATCCGCAACTCTAAAGTATTGTCTCCCAAAGCAGACAAGCTCATGCAGCTCCCCTTGGAAATGCAGCGGCCTGCCATCGCGGAAGACTTCGTTACCCAGCTCAATGATCATCGGTTTTTCATCGTCGTAGGCAAATTTGCAAATCAAGCGACCTCCTTGAAGCACGCTGATCGAATCACTTGAATAGAGCCTGTTCCATCTCACAAAAAGAGCATCTGGCGCAGACATTTCAATCCTGTAGGTCTTTGTTTGTTCTTCTGGTTCGTAGTTGACGGGTTCATCCTGAGCAAATGCCGAAACGCTTACACTCCAAATCAGCGCAACGAAGATTCCACAAGTTCGAGCAGATGCAGCAAGAATTGATTTGATCCTATGTTCTCCCATAGTCGATCGAACGATTCATCGTTGCAGATTATTGCCCGCGGCCCACCAATATTTCCACCACACCTCCCTTGCCGTGATCGTCGCAATTCGCCAGCCACGCCATCCGTCGAGAAATCCGAGCTTCAGGCAGTACATCTGAAAGAACCGCCAAGCTGGGCTGAAGATCGCTTTCACCAGCAGGCCCGCCTTCCTGCGCCCACGCAGCCGCTCCGCAGCCAACCCTGCATACCGCCGCGCCCGCTCGCGATGCTCCGCCACACTATAATATGTGTAGTGCAGCAAGTCGCCAGCCAGATGTGTTACTGACACGCCCGCATCCAAGCGGAGTTCCTCGTGCACGAATGCACCCTCCCACCTTGCCTGCCCGCGGGGAAACAGCCGCAGCTTCACATCCGGGTACCAGCCCCCATGCCGTATTGGGCGTTCGCAGTAAAATGCCAATCGGTTGAAGGAATAAGCGCCGTTCACCGATCCTTTGATGGCCAAAATTGAGGCTTTCAGTTCCTCGCTCAATGCCTCGTCCGCATCCATCGAGAGGATGTAGGGATGCGTGGCCATGTCATTCCCCAGGTTCTTCGTCGCCGAGTAACCCAGCCAGTCCTGATCCACCACACGCGCACCATGCTCCCTGCAAATCTCCACGGTGCCATCCGTGCTGTGTCCGTCGAGGACCAACACCTCATCCGCGATGCCTTTCAATGATGCGAGGCACCGCCCGATGTTCCGGGCCTCATTGTGGGCGATGATGACGGCGGAAATGTTCATCTTCAAGTTGATAGTTGATAGTGGACAGTTGATGAGGGTTGTCTCCACTGTCAACTGTCCACTATCAGCTGACCCGAATCATGGCTTCGCCTTCCACCATCCGGCCGATGACCTTCGGGGATGCTGGGAGTTGAAGGGTGTTGGCGAGGGCTTCGAACTCGGCTTGGTGGCGCGGGTTTACGGCCAGGAGGAGGCCGCCGCTGGTCTGTGGGTCGGCGAGGAGGTCGCGCTGCTCGGGTGCCAATGGGTGAACCCGGTGACCGTAGCTTTCCCAGTTGCGCTTGGTGCCGCCGGGGATGCAGCCCTGGGCAATGTAGCCTGGCGCAGCTGGGATCTTGGGGACGGCAGCGAAGTCGATTTCCGCGCCCAATCCGGAGCCGACGCACATTTCGCTGAGATGCCCGAGCAGGCCGAAGCCGGTCACGTCGGTCATGGCGTGGACGTAGTCCAGCTTGCCGAACTCCGCACCGGGCTTGTTCAGGGTGGTCATGAGGGCGACGATGGTGGCGAGGTCGATCTCATTGATGAGGCCGCGCTTTTGGGCGGTGCTCATCGCGCCGATGCCGAGGGGCTTGGTGAGGTAGAGGAGGTCACCTGCCTTGGCCGTGTCGTTGCGCTTGAGGTTGGGGATGTTCAGGATGCCCGTGGCTGCCAGGCCGAAAATGGGCTCTGGGCTATCGATGCTGTGTCCGCCCGCGAGGGTGATGCCGGCTTCCCTGCAAATGGCGCGGCTGCCTTCCAAGACTTGCGCAGCAACCTCCTCCGGAATTTTGCCCACCGGCCAACCCAAGATCGCAATCGCCACCAAAGGCGTGCCGCCCATGGCATAGACATCGCTCAAGGCATTGGCGCTGGCGATCCGGCCGAAGTCATAAGCATCGTCCACGATGGGCATGAAAAAGTCCGTGGTGCTCACAAGCGCGGTCCCATTTCCGAGGTCATACACCGCCGCATCGTCCCGGCTGTCGTTGCCGACGAGGAGGCGCGGATCCGCCAATGGGATGGATCTGGAATGCAGGATCTTGTCCAAGACAGCCGGGGCAATCTTGCATCCGCAGCCCGCTCCGTGGCTGAATTGAGTGAGTTTGACGGTGTTTTTCAAGAGTTCCATACGGCGTCCTTTTGTGCAAAAGTGGATAAACTCGAAGGGCGAAGTTACGTAAAGGATGGTACTTTAACCCTTTGAAAGATTCGGAGAGAATGGGAGCCATCATCGTCAGATTTCAGTTTTCGGACTTCAGAGCCCCTGAACTGATCGAGTACCTCAAGACCCGCTATGGCGGCGGCTTGAACTATATCGCGGAGGGCACCATCCTCATCGACACCTTTGACAGCGCGGAGGATTTGTTCACAGATTTGCAGGCGTTTTTCACCTTTGACGACAAGCTGTTCGTCGGGGAGTTGAGCGACTACAAGTCCTTGCACAAGGTGAGCCGCACCAAGCCCTCCACCCACAAAGTCGCCGTCTGAGGCGCAACCTTCCAAAATCGTTTTTTCCAACACCCCAAATAGATGCCCCGGCTATCCCAAATGCCGGGGCTGATTTTTTCTAGCAATGACAAAGGCCAAGGAAGATCGCTCCCTTGGCCTCTGAATTTTCCGAACGCAATCGGATTATTCCCCGGATTTGCCTTCCTCGGCGGGTGCCGCAGCCGTTACGCCGTGGCGCTTGTTGAACTCGGCGATGCCTTCGAGCAGGAACGCGTGGTATTCCTCCACGTTTGGGGTATAGGGTTTGGGTACATTCAGCGAGGACTCATCGTGGTCCATCAGGACGTAGTAGGGTTGCGAAATCAGCTTGTAGTTGCGGCGCTGATAATCGGTCACCCATGAGCCGACGTCTCTGAGCTTGGTGCCATCCGGGCTGAGTTTCGGAGTGTCGAACTTGTGCTTTTCGTCAGCGTAGAGAGAGACCGTCACGAACTCGTTTTGCAGGAGCTTCATGATTTTGTCCTCCGGCCACACGTCGTTTTCCATCTTCCGGCAGTTCGCACAGGAGTGCCCGGTGAAGTCCACGAAGAGCGGCTTGTTCTTGGATTTGGCAAACTCGATGGCTTGCTCCAGGTCGTAGAACATGCAGAGGCCATGGGCTTCGCGGTCCTCGGCGATGAATGCAAACTTCCGGTCGGATTCGCAGATTTCTTTGTTCAGCGTCTTCGCGCCACCGGATCCGCCTTCGACTTGATGCGGTAGCAAGCGGACGCCTACGGATTTGGTCGTAGGGGGAATGAGACCCTCAAGCGCGCTCAGCGGGCCGCCCCAAAGCCCGGGCACCATGTACATCACGAAGCTGAAGCTCAGGACAGCGAACAGCAGCCTTGGCACAGAAACGCGCTCGGGCTTCTCGTCATGTGGCAGCAGAATCCAACCGAGGAAGTATGCGCCCAAGAGGACGAAGATCACGACCCAGATCGCGAGGAAGATTTGACGGTCGAGGATATGCCAATGCAGCTCGAGGTCCACATTGCTGAGGAATTTGAGGCAGAGCGCCAATTCCAGGAAGCCGAAAACGACCTTGACGGTGTTCATCCATCCGCCAGCCTGCGGGAGCTTGTCCATGAGCTTGGGGAACAATGCCAGCAAGCCAAATGGAATCGCGAAGGCGATGCCAAACCCGAGGAAGGCCACAAATGCCGACCAAGGACAGCTAGAGCTGCTCGCCCCCACGACCGCTGTGCCGAGAATCGGGCCCGTGCAGGAGAAGGACACGATCACCAGCGTCAATGCCATGAAGAAGGGCCCAAGCAAGCCTCCGGCTCCAGCTTTGTTATTGGCAGCAGTGGACCACTTGCTCGGCAGGGTGATTTCAAACAACCCGAAGAACGACAGTGCGAAAACAAAGAAAATCGCAAAGAAGAGCAGGTTTGGGATGATGCCGCTACCGAGGCTGTACATCGTATCCGCAGGCAGGAAGGCCGAGATGATGAACCCGAAGACGCTGTAGATCAAAACGATCGAAAGCGCATAGGTCACCGCATTCCGCAGGCCCCTCTTTTTGTTCTCGGCACCTTCGCCTTGCTTGACAAAGAAGCTCACCGTCATCGGGATCATGGGATAGACGCAGGGCGTGAGCAGCGCGACAAATCCGCCCGCGATCGCCTTGAGGAACACGAGCAGCAAGCTCATGGGGCTGCAGTCGCCTTCCTTTTCGTCGGTTGTGGATGACGCAGTGCTAGTGGCAACCAAGCGGCTTCGGTCTTGCCTGACCCCTTGTAGAAATAATAGATGCAGCTGTCCAGCCACTGGGCAAATTTGCCGGCGTCATCGGTATAGCCCATGTGTTCGCCGAAGTTTTGGCCATCAGCTCCTTGGAGCGCAAACAACGGTTCCACGATCATCCCAAACTGCCTAGCCTCCAATTTGGAGACGTATTCGCCGAGGCTGCCGACCTTCGTCGTGTCGTCGAGTTTGAGGCCGTGGAGGTCTTTGTCGCTGTCATCCAAATAGAGGTTCAACAACACCGCCCGGTACCGCAAGATGGAATCCACTTTGGGATCGGTGAAGAGCGCCTTCTCGATTTTGCGGCTGCCGACCGAGGCATGACCTGTGAAGAACAGCAGCAGCGGCCTACCCACTTCTTTCGCATAGGCACGAGCTTGATCGAGGTGAGCGAATGCCGCGAGATCCTTGGAGTCTCCGACCTTGGTGAGTGCGGGATAGATCAAGTCTTGAGACCGGATATTATCAGCGAGGCTCTTCGAATTGTCGTAGGGTTTGAATTTGAAGGGATCGCCAACTGCTGGCGTAGGGTCAGTTCCACCTACCGTAGCCGTATTGCCTCCGGCTGGATCGGTCACGGCACCATTGTCACAAGCCTTGGCGGAAATTTTCCACTCGATGGGCAGCTTGAGGAATTTGCACATGCCTTCCTCGGTGCAAGTCTGCGCGCTGAGTTGCCCGACGAGGACCACTTCGGGGCCGGTGATTTCGAGTTTCTGGGTGAAATCCACCTGCTTTTCATGGAAGCTGCGGATGAAGCCACCCATGATCTCATCATTCACCTCCTCGGCCTTGTGGTTTTCGGACATCTTGCCTTTCAGCTTGATGCCCTTGCTCTCGTCCGCGAAGATCTCCAACATCGTCGGGTTATAGGCGATGTTGCCGTCCTGACGGGCGGAGTAGAGGTGCCATCCTTCGATGTTCACCTTGCCTTTGAAAGTGAAGGTGACCACGTCCCCGATACAGAGCTCCTTGGGGATCGCGGTGACCAGGGCAAAATCTGCCTCATTGGTATTCGGGTCCTTGCCTTGGAACTTGGGCGCTTGGGCCCAAAGCGGCAATTGCATCAACAGCAAGGTCGCCAAAGCAAAAAACCGGAGCAGGTACAAGGTGGGGCGTGTGTTCATGTCGGCTTATTTCTTGGCTTTGGCCTCTAGTTTGAACTCGGCGGTGAGGGGAATGCACTTCTCCTCGTTGCAGGCCATGTAGTCGAAATAGCCGACGAGGGCGACCTCTTCCTCAATGAGTTTGACCTCCTGTGAGAAGGTGACTGCGCCTTTGTAATAGCGCACCACACCGTTCATGATCTCGTCAAATTGACTGGTCATGGCACCTTTCTCGTCCAACTTGGGCGTCGCCTCGAAGCCACGGCTGCTCACCTCCCAGCCCAGGATGGCAGGCTGATAGGCGCCGTCATCGCTGGGAATCGCAGAGTAAACATGCCATCCTCGCTTGGGTGTCGCCTCGACCAGCAATTGTGTGGTGCCGCCGACCTTGAGGGGATTTTCCTCAGCCAAAGCAAACTTCACCACTGCCGCCTCGCTTTCCACCTTGGCCTGGGCGCGGAGCCCGGCAGGCAAGAGGATGCAGACGCAGAACGCAAGGGTCAATCCAAGCTGTTTCATTTTCATGATTCCGTCAAGTTTGAGCCTGTGCCAAAAATCAGGCCAGGATGTTTTCCAAAATCTTGCTGCCGTCCAAGTTGCCCAGCAGGTTGTCAGCGGCGCGCTCCGGGTGCGGCATCATCCCGAACACGTTACGCCCCGCATTGCAGACCCCGGCGATCTCGTTCAGGCTGCCATTGGGGTTGAATTCCGGGGAGCTGAAGCCCTTTTCGTTGCTGTAGCGGAACAGGACTTGGTCGCCATCCTCGATGCGCTTGAGCTCGTCCGCGTCAGCGTAGAAGTTGCCTTCGCCATGGGCGATGGGGACTTTGTAGCCCTTGGTGGAGCTGAGCTTGGAGGTGAGGATGGTGTTGCGGGAGCCTACGCGGAGATAGACATTCTCACAGATGAAGGTGCAGGAGGTGTTGCGGATGAGTGCTCCGGGGAGCAGGCCCGCCTCGGTCAGGATTTGGAAGCCATTGCAGATGCCCATCACGTAGCCGCCGCGCTTGGCATGGGCTGCGACCTCGTCCATGATCGGAGAGAACCGAGCAATGGCGCCGGAGCGCAGGTAGTCGCCGTAGCTGAAGCCGCCAGGCAGGAAAATGAAGTCACAGCCTTGGAGGTCGTGGTCTTTGTGCCAGAGTTCGACGACTTGTTGACCGAGATTGTCCCGCAACGCATAGACCAGGTCGTGGTCACAATTGCTGCCGGGGAAGGTTACTACACCAAATTTCATCCGTGCGAATTTTTCTCAGAATAGGCTGTAAAAATAAGGAATGCCTCCCAGTCTAAGAAGCGCAAAACGGCAGGGGTGTCAGCCAATTAACGATAATAAATCTTAAAACTCCTTTCGCCGACGGTCACGGGACGGGCCTCGTAGCTCGCGAAGAGGATCGGGATTTGCTCCCGGAGGACGGGGAATCGGTTTTGCGGATCGATGATGTACTCCGGCAATTCGTCCTGGAATGCCCGGTAGGTTTCCACCAAGGACTCGGTATGGGAGATCAGGTTCGCGCCGGACATCCCCCGGAAAGCTTCCAATTTGAAGTAGGCGATGGAGAAATTCGTGTAGCGCGTGGCACAAGGAAGACCGAGTCGGGCATAGATGTCCGGCTCGTAGTCCATCACCAGGATGCCATTTTGGACCCGCGACTTGTCGATGTACGCCTCCAGCGGATGGGGGCCATTGAGTCTTTCGCGGAAACCGGCGATCCAGCCTTGCGGCTCGATGTACTCGTCCACAAGCGTGAAGGTTGTCGGGTAGGCACTCACCACAAAAGTCGCAAAGGTCACCAGCGGCCAAGCCATTGCCCCGACAAATGCCAGCTGACGCAGCCAGGGATTGATCTTGATCTCGAAAAACTTGGAGGCATAAATCGCGATCGGCGGCACCATCAGGTAGAAATAGTGGAGGTACATCCGCCCCCCAGCGATCACAATCGTAAGCAGCGCCGCCCCGAACCAGTACAGCAGGAAGACCTCGACCTTGCGCAGCCGGATGCTGTTGGTGAAGTAGCTGAGCCGGAAATGCGCGGCTGAGATGAGCGCTGCCAAGACGAACGGCCCCCAGAGCTTCAGGTATTGGCCGAGGTTGAAGAGGAAGGAGACGTCCTCGCCGGGATTGCGGCCCAGCACCACATAATCCAGATTGTACACCAGCCCGATGTCCCAGAACTCCTCGATCGCGCCTGTGAGATAGACGATGCCCACGATGATGCTGAGCGAAAGCATGAAGCCCGCCAGCATGGAGAAGATTTCCGTGAGCTTGGGTGGCTGCAGTGTCAGGTAACCTCCCAGCAATCCCAAAAAGAGGAAAACCGATTGGTACTTGATCATGAAGCAGAGCCCCAATAAGGTCCCTGTCCAGAAGAGGAAATTGTTGTTGCTGCTTGTTCGGTCCCCGAGATTGAGGATTTGAACAATCGCGATCATCACCGGCAGGTTGATCAGGATCTCCCCATTCAGCTCCTGCGCATACCATGGGACAGACGTCAGGAAGATGTAGAGGAAGGCCGGCAAGAGTGAAAATCGCTCAATCAGCTTGTTGTCCACCACGAATTGATTCAGGATCAACGCCGTGATGTAGATGTAAATCACCGTGAATGCCCGAATGGCAATGATGGCCTTGGCCCCGAAGATCCAAATGAAGCCCGCATAGAGCCAAGCAAGGATCGGCGGCTTGTTGTCCCAGGTGTCCACGTACTGCACCCCGCCGTCCACGATTTTTTGGCCGGCTGTGAGGTAAAAGCTCTCGTCCTGCTCGAAGTAGTTGTGGTGAAATGAAGGCAACCTGACGGCCACCGTGATCAAAAAGACCACGACATAGGTGAACAGGTGGTTGTATGAGAGCAGTCGCAGCATGAACAAGGGAAACCCGCAATCAAATTAACCACGGAAAACAGAGATCATCAAAATAATGCGTCCCTGCGGTGAAATTTCTGGAAATGGAGGGCAATGGGTCCGGGACAAAATGCCTCTTAAACCGAAGCGCCACGATGGCAATCCACCGTGGCGCTTCATGGAATTAGGCAAATCGAATTATTCGCTCTTCTCAGCCTTGTAGCGTTGGTCGATGACCTCGGCGTTTTCGCGCATGCCTTGGAAGAGGGCATTGATCGTGCCTTCGACCTTGCTTTGCTTCATGAGCTGGGAAGTGAACATCTTGTTCATGTCGTCCATCGGAGCGGGTTCGCGGATGGCATCGAGCTTCACCACGAAGACACCGGAGTTACCAGCGAGGGGCACGCTCACGCCATTGGGTTGGAGGCCGAATGCGCGACCGACGACTTTGGGCTCATTGCCGAGGCCGGGAACTTCGTTGGAGGCGAAGTGCAGATCCTTGGCTTGGCCAGTCGTTGCACCGGGGCCGTAGGAGCTGGCGATGGTCTGCAGGTCGGTGCCGCCGCTGCCGAGTTTGCCTTTGATTTGCTTGGCCTTCACGTAGTTCCGGACATTCATTTCAAAGGTCGGGTCAGCCTTCAGGCTTTCCATGTTGGCGTAACCGCGGCTGCCTTTGTACTCAAGCTTGGCGACCACGAGGGCGTCGTCGGTGTCGAGGATTTTTTGGCAGAGGGTGCCTTCATCGTTGTTGAAAGCCCAAGCAACCACGGGGCGGCCGGCGTCGAGACCGGGCAGGTTGTAAGTGCCTGGGCCGATGTTGCCGCTGCTCAGCGTACGAGCGTCGGGGTACTTGACGGTGTTGGAGTCCATGTCGGCACCGCTGAGGATGTCGCCGTGGAAGAGGGATGCACGCTTGAAGATGGAGTCACGGGTCTGTGTGCTCGCATTCACGGTGCGGGTGATCGCAGCGAAGCTGTAGAGCTTGTTGCTGCGGTCTTGGAGTTCCACGACGTGGTAGCCTTGAGCGGAGCGGGTCACGAAGCGTGAGCCGACACCTGCCTTCTTCACGTCAGCAGTGAAAGGCTCGCCAAAGCTGTTGTCCGGGCGCCATCCGAGGTCGCCACCAGTGAATTTGGTGGTTTGGTCGTCGGAGGCTGCAGCTGCGGACTCGCCGAATTTGGTCGGGTCTGCATTCACCACTTTCAGGAGGGAGTCAGCTTTGCGTTGAGCGCGTGCGCTGTCTTCCTTGGTTGCGCCGGGATTCATGGCGATGAAGATGTGGCGCAGTTTCACGTTGGAGACCACGCTGTCTTCGGTGACTTTCACCACGCGGAGGAGCTGCATGCCGGTCTGGCTCACGAGCGGACCCACCACGGTGTCAGTGCGGCCGTTCACGGCGCTCAGAGCAGCGGGCAGTTCGGCGAGGGGCTTCGGAACGGAGTCGATCGCGCGGTCGTCGGATGCGGAGCTGGCGAAGTTGAAGGGAGTCGTGGAGGTCTTGAACTCATTGGTGAGTTTCAAGAGGTCTTCACGCACCTTGGCGCTGTCATCCATGCTCGGGGAAATCTTGAAGAAGGTGTACTTGATGCGCACCATGTCATCGGTCAGCTTGAACGCCTCGCGATGCTTGTTGTAGTAATCGTTGCGGTCGCCGTCCGTCACTTGCAGCTGCTGATCCGGGATGGAAGCATAGGGGACGAAGACGTAGCTGATGTCAGCCGCGCGCTGTTGAGCCTCGAAGCTGGCCTTGACCTCGTTGTCGCTCACGAGGGCGCTGCCCTTGATGGCGGACTGCCACTTGCTGCTGCGACGATCGAGGCTCACGATGTCCGTGAGGTCCTCCAAGCGCTGCTTGAAGAGGATGGCATCGGGGCCGAAACGGGGGTCGTTCGGGTCGATTTCCTTGGACTGCTCGATCAGCTGTGCTGCCACGCCAGGGTTGAAGCGGCCGGTGCTGTCGAAGAAGTAGGGGAACTGCTGGACGTAGGGGTGGTAGATACGACCCTCGAAAATCATGCGCAGTTCGTCGCCGCTGATGCCGATGCCCGAGTTGTCCCACTCACGGGAGTAGTAGGCCTCACGCACCAAGCTCTGCCATGCCTGCTCTTTGAGCTGGTATTGCTCGGCTGTGGTCGTAGCGTTCGGATTGTTGCGCTGCGCCAGCTCAAACTTCTGGTCATACAACGTGTAGTCGATGGACTTCCCGTTCACCTCCCCGATGCTATTGTCACCGCGGGGTCCGAAATTGTCCAACACGCTGCTGATGATGAAAGTAAGTAGCGAGAGTGCGATGATGACAATCACCAAGCCCACGTTCTCGCGAATTTTCTTTAGAACGGACATAAAGCAGTAAGACTATTTACGCGTATTCAAACGTCGATGAAAAAGAGGGTGCAAGTTAAACCCTTTCTATTTCAAAACCAACAAGCAAAAAGGGCCATTCGCCGCACAATTTGACGGAAAATGCAGGAAAAATTTGGCTGAATCAGAGGAGTTCGACCTGTACGATGTTCACTTTGCTGTCGCTTGCATCCGTCACAGTGATCCGGTATCTCTCCAACTCCAAGGTGTCATTGAGCTTCGGGATCGCCTCCAGGTGATGGATGATCAGCCCCGCAAGGGTAGAGTACTCGCCTTCTCCCTCAGGCAAATGCAGCTCCCAAGCCACGTTCAAATCCGCCACGAGGTGCCGCGCGCTGAAAAGCCACTTGCCATCCCCCAGCTCGCGCGCCAGCAATTCCTCCTCCTCCGGCTCATCGTGCTCATCCTCAATGTCCCCAAACACCACCTCCACCAAGTCCTCCACCGTCACGATGCCCTCCGTGCCCCCAAATTCGTCCACCACCACGGCCATGGTCTTGCGGTGACGGGTGAATTCCGAAAGCAACAGGTTCGCGGCCATGTTTTCCGGGACGCTCAGCATAGGTTGCAGGATGTCCTTGATTGCTTGAGGCCGCTTGAACAATGAGCTGTGGTGGACGAATCCGAGGACATCGTCCAGGTTTTCACCATAGATCAGAATCCGGGAATGCCCCTGCTCGATGAAGTAATCCAGCAATTCGTCGATCGTGGAATCCACGCTCAAGGCGCGCAATTCCGTCCGCGGCACCATGAATTCCTTCACGCGACGTTCGTTGAATGCCATCGCATTCGTGAACATCTCCGTGTCGATTTCCGGAGCCGTGTCCGTCTGCGTCTCCTTCCCGAGAGTCTGCTGCATATAGCTGCTCAGGTCCTCCTTGCTGAACACCTGCTCCTCCTCCTGATACCGCAAGCGGATGATGCGCCGGAGGATGAACCTCGCGCAGGCATTCACCCCAGCCACCACTGGACTGAACAAGCGCACATAAAACTGCAACAGTCGCGCCGTCACAGTATGGAACATGATCTGATCGGCCTTGATCTTGAAGAACGCCTTGGGCAGGAATTCGCCGAAATAAAGAATGACCAATGTGGCCACGCTCGCCTCAACAGCGATCATGAGATAAGGCTGCCGCAGCGGATCAATCCAATGCAAGCCTGCCGTAATGCTGCCCGAAAGCCGACCCATCGCGATGCCGTACAGCACAAGCGAGACCGTATTGCCGACGAGGATCGTGGAAAGCACCTTGGGCGTCTGCCGCACAAAGCCGGAGAGCAAGTTGCCCACCGAGTCTCCTTGGGCGCTCTTCAGTTCGATCTTGAGGCGATTGGCGGTCATGAATGCCGTCTCGATCCCCGAAAACAGGGCCGAGAAGACCAGCATCACTACCACCAGGATGATATCCGAAACCTCGATGATCATTGTTCGCTGGGGTTCTGATCCTCCTCGTCGGGATCGGCATCTTCACCGTCGGCCTTTCGGCGATCGATGTCCTCCAGGATTTGCCGCTGCTTGCGACGAAAGGAGAACATGAAGGCAAAGACGATCATCGCCAATGACAGGAACACCTTGTTGGGCAGGGGAAGCGTGTCAAACTTGATGGCCATGTATGTGCCGATCACGAGCGCTCCCACCAAATACATGTATTCCAATGCCCTGTTCATAGCTCGTTTTCCTTCACATTGACCGCGCCGCGGATGTTGTAGATCTTGTATTCGGTGAAATCGGTGTTCGCATTCAAGCTATCGCCGAGGATGTTTTCCGTCGCAGTGATGATGGCCACCGGCCTCCGCACAAATGGCGCGCGGCTGCCCGTGTCGGGCACCACGATCTCTGGCTTGGCTCGGATACGGTTGACGGTCTTGTTCCAAAACAGGGTGTCCGCCGAGAGCTGATCGTTTTTATAGTTCAGCATCTTGACATTGCCCCAGAGCTTGGCGTCGTTGAATTGGTTTTTGAAGACCCCGTGGTCGGCGGTGAGGTCGCTCGACAGATTGCCCTCCTTGTCATAGAAGACGAGGTGCAGCTTCCTGTCAAAAATCCGGACGTCCTGCCCGCCTTCCTTGCCCTCGATCGCGTGGTCGGCTTGCAACTCCGCTTGCACCTTGGCATCCTCCGAAAACACAAAGCGGACATTGAAGGCCTCTTTCACGGGCTTGTTGTCTTGGAATGATTTCAACGTGGCATCCTCCTCCTCGGTGCGGGTGCAGCCCAGGAGGAACAGGGTAGAAACCAGGAACAGAAGTGCCTTTCTCATAGTGTTGAAGCACAAAAATAATAAATATCCCGCAGCTATTGAGGTGTCTGAATGGTGTCACCTGCCACATCGTCCCAGCGCATCACCGAGATCACCCGCTGGATCTCAAACTGCCGGAGCAAGAGGTCGCCTTGCAGGTCTTCTCCCATGACCAGCCCCTCGCTCGTGATGAGTTCCACATCGCCTTGCGCATGGATGGGCAAAGCGGCCTCCCTGTCCCAAATCAGGCTTTCGCCTGTGATTTGTGTGCTGTCCTCCGTTTCCCAGAGGAATTGGGACAGGGTCACCTGCTTGTAGGGTTGCAGGGATTGGCCGGATTTTGCAATGACATGCGCCAGGGTCTTGCCATCCGGGCGTACGAGGTCCATGCGGATGCTGTCCTTCATGGACAATGCCCCTGACTCCTCAGGCGCCACCTCGGCAGAACCAATGATGATGTCCAATCGGTGATGAGGGCCTGCAGCATGGAAGGTGATGGGCGATTTCTTGTTGCTGATGGGCATGTGCATCTTGGATTTCTCCCCACAACCCATTGCCAGGGTGAGGGTCAGCAGCCACAGCCAAGCGTTTCGCCTCCAAATCAATGTTCGCAAAAAGGGGCTCTTCAGCCGTTCGCCTTCCATACCGCGCAAAGTACGATATTTGACCCCAAAATCTGGAAAGAGAATCATGGACCTGAAATCAAGGCTGCACGCCCGCTCGCAGGAGATCAAGCAGGACATCATCGGACTGCGCCGTCACCTGCATGCCCATCCCGAGTTGGCATTTGAGGAATGGGAGACGAGCAATCTGGTGAAGCGGGAGTTGGCATCGGCGGAGATTGAGTTCACGGATGGCATCGCCAAGACTGGGGTCGTGGGCTATATCCACGGCGGCTTGGGGCCAGGCAAGACCATCGCCCTGCGGGCGGACATGGACGCCCTGCCCATTTTGGAGACCAATCAGGTGCCTTATGCCAGCAAGGTTCCCGGGAAAATGCATGCCTGCGGCCATGATGTCCATACCAGTTCACTGCTCGGCACCGCCCGCCTGCTTCAGGAGAACCGGGGTGCATTTGCGGGAACTGTGAAGCTCATCTTCCAGCCCAGCGAAGAGAAATTGCCGGGTGGCGCCTCCGTCATGATCGCCGAAGGCGTGCTCGACAATCCGCGGGTCAGCTCCATTTTCGGGCAACACGTCATGCCGGGCATCCCTGCGGGCAAGGTGGGTATGCGTCGCGGCATCTACATGGCGAGCGCCGATGAGATTTACCTGCGCATCCGCGGCAAAGGCGGACACGGCGCCATGCCGCAAGCTTGCGTCGATCCTGTGGCGATCATGGCCCAGACCCTCAGCACCTTGCAGACCGTGGTGAGCCGCATGGCCGATCCGCGCCTGCCTTCCGTCCTGACATTCGGCAAGGTCATCGCCAATGGCGCCACGAACGTGATTCCCGACGAGGTTTACCTTGAAGGCACCTACCGTTGCATGGACGAACCGCAGCGCGCCCGCGCCCACAAGATGATCGAAAGCATCTGCCGCGAAGTGGCGAGCGCCATGGGTGGCAAGGCCGAGATCGAGATCATGAAGGGCTACCCGGTCCTCGTGAATGATGACGTCCTCGGCGAGCGCGCCCGCACTTGGGTCGAGGACTACGTCGGCGCTGAAAATGTCCAAGACCTCGACCTTTGGATGGCTGCCGAGGATTTTGCATGGTACACCCATCAAGTTCCCGGCTGTTTCTACCGCCTCGGCACCCGCAATGAGGACCGGGGCATCATCCACGGCGTCCATACCCCGCAGTTCGATGTCGATGAAAGCGCATTGGGACTGAGCACGGGACTCATGGCTTGGTTGGCGATCCAGGAATTGCAGCATGGCTAAACCCGACTTGGCCAACCTCCGGCAGATCCTTGTGATCCAGACGGCCTTTATCGGGGACGCGATCCTCGCCACGGCGGTGCTGGAAAAGCTGCATGCTGCCTATCCGGATGTGGCCATCGACTTTTTGGTGCGCAAGGGGAATGAGGGCTTGTTCCGGGGGCATCCCTTTCTCCGGGAGGTGATCATTCGGGACAAGGCATTGGGCAAAATCCGCAGCCTGCGGCAGGTCCTCAAAAAACTGCGCAACACCCGCTACGACATCGTCGTCAATCTCCACCGCTACACGAGCAGTGGGTTTCTCGCGGCATTTTCCGGGGCGAGGCACATCTGCGGGTTCGACAAGAAGCCACTATCCTGGTTCTACGATCAGAGGGTCCGACACATCATCAGCGTCGAGCCCGGCAGCCCCCACGAAGTCGAACGCAACCAAAGCGTCATCGAACACATCGCACCCGGAGCAGCGGGTCGGCCGAGGCTCTATCCTTCCCAGGAAGACTTCGCCGCCGCGCAGATGGACACACCTTATATATGTGTCGCGCCCACAAGCATCTGGTTCACCAAACAATGGCCCGCCGAGAAATGGGTGGAATTGATTCGGAAGACCAATCCCGAAACCACGGTCTGCCTCCTGGGTGCGCCGGGAGACGTGGCCGCATGTGAGGCAATCGCGCAGGCGAGTGGACACCCCCGTACCCGCGTCCTCGCAGGCAAGCTCAACCTCCTTCAAAGTGCCGCCCTGATCGCCCGCGCCCAGATGAGCTACGTGAACGACAGCGGCCCCATGCACCTCGCAAGTGCCATGAATGCCCCCGTCACCGCCATCTTTTGCAGCACCGTGCCCGCATTCGGCTTCGGCCCCCTCAGCGACAACAGCCACATCTGGGAAACCAAGGAAAAACTAGACTGCCGCCCCTGCGGGATTCATGGATTGAAGGCTTGTCCGAAAGCGCACTTTCGCTGCGCGTTAGTTGAAAGTTGACAGGGGACAGTTGACAACGCGTTAGGCTGATCCACTATCCCCTGTCAACTGTCAACCAAATTATGAATTGGTTTCCGGCACGAGCACCTTCAGCTTGATCAGCGCATCCTGCGACGCATTTTGCTCGGCGATTTTCTTCTTTTTGCCTTCGCCGGAGCCGACTACCTTGTCGCCGATCTTGACGTGCACCCGGAAGAACTTGTCGTTGCCTTCGCCTTTTTCGGCGACGAGTTCGTAGGCGAGGTTGTCCAGCTTCTCCTTTTGCACGTGCTCGAGCAGCATGGACTTGAAGTTGAAGATGGTCTCCTCCATCTCGCCGAGGTCCACGTGGTCGTGGAGGATCTTGCGGATGATGAATTTCTTGGTCTTGAGGTAGCCCATGTCCATGTACAGCGCGCCAATGAATGCCTCTAGTGCGTCGCCAAACATGCTTTTGTTGATCTGGCCCTTTCGAGTCTTGTTGAACTGGATGAGCGAGTCGAGCTTGATCTTGCGGCAAATCTCGTTGAGAGAGCTGCGGTTCACGATCTTGGCGCGCATCTCCGTGAGGAAGCCCTCATCCTGCGTGGGGTAGAGCTTGAAGAGGTACTCCGAGACCACGGCATCGAGGACGGTGTCGCCCAGGAATTCGAGCCGCTCGTTGCACTCTTGGTGGCTGAACTTGCGGGACGTGACGAGCGAGGAATGGCGCAGGGCCAAGTGGTAAAGGAAGGCGTCATTGGGCGTGAAGCCCGTGATCATCCTGATTTGGTTGATGAACGACCTTTCCTTCGAGAAAAAGCGATTGTAGAATATACGAATCAATGAGCCTCCTTCCTTGCGGAGCTCCGGTCCGTGTGGATAGGCAAAATGACGCAGCATTCGTTGCCGCGCTCAGCCGAATCAATACGACCGGGGGAGAATAAGCCTTATACCCGCAGGGGATACTGTCAATCCAGCTTGCGGAAGACCACGGAGGCATTGTGTCCGCCGAAGCCGAAGGTGTTGCTGAGTGCAACCCGGACATCGCGCTTGACTGCCTTGTGGAAAGTGTAGTTGAGGTCGCACTCAGGATCATCCGTGAAGTGGTTGATCGTGGGAGGAATGACCCCATGGTAAATGGACAGTACGGAGGCGATGGCTTCGATGGCTCCGGCAGCGCCGAGGAGGTGGCCCGTCATCGATTTGGTGGAACTTATATTCAGTTTAGAGGCATGTTCACCGAAAAGCCGCTTGATGGCTTTGGTTTCGGCGATGTCTCCAAGCGGAGTAGAAGTGCCGTGGACGTTGACGTAATCGACTTGGGAGGGCAGGATACCAGCCATTTCTAAGCATTGCGCCATCACGCCATGTGCGCCCTCACCCTCGGGATGGGGAGCGGTGATGTGGTTGGCATCGGCGGTCAAGCCCACGCCACCCAATTCACAATAAATCTTGGCGCCCCTAGCCTTGGCATGCTCGTATTCCTCGAGGACCAAGACACCGCCGCCTTCACCCAGGACGAAGCCATCGCGGTCCAAGTCAAATGGACGACTAGCTGTCAAGGGATCTTCGTTGCGGGTGGAGAGCGCCTTCATGGCGTTGAATCCGCCGATACCGGCCTCCACGACTGCAGCCTCAGAGCCTCCCGCGAGCATGATGTCCGCGAGTCCATCGCGGATGAGCAAGAAGGCGTCTGCAATGCAGTTGCTGGAAGTGGCACAGGCAGAAACCGTGCTGTAATTGGGTCCCCGCAGACCATACTTGATGGAGACATGCCCAGGGGCGATGTCGATGATCATTTTGGGGATAAAGAACGGGTTAAAACGGGGAGTGCCGTCACCTTTGTAGAAGTCCCTGACCTCCTCCTGAAAGGTGGTAAGCCCACCAATCCCTGAGCCGAGGACCACGCCGAACCGAGTCGGGTCGTAATCGCCGGGCGTCAGGCCGGAATCAGCCATGGCTTCGTCAGAGGTGACGACAGCGTAGTGGCAGAAGGGGTCCATCCTGCGGGCCTCCCTCTTGTCCATATAATCCCCTATGTCGAAGTTCTTGACCTCACAGGCAAACTGGGTCTTGAATTTGCTGGCATCGAACCTTGTGATCGGGGCAGCCCCGCTCACACCATTCACCAATCCCTCCCAATACGCACTGACAGTATTGCCAATGGGGGTGAGGGCACCCAAGCCTGTGACGACAACCCTTCTTTTAGACATGTATTACTTGCAGTTTGCCTCAAGATAAGTGATCGCGTCGCCGACGGTAACGATCTTCTCGGCGGCCTCGTCAGGAATGCTGATGTTGAACTCCTTCTCGAATTCCATGATCAGCTCGACGGTGTCCAGCGAGTCGGCTCCGAGGTCATTGGCGAAGCTTGCTTCACGGGTAACCTCAGCCTCTTCAACACCCAACTTGTCAACGATGATTGCGATGACTTTTTTTGCGATTTCGGACATCTTGGTAATGCTTTTAGTTCCTTCTATTTTTCTGTCACGGCTCGGCAAAACCGCCGACCGCTTCCAAACAGCGGCAAATATAACATTTTTCTTTTTCCAAATATCAAGCTGCATTTCAGCGTCCATGGAGCCCCCCAAGATATCTGGCATGGTGTCATTTTAACACTTAGTGTCGCCAAATCCCGCTGACCATGCCGTTTTCTTACTATCTTCGCAACTCAACTCAGTCATCGTGGCGAAGAAAAACGTATTGGATCTGCAACATGACCACCCTGTGACGGTGATCGGCGTCGCTTCCAATGAGATGATCTGGCGCCTGTGTTGGAAGGTCAATCAGGCACTGAGCCTGAATTTGGCCGCTGAGGAGGGCGACGTCACCCGGGTGCGAGAGCCACAGCGCTACATCGACTACGAGACCGATCCCGACATGGACTACCTGCTCTTCGAGCCTGATCTGAAGCCCAGCCAAGGGAGCCGCCTCGCGCGACAGTTCCGGTACTGGCTCGTGGTCAAGCCCAAGCGCGACGTGCTGCCCGATGCCGCTGCGCTCAGCCGCGAGCTAGGAGGCATCGACGTGGTTTCCATGTGCCATGACCTGAGCAACGAAAAAGACATCTTAAAACTCATCCCGTGAACTTCACGAAATACAATCGCACCAAGGTGGTCTGCACCATCGGCCCCGCATCCAATTCTGAAGAGATGCTGCGCAAGATGATCCTGGCTGGGATGGATGTGGCCCGGCTCAATTTTTCGCATGGTTCTCACGAAGAGCATGCCAAGGTGATAGCGCTCATCCGCAAGTTGAGCGACGAGCTTTCCACACCGGTCACCATCCTGCAAGACTTGCAAGGCCCCAAAATCCGTGTGGGAAAGCTGGACGCGCCTTATCCTGTACAGCCTGGCGACCGCATTTTCCTCTGCACCAGCATTGATGACCGCGACGGCAACGTGCTGCCGATGCAGTATGAGACATTTGCCAAGGACGTCAAAGTTGGGGACCTCATCCTCGCGGACGATGGCAAGGTGGCACTCACCGTCATCTCCACCAACGGCGTGGACAAGGTGGAGCTCGAGGTGGTCCATGGCGAGGCGATCGGCAGCAAAAAGGGCGTCAACTTGCCCTATACCTCCATCTCCATGTCCGCCCTGTCCGACAAGGACGCCAATGACCTGGAGTTCGGCATCAAGCAAAATGTGGACTGGGTGGCCCTCTCCTTCGTGCGGACCGCCCAAGAGGTGCGTGACCTGAAGCGGCGGATCAAGGAATCGGGCAGTGACATCAAGGTCATGAGCAAGATCGAGAAGCCGGAGGCGCTCAAGAACATCGATGAGATCATCGCCGAGAGCGAAGGCATCATGGTGGCACGCGGTGACCTTGGCGTCGAGATTCCGCTGGAGCAGGTTCCGATGTGGCAAAAGCGCATCATCCAAAAATGCAATCAAATGGGCCGCCCCGTGATTGTGGCCACGCAGATGATGGAAAGCATGGTGGACAACCGCCGTCCCACCCGCGCCGAAGCCAATGACGTCGCCAATGCCGTGACCGACGGCGCCGATGCGGTGATGCTCAGTGGCGAGACCGCCGCCGGTAAATACCCCATCGAGACCATCGAGTCCATGGAGCGCATCATCGAAATCGTGGAAACGGGCATGGACGAGATCTATTTCCGCAACATGATCGCTGACAAGGCCTCCCCGACCTTCATCCACGATTGCACCATTGTCCATGGTTGCGGATTGGCCAAGGAGACGGGCGCCAATTCCTTGGTGGGCATGACGGCCTCGGGCTATACTGCCTATCAGCTTTCACGCTGCCGCCCCAAGAGCAACATCTACATCTTCACCCACAACCGCCGGATGATCAATCAGCTCAACCTGGTATGGGGCGTGCGGGTATTTTTCTACGACAACGACGAAGGCACCGACAAGACCATTGACGATACCACCGAGATTCTGAAACTGAAGCGGCTTGTGAAGCGCGATGACATCGTGATCCACTTCGCCTCCATGCCCCTGCGGCACCGTCTCCGGACGAATGCCATCAAGATTCAGGTGGTGAATTGATTCGAAGCGCGGTCGGCTCGGCTGTCGGCAATAAAAGGAATCGGGTGCAAAGTCTTGAGGACCTTGCACCCGATTTTGATTTTCGGAACAGGCTAGACTCAGCGGTGGGCGTTGCTGCCCACGGCATTGAGGTCTTCGAATGCGAGTGCCATGCGCTTGGCCATGGTCTTTTCGCCTTCGCGCAGCCATACACGGGGATCGTAGAATTTCTTGTTGGGAGCGTCTGGCCCTTCGGGGTTGCCGAGCTGACCTTGGAGGTAGGCTTCCTTGGCCTTGTAGTAGTTCAGCACGCCTTCCCAGAATGCCCACTGCGTGTCGGTGTCGATGTTCATCTTGATCACGCCGTAGCCGATGGCTTCGCGGATTTCCTCGCGGGTGGAGCCGGAGCCACCGTGGAACACGAAGTTCACAGGGTTGGATCCAGTGCCGAATTGCTGCTGGATGTGCTCCTGGGAGTTCTTGAGGATCTTGGGGGTGAGCTGCACGTTGCCGGGCTTATAGACGCCATGCACGTTGCCGAAGGCAGCTGCGATGGTGAAGTTGGGGCTCACGCTGCTCAGTTCGCGGTAGGCGTAGGCGACCTCCTCGGGTTGGGTATAAAGGCGGGCATTGTCGATGTCGCTGTTGTCCACTCCGTCTTCCTCGCCCCCTGTCACACCGAGTTCGATCTCCAGGATCATGTCGAGCTTGTGCATGCGCTCGAGGTAGCGCTTGCAGGTCTCGATGTTTTCCTTGACGGATTCCTCGCTCAGGTCCAGCATGTGGCTGGTGTAGAGGGGGCGACCCGTGGCCTTGTAGTGGCGTTCGCCCGCATCCAGGAGGCCATCCACCCAGGGCAGCAGCTTGCGGGCAGCATGGTCGGTGTGGAGGATCACGTCCACGCCGTACAGGTCAGCGATGGCGTGGATATGCTGGGCTCCGCTCACGCCACCGGCGATGGCGGCACGCTCGGAGGCATTGTTCAGGCTTTTGCCAGCGAAAAAGAGGGCGCCTCCATTCGAAAACTGGACGATGACAGGCGAGTTCACGTCCCTGGCGGCCTCCAGGGCGGCGTTCACTGAGCCGGTGCTCACCACGTTCACGGCGGGCATGGCAAACTGATGGGCCTTCGCAACCTCGAAGAGCTGCATGGCCTCTATGCTATTGAGTACCTTGGACATATTCGGATGTTGATTTCTACCTAGGTGGATGGCTGTCGCAATCCGGGCGCAAATCTAGGGAAGAAATGAGGAAAGCCAAGGCTGGCCAAGCGGATGTTGGGTAGATGAGGCGGGCAACGTCGCCCGGGATTGCAATCGGGAGCCGGATCGGGCCTGTCTCAGTCGAGGCAGCGGAAGGAGGTGACCTTGAGGTAGGTCATGGAGCCGGAGGGGCAGGGGCTGTTGCCGTCGCTGACGTAGAGCTTTTCCTTCATCACGCCCATGACCTTGATGCGTTTGCATTCCATCTTCTCATTGTTCTGCATCGCCTCTTGCAACTCATTGTTTTCGAAGCAGACCTTCACCGTGCGGCCGCCCTTGGTGGTGAGTTCGCCGCCGTCGTAGCAATAGCAGCTCAGCGGCTGCATCACGCCCCGGAAGCTCCTGAAAGTGCCTACAAAGGTGACGGTCTTTTCTGCGACAGTCGCGGAGGGGAGAGTGGGTGCAGTGGAGCTCTTGACTTGTTGGCCCCAGGCGATGGAAGCCGTGATCGTGAAGAGGAATGCAATCAGCGTGGTTTTCATTTCAGGAAAATTTTGGACGAACCGAGCAATAATGATACCAATTAATCTGACCAAAAGCCAGACACCATCGGGATGATGGTTCCTGGGGTTTTCCATAAATTTCATTGTGGTCAGGCAACCGCCGGGCGATGGGCTGCATTGATAGAGGTGTAGTCCCAGATAATGCAACGATTTTGAAAGACGATGAATTGATCAGACGCTGCCGCAAGGGGGATCGACAGGCCCAGAGGGAACTGTATGATCGTTTTCAAGGCATGATGTTCCGGCTCTGTCACCGCTACCTACGGGAACAGCAGGAGGCGGAGGACGCGCTGTGCAAGGGCTTCCTCAAGGTGTTCCAGCACCTTGACAGCTTTCAGGACCGGGGAGATCACAGCCTGCAGAAATGGATCACCCGGATCATGGTGAACGAAGCCCTGATGCTGCTGCGGCGACAGCGACTGGAACTGGTGAGCGACGACATGGCCCAAGCCATCCCGGCCGGCACCCGCACCGATAGCGCAATCGAGGCGGAGGATTTGTACAACATGGTCAGGGCCCTGCCCGTCGGCTACCGCACCGTCTTCAACCTGTTTGCCATCGAGGGTTACAGCCATCAGGAGATCGCCGCTCAGCTAGGCATCACCGAAGGCACCAGCAAATCCCAACTGAGCAAGGCGCGGGCCATGCTTCAGGAAATGTTGAACTCCAAAGGAAATCACAATGCAAAAGAATATAGACCAGCAGTTTCAGGAGGCAATCGGGAGGCTTGAGGGCAATCCCGAGGGCGTCCACCGCGACCCCGAGGCACTGTGGGGCCGCATCGAATCCGGGCTGAACCAAGACCGCAAGAAGCGTCGGGTTGCCGTCGCTTGGGTGTCCATCGCGGCAGGTGTGGCCATCGCCATCGTTGTGGGTTGGACTTTCTTGCCGAAGGATCAGGGGAGCGCCTCTGGCGAAAACCTCGCACTATTACAGGAAAGCTCTTCAGATCAGCCGCAGCCCGACAACATGATCGGCTACGCCGTCCCAACACCAGCCATCAACGATCCTCAAGAGCAACAAGTCGCAATGGATCAGGCCGCCAATAGCCCCGACATACCAAGCGCAAATGCCGTCACGAACGTATCCAAGGTGACCTCCAACGATGGCAGTACAACATTGGCAGTTGGAGCAATTGCTGACAATTCACAGTCGTTCACTACGAATGCCCCATCCCATGCCTATACATTCGCCTGGACCTCGAACATCAATAAGTCGGTTGGGAATGCTCAATTCCGCAGGATCGGCGATCGGCTGTCCAACGGCACTGAACAACAATACCGATGGGACTTCGGCGATGGCAAGGCGAACAACCAAGCCTTCAAGGGGGGCGCCTACAAGGTGGTGGTGACCGATGCAAATGGCTGCAAGACATCACCCAAAGGATTCCTTTCTGGGCAACTTGAACTCCTGCGCAATAAGGGGTATGCGGATTCCGTCACAGTCGGTTTCAATGAGCCATACGGCAGTGAATCTTATGCCGAGACAGTCGAAAACGACTACTTCAAGGCCATCCAAGAGCCGCTGAGCACCTTCAGCATCGACGTGGACCGCGCGTCCTACACCAACCACCGCCGCTTCATTGAGTCCGGGCAATTGCCTCCCAAGTATTCAGTCCGGGCCGAGGAGTTCATCAACTACTTCCACTACGACTATGAGCCGCCCCATACGGGTGACCCCTTCAGCATCCTGCCCGAGGTCGCGTCCTGCCCCTGGAATCCCAGCCACAAGCTCGTGCGCATCGCCCTCAAGGGCCGCGAAGTTCCCAAGACCCAGATTCCGGCCAGCAACCTCGTCTTCCTGCTCGACGTCTCCGGCTCCATGGACAGCGATGACAAGCTCGGCCTGCTCAAGAAGGCCATGGTCCTCCTCACCAATGAACTCCGTGAACAGGATCGTGTCTCCATCGTGGTGTATGCAGGTGCAGCGGGATTGGTACTGCCTCCAACCAGCGGCATTTACAAGAATCAGATCATCGAGTCGCTGGACAAACTGACCGCGGGCGGCTCCACGGCAGGTGGCGAAGGCATCGAGTTGGCGTATGCCACGGCGAAGCAGCATTACATCAAGGGCGGCAACAACAGGGTGATCCTCGCGACGGACGGCGATTTCAATGTCGGCGTCAGCGACGAGACGGGCTTGGAGCGGCTGATCGAGAAAAAGCGTGAGGAGGGCGTTTTCCTGTCCGTCCTCGGATTTGGGGAAGGCAACCTCCAAGACAGCAAGATGGAGCTCCTCGCGGACAAGGGCAATGGCAACTACAACTACATCGACTCCGAACGGGAAGCCAACAAGGTGCTGGTCAGTGAATTCGGTGGCACCCTGTACACCATCGCCAAGGATGTCAAGATCCAGGTGGAGTTCAATCCGGCCCGCGTCGAAACCTACCGACTGGTGGGCTATGAAAACCGGAAGCTGAAAAATGAAGACTTCGAAAATGACCGGATCGACGCAGGCGAACTCGGTGCAGGGCATACCGTGACGGCGCTCTATGAAGTGGTGCCTGCTGGCTCAAGTTCTTCGTCCATCGGCAGCCAGGACCTCAAGTACTCCCAGCGCGTGTTCAGCATGGGTGCCACTTCCGGCGAAATCCTCACCGTCAAGCTCCGCTACAAAGACCCCGATGGCTCTGTGAGCAAGCTCCTGACCAAAGCCCTTGTGGATGACGGCCGCAACATCGCCCAGACCAGCGACGACTTCCGTTGGGCAACCGCTGCTGCTGAGTACGCCCTCATCCTCCGTCAAAGCGCCTACAAAGGCATGGCGAGCTATGAGCAAGTCCTGGCATTGGCGCGAAGTGCGGTGGGTCGTGACAAGGAAGGCTACCGCAAGGAGTTCATCAGCCTCGTCGAGCGCGCCATGGGCCTCACCCAAAATGCCAAAGCCAACCAAGGCAACCGCTGAGAGATATTGACCCTATCGAACCAACCTGCGCAGCCTGCCCTATCCTTGGGCGGGCTGTGTTTTTTGGGGGCGAAGAATAGAAGGCGTTAAGCGAATCAGTAAGGATACGACCTGGCAAAATGCGTCGAGTCTAATGGAAAATCCTGCTACCGATTGGCCCATTTCAGCCCGGTCGCGAAGCCAATGTCCTTTCTGCGATCGCCGACTGATCGCCAAGCCGAAGCCCCTGCCAATCCGCCCTCAAAACCGTCCGGCATTCTCCCGCCACCAAGCCAGCACCTCCACATCAGCCTCGGCCCAGTCCAGCTCGCCCAAGTCCGCAGGCCCGCACCAACGCACCTGTGCATGCTCCCGCAAGTGCAGCGCGCCGCTTGCCACATTGCAAACGAACGGCAGCAGCTCCAAAGTCCTCCCCGACGCATGTGGCCTGAAAACGGCTGGCCCCGCCTCCATCACCTGCACCCGCAAGCCCAGTTCCTCTTGAACCTCCCGGACAATGCACTCCTCCGGCGTTTCTCCCGACTCCACCTTGCCGCCCGGAAATTCCCATTCCAGAGGATGGCTCATGCTCGCGCTGCGCTGTGCGGCGAGCACGCTGCCGTCCTTCACGATGATCGCACAAGTCACCACGAGATTCATCCCGCAAATTAGCCAAAAGCAACAATAGCCGCCCGGGTCTCCCGGACGGCCATTGCAAATCTTAAGTGTGCGATCAGTTCTGCTTGACGAAGCGGAGGGTCTCCTCTCCGGCAGCAGTACGGACACGAATCAGATACACACCTTCAGCGCGGTCGGAGAGGTTCAGGTCCATGCGCTGAGCGGCGGATGCCGTTTCAGTGTGGATGATCTTGCCAGTGATGTCCATCACTTGCAGTTCCACTTGCTCAAGCGTGGTGCCAAAGCTCAGCGTGACGCGGCCGGTGCTGGGGTTCGGGTGAAGCAGGACAGTGGTGCCAAGAGCCTCGGACATGCTCACAACCACGGAGCAGGAAGAGGTGTCAGAGCAGTTGCCTTGGGTCACGATCACAGCATAGTTGCCGTCCACGGAGGGCTGGAAGCTCTGGTTCGTGGCACCGGAGATCGGGGCGAAGCTGTTGTCGCAATCCACCCACTGGTAGGTCGCGCCAGATTCGGAAGAGGTGATGACGCCTCCGCTGACAGTCGTGCCAGTGTTGATCGGAGCGGCTACCGTGAGGATAGTGGTCACCACGGAGTCGCAGCCACCGCCATTCAGGAGGACATCGGTGTAGGTGCCGGATGTATTGTAGGTGCTGCTGCCCACAGTCACGGACTCGCCATCGCAGATGGAAAGCGTCTGGGTGCTGGAGTCGTCCACGATCACGGTGATGGTGAAGCTGCAAGTGTCGGTGTTGCCATTGGAGTCGTCGGCTTCGAAGACCAGCGTGGTGCTGCCAGAAGCGAAGACGGAACCGTTGGTGGGGCCGCTCAGTTGGTTGATGTTGACACTTTGGCAAGCATCGGAGGCGGTGGGGTTCTGGAAGGTGACCACTGCGCCGCAGGTGCCGGGATCATTGCTGACCGTCATGTTGGTGCAGATGATTTCAGGCTCGGTGGTGTCCATCACGGTCACGTTGAACATGCAGGTGTCGGAGCTGCCGAGGCTGTCCACGACGGTGAAGAGGTTCGTGGTCGTGCCCACAGGGAATGCGCTGCCGCTGGCAAGGCCGGAGGTCATGCTGGTGTAGGTCGGGCCGGAGCTGATGGGGGTGATGATCACCTGGCCGTTGCCGGTCTGGAAACCAGCAGCGTTGACTTGGTTGGTGCCGATGTTGTAGGAGCCACCGCCGCCGCCGCCGGTAAAGGGTTGGCTGCCGCTGGTGCCGCCACCGGAGTAGCCGCCACCGCCACCGCCGTTGCCGCCCGTGAACCAGCCTGCGCCGCCGCCGCCGTAGCCGCCGAAGTCATTGTTGTTGCCAGTGCCGCCGGCGCCGCCATTGAGATAGGACTTGCCATTGTTGTTGGCGAGGCCCTGGCCAGCTGTGCCGTCAGTGAGGAAACCGCCGCCGCCGCCGCCGGAGCCTGTGCTCGCGCCGCCGCCATTGCCATTGGTGCCACCTGCGACCAGTCCATTGGCGCTAGCCGTGCCGGAAGTGGTGATGGTGGCATTGATGCCGTCGCGGTTGGAGCCGCAGCTGCCGATGTTGTTGGTGGCGCCACCGCCGCCGCCTGCGACGACGAGGGGCACGTTGCCAGTGCGAACCACGAAGGAGCCGCCGCCGCCGCCAGCGTCAGAGCCATTGGTCAAGCCTTGCTGACCCACCATGATGCTGATGACTTCACCGGGAGTCACGGAGACGTCACCGCGCATACGGGCACCCAGACCACCTGTAGCTGCGCAAGTGGTCGTGACGGATCCGCCTTGTGCACCACGTGCATCGATGCGGAGGAAGGAGGTGCCAGGAGGAACAGTGTAGGTCTGCAAGCTACCCGTGTAGTTGAAGGTCACAGGAGTGCCTTGGCTGATGCAGACGTTGGTGTCATTGGGGGCAGCGTAGGTTACGAACGCCGAGCAAACAGTGTCGGAGGCGTAAGCGATTACGCTGGGGGGACAAGTGATGGAGACGCAGGGAATCCCCGCCAAGGGGCTGGGATTGGAGCCGCCACCATTGTTCATTCCCTGCCCAAAAAGTAAGCCTGTCGAGGTGCAGAGGGCAATACCAAGTGTTAACCGTTGTAAAAATTCGGTCATGATAACAGATGTGTTGATTTTAGGTGAATTGGAAAAAATGAAAAACCTTCCCCTCAAGTTGGGGCAAGAGGGGAAGGCAAAATTAGCCTAAATCGGCTTAATCTACAATTAGGCGTGGGGTTTATTCAGCTCCGTCCATGTCTTGCGACGACGGGTTGGCCTCCTCCATGTGCACATAGTTGCATCCAGGATAGGGGCAGCTGAGGTTTGAACCCCGGGGCGGGTGCGGGTGATGACCAGCATTGTCAATGGTGCCCAAACCCTTGTGCCAGAACATGCACTGCCACTGATAAGCGTCTGCCGCATCGGAGCATTGCATGAACTTGAAGTAGTGGTAGTGCGGGCTACGGACATAGTCATTCAGCACATCGTACAACCTCACATCCGACCGACCGATGAATGCAGGGGCGCCCATGTTGGTGCGGTACAAAATGAAGATGCCTGCCGAAAAAGGAACCTTGGCGGATGCCAACCTTGCGAGGGGGATCTTTACCGGACTTAATTGATGAGCTTTCATACGTGTGTTGGAATAAAAGTGAACAAAAACGCACACGATTTCGTGTGTAAGAACTCCTGAAAAACCGGGGCCTGTTGAACCCCATCAAACGCGTGTGCGATCCAAATACTGAAATCAAGTTAGTGATTAATTCGAAAATCGCAACAATTTTTTATGTCCATTTTTGGTTGTTGTTCAGGCATTTATGGGAAACTTAGCCGCAAAAATTAGGAAGATAAGTTGCTGGAGGTAAGGTAGGGGTTTATTTGAGACCCACGAAATACCTCATTTCCGGCGAGCCTGTGGCAATTCGCGCGTAAGTGACTGTCTATCTGGGATAGGAAGAAAGTCAGGGAGGGGTTGGCTCCGCAAACGCCAAAACATGGCCATCGGGATCCGAAAAATATCCAACAGTATGACCCCAGTTCCTCGGGGAGGGTGGGCTGACCAGTTTGGCACCCATCGCCACGGCCCGCTCCCAATAGGCGCTCGCCGATTCCACAAGCAAATACAGCTCTGCACGTGGGATTCCACTGCCTTCTGCGGGATGTCGCAGCTCCGGGGTGATGATTCGCGCGATTCCTGCCTCAGGCATCAAACCCAGTTTGCAGCCCGTTCCCAGGTCAAATTCCGTCATTCCAGGTACATCCACGATTGGTGAAATACCTAGCACTGCTTGGTAAAAATCACGGCTACGGCTTTGATCCTGAACGAAAAGGATGAACTCGGGCTGCATGGAATTCTCAATAGAAATAGCTGTAAGAATAAGCATGCCTGCGGCGAATCTCCTTTTCAGCGGATTTCATGAACTCGTGCACGACCATGGAGCTGCTGAACTTGGCCGAAAAGCCCTTGAAGTACTCCAGCGTCTCCTCAATGGAAGTGCAAAGGCTGATCAGATAGGCGATTTCTGAGAGGTCGAACTGCGTCAGGCGGACTTTGTTGGTCATGGCCTCATCGAGCTGCGACTTTAGCAACTCACCGAATCCCTTGGGTTCGAACTTCGCCAGGCTCCTCGCCAATGTGCTGTACCGCGAGACCTTGTAGCGCTTGAGAAATTCCAGCATCCCAGCCCAGTCCTCACCGATTGCAAACAATGCTAACAAGGCCGTCGGATTGGGGTGTGTACGCACCGCAATGGCATCCGCAAGGATCGTCCGTTCCTTTACCCAGCGGTCTGTTCCGGCGATCTCCTTGATGGAGGCCAAGACGAGCAATCCGGAAGAAACATTCTCGTGGTAGGCCTTCAGCCGGAGTTCGACTCGCCCATCCAAGTCCCCCTTCGCCTCCAGGACCTTGTCTTTCAGCTCCATCCATGGTGCCTTGCCGTGGCCATAGTATCCGCTGTGGAGTTCCATGCCCCGGTTCGCCAGCCTCAGTGCCTCGTCAAAATTCCGGTCCGCAATCGCTTCGTCGATACTACTTCTTAGGAAGAAAGGCAGCTCGCGGTACTTCTTCGCGAAGTCCTTGGACGCCTGCTCACCGCCCACCCTGCGCACCATCTCCCAATGCACCTTGATCTCATTGTCATCCGCCGTCAGGATGACATCGTTGAACATCGCATTGATCTCACGGAATTCGGGGCCGTCCTTGCAGATGCGCGAGGCGAGCAAGATGATCGGCAGCAGTTGGTGGTAGTGTTTCTTCCAGGACTCCCGTGCCATCTTGATGAATTCGACGCGAACCTCCTCCGGCAATTGCACCTCGCCGATGCTGATCACCAAGGCTTCACAGGCGACCAGGGTGGAGGAAAAATCCGTTGCCACGAACTGATGCTTCAAATCCCCGATGACGCTGTCCAGCTTGTCCGCGATCGTGAAGGGCAGCAGGTATTCCTGCAAGTCGATTTGCCGTTTTGCCTCGCTCAGCCATTCCTTGCTCCGTTCGCTGAACTGTTGGGCATTCAAGGTTTTGCGTTTGCCCTTGACCGTGATCGCCGCTTGGGTCATTTCAGAAATGCGCTTGCTGACCTCGGCAGGAGTGGAGGCTGGCATCATCTCCGCGAAATGCGCCTTGAGCCGGATGCCGAAGTTCTTGTCCCGTTTCAGTTCCTCCAGGACAAATGCCTTCAAGTCCTCATGGGAAACGATGGAGAGGATGTCTGCCGGTGTCTTAGGGGGCTTGGGCTTCTTGACGGCGACCTTTTTGGCCTTGGGAGGCTCAGGTTCGGCACCGACCTTGGGGCGGCCACGCCCCTTGGCGGGTGCCTTTTCCTTGGGCATCTTGCCGGACCGAGAAGCGACACCCTCCGGGAATTCCCCGCTCTGCAATGCGAAGATCAGCGCGATCACATGCCTGCAAATGCCGTTTCCGGACTCTTCACAGGCGCAATCCGCATTGGTGACCACCTCATTCTGGATGACGATGCTCGGCTCCAGGGACAGGTCACCATCCTCGACATAGGCGAAAACCTTACCCTTGCCCAAGCTCCGAAGGTCCTCGACCTGCCCCCGCTCAAAGATCGCCAATCCTCTCTCCAGCGGCTCAGGCCGCACATGGAGCTCGAATTCATTCAGAGGGATGCGCATGGGGGAAATTTCCACTGAAACAGAGGACGACGGGAAAGGATTTTTCCACAGAGGCTAGGCTAGGCCGAGGTCTTTGAGGATGACTTGTACCATGGGCTCATTCCTTGCAAGGATATAAGCTTCGGACATCAAGGGATTTCATACACACACTGACTGTTTTTCACAATCAAATCTCGTCCTGTATCTCTTTTAAAGAGAGAAATGGCATCTCTTACTTTTTGATTCGAGCCAGAGGGAACCGCACTTGAAATGACAAATGCCCTGATCGAATCTTTTGAAATGGTGGTCTTAGCCCGAAAATGTCTGATGGTCACAAGTATCTGCTCAATAGCCTTGAGAATATCCGTGCCCTTCAATTCTACAAATAGAAAGTGCTTTTCAGGGCAAATATAGAAGGCGAAATCACACTTGCTCACAGTGTGATCCGCAATCAAGCATCCATCCACTTTGATTTTGCAAAGTGTTCTTTCCCCCTTTCTGGTCCACTTGATAGTGAATTTTCGCTTGTTTTCCTCTACGACAGTACCGTCAGAAAAACAGTCTGCGGCATTTGGAAAAATGTCTCGCTTGAGGTCGGAACAGCAACTCATATGTATTGAATGTCTGTCAGGAGGTCAAATTCTTTGCCAATTTCAATGCTGATCTCATCAATTGCTGACGATCCAAGTGTGCGGAACTCATGGTTGAGAGTGGATCGGCAGGTACCTTTGTCAAAATAGTAGCATGATACACGATCCCAATTGATCCATTGTTCTTTAGGGACAATATTCTTGATTTCTTGCTCTCTTTCGGGGTGAGCGATGAATGCATTTTGTGCTTGTATCAAATTGTCAAAAACCGTTAGCACATATGGACTGTGAGTTGTTATTAATAATCTTGTATTTAAGTAATTCACACACTCAACAATATGCTGTAGCAGATGTTTTTGGGTTGTAGGATATAAATTCAATTCAGGCTCTTCAATCACCAGATATCTTTTGAGGCTATCATTCCGACTTCGATAATTATTTAATACCACAATCAGGGGCACAATTGATTGAAAACCACTGGATGATTGCTCTAGCTTCAATTTTTGTTTTCCGATTCTGAGCCAGCTGGCCCCTTTCTCATTCAAATAATCAGCATTCAGGAATTCAATTGGAAGCTGCTTTACATTGTTTCTTGATAATTCGTATTCAGAGCCAAATGTCTTGATGCACTCGGGTAAGGAGACGTTATTCCTGAGAAGCCCCAAGATGCTATTCCCAACCATTGACATCAAAATCCTCTCTGCTGGAAAATATAGTGGCTCCCTTAGTTCGGTAAGTGGTCTATTTTTGAGGTTAACTTGCTCTAGAAATTCACGTGATTCACTGTCTTTTGCTGTATATAGATTGTGAATTCTTTCCCATAGACCAGAGTCCAAAGCTTCGAGGTCTTTTTTGTAGTGGTTGCCCAACTGTGACAGGCTTTCTCTCTGCTCACCTTCTGGGACAAAAAACTTTAATGTGTTGAGGGCTAGACCCAGTGATATTCGTGAGGTATTTGAAGACTCTGAAGAAGCGAAAGGAACTTGCCATAGACCATCAATCCTTCCTAGGGCCAATGGCATATTCTTGAAATCAATGTTTGTTCTAATGTCAGAAAAAGTCAATTCGAAGAATAGATCGTCCCAGAAATAAGAAATCCTAGTTGCCTTTTTTAGTGTAAAATCGATGTTGTAATCCTGAAATTTTTTGCTCCAAAAATCTCGAGAGTTGCCTAGAAGCAGGAATTCCACAGACTTGAAGATGGAAATCAGTTTTGCAACGGTGCTTTTCCCGCTCGACGTAGTTCCAATTAGAATAGTATAATCCTTTACCTCAAGAGTAACATTCTTGATTGGCCCGAAATTCTTAAGGACTAATTTCTCGATAACCATTGTGCAAGGATAAGGATTTCCGATCACATATTCCGCCGATACTGCCCGCCCACCTCGTAGAGCGCCCGCGTCATCTGACCCAGTGAGCAGACCTTGCCGGCTTGCATCAAGGCATCGAAGATGTTCTCGTTCTTGATGGCGGACATTTGCAGCGCACGGAGTGCAGCCTTGATGGCCTCCGCGTTGCGCTTTTGGAGGGATTGGATGTCACGGATTTGGCTTTCTTTCTCCTCAACGGTGCTGCGGATGACCTCCTGCGGGATGATCGTGGGGCTGCCTTCGGCACTGAGGAAGGTGTTCACGCCAATGATCGGCAGCTCGCCAGTATGCTTTTGCATCTCGTAGTAGAGCGACTCCTCCTGGATCTTGCTGCGTTGGTACATGGTCTCCATCGCGCCGAGGACGCCGCCGCGGTCGGTGATGCGCCGGAATTCCGCCATCACGGCTTCCTCCACGAGGTCCGTCAGTTCCTCGATGATGAAGCTGCCTTGGAGGGGGTTCTCATTTTTCGCCTCGCCCAGCTCCTTGTTGATGATGAGTTGGATGGCCATGGCGCGGCGCACGCTTTCCTCGGTGGGAGTGGTGATCGCCTCGTCGTAGGCATTGGTATGGAGGGAGTTGCAGTTGTCGTAGATCGCGTAAAGGGCCTGCAACGTGGTGCGGATGTCATTGAAGGCGATCTCCTGGGCGTGGAGCGAGCGGCCGCTGGTCTGAATGTGGTACTTCAGCATTTGGCTGCGCTCGTTGCCGCCGTACTTGTTCTTGATGGCCTTGGCCCAGATGCGGCGCGCGACCCGACCAATCACAGCGTACTCGGGATCCATGCCATTGCTGAAGAAGAAGCTCAGGTTGGGCGCAAACTCGTCGATGTGCATGCCCCGGCTCAGGTAATACTCCACGAAGGTGAAGCCATTCGCGATGGTGAATGCCAGCTGGGAAATCGGATTCGCGCCTGCCTCCGCGATGTGGTAGCCGCTGATGGAGACCGAGTAGAAATTCCGGACGTTGTGGTCAATGAAGAATTGCTGGATGTCGCCCATCATGCGCAGGGCAAATTCCGTGGAGAAGATGCAGGTGTTTTGGGCCTGGTCTTCCTTGAGGATGTCGGCTTGCACCGTGCCGCGGGTCGTGCTCATCGCCTCAGCTTTGATCTTGGCATAGACGTCCGCTGGGAGGACTTGGTCGCCCGTGACTCCGAGCAACATCAGGCCTAGGCCGTCGTTGCCCTCAGGCAGGTCGGCGCGGTATGTGGGGACGGGTTCGCCCTTGGCGGCATAGATCGCTGCGATCTTAGCCTTGACCTCGGCCTCGAGCCCATTCGCCTTGATGTATTTCTCGCATTGCTGGTCGATGGCCGTGTTCATGTAGAATGCCAGCAACATCGGCGCTGGGCCATTGATGGTCATGGACACGGAGGTCGAGGGCTTGCAGAGGTCGAAGCCGGAGTAGAGGCGCTTGGCGTCATCGAGGCAGGCGATGCTCACCCCGGAGTTGCCGATCTTGCCGTAAATGTCCGGGCGGTAATCGGGATCCTCACCGTACAGCGTCACCGAATCGAATGCCGTGCTCAGGCGCGCAGCGGGCATGTCCAGGCTCACGTAGTGGAAGCGCTTGTTGGTGCGCTCGGGGCCGCCTTCACCTGCAAACATGCGCGTAGGGTCCTCGCCCGTGCGCTTGAAGGGATAGACGCCAGCGGTGTAGGGGAATTCGCCCGGAACATTCTCCCGCAATGACCAACGCAGAATCTCGCCATAGTCGCGGAAGCGCGGCAATGCGATCTTCGGCACCTTGGTATGGGACAATGACTCGGTGAAATTCGCGACCTTGATCTCCTTGCCGCGGACCTCGTAGGTGAAGAATTCGCCTTGGTATTGCTTCTTTTTGACTTCCCAGCCGTTGAGGATGTCCTGGCTCTCGGCGGCAAGTCTGCGGCGGGCATCGTCACGCAGATTGGCCAATGCATCCACGGAAATGCCTTCGAGGCCGCCTTGGGCTTGGAGGTGGGCGATGGTGCCCTCAAGGTTGAAGACCGTCGTGGCGACTTGGCTTTGGTCCTTGACCCACTTTTCGTAGCGGTCATTTTCCTCAGCAATCTCAGCGAGGTATCGCGTCCGGTCCGGCGGGATGATGTAGATTTTCTCGCTCATCTCGTCGCTCGCCGCGAACTTGGAATGCAGGTCGGACTTGGTCTTGTCGGCGATCGTGTTCATGACCGCACGGTAGAGTTGGTTCGTGCCGGGGTCATTGAACTGTGAGGCGATGGTGCCGAAAACGGGCATTTCCTCGGTCTTCGCATGCCACAGGTTGCGGCTGCGTTGGTATTGCTTCTTCACGTCGCGCAGGGCATCGAGAGCGCCGCGCTTGTCGAATTTGTTGATGGCGATGAGGTCGGCGTAGTCGATCATGTCGATCTTCTCGAGCTGCGTCGCTGCGCCGTATTCGGGGGTCATGACATAGAGCGCCACGTCCGCCACTTCCGTGATTTCGCTGTCGCTTTGTCCGATGCCCGCCGTTTCCACGATGATCAGGTCAAAGCCTGCCGCCCGGAATACCTTCACCGCCTCGTCCACGGATTGGCTCATGGCGATGTTGGCTTGGCGGGTGGCCATGGAGCGCATGTACACACGGCTGTTGAAGATGGCATTCATCCGGATGCGGTCGCCGAGCAATGCACCGCCCGTCTTGCGTTTGCTGGGGTCCACGGAGAGAACGGCGATGGTCTTGTCCTCAAAGTCCATGAGGAAGCGGCGCACGAGTTCGTCAGTAAGGGAGCTCTTGCCTGCCCCGCCTGTGCCTGTGATGCCGAGGATGGGGATGACCCGGTCCTTGGGTTGGCGCGTCTCGACGGCGGCCATGAAGGGCTTGCCGAGGTTGGGATCGTTCTCGACGATGGTGATGATGCGCCCCACGAGTCCATGGTCACGCGCTGTCATCTTGTCCACCATGCTGGGATGGATGGAGTTGAGGTTGGCGTAATCGCATTGGCGGATCACGTCATTGATCATGCCCTGGAGGCCCATCTCGCGGCCATCGTCCGGGCTGTAGATGCGGCTGATGCCGTAGGCGTGGAGTTCCGCGATCTCGTCAGGAAGAATCGTGCCGCCGCCTCCACCGAATATCTTGATATGGCCCGCGCCGCGCTCCTTGAGCAGGTCGTGCATGTACTTGAAGTACTCGACGTGGCCGCCCTGGTAGGAGGTGATGGCAATGCCTTGGACATCCTCTTGGATGGCGCAGTCCACGATTTCCTGCACGGACCGGTTGTGGCCGGGTGAATGACCTCCGCGCCAGTGGCCTGCATGATGCGCCGCATGATGTTGATGGCCGCGTCATGGCCATCGATACGAGGCGGGCCGCCGGGACGTGGCGGACCTTGTGGGGGGGGGGGTATGGGGTGGGGGGCGTCATTGCACTTGAGGAATTTTGCTGCGAAAATAACGATGCCTGCAAATATAACCATTCCCCTCCCCACTACCGCACCTCGGCGAGGTCGGCGGTCATGCGCGCTTCGCCGGGGACCATTTGGAGGCCCATGTTGAGGTATTTGCGGGCGTTGACGGGGTCGTGTTTTTCTTTCCAGAAGTAGTCGTAGCCGATGCGGTGGAAGAAGGCGAGCATTTCGGGTTGGTGGAAGCCGCGGCGGACGAGGTAGGTGAGGTACTGGTCCACGAACTCGACGGGTTTGGTCTTGAGGGTGTTTTCGAAGTAGGGGAGGAGCTTGTTGATGTCGCCGTCGAGTTGGTAGTACCCTGCGGCGATGCCGTCCCGACAAATGTGCGCATCCGAGTAAGCTGGATAAATCTCCAATGCACGGTTCACGTAGGGCCATGCCTTGTCGAAGAGGGCCTTTTTGGCGGCGGGTTGCTGCTCTTGTAGGGCTTGCTCGTAAATGGTGTAAGCGTAGTACTGATTGCTGCGGGCGCTGTTGACGCTCACTTTGATGCTGCTTTCTTCGAGGGTCGCGGCATTTTCCCAGTCGGGAACCCGGGTATAGGTCCGTACGGCGAAGCCTGCACACATGACCGCGGCCAATCCCATGCCGACGAATTTGCCAGAGCCGCCCTTGAGCAGCGCGGGCAGCCTCTCTGCGAGCAGGTAAGCGATCACCATGCACCAACCGACTGAGGGCATATAGAGGAAGCGCTCATTCATAAAGGTGCCCACGGAGAAGACGACGTTGCTCACCATGCTCAGGGTGATGAAGAAATAAAGAATGGCAAATGCCGTCACCCCCGAGCGCTTCCATTGCCAGATGGCCAGCCCGATGAGCCCCAAGACCAACGCCAATGAGACCAACGCCCGCCAATCGCCCCAACCCACAAGTGGTACATGGTAGGGATAGTAATCGTGCGTCAAGGGATGCGGCACAAACAGCAGCTTCAGGTACCAGCCCACGGTCATGGTAATGGTCGCAGATTTTTGACCGCCCACCGCGTCCACAAAGGGATTGTTCATGAGGTCGGTGACTTCCTTGCCGCTGTCCAGCAGGTAGCCGATCACGGCGGTGCGGATGATGATGAACAGGAGCCCAGCGCCGAGCAATGGCAGTGAGGCCATGATTGCATCCTTGGTCGGTGTCTTTTTGATGAGGATCAATGCCAGCGGGATCACAGCGAGGAAGGTCAATGCGTTTTCCTTGGCAAGGCAGGCAAGCAGGAAGAGCACCGGAGCGGCGACCGCCCAGAGCATCTGCTTGGTGGCGACATATCGCAGGCTGGCATACAGCGTGGTCAATGAAAGCAGCAACGCCAAGATTTCATCCCGCCCCTTGATGTTGGCGACGGCCTCGACGTGTGTGGGATGCAATGCAAACAGCAAAGCCCCAATGAACGGCACCGAAAACCACCAAGAAGAGTCCTTGGTCGGCGGCACCAAGACCATCAAAATCCGGAAAATGATCAATGCTGTGAGCGCATAAAGCAGGATGTTAATCGTATGGCTGATGCCCGGATTGCCCACTTTGGTCTTGCCGTCGGCCCCCTTTTTGCTGAACATCTCCCACTCCATGGCAAATGTCGCGATGGACAGGGGACGGTACCGCGCACCTGCAACCAAGTCCTGCTGCTCGCCCAAGAAGCCGGTGAACGATTCCTTCCCGAAGATATCACCCAGCCCCTTGGTACCTTTTTGCACAAACTTGTTTTCGGTCAACACAATCTTGTCGTCCAAGACATAGCCGAAGCTCGTGGATTGCAGGTACAGCAAGAACGGCAGCACCGCGAGGATCAAGCCCGGCAACCAGTAACGCATCCAGAACCCGCCTCCAAAGGGGGAATTTGGATGCGCTGAGGAGGGCTTTTTTCCAGCGGGGGCGGCAGCCTTTTGGGGCTTGTCAGACTTCTTGGGGGCGCTCATGGCCTCAAATTCGCAGGAGAGGCGCACATTTCAAAACGCTGCATGCCTCGGAAGCATTCCAAACAAATCGCAGCATATTCAGGTCTAGCGAAATGGGTATCGAGAATTGCATACCTAGACCACGCATTTTATGTGGATATTTGTCGAAAGAAGAATGATAGAATCTGTTCAGCTATGATTTCTCGCGGCATTCGCTTTTCCCTTGCTTGTGTTGTAACTGTGGCCTTGGTCTCGGGCGCTTGGGCGCAGAAGCCCCTCGCTCAGCCCAATTCGGGCAAACCGGTCACCACTGGCAAGCCCGCCCTCTCAGGCAAGCCCGCGGATTCCAAGCCGTCCGTTTCTACCATGCCTTCCTCCACGACGGCTACTTCAGCCATCGAGGCCAATGGTCGCCCTGCCGCGAACAGCAAGCCCGAGACGGCTCCCAAGCAAGTCTCCCGGTTCGATGGCAACTCCGGCGTGTTCATCCCAGTTTGGACTGCCGATTTGGCCGTTTCCAATCCTGAGGATCCCTCCAAGTTGATCCTGTCACCTTGGTTCCAAGGCGCGAGCTTGGACGGCGACGTGGTGAACCTGCCCTATTACGACCTGATGGTCCCCGTGGGCGACCAGGAATCCATCTCTCCCTACGACGTCAAGGCTGAAGGCGTGCAGGAGATCAATGCTGAGACCTATCGCGTCACCACCACCTCCGCCAAAATCACAGGCATGGATTGGTATCCCAAATCCAATGTCGTGGCTGGGCAAGTGGTCACCGTCCGTGGCGAGGACCTCCAACACGTGCGCATCTACCCGATCCAAGTCAGCTCCGACGGCCGCACTTACCGCAAGGCAAGCTCCATCGCCTACAGCGTGCGCCGCAGCCGCGATGCAGCCCGCCGCAAGGTCGATTACAATGCCCGCCAAGGTTATGTGAACGAGTCTGTCCTGAAAACCGGGACCTGGTACAAGGTGCCCGTCACTTCCGAGGGCCTCTACCAATTGGATCACAGCTTTTTCTCCGGCTTGGGTGTGGATCCTGGGTCCATCGATCCCCGCACGGTGAAGGTCTATGGCAATGGTGGCGCAACCCTGCCCCAGAAGGCGGGAGTCTATCCGCACGACGACCTCGTGGAAAATGCCCTGATCGCGCAAGGCGAAACGGACGGCAACTTTGGGACGAGTGACTACTTCGTCTTCTACTCGCCCGGCATGGGTCGCTGGGAGGACAATGCTCGACTCGGTCGGTATGTGTACTTCCCGAACTTTTACAGCGATACCACATATTATTATGTGACGTGGGGTGGCGCGACAGGACGCAGGATGCAGACTGCACCGAACCCCGGCACTCCGAACTTCACGCCGAGCTATACCACCAAGTATGGCCGCCACGAAGTGGACAAGGACAATACCATCATCTCTGGCGTCTTTGGATGGGGAGCGATTTGACCTGACCACCACGCAGCAGTTCACCTTCCCGATCCTGAATGTCGTTTCTGGCACGAATGTCAAGACCACGGTCCGCGTCGGCGCCCGCTCGAATGGGGCATCCAGCAGCTTCACGGTCAAGGAGGGCGGGTCCACAGTGGCACAGCTCAGCATCCCTGCCACAAGTTCCACTTACGGAACGACCGACTACTTCGGAGCCAATCAGACGGTGGACATTCCCGCATCGCGCGTGTCGGACAGGAACCTGAACCTGGAATTGATCTACAGCAAGCCCACGACATCCTCCGTCGGCTACCTGGACTATACCCTCGAATACAGTACCAGCGTCTGGAACTCGACGGTCAGAACTATTACCACTTCAGCGCCACCGACAATGTCGGCCCCGGCCAAGTGTTCGACTTCCAGTTTTCCGGCGGCAATTCCAGCTACCGCGTCCTGGACGTGACCGATCCGCTGAATGTGAGCCTCGTCTCCAGCAGCCTGAACGGCTCCAACCTGAGCTTCGCAGTGGCCGCTGACAGCACCAAGCAGTTTGTGGCCTATACCTCCATCGGGTTCAAGCGCCCCACTGGAGCCAAGCTCATCCAAAATCAGAACCTGCATGGGCTGACCCAGGCTGAATTCCTGATCATCACCCACCCCGACTTCTGGGTGGACGCCAACCGCCTCGCAGAATTCCACCGCTCGCACTATGGCCATTCCGTGAACGTGGTGCGCATTGGAGACGTGTTCAATGAATTCAGCTCTGGCGCTGTGGATCCGACGGCCATCCGGGACTTCGCGAAGATGTTCTATGACCGCGGGCAAAATACCAGCAGCCCGTTCCGCTACCTCCTGCTCTTCGGCGATGGCTCCTATGACTACAAGGCCATCCAAACCGCTGCGGGTACCAATTACATCCCGACCTACCAAAGCCGCCGTTCGCAATTGCCCACCCATAGCTATACCAGCGACGACTATTATGGCTTCCTGGACGATGGTGAGGGCTTCTGGGGCGAACAAGCCCACAACCGCGACAATGAGACGATTCCGCTCTTCCTCGCCGAAGGAGACACCGTCCTCGTGGACCATGGGCTGGACATCGGGGTGGGCCGTTTCCCGGCTGCGAATGCCGCTGAGGCCAAGGCCATCGTGGACAAGATCATCTCCTACCACCAAGACGCGAACGGCTACGGTTCATGGCGCAACCGCGTGGTGCTCGTGGCCGACCACAAGGACGACGATACCGACACCCACGTCCGTCAGGCGGATGGCTATACCACGCAGATCGAGGCGAGCAGCCCCTGCACCAACATCGACAAGATCTACATGGACAACTATGTCATGGAGAACCAAGCGTCTGGCGACCGGTTCCCCGATGGCAAGGCGGCCCTGCTCAAGGCGCTCGATGAGGGCAGCTTGATCGTGAACTACACGGGTCACGGCGGCGAAGTCGGCTGGTCCAATGCGCAGATCCTCGACATCTCCGACATCAACAAGATCTCCAACGACACCCGGCTTCCGGCCTATATCACCGCGACCTGCGAATTCGGGAGGTGGGATGATCCCGACCGGAAGTCCGGTGCCGAGGTGCTGCTCACCCGTGATGGCGGAGGCTCCGTTGCCATGTTCACCACAGTGCGTGTGGTCTTCAGCGGCCCCAATCACACTCTGAACACGAACTACTACAACAATGTGTTCACATTCGACAGCGCCATGGGACGCATGCTCACCATGGGCGAGGTCTTCGAACGCACCAAGAATGCAAGCTGGGGCGGCTCGGTGAACAACCGGAACTTCTCGATGCTGGGCGACCCTGCGATGATCCTGGCATACCCGCATCACCGCGCTGTGGTGACGAGCATCAACGGAAATCCTGTCATCACCAATGTGGTGGATACCCTCTCCGCCCTTAACCTGGTGACGATCTCAGGCGAGGTCCGCGACCCACAAGGCAACCTCCTCAATACCTACAATGGTGACCTGTCCGCCATCGTGTATGACAAGCCGAGCAAATTCACCACGCGTCGCTACCCATTCGACTTCATCTGGCGCAAGAACAAGGTCTTCCGTGGCAGTTCCACGGTGCAGAATGGCCTCTTCTCCTTCGAGTTCGTGGTTCCGATCGACATCTCGTACGAGGACAACCTCCCGGACCTGAATGGCAAGATCAGCCTGTACTTCCACAACACGACCTCCGATGGTGGTGGCTGCTCCGAGAACATCTTCATTGGTGGCACGGATTCCGCTGCGATCTCCGACAACCGCCCGCCGGACATGGACCTGTTCATGAACGACATCAAATTTGCGGATGGCGGACTCGTGGGTCAGGATGCGACCTTGATCGCCGAAATCTTTGACGAAAACGGGATCAACACCGTGGGCACTGGCATTGGACATGAGCTCACCGCGGTGCTCGATGACGATGAAAGCGAGGTATTTGTCCTCAATGACTTCTATGAGGCCAACAAGAACAGCTATCAGGAAGGCACTATCCGCTATCCCTTCAAGGATCTGAGCGTGGGCGAGCACAACCTCCGCGTGAAGGTCTGGGACGTCGCCAACAACAATAGCCGTGAGGGCGAGGTCAATTTCATCGTCGCGGATGATGCCAACATGGCCCTCGGGCACGTGGTGAACTACCCCAACCCCTTCACCACCAACACGAAATTCTTCATCGAGCACAACCGCAATGGGAATGCCCTGAAGGTCTTGATCAAGATCTACACCGTAGGTGGCAAGGTGGTCAAGACGCTGGAGGACAACTTCTTCGCCGAAGGCAATCTGTACTGCGACCTGGAATGGGACGGCTTGGATGACTATGGCGATGCCATCGGTCGTGGCGTCTATGTCTATGAAGTCGTGGTCAAGGACGAGACCACAGGCGAGCGCATCTCCACCTTTGAGAAGCTCGTAGTCCTGCGCTGATCGAGATTCCCCGGAGACAGGGCAGATTTATTTGCATTGTCTCTGGGGGATTGAGGATGTAGATTTGTATAGTATATAAGTGGCACCTTTCAGCCGAAAAAACTTTAACTACCCTTGTTCCCTGAATTGTAGTTTTTCCTAACTTGTGGGAAATATCTCAGCCTATCGCATAAAACATCTACTTTTGTAAGCTTTTTTGAAACCAAGGTAATAGGAATTCTCTCGGGCTGTACTGGGAGGCAAAAGTAGAATTGTAATGAGTATCAAGTCATTTTCCAAGATAATTGCCTGTGCTTCTTTGCTGTTTACTGGCGTGAACGTTGGTGTTCAGGCGCAGAGCACTACCGGCGGACAGGACATCAAGGCCATTACCACGGCCGTGCCCTTCCTCATGATCTGCCCCGACTCCCGCAGTGGCGGTCTGGGTGATGCCGGGGTTGCCATCGCTGACAATGCCAATGCCACACACTGGAACCTCTCCGGTCTGGCTTTTACCGAAAAGAAATTCGGAATCGGCCTGAGCTACACCCCCTGGTTGCGACAGCTGGTCCCAGACATCAACCTGAGCTACCTCAGCGGCTACTACAACATGGGTGAGCGTGCTGGTGTGATTGCCTCCTCCCTCCGCTATTTCTCCTTGGGCAACATCATCTTCACCGATGAAAACGCCGTGGAATATGGCCGCTTCAATGCCAATGAGTTTGCTTGGGACGCTGGTTACACCCGCAAGGTCACTGACAACTTTGCCGCTGGTGTGGGCCTGCGCTTCATCTACAGCAACCTCGCTGCCAATGCAAGTGTGGACGGATTCACCACCAAGCCCGGTATCTCGATCGCTGGCGACATCAACATGCTCTACAACAAGGACTTTGATGCTGGCAGCCGCCCGTTGAACTTCCGTTGGGGCCTGAACATCTCCAACATCGGTGCGAAGATTTCCTATACCAACAGCGCCAACAAAGACTTCATCCCAACCAACCTGCGCCTGGGCGCTGCCCTGAAGGCTGGCTTGGATGACTACAACAGCCTCACCGCTACCGTTGATGTGAACAAGCTGATGGTGCCTACCGAAGGCGGCCAAAGCAACAAGACCCTCATCGACGGGATGTTCAGCAGCTTCGCAGATGCCCCCGGCGGTTTTAGCGAGGAGTTGAAAGAATTCAACCTGAGCACTGGCGTGGAATACTGGTACAATGACCTGTTCGCAGCACGTGCCGGCCTCTTCTTGGAAGACGCCACCAAAGGCAACCGGAAGTTTGTGACCTTGGGCTTGGGCGTGAAGTACAGCTTCTTCGGTCTGGACTTCGCCTACCTCGCTTCCTTGAAGCAAAACCACCCGCTGCAAAACACCCTCCGTTTCTCGCTGAACTTCGCATTTGACTCAGCTGGAAACCGCTAGAATTGTAAGTTGATTGATTTTTTATAGGGAAAGTGCTCCAGCGCCCGCTGGGGCCTTTCTTTTGTAAGACCATGCACCTCCTCGCAGAATCCGGCGGTACCAAGACCCAGTGGTACCTCTACGATGCCTCCGGCGTCCGGTCCACGTTCCGCACAAGCGGGCTGAATCCCAATGTCCAATCTGCGGCTGAGATTGAGCGTCAGCAGCGGCTGGATTGGGGGGATGGCCTGCCATCTGGCGATGGGTTGGTGGTGGACTTCTACGGCGCGGGTTTGGGTGCTGTGGGGACTGAGGCGGCAGTTCGGGGCATTCTGGAGCGGCTGTTTCCGGGGGCCGAAATCCGCCTCATGACGGACATGCTCGCGGCAGCGCGGGCCACTGCGGGCGATGCGCCTGGGATCGTGTGCATCCTCGGTACGGGCAGCAATTGCTGCTACTGGGATGGGGAGAAGATCATCGCCAATCTCGGCTCGCATGGCTACCTCTTCAGCGACGAAGGGAGTGGCGCCGACCTGGGCAGGACATTGATCGGGGCGGCGCTGAATGGCGAACTGCCGCATCATCTGGAGCACAAGCTGCGCGACTGGGCTGGCAAGCCCTTCCTTGATATCCGGACCGAAATTTACACAGCACCCAAGGTGAACACTGCCCTCGCGGAGTACTCACGCTTCCTTGGCGAGCACCTGGACGATGCCTCTGTGAGAACCATGGTCGTGGCGCGGTTCATGGCATTCTTGCAAAAGACCGTGATGCGGATGCGGGGCTATCAAGAGGTGCCCATCCATTTCGTGGGATCCATCTCAGAGGTCTATCAAGTCCCGCTCCGGGAGGCCATGGGCTTCCTCAAACTGGAACCTGCCACGATCACAGCAGCGCCAGGCGACCGATTGCTGACTTATCACCTTGGGCGGCTGCAGAACCTGTAACCATGCACGACCGTTGGCGTTACATCATGAGTTTTTTCCGGGAGGAGATCGTGGAACAAGGAAATTCCACCATCAGTCCCGGATTGCAAGTCTGGTACGCTTATGGCCGCTACATGCTGAATACTGCGAATGTCAACTACAGCTTCGGACGACTGGACAAGGTCTTCCGGTCGGCGTTCCGGCAGCTGAAGATCAAGCATTCAGGCATGAAGCGTGTGCTGCTCCTGGGGCTGGGAGCTGGAAATGTGACCACAATCCTCCGGGAGCTCGACCCGAAGATCTCTGTCTTGGCGGTGGAGATCGACCCGGAGGTGGTGAGGCTGGGCAAGGCGTACTTTGGATTGGAGGAGGGGCCGCAGCTGAAGATCGAGATCGGTGACGCCATCTCCTACGTGCAGCAATGCCAGGAGCGGTTTGACATGGTGGTCGTGGACCTGTTCGTGGACGCCGAGGTGCCGCCTGCCGCTTGCTCGCCGGATTTCCTGCTCCGCATGGCAGACTTGCTGGAGCCGCGTGGCTTGCTGGTCTTCAACAGGCTGGCGCATGAGCCGGAGCTGCTTCAACACACGGAGGCATTTGGCCGTAAGATGGCGGAGGTGCTGCCGGGTACTTGGATGATGGACGCAGATTTGAACAAGGTGTTGGTCTATGAAAAGAAATAGCGGATTGTTCCTGGTATGGATGGCCTTGGTGGCCCTGGCCGCCGTTGGTTGCAATGGGCGGTACATCGGTTCTACGGGCTTGCACCGGATGCATCTCGGTGATCCGTTGCCGGCGCAGGGCACCCCCCGGCTCATGGGACATGCTGCGCGGGACACCTTCGAGCAGCAGGGCGACTACCAGTGGCGCTCGGTGGTGATGGAGTACCGCAAGGGCAATGTCTATGTCGAGGAGGACTTCTTTGGCTCCGACCAAGTGGCCCGCATCCGCGTTTACACTCCCGAATTGAGCCTGCGCAACGGCCTCAAGGTGGGCATGTCCGTGCGCGACCTCAGCGCCAAGGCCAGCGATTGGACCCTGGTGCCGATGCCGGATTACAAGCTCATCGACCTCTATTCCCGGACCATGCCGCGCATTCATTTCCTCGTCTCCGACCCGGCAGTTACCCTGACGGGGGAGTGGTCGGACTACAAAATCGAGCAGCTCAACCCCGAGGCGGCGATTCACATCATCGTGGTACTCTGACCAGCTTTGTCGCTGAGCTACCAACAATCACATATTTTCCCGTATTTTGTTGATCGGTAAAATCTTGAACGTTCGTAGCGATGCAGAAATTCATGGTCACGATTCACTTGCCAGAGGCTCCGTCGGCAGACTATTTCGCGTTGATCCCGAAGCAGCGGAGCATGATCGTGGAACTGCTCGCCTCCGGTCGGATCAATAGCTTCTCGCTGGGCAAGAACCGGGACAAGGCATGGATGGTGGCAAGCTGCCGTGACCGCGAAGCCCTTCAAGCCATCCTCCGCAAATTTCCCATGCACCGCTACTTCGAGTACGAGATCAGCGAATTGATCCTGCACGATACCGAGTTCATGGGGCTGCCCAAGATGGTACTCAACTGACCAGCGCCATGGAGGACTGGACCATCCATGTGGAGGACCAGGCACTGCCGGACGATATGCGCTATGTGGTCCGCCGCCTCCAAGAGTACAATACCGAAAACTCCCCAGTCCCATTTGAACGCAGAGACATCCGACTTTTTGTGCGCAATGCCGCTGGAGAGATCGTGGGAGGGCTGCTGGGGTCGGTGCACATGCACTGCCTCGTCATCCAGATCATGTGGGTGAGCGACGAAATCCGCCGACAAGGCTTGGGCCGCAGGATGGTGGAGCAGGCAGAGAAGATGGCCATCGAATCTGGAGCCAAGCAGTCCTTGGTGGAGACCACGACTTTCCAGGCACCAGGATTTTACCAGCAACTGGGCTATCAAGTGATCTGCGAGATCCCGGATTGTCCCATCGGGGCGAGCTCATTGCTCATGCGCAAGCAACTCTGACCGCATTTTCCGAAATCAATCTCCGTCCGTATCCGAAACCGTGACCGTGATGGACATGGCGCTGCTCACATCGGCCTTGAACAGGACGGTGAGTGCCTTCAGGGCCTGATACAGGTCCTCGACCTGTTGGTGCTGGTTGATGAGGGCGTCCTGGAAGGGCATCGTAATCTGGTCCATGGCATGGTTCGCGGCGGCAAATTGTTGCGCGATGGCGGACGATAGGGCAGCTTCGCCATAGCTTGCATGCAGCTCATCGAGTGCCTGGTCGAGTCCCGTTTCGCTCGTGCCTCGGAAGATGGCTTCCAAGCTGTTGAGATTGGCTCGGAACAATGCAAGTGAAATGCCAGTCCTCGGCGACTCGACTGATTCCGGGTGCAGGATGCCCAAGTCAAACTTCCCAAATGGCTTGCCAACCTTCACCTTGGTCACCTCCTCCAAGACCGAGATGATCCCATTCACCAGCAGGCCCGCCGGATCCTCCAATCCGGTAGCCGAGGAGTTTGCCCACTCGTGCGCATAGTTTTCAGGAGCCGTGGACCAGAGGTCATGCCATTCTTGTGCCTTCGAATGCACCTCAGTCGCAACGCCACGCAGGTAGGTGAGTCGGCGAAGGGCAAATTGGCTGGAGGTGAATTCCGTGAGGGTGGTGGCGGGGTCATGCTCAAAAAGCAGGTATTCTATCGCATAAAGCCCCCTGGCCGTAGCTCCGAGATTCTGGAAAAATGCCGCATCCATGCTGTCCGTCCCCGCAATCTTCCCCTCAATGATCGCAGGGTCGCAGGGCCATTTCCCAATCCTACCAGAGAGGTAGCTGTCCTTCGCCACGCCGAAATCATCAACCTCGCAAGTCTTCCATTTCAGCACCGCGACCTCCCACTGCGCCTTGAGGGCGGCGAGCTGTACCGAGTCCACCGCAGCAACAAATGCCTCCGCAGCCCCCTCCAATGAGTCCGCCGCGATCAGGAATTCCGCCGCACTCGGCAGGATCTGGCCATGCGCGACATCCGTAAGCAGTGTGGCCTTGTCGTAATTGTACTCTACGGGGTCCTTGCAGCCAATCATTGCGAAGGCCAATAGGGCAAGAAACGGGAGGCATAGAAAGGAAAAGTGCGGACGCTGCATGGGTCAAAGGGATTTGAGGAATTGGATCAGGGCAGCACGATCGGCCTTGCTGAGCTTTTGGTAGCGGTCGTTGGCGGCTTGGGCTTCGCCTTGGTGCCAGAGGATGGCCTCCTCGATCGAGCGGGCGCGGCCGTCGTGCAGGAAGCGGGTATGGTCGTTCACGACCTCCACGAGCCCGATTCCCCAAAGCGGAGGCGTGCGCCATTCGTTGCCAGTGGCGTCGTGGTCGGGCAAGCCATCCGCGAGGCCGTCGCCCATGTCGTGCAGGAGCAGGTCGGTGTAGGGGTGGATGGTCTGCCCGCTGAGGGCAGGCACCTCGGCGTCCGTACCTGTGTGCAGCGTGCCCACGTGGCAAGCCGTGCATCCCACCTGCTCGAAGCGGAGCTTCCCGAGGAGGACGGTCTGGTCATCGACATTGCGGCGGGCGGGGACTGCGAGGGTGCGGGCATAAAGCGCGACCTTGCGGAGATCGTCGTCGGAGATTTCTGGCGAGCCGCCATGCGGAGCAGCTTGGCAATCCTGCTGGATCGAGGTGCAATTTTCATCCGGGAAAAGCCAGGTCGTGATGCCCATGTCGCCGAGGAAGGCCCCTGCCGTCTGCTGCAAAACCGTGGGTTGGCTGGCTTTCCATCCGAAGCGGCCGAGCCGGGTGGACTGGGAAGCGATGTCCCAAACATGATTGGCGCGGCCGGAAATGCCATCGCCGTCAGCGTCATTCGGATCAGCGAGGGCGAGGATGTCGGCTTCCGGAATGGCTTCGAGCAGGCCGAGGCCCGGCATTTGATTTGCGACGCGGGCTGAGGAGACAACGCCGGACGCGAGCGACCCATAGCTCAAGTCACTCAGATGCAGGGTCGGGGCTTGCAAGGTATAGGTCTCGCCGTCGGGATAGGTGCCGTTGATGGCGGCATAAGTGATCTGCACGTGGCCCTCCACAGGTACGCCGGGGATGGCTTGGTCCTGCAATTGGCCGCCGTAGTTTGGGTCGAGGCCGCTTCCATTCGCCAAGGCGAGGCGAACGAGATAGCCCGTGGAAAGCTCGCCATCAAATTCCGGTGCCCGGCCGCGACCATCCTTGAAATGGCAGCTGGAGCAGGAGCGGGCATTGAAAAAGGGCCCTAGGCCATCGCGGGCGGTAGCCGACGCCGGAGCCGTCACCCAATTCTGCTTGAAAAAGGAATTGCCCACGAAAAACTCCAGCTCCTGAATGCCCGAAACCCCCGGCATTTGATTGCCGAAGGCATTGGGGCTTTGGTCGTGGACCGTGGCGGCGCCGCCCGATAGCTCTTCGCCAGGTTCGGCTTGGAGGGGCAGGTCGGCATCCCGGCAGCCTGCCAGCAGGAGGGCCAATGTGGTCAGGCTTTGGAAGATGAAGGTCGAATGCGGGCGTTTGGGAATCATTCCGGAAGGGCCGTGCTGATCGTGATGTCCATCTTCCCGGCGATTTCTGCGAATTTATCGCCGAGGGCTTGGAGAGAATTGACCGTGGATTGGATGGGGCCGTTGCCGCCGACTTGCTCTTGGGTCAGGGCGTTGTCGAATGGGACAGGGATGGAATTGACCTGTGTGGTGATGGTGTTGAGCAGGGCTTCGATGCTCGCATTGAGGTCGGCATCGTATTCATCCGCCAATTCGCTCAGGGATGCTCCGGCGACCACAGAGCCGTCCGGGCGGCTGTAGCTGCCCCGGTAAACATTGCGGATGCCGAGGAAATTCAGGATGATGTCGCGGTGGGTGTTGTCGCTGAAGCAGGAGTGCTCGTCCTCTTGGCTCTGGTTGTCGAGGGCGGTGAAGATGCGCTCCCCTGCGAGTTCGGATTTGGACAGGACCCCAATTCCCGTGAAGATGCGGCGGAGAGCCTCGTCATTGTCAAGGCTTTCAAATGTGTGGCGGTAATTGGAGGTGGAGCCGGAGGCCCATGCGTCGCGCAGGTCGCGGAGGTGGGCTTCGAGCTGAGTGGCGCAGAATTTCAGCACGAGTCCGCGACGGTCTTGGTGGGATGCGGTGCCGCCTGAACCTGTGACATAGTCTGTGTAGGGGCGCTGACCTGCTGTGAGCAATGCGGTGTTGACGTCGTCTTGGCCCCAGAGCAGGAATTCGATGGCATGGAAGCCCACAGAGATGTTTTCCTCGCCGCCGGTTTCGTTCATGGCCTCCAATGCCGCAGCGCTCAGGGCAATGGTGGTGTCATTGACAATGCCCGCATCGGGTTGGCCGTCCATGTAGTCGATGTAGTTTTCGTCGAGGGGCCATGCATTGATGAGTCCCTCGGGGCCGTCCGCATCGTCGATGGGGCCGTCACCGAAGCGGTAGGCCTCCGTCTGACCGTAGGACTCCCGGGCTTCGAGCCATGCGTCCTTGGCTGCTTGGTGGGTCACGGATGACGGGTTTGCCACGAAGTCGTCGATGGCTCCACGCAGTGCCGCAGCGGATGTGTAGCAGTCCTCATAATTCGCAGAGGCAATGGCCGAAAACTGCTGGATCACAGCGGTTTTCAGTTCTGCATTGGGGTCTTTGTCGCGGTCTTTGCAGGCCGAAAAATGGAGCAAGGAGAGCACGAGGGCGGCGATGGCCGTCAGTTTCTGCGTCGATTTCATTGCAGCGCCGATTCTTATTTAGAATGATTCTATATAAGACAAATGTAGCGGGCTGGATTCCCGGCAATCAATACCTCAATTGGGGTATTTTGGGAACTGGCGAATACCGAAACTTAGGTAGGGGATGTGCGATCAATCGGCTGCCCATTCATTGAAAATTCATGTTAACTTCATGTTTGGATTAACTAGAAAGACCGTGCGCAAAGCGTTTTCTGCGATTGTTTTTGCCTTGCTGCTGCTCCTCGGCCATCTGCATGCGCAGGTGGTGGACCGCTACCCCTATATCCAGCAACCCACCGAGACCAGCGTCCTCATTGCCTGGAACACGGCCACAGCTGGCATTGGGACGATCAATTGGGGATCGGGGCCGTTTGACCTCTCCCATCAGGTGCTGGAAACCGCATCCTCGCAAAAGCACGCCCTCACCATCACCGGCCTGCAACCCAATACCCGCTACTTCTACCAAGTGAGCACGGACGCGGGCTACAGCAGTGCTGTCGAATTCTTCGAGACCGCCAAGCCCATCGAGGAAAAGGCCATCCGCTTCCTGCATTATGCGGACTGCGGCTACAACAATACCGTGCAAAACCAACTCGCGGCGCAGATGGAATTGGAGGATGTGGACTTCGCGGTGGTGGCCGGGGACGTGGACCAGGGTGTGGGCAATGCGTATGACAATGTCTTCTTCGGCGTCTATAAAAACATGCTCGCCAAGGATTGCCACTATACCGCGATCGGCAACCATGACATCATCGCGAATGGCGGGACGGACTTCTACGACGCCTTCTACCAACCCACGAACAATGCGCAGCAGAGCGAACATTACTACAGCTTCACTTGGGGCAATGCGAAATTCATCTGCCTCGACTCCAATGGCGACTACAGCATTGGCAGCGATCAGCACGATTTCCTGTTGGAAGAATTGAAGTGCCGCGATCAGGAGTGGCTGTTCGTGTTCTTCCATCACCCGCCGTGGACCAATGCCTGGGACCCTACCTACTACATTCCGTTCCAGTCCTACTATCAATACGATGGCAATGACGACATGCGCACCGCCCTCGTGCCGTATTTCGAGCAATACGATGTGGACTTTGTGCTGAACGGGCATTCGCATTGTTACCAACGCGGGGAGCTCAACGACGTGCATTATGTGATCTCTGGCGGTGGCGGCACGAGCACCCTCGACCAGCATACCTGCAATACCTCCCCATTCAACCTGGCATGTTCCCCGAACATTCAGCAGGAGCTGTATGTGAACGAGTTCGTCCGCTTCAACCTCCACGGCGACACCGTCACCTATCAGGCAGTGGACGTCAATGGAACGGTGGTGGACAGCGTGACCGTGATCAAGACTTGGACGCCGCTCTCCATCAGCCTGACGAATGACGGCGCGAGCAGCGGCAGCACCGCGGATGGCAGCGTCGCAGCCTTGGTGAGTGGACCCTTCCCCCCATATTCCTACACCTGGAGCACTGGGGACACGACTGCGAGCGTCAGTGGCCTGTTGCCTGGCACCTATACCGTGACCATCACGGACGGCAAGGGCTGTCAGCGGGTGGACAGCACGACCGTGACCTTAGACCAAGCGAACGATGCGGCGAGCTGGGGCTCATTGGGAATCGTGCCGAATCCTGCGAATGGGTCTTGCCTCATTTCGTTCCCGAATCCCGGACACCAATCCTGTGCATTGGAAGTGTGGAGCCTGGACGGCAAGCGTGTGGACCACGTTTCTGGAATCCGGGGCGAATCCGTGCAGTTGGATGCGAGTGCATTGTCCCAAGGCATTTATTATGTGCGGATCACGGGCCGGGGCATTTCCCGTACGGGCCGGGTGGCGATCCAACATTGAGCGGCTGGCTCAGGCTTCGTAGAGCGCCATGACCTGCTGGGCGTGGCGGCCGGATTCGACGGGATAGATCACGTGGGCGATTTTCCCTTCCTCATCGATCACATAGGTGACCCGGTGGACGCCGTCATAGGTCCTGCCAAAGGTCGTCTTCTCTCCCCAAACGCCGTAGCTGTTGATGATGTCCCGCTCTGTATCCGCTAGGAGGGCAAAGGGCAGGTCGTATTTGGTGATGAATTTCTGATGGGACTTGTCGGAGTCGGGGCTCACGCCCAGGACCACGAAGCCATTCTTCTTCAGGAGTTTGTGGTTGTCGCGGAGGTTGCAGGCCTCCTTGGTGCAGGTCTCGGTGTCGTCTTGGGGGTAGAAGTAGAGGACGACCTTCTTGCCACGGAACTCGGAGAGGGTACGGGTCTTGCCTTTGTGGTCTTTGACGCTGAAATTCGGCGCTTCGGTGCCGACGGGGAGGAGGTTGATGGTTGCTGACATGATGGGTTCCTGCTTTCTGCAGTGATAAACTGGGTGCAAGGTAGGTTGTTTTTTGAAGGCTTTGCGCTAGGATGGAACCGCAAAGGCGCAAAGAACCGCAGAGGTTGCTAATAAGTCAGAAAGTCAGGTTGTAGCCGACTTGCTTGAGGTTGCCGACTTGGTCGTAGGCGAAGATTTCCAGGCGGTGGATGGTGTTTGTGCGGGTGACGATCTTGTGGTAGATGTTGTGGCTCTTGGCGTCGTACTCAAAGAGGGCCCACTGGCCGTCGATGGTGCAGTAGAGGCGGGTACTGGAAATGCCGCTGAAATCGTCGTTGATTTCGAGGCTGAGGGTCTTCTGGGAGGCGGAGATGACGGCGGCATCCTTGAAGTTGAGGGGCTTGACGGTGGGTGCGGTGCTGTCGGCCATGACGGCAAATGTCCCGAAGTCGCCTGCACTGCCTGCGATACTGCCGTCCGGCTTGTGCTCGTTGCCGACGTAGGTCCAGCCGCTTCCTGACCTGCGGGCGATCACGAGCTTGGCGGGGTCGATGCTGGTCTCCGGCTTGAATTGCAGGACGAGGCTCTTGAATATGGGCTGGTCGATCCGTCCGATCTCGAAACGGTCGCCAACGGTGACGGCAGAGCTGGGCAGTCGCTCCAGGTGCAGGGGCAAGGTGTCGAAGACGCAACCTGCGGGGAAAAAGAGCTGCAATTCGCCTTCCTCAACGAGGTTGTCCTGATAGGGAAGGATGCGCTGCCGCAAGGGCAGGTCCACACGGTGCCCCGCGATGGGGTCGGCCACAGAGACGGGGACAGGGTCCTGGTTCAGGTTCAGCAGATAGACGAGGTCCGTGCCATCGAGGTAGGTTGGGAGCAGGTTCTGGGTGCTGCCGTCCGCGCAGGTGACCGTGAGGCCCTTGAGCTGGCGGGTGACGGGGCTGTGGAGCCGCAGGACGCAGGTGTTGCGGTGGATGGCGGAGCGGAGGTATTGGCCGGTGCCGCCGGAGACGGACTCGGGGATGACCGGGGGATTGGAGCGCTGGACATTGGCGCGAACTACTGCGGTGTTGCGGTAGCCGTCCGCGAGTTCGAGGCGCAGGGCGTGGAGGCGATCGTCCTGGAGGTCGATGGTGCCCTTCAATTCACGCTTGGGGTAGCAGAGCAACTGGTTGCCCGGCTCGATGTAGCTGCGTTGGAGGCGCTTGCTGGTGGCCTTGAAGTGCTGGTAGTCGAAATGGACATTGATGTACTTCTTGTCGTCGAAGCTGAATTTCTCCAGGGCGAATTCGTAGATCAAGGAGTCATCGAGGTAGAGCCGGGCATAGTTGATCCCGCAGGAATTGGCCGCGCCGTCGAGGCGATCTTGGCCGTCGTATTCTAGGCCGACCTTGCCGTGCAGGCGCACTGTCTCCGCGATGCGGTACTCGCCCTCCTTGCCCTCGGGCACCAGGACGAGCTTGTCGTGGCGGCCATTGATGAGGGAGGTGGAGGTGATGGGTTCGAAGGCGATCGCATTGACCTCCGGCTTCTTGTGGTCGGCGACGAAGGGGCGGTAGTAGTTGAGCGGGTTCATGATCCGCTCCTCGGGGTCGCGTATCTCGAAGTGGAGGTGCGGCCCGGAGCTGGAACCCGTATTGCCGCTGTAGCCGACGAGGTCGCCGGGACGGACAGGCAGCACGCCCTCGTCGAGGTAGATTTCTTGCTCGTATTGCTTGGAGGCGTACTGCTTCTCGTTCACCAGGGCCTCGATGGGGACGCTGAAGCCGTTCATGTGGCCATAGACAGAAAATTCGCCGTCCGGGTGCCGGAGGTAGATCGCCTTGCCGAAGCCGAAGGGGCTGACCTTGATGCGGTACACATAACCCTCCCGCACGGCATACAAGGGCTGCCCGATGCCGCCCCCAGTCTTGATGTCGATGCCGGAATGGAAGTGGTTGCTCCGCAGCTCACCGAAAGTGCCCGCGAGCAGGAACTCGTTGCCGGACATGGGGAAGCGGTAGTCGGAGAAATTGGAGGAGACGCGGACAGCTGCGGCGCCAGCCGCCAGGACGGCGAGGATCGCGAGGACTAGTAAGTGCGCATGTCTGTTCCTACCTGACATGGAAATCGAGGAGTTCGTGCCCCTCCAGGCTGGCTTGCAGGCGGTCGCCCACGCTCACCTTGCCCACGCCCTCAGGGGTGCCTGTGAAGATCAGGTCGCCCTTCTTGATGGTGATGAACTGTGTGATAAAGCTGATGAGCACGTCGAGCGGAAAGAGCATGTTGCCACTGAAGCCAGATTGGCGGACTTCTCCGTTTACGCGCAGCTCAAAGTTCAGGTTCTTGTGATCAGGAAATGTGTTCACGTCCAGGAATTCGGAGACCGGGGCCGATCCGTCGAACATCTTGGCGAGCGTCCAAGGGTGGCCTTTTTTCTTGATCTCGTCCTGCAGGTCGCGGGCAGTGAAGTCGATCCCCAGCCCGATGCCGTCCACATACTGCCAGGCAAAGCGGCGGTTCACATGCTTGCCTTCTTTGGCCACTCGATAAACCATTTCGCATTCCCAGTGGATCTCATTGCTGAAGTCCGGGTGGTAGAAGTCTTGGTTTCCGCGAATGACCGCCGTGTCCGGCTTGAGGAAGATGAGGGGCTTGTCGGGGATGGCATTGGCCAGCTCCTGCGCATGGGCAGCATAGTTCCGGCCTACACAGATGATCTTCATGGCTCAGAGGTCACATTTGCTAGAAACTGGAACTTCGTCCATGGGGTCGTTGAGGACCACGATGCTGTCACCCACGAGGTAGCCCTTCTCCGCGTCCCAGACCACCACCTCGCTGCCCTTGCACTTGATGAAGGGGTTCGAATTCTTGTCGCTGGGCTCAAACTTGAGCACCCAGGCATTCTTGTCCTCGTCGTAGTTGAGTTTGTAGTTGCCCTCGCACTTCTCGGGGACGAGTCCCGTGCCGAAAGCGCTCATTTGGCTGCGGTGACCAGAATAGCGGCCGTCGTTGCCCAACTCCATGCGGTGGCGCAGGTCCTCGGAGCAGTAGCGCCCGATCAGGATGGTCTTGACCTCCTCCTCACCCGGATGGGCAGGCCCAAATGAGCAGGAGCCGAGGAGCAAAGCCATGGCCAGCGTCACAAAAGTCAAGGATGTTCTCTTCATCAATTTTCCCAAAGTTTCTCAAAAATAGTAAAAAGGGCCGCGACCATACAAACTTGATGGGTTTTGTCGGGAATAGACATCGATGGTGGGCAGGAGGAAGGGTTGGTCGGGTCTCTTGCTGGCACTCCAAGGGAAAATGTGTGGGTGGCCATGCGGCAGGCTGCTGTGTGTAGCTGGAGTGTAGGATGAGTGTAGTTCGAGTGTAGGATGTGTGCGTGCTAGTCGAATACAACAGCAACAAAAGAGCCATGCAACAGCCATCCAACAGCAATGCAACCAGGGGAACCGTCCTGAAAAAGCCTTACAGTTTTGTACCGTGATCCTGAATAGAGTTTACACTCGGATCCTTGTCCTGCCTTGGCTTTACGGGGAGCATTTTTTCAACCATAACGATCAAACCTGCCGGGAGGTGTGGAGGCTGGGCAAGGAGGAGCGAGGGGCCTGAAGGTGAGCAGGAGCGCACGGGGGTGTCGCTTGGGCGCCATGGGCTTCCGGCAATAAATGCATATCTTTGGCCATAAATGGGTAATGGGGCGAGTTGCCCCTGCATGCGTATGAGAAAAATAGTTTCCTACTTGCTGGCCAGTGCTTCGGCCTTGGGCTTGATGGTGACAGTTGTGCCGACAGTCAACTCGGGCAAAAAAGACGGGAATCTGATTCCCGAGGACCGCCAAGCCTACGTGGATCTTTTCAATCGGAAATTGGCAGCCCTGCCCAACTGGGAGGGTGGCGAGGAGGAGCGGGAGCGTGAAGGCAAGGGCCGGACGAATGAGCCGAACATGTTCGCTGAATTTGACAAGCTCAAGCGGATGGACCCCGCGACAGGCGAGGTGCCTGCGGACGGTCTTCAGAAGGCATTTGAATATTTCGTGGAAACCTGGGGCATGCCCCGCGTGCTCCCGGAGACCAATTCCAATTATGGCCTGACCTGGGACGAGCGCGGCCCGACCGGCATCGGCGGACGTACCCGTGGCGTGCTCTGGGATCCGAACGATTCGAACCACAAGGCCTTCTTCGCGGGTGGTGTCGGTGGCGGCCTCTGGCATACCAATGACATCTCCGCCAGCAACCCGGTCTGGACACAGGTGAGCCCACTGTTCTCCAACGTGGCCATTACTTGCATCAAGCACGACCCCAGCAATACGCAAGTCATGTACTTCGGCACGGGTGAGGGCTGGTTCAATGCCGATGCCATCCGCGGCGCGGGTGTGTGGAAGTCCACCGATGGCGGCATGAACTGGAATCAGCTGTCCAGCACCACAGGGAACGCATTCTATTACTGCCAAAGCATCGTGGTCACAAGCACTGGCGTGGTTTATGTCGCGACCAAGGGCGGCTTGCAGCGCAGCACCGACGGCGGCGCGACCTTCACCAAGGTCCTCGGAACAGCAGTGGGTGCGACCAACGACTGGATCACCGATGCCGAGATGGATGGCGCAGGCAATATCTATGTCGGCGTGAGCGGATCGGGCATTTTCAAATCCGATGCTTCACTGGGCGCCAGCCAAGGCACCGCAGGCACATGGGACCACCTCAACACCAACTTCGCAGCCGGGTACTCCCGCGTGGAGATCGGCACGAGCCAGAGCAATGTGAACTACGTTTATGCCATCTGCGAGGTGAGCAACGCCTCCAGTGATGTCTATCGCTCCACGAACGGCGGCACCACTTGGGCCTCCACGAGTGGACAACCCGGCTTCGGGCTGGACATTTCCAATGGGCAGGCTTGGTATGACCTCGGCATCGCCGTGGACCCCTCCGACCACAACGTCGTGTATGTCGCTGGCATCGACCAGCACCGCAGCACCAATGGCGGCTCCAACTGGTCGCAGCTCACGGGCGCCTACACCGGGATCCCCCAGTCGATCCACGCCGACCAGCACACCATCATCATCAACCCCGCCAACCCGCAGGAGCTCGTCTTCTCCAATGATGGCGGCATCTGGTACAGCAGCAACCGGGGCACCAATGTCTCCGAGCACAACAACAACTACAACGTCACCCAGTTCTACTCCTGCGCGATCGACCCGCGTGCTGGCAAGAACCGGATCATTGGTGGCGCCCAGGACAACGGCTCCATCATGGTGGACGCGCCCGGCATCTCCAACGGGATTTCCCTGACCGGGTCCGACGGTGCCTACGTGGCCATCGACGCGATCCGTCCGGACACCATGTACACGACCACGCAGTACGCCACCGTCCGCCGTACCCGCAATGGCGGCTCCAACTTCCAGTCCATCACCAATCCGGCCCTGAACGACAACAACACGCTGTTCATCAACCCGATGGAGATCGACCCCGTGGCGCCGAACAACCTGTATCAAGGCTCCACCGCCCTCTGGTACCACCCAGCTGCGGGCAGCGGCAGCGCGGCAGCTTGGCGGCAGATCACCACTGGCCTCGGCACCAATGTCACGGCCATCGCTCCGGGATACAACCCCAGCACCACCGTCTTCTTCGCGGCAGGCGGCACCGTTTACCGCATCCCCAACAGCACCGTCGCCAACAGCTCCAGCGTGCCCGGGACAGTGAACCCCAGCGGTCTGGGCAGCGGCTACATCAACTGCATCTGCGTCGATCCGACTGACAACAACCACATCGTGATCACCTACAGCAGCTACGGTGTGGCCAAGCGCGTGGCGGAGTGCCGCAATGCCGACCAAGGCGCGAACGCGGTCTGGAAGACCCTCACCGGCAACCTGCCCGACGTGCCTTGCAACTGGGCCGCATTTGAGCCCAACAATCCCGAAGGCATCCTCGTGGGCACCGACCTCGGCATCTTCCGCTGCACCGACATCAGCCTGCCTGCCGCTGACATCCGCTGGACGCCGGAGAACCTGGGCATGGGCATCCCGAGGGTCGAGCAGATCCGCACCCGCTTCAGCGACAAGATGGTCTTCCTCGGCACCCATGGCCGCGGCTTCTACTCCACCAACAGCTACAACCTGCCCCCGACCGCCAACTTCGGCGTGCAAAACGTGGTCGCTTGCGGCGGCACCGTGCAGTTCATGGACTCCACCTCCAATGCACCCGTGCAATGGGCCTGGGACTTCGGCGATGGCGGCACCAGCAACGTGCAGCATCCGAGCCACAACTACGCAGTCAGCGGCACCTACACTGTGAGCCTCACCTCCAGCAACCCCAACGGCACGAGCAACAGCACCCAGGTCATCAACGTGCAGGTGGTCACGCCGCCCACAGCCTATGCGGGCGTGGATACCTCAGGCTGCCCCGGTGACACCATCCAACTGAGCGCGAGCGGAGGGGTGACCTACTCCTGGGCACCGTCCGGAGCCCTGATCAACCCGACATCGGCCAATCCCACATTTGTGGTGACACAGAGCAGGACCTTCATCGTCACCGTCGCCGACAGCAATGGCTGCACGGACACGGACACTGTGATCGTGAGCGCGAATCCCGCTCCGAGCGTATGGGCTGGCCAGGACCAGACCATCACCAGCATCGGTGGGTCGGTGCAACTTGCGGGGAGTGGTGCCGTGACTTATGTATGGTCGCCCTCCACTGGCCTGAGCTGCACCAGCTGCGCGAACCCCGTGGCATCCCCGACAACGACGACCGTCTATACCTGCACAGGCTATAGTGCCGCAGGCTGCGTGCGCAGCGACAACGTCACCGTGTTCGTGAACATCGTGGGCGTGGACCCGAGTGTGAAAGGTGGCTTGTCCATCGACGCGATCGCGCCGCAACCCGTGGCTGACCGTGGGACCATCCTCTTCTCACAGCCTTGGGCTGGCAATGTGCGGATTGAACTGATCGACCTGAGCGGCAAGTTTGTGGGTGTGGCCTACGATGGCTATGCTTCCGCAGGTCAGACCTCCCTCGAATGGGAGCGTGGCAACCTCGCCGGGGGCATCTACTTCATGCGTCTCAAGGCGGGCGATCTCTCTGTGGTCAAGCGTGTGGTCCTGCAATAATCGGTGACGACCCTCCCCAATATCCGCAATCTGGACCTGGCCGGGATCAAGGCTTGGCTGGAAGGCATCGGCGAGAAGTCATTCAGGGCCAAACAGATCGATGAATGGCTCTGGAAGCGGAATGCGGCGACATTTGAGGAGATGACCAACCTGGGTCAGTCGCTTCGCGCCAAGCTCGCAGAAAGCTTCACCATCGGGAAGCTGGAGGTGCAGGCGGAGCAACGCAGCAGTGACGGCACGATCAAGTACGCCTTCACCATGGCCGATGGCAATTTGGTGGAAGGGGTGCTGATCCCGACGGACTCGCGGGTGACGGCTTGCGTCTCGTCACAGGTGGGCTGCTCGCTGACTTGCAAGTTTTGCGCGACAGGCTACCTGGACCTCAAGCGCAACCTGCAGCATTACGAGATCTTCGATCAGGTCGCCTACATCCGCGAGGCGGCAGAGCGCGAATACGGGCGTCCGCTCACGAACATTGTCTATATGGGCATGGGCGAGCCGCTGCTGAACTACAAGCAGGTGCTCGCGAGCATCGACCGGATCACGGCGGACGATGGGCTGGGCATGGCGCCGAAGCGCATCACGGTGAGCACGGCCGGCATCGCCAAGATGATCCGCAAGCTGGGTGATGACGGGGTGCGGTTCGAGTTTGCACTGAGCCTCCACGCCGCCAACGACAAGAAGCGCAACGAGATCATGCCCATCAACGAGAGCAACAGCCTGGAGGCGCTCGGGGAGGCATTGAAGTACTTCTATGAGAAGACTGGCACCCGTGTCACCTACGAGTACATCATCTTCAAGGACTTCAACGATGGCGTGGAGGACGCGGAGGAACTGTTGCAGTTTTCGCGTGTCGTACCGAGCAAGATCAACATCATCGAGTACAACCCCATCGACGAGGCGGGCTTCCAAAACACGAGCGGCAACCGCCTGCACCGATTCCGGCAGTACCTGGAGGAGCGTGGAGCGATCGTGAATGTGCGGCGCAGCCGGGGTCGTGATGTGGATGGCGCATGTGGTCAATTGGCCTTGAAACACCGCTGATCGCCTGTCTGATGCATTCTTCAGCAGAATCAATTTCACATTTGATTAAGAGCGTTCAAATTTCTTACTTTGCCCATGCGGAGTCCCCTTCCCACGAGGGTGAGGGCAAGCTTTGCACTTCAAAGGATACGGCTACACATGTTCAAGAATAGGAATTCCAACCAACGGCCCGCAGTCGCAGGACTTGGCGGTGCTGCACTCGCTTGCAGGAGGGTATTCCTGCTGATGGTCTGTGCGGCATTTGCCGGAGCCACTGCCCTGTATGCCCAGCCTCAGCCGGCATCCGACCATCCGCTGCGGAACAATACCCAGCTCGACAATCAGCCGTGGTTCCACAACCTGGACTCCGCGCTGGCGAATCCGGACAAGGTTTACAAGCTGTCCCTGATCGATCAGAAGATCAAGGTGCTGCCCGAGGAGTTCGGCAATTTCAAGAACCTGCAGGTCCTCAACCTGAGCAACTGCAAGCTCAAGCGTGTGCCCGTGGAGATCAAGAACTGCAAGAACCTGCAGATCGTGAGCCTCTATGGCAACAGCATCAAGTTCCTGCCTCCGGAGATGCGCGAGCTCAAGAACCTTGAGATCCTCTACCTGGGCAAGAACAAGCTGATCGAGCTGCCGCAATGGCTGGGCACCATGACCAAGCTGCGCCGCCTCGACATCAGCCGCAACAGGCTCACCCCCGCCGATGTGGGCAATGCCAAGCGCATGCTGCCCAAGGCTGACATCACCAGCTGATCCCGGCTATTCGCCGAGGGACTTCAGCACCCTGTCTATCACATCGTATTCATATCCCTTGCCTTTGAGGAAGGCCCGTAGTTTCTGTGCCGTCTCCCAATCGCTGAGGTCGCCGTCACCAAGCTTCTTCTCAGCCACGACCCTCACCCGGTCCAGGTAGTCCTCGTCCTCGATCAGCTCCAGCGCCTCTGAGATGCAATCCTCCGGGACATGCTTGCCGCGCAAGGCTTCCCAGATTTTGACCTTGCCCCAGCCCTTTTGGTTGAACTTGCCACGGGCATAGGACCGCGCATAGCGTGCCTCGTCGAGGAAGCCCTCCTTCTCCAATTGGTCGAGCAGGGGCTGGACCTCAGCACGCGGGCAACCGATGAGCAGCAGCTTGCTCCAAGCCTCCGAACGGCAGCGCTCCTGCCATGCGCAGTACTTGCGCAGTTTCTCCAAGCCCTCTTCGGCGTCCCAAGGTTGGTTCGACTTCATGTCCAAATGACTGGAGATTTTCCGAAAAACGCCAAGTGTGCGTAGGTGTCAGGCGGGCTTCTGGAAAACCATGATGAAATAAAGGTAACGTTCCTGGAAATGCTGGAACTCCTTGCTCTTGTCGGTCATGGCAAACTCCCGGAGGTAGTTCCGGGCAAATCCTGGTGCTGCACCGATGATGAGCGCCTCCCGTCTTGCGGAGTCCCCTTTGCAAGCGGCGAGCACCTCGCTGCTGATGTTGCGCTCGGAGACAGGTTGGAGTCCGGCGGCCGCAACGTCGTCACGGAAGCGTTGCAAGGGTTCGCCGAGGGCGCGGTAGTCGGCGATCACGAAGTGCCCTCCCGGCTTGAGGAGGCGGCTGACTTCCCGCAGGAACTGCGCCTGGTCGCTGTAGATATGGCTGGACTCGACATTGAAGACGATGTCCATGGAGGCGCGGTCGTAGGGCAGGCTCAGGGCGTCACCTTGGACGAAATGCAGCCGGTCCTTGTCTGCAGCAAATGTCTGCTGGCAGTCCTGGATGGCATTGTGGCTGAAGTCGAGGCCGTGGGTATGGGCTGTCTGCAGGATTCCGTGGAGGAAGCGCAAGCCGCCACCGCGTCCGCAGCCGACCTCGAGGACGACCTTGCCCTGCCATGCCGCATCGCCGATGCTGAGCGACAGCTCCCGGTAGAGCTGCAACTGGAACTGCTCATCGCCACCCTGTGCCTGGGCCTCCGGCCCGGCAGGGCCGTAGCCGTAGTTGTTGGTGCGTGCCTTGCCCCATTTCAGGCCGTAGAGCCAGTTGTAGAAATACTTCCCGAAGGTGCGCTTGAACGCCGGGGAGAAGTTGAACAGCAGGATGAGGACAATGGCCGCGGCCACGAGGATGGCCAGGATGAGGAGCAGGATTTTCAATGTACCTCCGTGATTAGGGAAGTCAAGTTAGGGAAAAACTGCTCGCATACAAGGACTTCAGCGCTTGAGGAGCTTGAAGGCGATCCCTCTGCCGTGGCCCTGCATGATGGCGAGGTTGATCCATGAGAGGGCGAATTGCTCAAGGAGCACGACCTTGTCATCGCCGCCGAAGTCGTAACATTCACCGAATCCGGCGCTGAGGGCGAGCTGTCGCGTGACCTCCTTGGCGGCCTTGTCGTTTCCAGCCATGAAGAGATCGATGGGGACATTGTTGTAGAAGGGGTTCTGCATATTCTCGAAGCCTGTGGTATTGAAGGCTTTCACGCAGGTTGCCTTGGTGAGCGCCTGGAAGGCGTGGAAGGCAGTGGGATAGGGATCCGGCTTCTGGCGGACGGCATTGGTGGCGTCGATGAGGATCTTGCCGTCGAGGGGTGGCAACTGTTCGGCGAGCGAGACGGCGACGTGGGCGGGAGTGGCGACGAGGATCACGTCGGCTCCGGCCGCTGCGGTCGCAATGTCCGCCACGCGGATGTTGGGGAAGACCTCGACCTTCTTGATCTCGGGATCGTCCGGCTTGCGGACTCCGATCACCACTTGATGGCCAGCAGTGTTGGCGAAGCGCAGGGCCAAAGCGTTGCCGACATTTCCGTTTCCAATGACTGCGATTTTCATGATTCTGTTCCTTGGGATGTGCTGAAGGATGGATGGAAAACTCTGAAAATACCCCTTTGGTTTTGACAAGAGGTGTCAAAGGCCGCCCGTACATTTGAATATAAAGAAAGAGGGAATCAACCCCGAGTAAAACAGAGAAAGTCTATGCGTAAACCAAAGTTTGAGATCCTTGTCGCCAAGGACGGCAAGATCCATTTCCACCTGAAGGCTGCCAATGGCGAAGTCATCTTGGCAGGTCGCGGCTACAAAACGAAGTCTGAGACCCTGCACGCCATCGCCTCTGTGATGCGCTATGGGCAGCTCGAAACCAGCTTTGTGCGTCGCCAAAGCACCAATGGGCAGTTTTTCTTCCAGGTGAAATCCCCGAGTGGCCGCCTGCTGGGCTGGAGCGAGATGTATGTCTCGAAGCAAAGCCGTGAGGTTGGCATCCAGGCAGTGAAGCGCGCCGTGACATTCGGTCGCGTTTTCGAGGCCAATTGATAGCACCCACCAAACCATCTCCGAATGCCTGGCCCTCAAGGGGCTGGGCTTCGGCTTTTTGGCAAAAATTATGTGGCTGGGCGGGTGAATCGGGCGTCTGTTTTGACATGAGGTGTCAAGGTCTGGAAGTACATTCTATTGTAGGTTTTAAGGAACGTCAATCAGAAAAAAGAATGCAACAGATGCTGAAACCCAAGTTTGAAATGGTGACGGGTCGTGACGGCAGGTACATGTACCGGCTGCTGTCCGCCCAGGGCAATCCATTGCTCATCGGCCGAGGCTATGTGACCCAGTACGAGGCGATCCAGGCCATTGCTTATGTGATGCGCTACGGACCGCATCCGAACAGGTTTGTTCGGAAGGCGACGCCGGATGGTCAGCACTTCTTCCTGCTGCAATCGCCCAGCGGACGGGTGATCGGCAGCAGCACCTTTTACCGCTCGCCGCAGGGTCGTGACAATGCCATCGTGGCTGTCCGCCGTGCAGTGCAAGCGGGTCGGGTCCACGATCTGAACTAATGCACGGTATTTGGAGTACCGAGCGACGCCCCCGGCTGCCATTGGTGGTCGGGGGTTTTTATCTGGGGGATGTCAGAGGCGCTTGAAGATCTTGCGCCACCACTCCTCGTCGCGGTCGTTTTCGCGGTAGGCCTTGAGGTCCTCGAACATGTGCGTGAAGGAATCCTCCACCTGTGTGCGCAGGTCGCGGATGGCGTCCATGTTGTCGGTCTCGCCTTGGAGCTGCGCTGTGGGGATGCGGTCGCCGACCATGATGTAGTGGCGTTGCGGCTTGGGGATCACGGTGCGCCCGATTCCCTTGACGATGGGGGGCAGGTTTTCGCCGCCATGGAGGTAGCGGTCGGCAAAGCCGGAGTTGTGGAGCCATGCGCCCAAGGGGGAGCGCATTACGTCGCCCGCGTCCAGGAGGATGTCGTACATCTCCTCCCCACCGATGGCAGCGACGGGGATGATGTCATAGCCATGGGCCGCCGCCATGTGGGCGAAGCCCATGCGGTTGCGCCAGATGAGCTGATAGGCTTCTCCACGTTGCTTGCAGACCTCACGCCGGCCGCCGGGGAAGACGAGGATGTGCTCGCCGCCCTGCATGAGGGCGCCGCAGCTCTCCCGCGTCCCAGGCACCATGCCGATGTTGCGGATGAGTTGCCGCCAAAATGGGATCTCCCAGTGCAGGTGGTCCACCAGGGGGCGGAGCATCACGTCCAGCTCCAGGTACATTTCCAGCCCCAGGAACAGCCCATCGGTGAGTCCCAGGATGGTATGGTTGCTCACGTACAGCGCGGGACGATCCTTGTCCAGTTTCTCGAAACCGTAGAGTCTGGGGCTGAACCATGTCCTGAAGGGCTTGGCGATCTCCCGCACGAGTTCCTTGGATGGGGGTACGATATCGTCGTCTAAGGCTGTCATTCAGTGGGAGTTGATGAATCTGGACGCAAATCTAGGAGGGATTTCGATACAGTTCCTTGAATTTGCGTAAAATGGGGTATGGAACGCAAGCTATACTTCATTCCAGGAGTGGCCACGGACCGGAGGGTTTTTGCCCACCTGGATTTGCCTGGGTACACGACGACCTACCTCGACTGGGTACGTCCTCGGCGCGGAGAGAGCATTGAGGAATATGCTGCCCGGAATGTGGAGCGGCTGGAGGGGGACGAGAATCCGGTCCTGATCGGGTACTCCTTCGGGGGGATTGTCGCGATCGAGATGGCGAAGCACCTGCCTGGCGCTATCGTGATCATCATCTCTAGCATCAAGGATTACCGGGAGCGCCCGATTGGGATGTGGCTCACCTCGTCCCTGAGGCTGCATCGGCTGGTGCCCACGGACATCGGGAAGGAGTTCGATTTTGCGTACAAGTGGATGAACGACCCGCAGACCCCGCACGAGCATGCCTTCATCGATACCATGAAGCGGGATGTGGACCCTGTACACACCGACTGGGCGATCCATCAGGCTGTGAGTTGGCGGCATGCGCACCACACTCCTCGGCTCTACCATATCCATGGTGACCAAGACCGCATCTTCCCGATCCGGTACATCCGCAACTGCATTCCCGTCCGGGGCGGAACGCACTTGATGCTCCTGAACAAGGGGAAGGAGATCTCGGCGCATATCGACCGGATACTGAGGGCAACAGCCGACCCCATCGCAGCACCTGCCGTGGACTGAGGCCCACGAGGGCGGTAACTTTCAGAATGACTTCATGAATTGGGCACTGAATGCGGCCTTCCCTTGCATTGGCGGAAGCGGAAATTCGACGAAGTTTCGATGTGCATGAATGGGGTGAATTAGAGACGGTTGTGCAACATCCTCAACTTGTGACAAATCGCGTCCCAGTGGTTGTCGCCTCCCAGAATTCAGGTAAGAACAAGTGCCAAGTTGCGGCGATTGGGTCGAAAGCGGGGGCCTTTCGCCCCGGAAGGAGGCATTGATTGCAGCCAAAAGTTGAGCGGATATTACCCTTTGGAAGGTTGCATGGAATTGCATTGGAATTTGCGGCATTGGTCGAAGTTGTGGTATCGAATTGCCTTTCAATTGGGTGCTTGTTGCGAAAAAGGCAAAAACGCAGACAGAATCTTACATTGTGGATAGGGGTTAGAAAGGGTCTGAGGGCCAGTAGGTGATGGCCCTTAGCAGCTGATTTATTATCTTGAGTTCACTGACACGTCCGCCAGGGACTGTCGGAAGGCTCTATACTGAATTTCAACCTTTAAACGTTTGCACCATGAAACGTAATGCTATTTTTTTCGCCCTGCTGCTTGGACTGTCCTTCGCTCCTGCTCTGACCATCGCCAACCCTCTCGATACCCCGAACTCCTACGTTGAGGAAACCGAATTGCCTTGGAGCACTGTGTCCCAGGTTCTGCAAAAGGTGAGCGACGTGCGCCCGTACACCTACGAAACCTTGGTGCAATGGTACAACGCGGGCCGCGTGCAAATCCAACAACAAGGAAGTGCCTACCATGTGACGATGTTGACGGACGATGGCATCACCGAATCTGTGCTGATTGGCAATCTCTGATCGCCTAGCGCGATTGCGAATATCCAATTGAATAGTAGATGTTGATCTTGAGTTGATTGTCATTGGCAGTCGGCTCGTGACAAGATCATCTTGCCCGTACTCTGAGCAGCTCCATCATGGGCGTTCCTGATGTCTTGGCGTTGAGCCATGATTCGAGATCGAAATACATCAGGAGAATCTGCCCTTGAAGCTGCTTGAGTGCGCGAGCGACGGGTGGATGCTCCGGGAGCAATACCCAGCTGCCCTCAGCGGAGCTCAATGCCGTTGCCACTGCGACCAGCAGTTGAATGCCCTCGCTCAAGCCAGGAACTGTCTCGCCTTTTGCCATGCGGAGGTTCTTGGCGAGTCGCAGGGCATCTTCGTAGGATCCCTCTTCGATCTCTTGCAGAATCTCCAACAAGCGGAAAACAGAGAAAACGGCTGGTCTAAAGCTGGCTTTTTGGTATCCCCGGAGCCTCAAGAGCATCTTGGAGGATTCTTGCGGCTTGCTGACAGCAAAGAAATAGCAAGCGCAATAGAAGTAAATCTCCGTCTGATGACCAATGGAGAAATCCTCGGGATTCTGAGCCAATTGCGCTAGTGCGAGTTCGCAGGCCTCCTTCGCAAATGAAGTGTCACCATTGTCGATGCCGACGGTGATCATGCTGGGGAAGAGCTGCTTACTTTTCTCGCGGCGGATGATCGAGTTGATGGGAGGGAAGTTGCTGATTTCCTTCCAAGTAGCCTTGCAGGCCGAAAAGTCGTGGACGAGTCCCACCAACATCGCCAATGTGCCCGCCTCCTTGATCCATCTCCGGGCATGGTCCATGCTGTCGGGGGCTTTTTCGGAGAGGGTGTCCACGAGATTGCGCTGTGGGACGATGGCTTCGCCATGCTTGCGGAGGAGGTATTTGCTTGCGGCCTTGATGCGCCAATAAAGCAGCCTCGACTCGTAGCCCAGGGCCATACCGGGGCTTTCCAGGAGGGGGGACGACTCAATGGCTTCGAGGGCCTTGGAGCGTTCCTCGGGATCCTCGATGGTGGGCGTCTTGCGGAGCTGCACCTCGATCTGCCTGTATGCGACGAGGTTGGCATTGCAAGCGAGGGCGTGGTCGTAGGTCATTCCACGGAACCGCGGCCTGGGCTCTGGGAACATTTCGGCCATGCGCCAAAAATCCTGCACGACTTGGTAGCTCTCCGATTGCTCTGCGAGTTCGAGGCCCCATTCGATGAGTTCGACCGCCTGCTTGTCCAACGATTTCTCAATGAGGACGGGGGCTGCCACCAAAATTTGTTGAAGGAGCACCTCGGGCCGGCCTTCGCCGATGAAAGCGACCAATTGCTCACCGAGCAACTCAAGGTCGCGGTTCTTGATGCGCTTGGTGTCACCTGTGGAATCGAGCAAATCGGTCTCGCTGTAGGCCTGTTGGACAGAGAGGTGTCTGAAGAGTTTGGTGACACGATCCCCGTCTTTTGAGGCGGGTCGTGCAGCAAGAAATCGCTTCCTGGACTTATCATCTAGGCAAGCAATCATTGCATGTACCAAGGCTCCTTTCACTGATAATTGCCGATTTGGCCCTGTTGGTGGGGAGTTAATCTCCTAATAATCAAACTAATCAGTCCTAAAGTTAGGTAAAATTTCGGTTACTTCCAACAAAAACTTTGGTTTTCTAGTCCGAGGAAGCCAGTGATATTGCCCTTGCATTGTCACAGCACGACACAGTTCTTTCGTTGAAATCAAATTGCTCGCTGGTAAACCAGCTCTGGATATGGTAAAGACGCGGGTGATTTTCAGTATAGCCTTTAGAGTAATAAACGTGTTGTGGCAGTCACTGATTGATTGAACTCCTGCAAGCCGCAAGGCTCGAGGACGATCACCGTTTGAACCATTGGAAGGTAAGGGAGCCTGGGGCGGAATGGCCATTCGCCGGAACCAACCCAAGGCTTACCCTAACCGACCGGAAAAAGGCAGCAAGGATAAAGTGTGGAAGCTGCCGCTATTTGAAAGTCTCTCCTGATGATTTTAGCCCGCCGCCAGGCCGGCTACGTTTCTCTGTTGATAGGCCGCTGGGGGAATGTCTTGCAAAGCCAAGACCGCCCAGCGGTTGCTATTTTGGGCCCAACCGTTCCCCAAGTCCCCTTTCGGATGCCTCTGTGAACTGTCGCCGTATCGACTGGATCTTGCCACATTTGTTCGACAGCCATTCGTGCAGGGGCCATCGCTCCGCCTTTCCGTATCCCGTGTGCTGGTCCGTGGCGAGCAAGGTCTGGAAATGTGCGTCGCGCAGTAGCTCCGGCGTGAAGTCCATCCTGAGCCATCGCTGCAGTACCTTCACTGCCGCATGGTAGCGCTGGTGCATCCATTCCCCGGGTGGCAATGCCGCGACGGACTTGCGCAATGCCTCGATCCTGAGCTCCGCCTGGTCCAGCCTTTCGAGCTCCGCCAAAGCCATGATTTGTACCAACCGATATGCCATGGTCCAGTCGCAATGGCTGCTCAGGTCCCGCGCATGGGGCGTCAGCCAGTCCAGGGCGCGCTCGGTTTGGCCAGCTTGCATGGCCGCCGTCGCCGCCAACAGGTGCCTGGCCGCCTTCCGGAAATCGCAGGGGTCGGTGGCGGTGGATTGCAGCAATCGCTCGAAGGCGTCCACGGCTGGTTGGCCCTTGCCGGACAGTCGCATGGCCTCGGCGGTGAGCAGGTCGGCTTGCCAGCGGAGGTGCGGGCAGGAGGTCGCGGGCAGATCGGCGCGGAGGAGGTGCTCGAGGGCTTGCTTGGGCAGGCCCATGTGCATGGCGGCATGGGCGGATTGGCAGGCGGCCATCACCATGTAGTCGGGCTCCTGCAGAGAGGGGTGGGCCTCCACGAGCAGGTGCAGTTGCCGGGTGAGCTTGTAGGCATCCTCGCTCCGATGGTTCAGGTGGAGGTGCTGCATCCGGATGTTGATGTGGTGGAAGCGGAGGCGGGGACTGTCCGATGCGGACTTGTCGGTGGCTGACGGGTCGCCGAACTCGGGGAGTACCTCCGGGAAGTCGAGGCGGAGGTGGTCGCAGAGTGCCTCCGCTGCTTGGATCTGCTGGTGCCGCTGCCGGGCCTCGGAGAGCTGGCGATCGAGGGCGGAGCTGTCCTCCATGCGCAGGCGCTTGAGGCGGCCCCATAGGTGGAGGGTGTCCTGGAGTGCCGGGTAACATTCGGCTGTCTGCGCCCTGCGGCTGAGGTTGGCGAGGAGGAGGTCGAGCGAGAGGTAGCCGCCTCGGTGCCACAGGACCTTGGCGCAGCGCACCAGGTGCTCAAGCTCCTGCTCCAGGGAGCAACCCTCCGTGGGCGTGGGGTCGAGGCTCTCGACGAGCCTGTTCCAGAGCCGGATCCGGAGGTACTTGAAGGCATTGCCATCGGAGGGGCCATAGATGGAGGTGCCCAATGCAGCTGCATCGGCACTGGGGTCGGCGATGATGGCTTCGAGCAGGGCCAGGGCCTTGCCTCCTGCCTGATTGCCGCCACGTGGCGAACGGCGCAGGTGGTTTTTCACCTCCGTAAGTTCACGAGTGTCAAGCAATAGGACCATCTCGCGAAGGGGCGCATGGGAGTCCTTGGGTGATTTCAATTTCTCTGATTCTGTCTTAAAAATATTCTTTGGCGGGGATGGTTGCAACGAATTGCCATCTGCTTCCAGCCATTTTTCTCTCAAATGCTTGATTTACTGGATTGTCGATTGTCCACAATGATCAATCTGTGCATAACTGTGGTGCAACGGCATGGCAGTCTCTTCCTACCGTGGCCCAATCATGTGTGATAAATTCGTCGAGACATGCTGCGGTATGCCCTCGCAAGGAGAGGGGCAGCGATGTCAGAGAAACGAGAGGTCATCCCAATGGGTGACAATAGGCTTGACTTCCAATGATTGAAAACACCCTCACGTTCATCAAAGATGAGGTGAACAAGTTCATGAACCTCAAGACGGGCAGTAGCGACTTGCTCGAGGAGAAGGTCGTGCTTTCAAACATTGTGAATACGGACCAAAACGTGGCCATGGGCCTGCCCAATGACAAGATGGTGCTGTCCCTGATCTGTATCGAGGAGGAGCGTCACCTGAAGTCGCAGGATCACTACACACGCACCACGGAGGGCAAGCTCTTCACAGCGAACCCTGAGTTGCGTTTCAATCTCTACGTCCTCTTCGCGGCGCACTTCACCCACGCGAACTACAGCGAGGCACTGAAGTTCTTGGGCCTCACGCTCAAGTTTTTTCAGTCCAAGAATGTCTTTGACACCAAAGAGTACCCAGAGTTGGGCGACGAAGTGAAGCGGCTCATCGTGGACCTGCATACGCAGCCCATCGAGCAACAAAGCCAACTCTGGCAAGCCATGGGCGGGAAGTTCCTGCCCTCCATCATGTACAAGATCCGGATGCTCGCGATCAATGAGCAAGCGGGTCAACTTGAGACGACACGTATCTCCGAAGTTCAGAAATAACCCGGGTCAGGCAGCCTCGTGCTGCCTGCATCACCCTCTTAGAATATGGCCAACGCCTACAGGAAGCTCTACCGGATTCAAATCGCCCACTCCTACTACACGGATGCGAATGGGCTGAGGGATTTTGTGGTTCGTCCATTGGCTGACACGGTGCAGATGCTCAGGGATCACAGGATGCGCTTCATCCAAAATGTGGATGGGGTGTATGTGAGCTATGAGTCGCTGTTCAATGAAGACACCGGGGACTACGATCCCTTCATCCCGGCCACAGAGATCACGGACGGCACGAAGATTCGACTGGCGCTGGAGTTGCAAAATCCTTGGTTTTTCAATTTCACTGACCTGAGCGGCATCGCCGATCCCAAGGAGTTGCGGCGGTCCATCCTGTTCTACACCACGGTGGGCGCGACGCCAACGATGGCCGATCCCCCGGATTATACCGCCAGCCTCGCATTGGCGACACCAGAGTGGTTGACTTTCCAAAAGGCTGCCTTCTCCTATGTCTATACGCTCACTGGAAATCCCGCAAGCGGAACCCTGAGGCTGATCAGTCCGAATGGCGCAGTGGTGCGGACCTATTCAAGCACGAGGGACGAGGCCAACAAGTACACGGCATTTGTGGAAATGAGTCGCTTGAAACCGGGGCGCTATTCCCTGCAAAGGGTGAACGAAGGCGTAGCAGAGGGCGATCCAGAGTATTTCTACTTTGACCCGGACATCAACCCGGCCGCCACGTTTGCCGTGATCGAGTTGGTGAAGGACGAGACCTGGGAGACACTGCAGGCCTACAATGCCGACCCCTCCAACAATGGCATGATGAAGGTGGTCCTGAGCTTTCAGCACCGGGTGGAAACCTGGAACTACAAGGTCGTCTTCAAGAACACCGCCCTGCCGCTGGATGGGTCCGACCCGGACTACGACGAGATCAGCATCAGCGAGTTTTTCGCGGAGATTCCGGGCAACCGCTACCATGTCGATTCGGGCACCGACACCTTCGAGTTCGAGGTGGTGCGTGCACTGGGGACGATGAATGGCTATGATATGGTGGAGGTGCTGTCAGTGGACGAGTACCCGCTGTACCAAGAGACCAAGAAGAACCTGAGTCTGAAGGTGGGCGAGACGGAGATCTATGCCGACTTGCCGAACCCTGACTACAAGAACCTGAGAACAGAAGTAATCATCTATGTATAATCTTTTAATCACCGTTTAATATGGCATCATCCTACAAGACACCAGGCGTATATATTGAGGAGATCTCCTCATTGCCTGCATCCGTGGCCCAGGTTGAGACCGCAATCCCAGCCTTCATTGGGTACACAGAGTATCATGAGGACACGGACGGCACCGACCTGCTCAATGTCCCGACGCGCATCTCGTCCCTGGTGGAATACCAGGAGAAGTACGGCGGTGCAGCTCCCCTTGCTGTGACACAAGTGAACCTTGATGCATTCAATCAAGTGAGCTCCATCGCAAGCGACGCAACCTTCTACATGTACGATTCGTTGCGCATGTTCTGGGCAAATGGCGGAGGCGATTGCTACATCGTTTCTGTCGGCAAGTACAGGACGACACTTGGCGGGATCACAACGGTGACAGAATCAGCTTTGTCGGGTGCGCTTGCTCCCTTGAAGAAGGCCGATGAGCCCACTCTGTTGCTCGCTCCTGATGCAGTGTTGATGGATCAATCCGACATCAACAGCCTTTATCAGGCGATGCTGTCCCATGCCAACTACATGCAAGACCGCTTCTGCGTTTTTGACCTGAAGGAAAACGGCGGCAATGACTTCTTCGATGATGCAGTTACCGGTTTCCGTGAGGGGATTGGTGTGAACTACCTCAAGTACGGTGCAGCATACGGTCCGTGGATCAAGGCCACCCTGCCCAAGTCGGTATCCTATGCCGACCTCAAAGGGAAAATCTTCAAGACGGGCACGCAGAAAACCCTTGAAGAGCTTGCCGACCCTACCAGCGACCAGGCTCAATTCACCGCCCAGCGTCTCGATGCACTCACGGCGGACAATATTACCTACACCACCAGCCTGAATACACTGACATCTGGTAGCGATTTGGAAGAGGCGTACAGCGTCAAGCTTGCCGCCTTCTCAAGCCAATCGCTCACAACAGCATCCGCCATCAGGACAAAAACAGAAGCTCTGTTCGACTTCCTTTTCAGCACCATTCACCTCTACGACGCTTGGTTGAACAATGGCGTCGCGGGTTCGTTTGCTGACCGCAAGGCTGACTACGGATTTGCTGCAAGTATTGTGGATGGCAAGACCTACCTCTACAATGAAACCAACACATTCGTTGCTAGCACGGTGAGGGATATCGCTTCCACCTTGTTGGAAGTCGTGGTTGAGTACAACACCAAGTTTGCTCCGACCACAGCCTATGACCCCACCTCCAGCTTCACGTGGGCGAAGAATTCTGATGCTACGATCTGGAACAGCATTTTCACTGCCCTTCCAGTGACGTCCACAACCGACTTCTTTGGCACCACTGCTGAAACTGCAGCCAATGCCAAGGCGATCGATTTCCGGAACAACGCTATCGACGACTTCACCCTCTTTTTCACTCCGCTGGCCAATGCGATCAAAGCCACAGGCCTGCTGGCCACTGGCTTGGTTCCGGCGATCGAAGCCTCTGCAACCGAGCAGATCCCGACCTACAAGTCCATCGTGACCGCAATCAGCAAGGAGCTCGTGGTCCTGCCGCCGTCCGGCGCCATCGTGGGTGTTTATGCCGCAACCGACCGCAACCGCGGTGTGTGGAAGGCTCCCGCCAACGTCAGCCTCGCCGCCACCGCAGGTGTTCAGACGCTCATCAGCCACGAAGAGCAGGAAAACCTGAACGTGGACGTGGTCGCTGGCAAGTCCATCAACGCCATCCGTCCCTTCACGGGCAAGGGCATCCTAGTCTGGGGCGCACGCACCCTGGCTGGCAATGACAACGAGTGGCGCTACGTGCCTGTCCGCCGCCTCTACATCATGGTCGAGGAGTCCATCAAGAAGGCGACTGAGTTCGTGGTGTTCGAGCCGAACGACAAGAACACCTGGGTGCGCATGAAAGGCATGATCAGCAACTTCCTGACCGAGCTCTGGCGCGCAGGTGCCCTGGCTGGTGCGAAGCCTGAGCAATCCTTCTTCGTGAACGTGGGCCTGGGCGAGACCATGACCCCGCTGGATATCCTGGAAGGCCGCATGATCGTCGAGATCGGCCTGGCAGCTGTCCGTCCGGCAGAGTTCATCATCCTCCGCTTCTACCACAAGCTGCAGGAGAGCTGATCACTGCTCGACAAGGTTCATTCTAGGTTTGTTTCAATTTTTTAGAACATCAAGACTTGCCTGCAGCCGGGTGAATCCCGCCCGGTGGGGGCATAAAAATCGAAATACAACATGGCTACAGCATATCCAATGCCCGTCTTTCACTTCGAAGTCGATTGGGGCGGCACCAACTTGGGTTTTTCAGAAGTCTCCGGTCTCACCCGTGAGACACAGGTCATCGAATACCGCGATGGCCTGAGCAAGGAATACAACGTGAGCAAGATGCCCGGCATCCCGAAATTTGGCAACATCACCCTCAAGCGTGGCATCGTGAAGGGAGACGCCAACTTCAAGGACTGGTACAATACCATCGCCCTGAATACCGTGGAGCGGCGCACCATCACCATCAAGCTGCTCGACGAGGAGCACAACCCCACTGTGACGTGGACGGTGAAAAACGCATTTCCGGTGAAGATGGACGGCCCCGGCCTGAAGGCAACCGGCAACGAAGTCGCCATCGAAACCCTGGAGATCGCCCACGAGGGCCTCACGGTTGAGTTCAACTGATGTGACCCATGGCTGCTGAGGAAAACTCCCAAGAGCAGGAGAACATTCCCTACCCCCCCGTCGGATTCCACTTCGAGGTGGTTTTCGACGGGGTGGATGGCTCCAATGAATTGATCGACGCCCGCTTTCAGGAGGTGTCAGGATTCGGTGTGGAGCTGACCACGGAGGAAATCGACGAAGGTGGGGAGAACAGGTTCATTCATAGGGTTCCGAAGAAAACCAAGTACAGCAACCTCGTGTTGAAGCGAGGGCTCATGACCGATTCCGGTCTGGTCACTTGGATCACGGATGCCATTGAGAACTACATCTTCAAGCCTGCCTTGGTCACAGTGAACTTGCTGGACGAGGAACACAACACCCTCGTCAGTTGGGACTTTGCCAGGGCATACCCCGTCAAGTGGAGCACGAGCGACCTCAAGGCGCAGGACAACAGCATCGTGGTCGAGACCTTGGAGTTGTCTTATCAGTTTTTCACCAAGAGCTATCATTGATAGGAGGGCATCATGCCTGTAGAAATTCGGGAAGTTCTGATCCGGGCCGTCGTGGACCCGCAGGCAGGCAACGCCTCCGGCGGAGCAGCAGGCGGTGCTGGCGGAGGGCCGCAACAGCAAGCCGGTGATTCCGCTGGCGAGATCGTCAAGAAAGTCTTCGAGAAACTCAGAGACAAGGAGGAGCGGTAGCTATGTCCGACAAGAACACCAGGCTCACCATCTACGCCTACGACGACGAGAAGTACAAGGACGGCGAACGCACGTTTACCGTGATGTTCAATCCGAGTAACTACACCCGGAAGTTCGCGATCACCTACGACGATAAGCAGGCGTCCGGCACGACTGGTCTCCCTCAGAAAATCAAGGAGATCAAGCCTGGGGACTTCCAGTTGGAGTTTGTGATCGATGGCACCGGAACCGCAGCCCACGTCGAGGTCTCCAACGCCAAGGCAGAGGAGATCGCCCAGGATGATGTGGAGAAGGTGGATGTCCTCACCAAGGTGGACGAGTTTCGTGATGCCTGCATCCTGATGCGGAGCAACACCCACCGGCCGCCCTTCCTCAGGATCGTATGGGGATCGCTCAGCGTGGATTGCGTCCTTCTCAGCTGTGATGTGAAGCACACCCTCTTCGACAAGAGCGGCAAGCCGATCCGGGCCACCATCTCCGCCACTTTCAAGGAAGCCATCTCCGATGAAATGCGGGTGGCCAAGGACAAGAAGAACTCTCCAGACCTGACGCACTTGCGCATCGTTCAGGAGGGTGACACCCTGCCCTTGATGACCTACCGCATCTACGGTGACTCCAAGTACTACCTGCAAGTCGCCCGCGCCAATGGCCTCAAAGACTTTCGGAAACTCAAGGCAGGTCAAGAGATCTTTTTCCCACCCATCAATAAAAGCAGTTCCAAGGCATGAGTGCCGACCAGACGATACCCTCCGAAAAGCCCATGGACTTGGTCACGGTCACCCTCCTCATGGAGGGGCAGGCAGTGGCTCAGGAGGTTCAGGTCTTGTCCTATGCCGTCACCAAGGCGGTGAACACCATTGGGACCGCTCGGATCGTGCTATCGGATGGCAACGCAGCCAAGGAGGAATTCGCCCACAGTACCGGGGAAAACTTCCTGCCGGGGAAGAAAATCGAGATCAAGGCGGGTTACCACAGTGAGGAGGAGACCATTTTCAAGGGCATCATCGTCCGGCACAGCATCACTGTGGGCACGACAGGCACCACCATGGTGCTGGACTGCAAGGACGAGGCCGTGAAAATGACCGTCGGTCGCAAGAACGCCTACTTCTATGAAAAGAAGGACAGCGAGATCATCAGCGAGATCGGCGGAAACTACGGTGGACTCTCGGTGGACGCTGAGGCGACGAGCGCCAAGCACAAGGAAATGGTGCAGTACTACTGCACAGACTGGGACTTCATCGTGTCGCGAGCCGAGAAAAACGGGATGCTCGTGTACAACGATGATGGCACCATCAAGGTCGCTAAGCCCGACTTGAGTCCTGAGCCCGTCCTCAAGCTGCGGTTCGGGGCCACCATACTTGCCTTCTCCGCTGAAATGGATGCCCGGCATCAATTCAAGTCGGTGAAGGGGGTGGGATGGAGCCAAGCGGACCAGGCGTTGTTGGAGGTGGATGGGGCATCGCCCTCGCTGACCGAGGCGGGCAACCTCAGCTCCAGCACCCTCGCGGACGTGGTGGCGATCGACCCTTACCTCGTGCAGCACGGCGGCTCCATCACAGACGTGGAACTCCAGGCTTGGGCCGATGCGACATTCATGCGCGGACAGCTTGCCAAGGTCCAAGGGATGGTGCGGTTTCATGGCATCCAAGCCGTGAAGCCGGGCACCGTGCTGGAAGTGGGCGGAGTCGGAGATCGGTTCAATGGCAAGGTCTTCGTCGCAGGCGTGCTGCATGAACTCATGAACGGCACCTGGGAAACGACCGTTGAGTTCGGCCTGTCGCCCAAATGGTTTGACAGGAAATACCCGGACATCATGGACCTGCCTGCGGGCGGTTTGTTGCCAGGCATCAATGGCCTGCATGTGGGCAAGGTCGTGGCGCTGGAAGGTGACCCGGACGGGGAGGAGCGCATCCAAGTGCGCATGCCTACCATCAGTCCGAGCGATGATGGGATCTGGTCGCGGTTGGCGACACTCGATGCGGGGAACAACCGCGGGTGGGTGTTTCGTCCGGAGATCGATGACGAGGTGGTGGTAGGCTTCATGAATGCCGATCCTCGTTTTCCAGTGGTGCTCGGGCACCTGCACAGCAGCAAGAGCCCCTCGCCCATCCCCGCGAGCGACGACAACCATGAGAAGGGTCTCCTGACACGCAGCGAACTCAAGCTACACTTCGACGACGACAAGAAGGTGATCACCATTCAGACCCCGGGCGGCAATAAGATCGTGCTGAGCGATGATGCCCAAGGGATCACGGTGGAAGATCAGAACGGAAACAAGATGGAGATGACACCAGACGGGATCAACATGGAGAGTCCCGGCGCCATCACCGTCAAAGCCTCCAAGGACCTGTCCCTGGAGGGCATGAATGTGAACATCAAGGCCAGCGCCCAACTCAAGGCAGAGGGCAGTGCCGGAGCAGAACTGAGCACCGGTGCCGTCTGCACTGTCAAGGGGTCCATGGTTCAGATCAACTGATACGGAATCCGACGGCGAGTATTGCGAGCAGCGCGACTCCCCGCCGACATGTTAGCAAGGCATGGATGAAGAAAAAAAATTCACCTCATTTCTCGGGACCGGCTGGGGCTTTCCGCCCACATTCAAGCGGGGAATCGATTCCGTGGAGATGATCTCTGATGCGACCGATGTTCATTCCTCCATCGAGATTCTGCTCGCGACCGCGGTCGGCGAGAGGGTCATGCAGCCTGAATACGGCTGCAACCTACGCGACATGCAGTTTGAGCCACTGAACGAAAACCTCCGCACCTTTTTCAAGCGCAAGATCGAGGACGCGATCATCTTATTCGAACCGCGAGTCCTGCTCGATGACGTGGGGATGCAAGTCCGCAACACTGAGGGCATGATCTTCATCAACCTCAACTACCGCATCGTCAACACCAATACCCGGTACAACATCGTCTATCCGTTCTACCTCAAAGAAGGATCGGAGGTGAAGTCATGAAAACAGAGTCCTGCGGCACCCCCAACCCCCTGCAACGGGAAGGCAAGAGCCAAAAGCAGCGGTTCACCACTGGCTTGGATCCGGACTATGTGAAGGTGGACGAACGCTCCACGGCCGATCTCCTGGTATGGGCGTCAGAGTTTGCGAAGCAGCTCCGGTACTACAACCTGGATGATGTCAAGGATGGCAACTGGTCCGACTTCATCAATGGAGACATCAGCGTGCGGCTGGCGCTCATTGCCGTCACCGACACCGCGCAACTGCGCGAGGACTATGCCGATCAGGTACAAGCGATCCGGACGAGGATCGAAAATTCCCTCCCTGGCGACTTAACCCTCGCGGGTGACATCCGCACAGGGTTGATGCAAGTGTTCAAGAACCTGCGGCTCCAAGTCGAGAAGGTGGACAGTTGGCTCAAGCAAGTCAGCACGCATCCCAACTTCGCCAAGGATGTCCGGAACATCATCAAGTCGCGGCTGAGGAGGCATTTCAAGAACTTGGTGGAATATGCGAAGGGTGGAGTCATCGTCCTCGGTCCTGATGGAGACCCCGTGCTCCCTTCCAACCCGGTGACAAGTGGCTTGGTGGGACTGTCCACGGACTGGTTCGAGCAGCCCGAGGGACAAAACCTGACGCTTACGGAATGGCTGCAGGATGCATTTACCCCGCCCAATGTGCAAGCGTACGGCAACGGCGGATCCATGGTGGAATTGGCCAACTCCGTTCTGGAGCGGCTCGATTTTACATTCAGGGGATTGTATGAAGGCCAATTCCTGATCGTGACCCTGGCGGAGGAGCACTTGGAGGACACCCTGGGCGAATGGCCGGACCATAAACCCCACATGGCCCTGCTCATCACCTTCCTGCTGCTGTTCAAGCATGCGCAGGACCACATCAATACCTTCACGGAGCGGCACCTCGACTTTTATTACAAGGACGTGCTGCGCTTGACAGAGGCTCCCGCTGTGCCAGATGAGGTGCACGTCATCTTCACCCTCGCCAAGAATGTCTATGCCCACCTCGTCGAATCCGGCACCTTGCTCACCGCCGGCAAGGACAAGACGGGCAAGGAATTACTCTATGCCCTCGCCGACGATACCGTGTTCAACACTGGGCAAGTGGACACCATCTCCACGATTTTCCTCGATGCGGATGAAAACCACCGCATCTACAAAGCTCCCGTCGCCAACTCCGGCAATGGCATCGGAGGGGACTTCCCAGCAGATTCCACGAACTCTTGGAGACCCTTCGGTTCCGCTCAGAAGAACCTCGAGGATGGTGAAGAAACCATGGTCGCTGCCGAGGTGGGCTTCGCTGTTTCATCCCCAATCCTGGCCTTGGGCGAGGGGAAGCGATCACTCACCTTCGAGATTACGGTGGATCCGCAGTCCTGGGCCAAATACAAGAAGACCTATGATGAGGTGGTGAAGAAGTCGGGGAATGAGGCCACCTTCAAAGGAATCAAAGACTTCGTGGTGTCCTTGACTACCAAGAAGGGATGGTATGACGTTCCTGCCGACTACTTGGAGATCACACCCAATGATGGCAGCCACTCGTTCACCTTTTCCACGATACTTGGAGAAGAGGTGCCTGCGATCATGCCCTATGTTGAGAAGACGCATGCCGCCGGGTTCAACGCCAGCTATCCCGTGGCCAAGTTTGTCCAGAACAGTCTGAAGGTTCCCTCGCCCTATGGCTACCTCCGTGAATTGTTGTTCCAGACGATCGACATTCAGGTAGAAGTAGTGGGTGTCAAGTCGCTGGTGGTGCAAAGCGATTTGGCAGTATTGGCGGTGGACAAGGCATTCCAGCCATTCGGTCCGAGGCCAGCATCCAAGTCCAATTTTTACATCGGTAGCAAGGAAGTCTTTTCCAAGCGCCTGGATGAGTTTCGGCTGAACATCCAGTGGTCCAAGCAGCCTGAGAGCTTTGAGGAGTACTATACGCTGTACCAAGGCGTGTTCACACCCTGGACCCTGCGGACGACCATGAGCCTGCTGGGCGGAAACAACTGGCACGCGCTGAAAGGAAAAGATACCGACCCAGCTCCCGTCAGGCTGTTCCATGAGGGCTCGATCGGTGGTCCTGGCCAGATTCTACAGGATGATGCATACATCACCACGAGCAAGACGGGTGACATCACGAGCATTTACGTGAAGCAAATCGACCTTCCTAAGGCTGTCAAAAAGGAAGAGCCTCCAGCGAATCTGCCCAATCCTGACTTGGAAGCCTTCACAGCCTGGACCCCAACACTGGCGCAAGGATTCATCAAGTTGTCCCTGAAAGACCGCGATTTCGGCCATGAGCAGTTTGGCCGCATTTACACAAGGCAGGCCATCCTACTTGCCAAAGGAAAGACTACTACTGAAGCCGACGAAATCGCGCTCGCGAAGTCGCAGGGCTTGGAGCCGGAGACGAAAGGCGGAACGGAATATCCCGTGCCGCTGCCAAATGAACCCTATACGCCCGAGATCAACGGCTTGACCCTTGACTACAAGAGCAAGGTGCACATTGATCTGACTGCCAAGGGATCCGTGATGCCTACATCCGATGGTGGACAACTGGCAGAGCTATTTCACATCCATCCATTTGGATTTGAGGCTGTTACTCCCACCACCTACGACTCGGGCGTCATCGAAGATACTACGACTTCCAGCACCGGGGCCATCATCCACGTCCTGCCGCAGTTTGAAGGCGAAGGCCAGCTCTACATCGGCATCTCGGGGATGGATCTCGACGAAAGCAGCAGCATGTCCCTGCTCTTCCAAGTGATGGAAAGCACCGCGAACCCCGACGTGGACAAGCCCGCGATCACGTGGTCCTACCGCGCCGATGGGAAGTGGTCAAAATTTGGCACGGAGAACACTGGAACCGACGGCACCAATGGTCTGGTCACGAGCGGCATCCTGAAACTGGGATTGCCGACAGACGCCTCCAGCACCCATACGCAGCTCAAGTCGGGCTTGCATTGGATCAGGGGGACAGTGGAGCGGACGACCGAGCAGCCCAATACCTCAGTGGTCTCGGGCGTGGCTGACGTGCTCACGGTAACCACCCAAGCCGCGAAGGCCGTCTTTTCGGATGCCGGAAACGATCCGAACCACTTGGCACAGGCACTGCCCGCCGAGTCCATTGCCAAGCTCAAGATCAAGGAAGCCGAGGTCAAGGGGGTCGCCCAGCCCTACGCCTCCTTCAACGGGCGCATGGTGGAGGCAGACGACAGCTTCTATACCCGCGTGAGTGAGCGCCTGCGCCACAAGGACCGCAGCATCACCATCTGGGACTACGAGACCATGGTCTTGGAGCGTTTCCCATCGGTATTCCGCGCCAAGTGCCTCAACCACACCAGCGCCACCTCGCAGATCGCACCCGGCAATGTCTATCTCGTGGTGGTCTCCAACCTCGTGAACAAGAACGCCGTCGATCCGCTCAAGCCACGGATCAGCGTGAACACCCTGGAGGAGATCCATACCTTCCTGAGCCGCAAGATCACCCCATTCGTGAACCTGGTGGTGGAGAACCCCTCCTACGAAGAAGTCCGTGTGGAATTCAATGTGAGCTTCGTCGCTGGCATCACCGACACGGGATTCTACAAGAAGCAGCTCAATGAGGACATCCTGCGCTTCCTGACGCCATGGGCCTACGAAGCCGGGGCAGACATCAGCTTTGAGGGCAGGTTGCACAGCTCCGTGATCTTGGACTACGTGGAGGAGCTCTCCTACGTGGACTACCTCACGGACTTCAAGATGTACCACATCGTCGATCCCAGCAAGCAGGCAGAGGCTGTGCAGGTCGATGAAGCCATCGCCTCCACCCCCATGTCCATCCTAGTCTCCGCCAAGGAGCATTCCATCACCCCTATCACCCCTAGTTGATATGGCCGAGACGATCACCATAGAGAAATCCCCGACGCTGGAAAAGAGCCAGGACTACGTCTTCTTGCGGGCGGCCGGGATCGCTCACCTCCAGTCGCTGGGCTCCAATTTGTGGACGGACTACAACATCCATGACCCCGGGGTCACGATCCTGGAGATGTTGTGCTATGCCATCACCGACCTGGGCTACCGCACCTCCTACGACATCGAGGACGTGCTGGGCTTGGAGGAGGGAGAGAATTATTTCCATACGGCCCGGCACATCCTGACAGTGAATCCCGTCACGGTCAATGACTGGCGCAAGCTCCTCATGGATGTGGAGGGCGTGCAGAATGCCTGGCTCGTCCCTGCGGACACCAATGAGATCCCGATCTACCTGGACGGTCGCAATGGCGTGCTGAGCTATACCGAGCCCAAGGAGTCCGAAAAGATGAAGCGGGATCGCCTCTTGGCGGGCAAGCCCCATCCTGCTCAGTTGATGATGGATGGCCTGTACAATGTCCGGGTCGAGTTCGAGGAGGACGATGAATACGGGGACCTGAATGACCCGGTGCTGAAGCGGACCGTCACCATCGATGGGAAGGACGATGTCATCTCCTTCACATTCCCCACCTGGCAGAGCCTCTTGAAGTCCTATACGGGGCAGTTGCAGGTGCTGCGCGACTTCCTCGACCGGGGCCGCATCACCAATATCATCGTGGATGCGATCACATTTGACCCGGATGCCAAGGGCTACAATTTCGATCTGACCATCGAGTTCGATTATCTGGAGGATGCGCCTACCCCGGATCCCGGCTTCCTTTGCGACACCCAGTGCAAGCCGCCGTTCGAGACGGACTATCCCATGGTCGGCTTCTTCGGCGTAAGTGCCATCCCGAAGCCCTATACCATCAGCACCGATACCCCGAACTTGGCGAGCGGCAAGCTCACTGGCCTGAGGATCCTGGCGCGCTATCCGGGTAGGGCTGACAGGTACGAATCCTTGGTGACGGAGCTGCTGCAAGACAATGCCGAGGCGAGGCTGATCGAGTTCTACCGCCAGAAGATTCATTTCACCCTGGACATCGTGGACCGGGTATGGTGTACCCTGCACGAGCACCGGAACCTCTGCGAGGATTTTCTGGACATCGATTCACTCAAGACCGAGGAGGTCGCAGTCTGCGCCGAGATCGAGATCAAGCCGGATGCCAACGTGAACAAGGTGATGGCGGAAATCCTGCATCAGATCGACACCTTCATCTCCCCCCCAGTCAATTTCTATACCATCCAGCAACTCTTCGACCAGGGGTTGACCTCGGACCAGATTTTCAATGGCCCGGCGCTGAACCATGGCTTCATCAAGGAAGAGGAACTGGACCTTGCCATCCTCAAGGGGGTGATCCATACCAGTGACCTCATCAACATCATCATGGATGTGGACGGGGTGATGGCGGTGCGCTCGCTGGAGGTGGCAAACTACATCGACGGGCTGCCGCTCACCAAGGGCGAGGCATGGACGCTGAACCTCCAAGGCGATGGCCTCCACGTGCCCAAACTGAGTGAGGAGAAATCAAAGATCATCTTCTTCAAGGACCTGCTGCCCTACCGCGCAGACATGGAGGAGGTCGCACAATACGTGGCCGAGCTGCGCCTGCGAGACCGCAAGGGCCGGCTGAAAGAAACCGAACTGGACCTGGATGCGCCGACCGGGGTGGAGCGGGAGATCGGGGTGTACTCGACCATCCAAAACCAGTTCCCCGTTGCATTTGGCACGACCTTGTATGGCATCCCCGGTTCGCCGACCAACTTGCGCAAGGCCCAAGCGAAGCAACTGAAGGCCTTCCTGCTGTTTTTCGAGCAGACCCTGGCCAACTACCTCTCGCAGCTGGACCATGTGAAGGACCTGCTGTCCATGAAGTCGTCTTCACTGGGGCACAGCTACTACACCCAGCCGATCAAGGACCCCAAGGGGATCGAGGACCTGCTCATGGCGTACAGCGACATCACTGGATTCACGGCGGTGGAGCAGCAGGTGCAGCGGATCGCCGAGGACAAGGAACTCTACGAGGAGCGCAAAAACCGATTCCTCGACCACCTGCTCGCGCGGTTCGCGGAGTCATTTGCGGACTATACCTTGCTTATGTACGCCCTGCGCGACGACAAGGCAGGCGGCGAACTCATCGAGGACAAGCTGAAATTCCTGGAGGACTATCCGGCCGTCTCCGGCGAGCGTGGCAAGGGCTTCAACTATCGCCCGACCCGGGACTGCAAGTATGAGTACCCCCACGCCCTGTGGAACACCTACAATGTAGTGGGCCTCAAGAAGCGGGTGGCAAGGCTCCTGGGCATGGAGGACTATGCCCGCCGGAACCTGACCGGGCACATGTTTGCGCTCTATGAGAACGTGTACACCCAGCGCCCGAACACTTGGGTCTGGAAGTTGCACGACCTCAGCGACAAGGACACCACACCCCTGAGCGCCAAGCGCGTCCTGCTCCAGAGCCTGGAATACGAGACCCGCGAGGAGGCCAACTACATGATCACGTACGCCATCGCCATGGTGGAGATGGGCAAGCTCGTGATCGACAACAAGCAGATCATCGACCGGAGCTGCTGCAACCGGGTAGGGGTGGACGACCTGCTCTCGAACCCGCCGGATGGAACACCCTATATCGGGCTGGTGCTGAAAAACCTCTGCAACGATGTGATCGCCTGCGGCCCCAAGAAGGCAAGTCTGAAGGATGCCGCCGAGGATCACTTGATCGCCAACCAGTATGTGCTGCAGTTCTGCGACTTGGAGAATTTCCATGTGATCGAGCATGTGCTGCTTCGGCCCCGGTTGAAGGATCAGGACACGCTGCTGCCCATCTGCGTGGAGCCCATCCCGGACACCACGCTCACGGACTTGAGCCCGGAATACTACCAAGATGTGGACCAACGCTGGCGTTTCCGCATTCGCTGGAACCAGATTGTGCTGCTGCGGAGCCAAGCCTCGTTCAAGACGCTGGATGGCGTGAAAGAGGAGTTTGCCTTGATGAATGACCTGCGGAAGAACCGGGGCAGCATCGAGAAGCGCAAGAGCGTGGACGACCGCCACTACTTCGTGGTCTTGGACGAGGTCGGGGAGGTGAGGGCATCGAGCCATCTCTATCCCAGTCAGGTGGAATTGGACCGGGCGATCAAGCTGCTCTCAGGTGGCAGGATCTGCTCCGAGTTCGCCGACCCCTATACCTTCCGTGTCTCGGTGATCCTGCCCTCCTGGGCGGGGCGGTTCCGCGACATCAACTTCCGCCGGATGGTGGAGAAAACCCTGCGCTCCGAAGCCCCTGCCCACGTGTTCCTGCGCATCTGCTGGATCGACCGTGACCAGATGGCCGAGTTCGAGTGCCATTACCGCTGCTGGCTGCTGGAGTTGGGGAAACTGGACCGGAACGCGGCGCAGCTCAGTGAGAAGCTGAATGCTTTCATCGACAAGCTCTTTGCATTGGAAAATATCTATCCCTTGGCCACCCTGCATGGGTGTGATGGAGACTCTGGCTCCGACTCACAGGTGGTGCTGGATCTCACGTCCCTTGGAACGCTATAAAAGAAAAGATCATGAACGGCGAGTACCTTTCATATTACCCTCAGTTCGAGTCCAACCAAGTGCTCACCAGCGCGCACCTGAACGAGTTGCGCCAGTACCTCGACGAGCAGATCCGCCTCACGCGTTCGCAGCTCATCGGGGTGGGTGTGTGCGCGGGCCTCACCTTCAAGGTCCTGAAGCCCACCAAGATCGACCGGAACCTGGACCCCTCCCTCAACTTTGATTTTGGCATCCGGGTGTTCGCGGGATTCGGCGTCTCGTCCGAGGGCTTCATGATCGCCATCGAAGGGGAGAAAGCCCTGCCCGAGTTGCCCACGGAGGACCCGTACCGATCCAGCCGCTACAGCGACTACGTCAAGTACCGCAAGTATGTGGACCAGAGCCCGGACCTGTACTGGCATTACGGCAAGGAAGCCAATCCCAAGCAAATCGCCATCACGGAACTGCTCACGGTCCGAGACGCCGAACAATTGATCCTGGACGGTGTGCCCAAGAATACCATCCATGACCTCATTGAATCGCAGGTCAAGGACAAGGTGCTCGTGCTGTACCTGGAGCTGCAAGACATTGCCTTGCGGAGCTGCGTGGGCAAGGATTGTGACAACAAGGGCAGCAAGCGTCATATCACCCCCCGCATCCTGCTCATCGAACGGGACGCCAAGGCAGGAATCGACGGCACGACCAAACCAGCCGAAATCGTGGTCACGGGCTTGGACGGATTGCTCATGCGGCAGCCCTATCCTGTCCAAATGCGGGCTCCGCGCCTGATCTCCGGCCTGCAAGCCAATAGCACCCCGCTGCAAAGCATCATTTCCTACTCCACCTTGGGTAATGGCTACCTCACCGCCATCGACCAGTGGCAAAACACCCTGGCCAATGAGATCGCCGCCTCCCATGAGCGGTACAGCCCATTCCTGGGCCTCACGGACAGGGACGTGGATCAAATCGGATTGTTCAAGGGCATGTCCTTCCCGGTCAGCCACGCACAGTACGGCTTGGACCTGCTCAAGGACCTCACCCGTGGGCTCAATGAATTCAACCTCCTGGCCTACGAACTCAAGCGCGATGTCTGCAACGAGGGTTACATCTTCCCGAGGCACCTCATGCTGGGCACCGTGCCCCATGACCCGATCTACAACAGCGGGCACTACGACAAGTACCGCAACTATTTCATCCAGTTTGGTCTGACCCCGGCCCAAGACCGCAAGCTGCGGCAGGCACAGATCCTCTTCGTGCGGATCCTGCAACAGATCAAGCACTATGTCCAGATTCCCAGCAACCTCCTGAGCAAGGATGGAGAGGCCCGGATGGTGCCCTCGCAGGAGGACGAATACCTCGTGGGCAAGGGCAGCATCCCGGACTACTACACCGTCTCACAGCCCCTGGCACAGTCCTGGGATCCGGACCGCTACCTCGACGGGCTCCACGATGAAGTCCTGTCCTTCGAGCCGGAGACCTATTCTGGCAAGCCCCATGTCCGGATGCCGTTCTGCTACGACATCGATGACAAGCCGTTCCTGCGGGTGCAAAACATGCTGAACCGCGATGTGAACGACTGCGCTGATGCACTTGGGGAATCGATGCAGAAGAACAACCTCGCCTTCGACGTGGTGGCAGTGAAATTTGGCAAGGTGTTGAACCTGAGCGACCTCCGGCAGTTCGTGATGAACATCCCAGAATGGGCGCAGCTGGAATCGCAGTACCATGGTCAGCGGGCGGCACTGCATGCCTTGGTGGCCAACCTGCGCGGCCAAATCCGGGCCCACGACATCAAGGGTCTGCAAAAGGGGCTTGCCCTGCCGATGGATCTCATGGAGCGCTACATGGACCAGACCCCGGTGATGGAAAACATCATCTACGCACTGGGTGCCAATACGCTCCTGGACTTCGTGGCCAAGGACGGCCTGCCCACCATGGTGAAAGGCGCGATCCCCAACTTCGCCGCCGATGGCTTGTCCGACCTCTATCAGTACATGTACACCGAGCTGCGGACATTTGCCCAGTACCTGATGCTGCTGCTGAACCATCAGCGGGATGTGCTACTGCGGCAGACGCCGGACCCCTGCGACCTGACCGAACGCCATGCAACTCAGTTCGAGATTGAGCAGGCACTGGCCATCCTCGGCAGCTTCTTGGATGACCGCCTCTGGGTGCAATTCCAGAACCTGATTCAGCAGGCACATGGCTACCTCGACGCCATCCGTCAACATTCGCCGAGGCTGTTCCACAACTTCGCGAAGCTGCACCCCGGCATCGAGCACCTGGGCGGCACCTACAAGGGTGGTACCTACGTCTTGGTCTATGAGGAGCAGTTCAAGTTCCTTGAGTTCCCGGATGGGGGCATCCTGACTGAGGAGGTCCGCGAGGACAAAGTCTTCCGTTCAGAATTCGACATGATGGCGCTCTTCGATGACGAGGAGGCTGGCGGGGAGATCTTGATGGACGTCAGCTTCAACCCCGATCTGGAAAACAAGGAGATGAAGCTCTTCTTGGTGGCAGCACTGGACGGCATCACGCCACAGGGGCTGGACTCCAATGAGCTGCTCGGGTTGCGGTCCTCCAAGGTGGAGAACATCTTCCCGAACTACATCAACGCCCTCAACAAACGGGGGGACCTCCTGCCGATCAAAGATGAATCGAAACTGGCCAGCGATCTGATCTTGCAGTTGGATGAGCTGGTCGGCAAAGCCTCCGAGACCGTACAGGGCCTGCTGCCCAGCTATGTCGAGTACCTGGCCGATTCCTACAACATCGACCTGCAAAAGCTCGGCGTCTCCTTCGGCGGCAACTCCGTGGACTCCGGTCCGCTGGTGACCAAGGAGGAGTTGATGCGCCTGACGACCCTCTTGGTGGACATCCTCGAAAGGATGGACGACGGCTTCCTCGGGCCGGATGACTTTGCCGAATTGCGTCAGCAGCATCCCGCCAACGTCTGGGAATCCTATCTCGCCAAGGCAGCCGCTGCCATGGACAAAGACCTGACCCCCAAGCTGCGGGCCTCCCTCACCGCGAGGTTCATGGAGGTGCTGGACAGCGTGGATGGCAATGTGCTGTCCGAGCGCCAAATCCAGCCTGGCGTGTGGGAACTCTACAAAGAGTCGATCGCCCAAGGGTCCGAGTTCCTGCCTCCGCAGGAGTCCGATGGATTGGCCGCGTTCAAGGCATTCCTGATGGAGTCCTACCTCAATTACGGCAAGCTCATCCTCTCAGACAGCGGCATCGAAACATTGCGTCGGGCCAATGTGTCCGAGATGTGGAGCGCCTATCTGAGCCTGTACGCCAAGTCCACTGGGGAGCGGTTCCTGGACATGGACGTGCAGCGCAGCCTGCTTGACGGGTTCCTTGAGTTGCTGGAGAAGTCCGATAGTGACCGCGCCAAGAGAGAAGCCTGGGCAGACGAACTGGAGGCCTACATCGCGGCATTGCGCGGGGAGCGCGCCCGCTTGGACTCAGCCGACATCAATGCAAAGCCTGCGGAGCCCGACCTGCTGGACATCTTGATCCATATCCTGGCAGTGACGCTGTCCTCAGCTGAAGGCATCAAGGCCCTGGGATTCGACGGCAGCTCCATGGACTTGGAGTTCCTGAGAATGGTTTCCTTGGATGCATTCTGGCCCACCTTCGAGACCAGGCTCCAAAAGCGGTTCAAAGAGCCGAGCCCTGGGGCAATCGCCCGCTTGAAGGCGGAGTACCATCAAAACCTCCTGATTGCGGTCAAAAAGGGCGTGGGCTTTGAAAATGGGCTCACACAGGACATCCAGAAATACGCCGACTACTTGGCGATGGCGGGTCCTGGCGAGAACCCCTATATGCGGCGAGCCATCATCGACGTCCTGAAGGAGATGGGGGGTCAGATCATCGGGCCGGACATGTTGGTCATCGAAGGGCTGTCCGCCACCGCCATGTGGCCTTCCTTCCTGCGGAAATACATTCAAACCAAGGGCAAGCCGGGCGACCTCCTTGCGGCACAGGATGCGCAGCAGGCTTTTGTCCAGACCATGATGAAGTACAATGTCGAGAAGCTTCAGGAGCAAGGCATTGACGCTGAATGGTTCCGCTACGCCGCTAGCCTGATGGCTCCCATCAAGGAGCAGGAGGACTATATGGGCAAGGTGGTGCAGCTCGCCTTGAATGCCATGATGACCGTGCTCGACAATGGCATCACCCCTGAGATCAAGGCTCAGTTGCTCACGTCACAGCCGGAAGACCTGCTGGACAAGTTCATGGCCTCGGTCCTGAATTCTGACAACCAGCCCCTGCTGCCCAAAGAGGAATTCAAGGTACGGACACTCGCGGTCCGGGCCGTCTCCAATACCAAGGTGCCGGATGGCAGTCCCAAGGAGCTTCAGATGCTTTGGGAGGCCTATCAGAACATGCTCGCCCCCGAGTTGCCTGGCCCTGTGTCAAGGAAGATCGTGGTGGCGGATTTCTCACTGCCCTACCTGGCGAGCGAGACCCTGGACCGCCTGCCAGCGAAGGTGAAGCCCGTCGCGCGGCCGCAGTTTGTCCTGCAAGGCGATACCGCCATCGTGACGCCGGGTGCCTCCGTGGACATCCGCATCCTCGACAACGACGACCTCGCGGGCATGAAGCCTGCCGATCAGGCCGCCAACATCAAGGTCGCGATCAAGAGCGTCGTGCATGCCCCGGGTGCACTTGGAGGCGTGGCGACATTGATCTCGGACCCCAAGGTGCTCGTTCCCGGCGCGCCAGTGAATGTGCTCCGTTACGAGGCATTCTTCGGCATCCCGCTGGAGGGGGGAGAGATTTCTGAGATCACCTACGAAGTCACCGACACCATCTCCGGCCAAACCGCGCTGGGCAAGGTGCTCATCCTGACCCGGCAGCCTCTCGGCCTCATTTCCGAGCCATGCTGCTGCTGCAAGGACTACACCTACATGGTCACGCAAGGCGAGACCCTCAAGATCGTGGACCCCTTCATGGCATTTGCAGACCGGGCGCCGTTCGTGCTGCGACTGCTCAAGGAGGATGGCTCCGAAAGCACCTCGATCTCCACGCCGGAGTTCAATGCCACGCTGCTCAAGAACTCCCTGCAAGTCAATTCCAGCCTGCTCTTCGAAGGAACTGTCAGGCTACCCTACCGTGTCCGCTACGAGGGCGGCAAGGCCCATTGCGAGGGCATGATCACCGTGATCGTCACCTGCCGCTGCCAGCTGATGCCATGCGAGGTCACCGTGTCCCTCACAGCTGGCGAGGACGTCGAGGCCCGCAATGTCCTGAGCCCAGAGGAGCGCGAGGAAGGTTTGCAAGTGCGCCTCAAGGGTGCTGGCGGCCAACCAGTCAATCTCCTGAACAGTCCATTCCCGCAGATCGTGGCAGTGAAGGTCACCGACTTCGACTCGAACTTCAAGGGCACCATCCTCAAGGTCGCAACGGACGGCAATACCTCCACTTCCGCGCTTGTGCCATTCTACAAGGGCGTGGTCGAGGGCGAAAACTTCGTGATCCACGGCGAGTGCACCCTCGTCATCCTGGTGAATCCGACCCAGGCACCCTGCCTGCAGGAATACGACATCCCCGCCAATGAAGCCACCACGCTTATGAAAGTGCTGACCTCCGACGAGGCCGCGCAGGGCGTGGAGTTGCGGTACAACCACAATGGCGCTCCAGTCTATGTGTTGCCTGTGCTGCCCACCGGATTGGTGAGCGCCTCGGTGGTCACCGTGACCGGATCGATTGATCCATTCCAGGCCTTCAAAGTGCAGCCCGGCCCCGGATTCTCTGGCACGGTCACCTTCAGCTTCTTCAAGGGTACCATGAAGGGCGACACTTTCGCGGTGACCTCCCAGTGCACCATGATCCTCCACGTGCTGCCGCCCCTCGTCACTGGGGACAAGTACACCATCATGGAGAACGAGACCTTGGTGATCTTCGACCTGCTGTCACCCTCCGACATCGATAGCGGACTGCGGCTGAGGTTCCCGACCACCAACAACACTGACAGTGGCGGAAGCCTCGAATTCTTCAGCTTCAACTTGCGCCTTGCGGACACGGGAGCGGGCAACACCACGGTGCAAACCCTGCCCGAAGGCGCTGCAAGCTTGGAATTGATCGCAGTGGCGCCTAAGGGTGTGGCCGATACCGGGTTCATGCTGCAGCCTGTATTGGGTTACAATGGCTTGATCACGTGGAACTACGAAGTGTACCTGCTGGGTGGCGTCACCAACCAAGCGGTCAAGTCAGGAAGCATTCAAGTCACGGTGCTGCCTGTCGCTGATTTCGACTTCACCTACAACCTGAAGCCCTTCGAGCAGTATTCCAACAACAGCTATCTCTCCGAAAAAGAGGTCGCCGATGGCTGGGAGTTGAAGTTCTTCGACGGAACCCATTTCGTCAACAACATCTTGCTGCCATACGGAGTCAAGGCCCTGGAAATCTACAAGGATGAATCCGGGTACCTGAGCGGCTGGGTGTTCCAGTCAACGCCTGAATTCACTGGCGATATCGTCTTCCGTGTCGGGGCAGTGGAGCCCAACAAAGGCTACCTGATCGGGCACCGCATCTATACGGTCACTGTGAAGGTGCGTCTGGGATCGGGTCCGGGGCCATTCCTCTACAATACGAATGTGAACCCTGACGAGAGCATCCAACTCACCGACATTATCAGTGCTGAAGACATGAAAGCGGGGATGAGCGTCCTGAGGTTTGCGGACAAGTCAGGCGCACCCGTGTCAGTGATTCCCGAGATGCCGTTGGGTCTCTTGGAGGCATTCCTCTCCGAAGGCGGGCCCAGCAACACCCTTGACAGCTCACTGAAGGTCGTGACTTCCTCCACTTCCGAGGGCATGGTCATCACCATCCCGATGATCAAGGGAATGTTGGGTCTCAGTGGCTTCAAGGTAATGCAGTCTGGCCAGGTCGTGCTCAACGTGGGCAACGCCGGACCTGGTTCGTTCTCCTCCGCCATCCAACTGCTTCCCGGCAGGCCTGCTGTGGTGAGTGACCTCATGTCCGAGAAGGATCGGGCAAATGACATCGAGCTGAGATTTGTCGGCAAGTCCGAGCAGCCCTCTTTGGAGACCAATCTGCCCCTGGGTCTGAACTTCCTGAAGATCTACGCCAATCCAGCAGATGGTGCCCCGAATGCAGTGGTGGTGCTCAATGCAGACGGCAAAGGCTTCTCGCAGCTCGTCATCCCGATGTACAAGGTGAAGCCCAGTCCTGCTGGGGACATGATTGTCAACACTGGCCAGCTGATCGTGGACTTCGCCTACAGCGTGCCCTTCCCCTCATTTGCAGATTCCCGAACGGTGCCCGCGTCCGAGAAGACCCGATTGGAGGACCTCTTCAGCCAACAGGACAAGGACTCCGGCATCAATCAACTGAACTTCCGGTGGGCCGATGGCCGCGCCTCCGATCAAGCGGAATTCCTGCCAGCAGGTCTGAACACCTTGGCGATCGCGGACACCCCCGATGCCAAGTACGGGCTGCTCGGAGTGTTGGCGGATGGTAGTCAGACCTATATCCAGATTCCGCTTTACAAGGGTAGCCTCTACGAATCGGATTTCATCCCGATGTCCTCTGGAGTCTTGTCCTTGATCATCGACAAGCCAGGCAACCTGCCGACTTTCGAGATGCAGCGGACATTGGTCTTGGGTGAGAAGACGGACTTGACGGACCTGGTCACCGAACAAGACGTGAAGGCCGGCATGCCCCAGCTGTACTTTGCAGATAGTCAGGGTAATCCCTTGGGTGGCTTCTACGACACACGATTGGCCTTCATTTACTTCACGCCGTTCGGTCAGAACGGGGCAGACTACACCGCCCTGCAGTTGCAAGCGGTACAGGTCGGACCCATCGTGGTGCCCATGCTCAGGGGTGAACTGACCCCATCGGGATTCATCCCGAAAGCGATCGGTCATCTCGTGCTCGATGTGGTGGGGAGCGGCAATGGAGGTCTGCCGAACTACAACTACGAGTTCAACTTCGGGCAGTCACCTTACTACAACATCGGGGAATATGAGCAGTACAGTGCGCAGTTCCTGTTGAACGGGGTGCAGACCAACTTCGAGAACTATCCGAAGGATCCCAACAACGCGGCGCAGATGATCCTGGGCAACTACATGTACAACTACCAGTACACCACTGAGTACCTGGTTTATAGGATTCAGCGAGCTCCTTTCTTCACGCAGGAGCAGGATTTCTACATGGGAGTCTATACCCTGATCATCGACTCGTTGATTGAGGTGACCAAGGCCATCGGAGATGTGGATCGCTGGGGCGGACTGGACTACGTGTTCAACCGGATCACCGACGACATTTCCATGCTGCGCAACGTCGGCATCATGGACCTGCCGGTGGGAGAGATCTTCAAGGGCATGCTGTCCTCGAAGACGATTCCATTCGATGCTCGGCAACTTGGCTACTATATCTCCAATTGGAACCCCCCTAAGGTGTGAGGTAGCGGACATTGCCAGGGCAGGTACATAAGATTGGGCGGCAGGTGCTGGAGCTCGTGGTTCCGCAGGAACCCGGGGTTCGGCAGGTACAGGATGCCTTTCGGGACCTCTACTACGCGCGGCTGCTGCCCGTGCTGGAAAAGGTACTGGACGACATGGTGCCGCCCGACAGGATGATCCGCCTTGATCACCTGGAACTCAATCTGGGCCGAACAGGCTGGGATTTGAGTCCCGAGCATCTGGAGGAGCAGCTCGAGCTTCAGCTCCGTCAACAGATGGAGGAAGTCCTGAAATCAGCGGAGTCCAATGAGCCCCGGTCGCTGGGTGAATACGATTCTGGGGATGCGGACTGGAATTTCCTGATGCACTACCTGGTGTATGGCGATGTCCCTGAATGGCTGTCCCCCGTCGATTTTCATCCCGAGGCACAATTGGTGCGGCTGTTGCGCTCGGCGGATGGGCCTCAGCTGGCCTTGCTCAAAAAGGTGATGAACCTGCCCACCGTGCTGCTGCGCCTGGCTTGGACGATGTCGGAGGCGACTCGCTTGCTGGCGGTCGAGCGATTGCTGGGCGCGCGGTCGGAGGCCGTCTTGCAGATTCATCGGGACCTGGCAAGGATGCATGGTCAGCGCCCCCTCCTGCCCATGGATGCTGGCATGTTTGCGTTGCGCCTTTGGGAAAGCAGCCTGTCCATGGTGCCGCTCCTGCCCGAATTGGCAACGAATGCAGTGGACATCTTGCCCATCTACCTCCAATCCCTGTTGCCGCAGCCCATCTTCCGGCCCTTGGATCGGGTTTGGTTGCTCCTGCGTGCGGCTTCAGTGGTACCTGAGGGTGCAATCTCAGTGGACACGGTGCAGGCCATCGTGGAAATGGCAACCTTGGCGGGGATGGAGCCTGACGCGGCATTGGCGCCCGCAAAGCTGTCGGATGCCTTGGTGTCAGAGGAGCCCTTGATCCGTGACGAGGGCCTCGAAGGAGAGCATTCGCCTAAAGCCGAGCAGGGGGACGAGGTCAGGCCGGAAGCCCTGCAAAAGACGCGGAAGGACCAAGTCCTCGATCAGCCGCAAGGCGAAGTCGATGCATTGGCGGAAATTCAACCGGCCGCACAAGAGGAGCTGCAATTGCCTTCCGAAGAAAGAACTCGGTCGGAGGAGGAGTCCCTGAAATCGGAGACGGTAGTCGCGCCAACGCAAGAGCCTTTTTCGCCCGAAGCTCAAGTTTCAGCTCCCGAGGGGCCCAATTTGACGGAACAACGTGGATCCCACGTGGAAGAGGAGCTTGCGACGCAAATATCCTTGGATACTCCCGCAGCGGATCATGGATTGACCACAGTTCCAGAACTACAAGAGCCATTTTCCGCACAACCGCAAGATGACATTCCCCCTCCCATGACGGACGAGACGGTCCAGTCACCGCCCAACGATTCAATCCTGAATCAGCCCGAAGGTCAGGTGCCGCCCCTCATGAAGGACCCCGTCACCGATGCGAAGAACGAGGAGCCTAGAGTGCCGCCGCAAAACCAGGTTTCGTCGAATCCAGATCCTGTTCCTCCCATTTCCAAGGATGTGGCTGAGGCAAGGGAATCGGAAGGGAAACCCAATCAGGAAAACGAGCTGCCAGAAGAAAATCCAGTGGTTGTGGATCGCGCCGAATCCGAATCATTGTCCTCAGAGGGATCAGTTGAGAAGGTGAAAGAGCCACTGCATTCGCCGGAACCTGAAATCCCTGGGAGGGAGGTCGCGGAGGAATCAACCGTTGTTTCTTCGAACGAGTTGCCCGCAATCGAGGAGGCTCCTTCGACGGAAAAGCTTCCCGAGCCGATGGCCCAAGACTCCGATGAGGCCAAGCGCAAAGCCTTGTCCGAAGAATCCCCCGATGCCGAAAAGCAGGTGAAATCGCTGCAAAAGGAGGAACCGCTAGCGGTAAATTCCTCAGAAAGGCCCATTTCAGCCGAAACAGAGTCCCCGGAATCCCTCACGACTACCACCAAGGTCGAAGAGGCTTTGGAGTCAACCGACTCTTCGGCGACTACCGAGAAAGTCGAAGGGTCCCCGGAATCCCTGACGACTACCGCCAAGAACGGAGAGGCTTTGGAGTCAACCGACTCCTCGGCGACTACCGAGAAAGTCGAAGAGTCCCCCGAGTCCCCCGGGGTCCCCCGCAGCGCCGAGGAGGAAAGCATCGCCGAGCGCTTCCGCCGCTTCCGGGAACAATGGGCGCAAAATCCTGAATCCCTCATTCCCCGCACCCAAACCGAGCCGTTGCACATCCCTTGGCGGCAAAATGATCCCAAGCATGGCATGGGCGTACTCTATGCGGGCTTGGTCATCGCTTGGCCCTACATCGGGCCGCTGTTCAAACGGCTGGAATGGCTCGAAAAGCGCGAATTCGTGAGCCCTGAGGCGCAATTTGCCGCTGTCCACCTGCTGCGCTACGTGGCCACTGGGACAGTAGGTGAGGTGCAGGACCATGAGCTGGGATTTTGCAAAGTGATGGCCGGGCTCCACCCCACGGACCCAGTTCCGACCGAATTGGGATTGACGGAGGCGCAGTATGCCGCTGCGGACGAGATGGTGGACGCGATCATCGTCAACTGGGGCGCGGTCAAGCGCACGAGCCGTGCTGGCTTGCGGCAGACCTTCCTTCAGCGGGCGGGCAATATTCGCAGCGATGAAAATGGCTGGATCGTGCACCTGGAACGCGAAACGATGGATATCTTGCTGGACAGGATTCCATGGGGATTCAGCACCATCCGACTAGGGTGGCAATCGAGAATGATATTCGTACAATGGTGACGGAGACAATGCAGATCACAGCCGCCTATCTGGAGGCGGAGTTGAACTGGCTGAAGGAGGCCTTGCGGTACCGCTATTTCCTCCATTTCAATGCCGGAGCCAGCGAATACGAGAGCTTAGAGGCGATTCCCAAGCCTGATCCAGCTGATTATCCTTGTCCATATACCGAGCTCCTTTTGGAGGAAAGCTTTGGAGATCTGGAGCGGTTCGCATTGATTTTTGCATTGTCCACGCACCTGGAGCCGTCATTGACGGAGGTGCTGAATGTCCAAAGCGCCGAGACCAACTCCGGTGTATCCGAATTCGGGGCTCAGAAGGCCACAAACGGCACGCTGCTTCTGCCATCGGCACAGTCCGTCTGCTACTTTTTCTACGGCCAAAGCATCGCGCAGCGGCTGGATGTCCTGCGGCTGTTCGAACCGGACCATGCATTTGCCCGGCTTTCCTTGCTGGAACTCGGCCCGGTGGGCATCGGGGAGTCGCATCTGTACGGGGTGCTCATCGCCAAGCAGGAATTGCTGGACCATGTCTGGGTGGGCAGGCCCCGCACACCCAAATTCAGCGCCGATTTCCCGGCCAAGATCATCGCGACCAACCTGGAATGGACCGACCTCGTGCTGGACAACCGCGTCTTCCGCCAACTGGAGGACATCCTGACTTGGTTGCAGCACAGCCATACCCTCATGCACGACTGGGGGATGAAGCGCATCGTGAAGCCGGGCTACCGGGCATTGTTTTATGGCCCTCCCGGCACCGGAAAGACGCTCTGTGCGACCCTGCTGGGCAAGTACGCGGGCTTGGAGGTGTTCCGGATCGACTTGAGCATGATCGTGAGCAAGTACATTGGGGAGACGGAAAAGAACCTCGCGAAGGTCTTCGATGCGGCTGAGCGGAAGAACTGGATCCTGTTTTTCGACGAAGCCGATGCCTTGTTCGGAAAGCGGACAAATGTGCAGGACAGCCACGACCGCTACGCGAACCAGGAGGTGAGCTACCTGCTGCAACGGGTGGAGGAGTACGAGGGCCTCGTGCTGCTGGCGACCAACCTGCGCAGCAACCTGGACGACGCATTTACCCGACGGTTCCAGAGCATCGTGCATTTCCCGATGCCCCGGCAGGAGGAGCGGATCCAATTGTGGCGGCAGTCCATCCCGGCGGCGGCTTCCTTGGACACCGATGTGGACCTGGGCAGCATCGCCATGCAGTACGAACTCAGCGGCGGCGCGATCGTGAATGCGATCCAGTATGCCTGCTTGCAGACCATCAAGGAAGGGAGCAATCGCCTGAGCAAGAAATCGCTGGTGGAGGCGATCCGGCGCGAATACCACAAGGAAGGGAAGACCGTCTAGGTCAGCGCAGGCTTCTGCGGGTCGCCCAGTAGATGCTGGTGGGGACCGTGAGGATCAATCCCGCCGCCAAAATCCAAAGGGACAGGTTGCTTTTCGCTGGCGCATCGGGATTGCGGTGCGCGAGGCGGAAAGGCGTGATTTCTGGCAAGGCCGCTGCTGCTGGGCTGCTGCTGTCTTGGTCGGTGGATTGCTTGGGAATGCGGATGATGGAGGCCTCTTGCGGGGCCTTTTTGTTTTCGTCCGGCGGGATCACCTGCGGGTCGCCCCATCCATTGATGAGGACCCGGACGCTGTCCTTGGTTTCTGCTTTGGGGTTGTCGGCCTTCTTGACCTTGTCGCCTTCGGATTCGTAGTGTTTCCTGACCTTGGCAATGAAGGGGTGGACATTCCATTTCTCGTCCTTGCGGTCCCAATCCGGGACAGGGTTGCCGCCATGGTCATCGTCGAGGAGGGTCGCGAAGGCTGCCGGGACACCCGAATGGCTGCGGTGGGCGATGCGCCGTGTCTGGGCGGTGAGACCCAGGCTCAGGGTGAGCAGGAGCAGGATGAGAAAGGATGTCCCGAGGCGCATGATCAAATTTGCATTGAATTTCTGAGTGCCGGAAGC
>JAXLVK010000020.1:0-69942 GCA_046329055.1 Bacteroidia bacterium
CCCTTCCCAACTTGAAAAACCTGAAATTGAATGCCAATCCGATCGGAGCGCTACCTCCAGACTTTAAGCATCTTACATCCCTGCGTGATCTCGAAATCCGCTATGCGATTGCCGAGGAATTCCCGTCGGTGTTGTATCAAATGCCTTGGTTGGAGCGCTTGACGATGAACGGATTGTTAGGAGAAAAGGGTCTTCAAGTGTTTCCGATTGGATTGCAATACATGCAGGGTTTGCAGTACCTAGAGTTGCAAGGTGGGGACTATATAGACCTGCCGGATTATCTGTTAAGTATGCCTTTGCAGTATTTGGCCGTTGGCGACCAACTACAAGCATTGCCCTTTTGGTTGACGCAGCATCCCACATTGCAAATCTTGAACCTCAGTGGAAATGAAAAACTGGACCATTTGCCGCCGGAATTTCAAAATTCGCCAGCCTTGAGGGAATTGAGGTTGAGAAATACAGGCTTGCGAACGTTTCCCAAAAACATGGGAAAACCAAGACGCCTGCGCAAGCTCGACCTGTCCCGTACACCTATCACAGCCTTGCCTGATAGCATTGGCCAATTGACGATGTTGGAACATCTTGATCTTTCTGAGACTTCCATTGTTACTCTTCCCCAAAGCTTCAGTGGCCTTACACGGCTTCGGTCACTCGATTTGTCGTGTTGCACATCTTTCAGCCTATCGCTTGCCCTGCCAATTTTGTCCGAATTAAAAGCGCTAAGACAACTCACAATCCGAAGCGTCCCAGCGGATCGGCAAGTCATGAAACAAGTGGAGACTCAGCTTCCCCATACCCGTGTGACTAGCTGGTGAAGGAGTTCAAGGTCGTTGCTGAAACGCGCCAAGTTCTTTTAGAGACGCAACTTCCCATCATGGTTCCATGGACACGCGGGGACTATCCGGCTAGCTGTAAGCCAAGGCCCTCCCGGCCAAACCCATGTGTCCTCGCTTTGAAACTTCGCCGGCTCAGCGATTGCCACGGCCATGTAAGTGCGCAACCAACCCATCGTGGTCATGAGCAAGGTCTTCCTGACATCGACCAAGAGTGAATTGGCCTCCGTTGACACCCAAAACCAAAAGCTCGATGGGTGTCCGATGTCCTGGCAGAACAATGCCCGTCATTGCGAATGACTGTGAAATCGGTACCGGTCATTTCCCGAAACGCTCCCCGACCTCCAACTCCTTGTAACCCGTCGCCGGATCCACAGCGCGGATGAACTTGAGGTCCTCAAGTTCCCCGATGGCGATCTCTGCGGTGGTGTAAATGAGGCAGCCCTCCACCAAGTGACCTCCGAAGGCATTGCCTTCGCCGTCGGCGATGCTGAGGTGGAGGTGGGCGCCCTCGGCGGAGAGGGTGCCGACCAGAGACACGATCTCGACGGGTTGGTCCCAGTTCCGGAGGGTGTCCTTGCCTGCCAACCGGACCGCGGTCTTCTGCAAAGAACCCACACAGGTGAGGATGATCCCGGCCTGCAAACCCTGTTGCTGCGTGAATTGGATCAGTTCAGCCTTCAAGTCTTGCCCGGGTCGGAGGCGCAGCGCATAGGTTTTCATGGGTGCCAAGGATGGATTCAGGTGGCAAGTTCGCATTTTTCGGGATTAGGAAGAGAAATGGAGACATGGCGGCGCGAGCCCACGGCATCTTGCCGTAGGACTACCGTCCCGATTCTCGGCATGCCTCCGGCGAATGCCTGGGAATGGGGGCACTTCGAGTCCATTGCAAGTTTACCCGCCGGAGGCAAATGTTCCATCGGCGTGCGGCCAGAGGCCGCCGCCTCTCACCGCCTCGCTTGGCACCTAACCCTCTGATCCATGGCTCAAAACCGTTACAGTTCCTTCACCAACGTTAAGCCTTTTTAAACGGTCGCCCGGCTTTGAATGTGAAAAATTTGATTAATTTGGCCGCTCAAATTGGATGTAATCGCGTTTTAGCATGGCAAAAACGAGTTCGAAGACGAAGGCAGCCCAGCCCTACTCCACAGAGTTGCTCCTGCACTGGTACGAGGAGATGATGCTCCAGCGGAGGTTCGAGGAAAAGGCGAGCCAAATGTACATGCAGCAAAAGATCAAGGGCTTTTGCCACTTGTACATTGGGCAGGAAGCGGTGTCTTCGGGCATCGAGGCAGCCATCCACAAAGACGACTACCTCATCACGGCATATCGCGACCACGGCATGGCACTCACTAGAGGCATTTCCGCCAATGCGGTGATGGCTGAGATGTATGGCAAGCGCACCGGCAGCTCCAAAGGCAAGGGTGGCTCCATGCACATGTTCAGCAAGGAGCACTACCTCCTCGGTGGACACGGCATCGTGGGTGCGCATATCCCGCTCGGCGCTGGATTCGCATTTGGCAGCAAGTACAATGGCGATGGCCGTATCACCGTGTGCGCATTTGGCGACGGTGCTGCACGCCAAGGCGCCCTCCACGAGGCCTTTAACCTGGCCATGACCTGGAAGCTTCCGGTCATCTACGTGGTCGAGAACAACGAGTACGCCATGGGCACATCCGTGGAGCGCACCTCCAACGTGACCGAGCTCTGGAAGCTGGGCCTCGCCTACGACATGCCCTCCTGGCAAGTCGATGGCATGAGCGTCATGGCCGTCTATGAAGAAATGAAGAAGGCCGTCGCTCTCGTGCGTCAGCCCGACCACGGTCCGGTTTTCCTCGAAATGAAGACCTACCGCTACAAAGGTCACTCCATGTCCGACCCTGCGAAGTACCGCACCAAGGAGGAACTGGAAGCCTACAAGAACGAGGACCCGATCCTCGAAATCCGTGCCTACATCTACGAGCACAAGGTCGCTACCCCTGCGGAACTCGAGGCCATCGAGGCCCGCGTGGAGGCCGTGGTCGAAGAAAGCGTGCGCTTCGCTGAAGAGTCCCCCTACCCGGACGCCAGCGAGCTCTACGAGGACGTGTACTCCACCCCCAACTATCCCTACATCCGCATTTAATTCGATCAAGATCGCAGTTGGCAAGACTGTGGAGACCGGGGCGTGGCTTTGGATCTGACCACAGAATGCAGCAGCATTTGCCAGCCCATCAATTCCAGGTAAGATGCAATACAAATTGATTAACAACATCGGTGGCTGGGTTTCCTTTTTGGTGGCCTTTATCGCCTATTACCTCACCATGGCCCCCACGGCCAGCTTTTGGGACTGCGGCGAGTTCATCGCTTGCGCCAACGAGCTCGAGGTACCTCACCCGCCGGGAGCACCCTTCTTCTTGATCCTAGGCCGCTTCTTCGCGATGTTCGCTTCATCGCCCGAGACCGTGGCTTGGTGGGTGAACATGGTGAGTGTGCTCGCCAGCGCATTCTGCGTGATGTTCACCTTCTGGATCACCTCTTACCTGGCCAAGAAGCTCATCACCAGCAACACCAACCGCGAGCTGGACTTCACCGAGATCATGGTCATCATGGCCTCGGGCATGGTCGGAGCATTGACCTGCGCATTCGCCGACTCCTTCTGGTTCAATGCCGTGGAAGCGGAAGTTTATGCCCTCAGCTCCTTCTTTACTGCAGCCGTTGTATGGCTGATCTTCAAGTGGGAAGAGCGTGCGGATGAGCCGGATCACCTGAAATGGATCGTCCTGATCGCCTTCGTGATGGGCATGTCCATCGGTACGCACTTGTTGAACTTGCTCGCGATCCCGATGCTGGCGTTCGTGTACTACTTCCGCAAGTTCAAGATCTCCCCGCTTGGCATCGTGGTGACCTTCGTGACCTCGATCGTGATCCTCGCCCTTGTGCAGTACGGCGTGATCCAATGGTCTGCTGAGATTGCGTGGAGCTTTGAGCGCTTCTTCGTGGGCTCCGAGCGCATGGACGCTGAGGCTGGCCTCTACGAGAAGACCGGCATGGGCATGGGCTTCGGCACTGGCATCATCGTCTTCATGGTCTTTGCAATCGGTGCATTGATCGCGGGCCTGGTTCTTACGCAAAACAACCGCTTCGGCAGCCGCATCTTCGGCGCCAATACCTCCCTCCGCAGCGTGGTGAACACCGCCTGCTGGAGCATCTTGGTCATCGTGGTCGGCTACTCCAGCTACACCATGATCGTGATCCGCGCTGGCGCTGGCACTCCGATCAACGAAAACGACCCGAGCAGCATCGCCTCCATGATCAGCTACCTCAAGCGTGAGCAGTATGGGGACTCTCCCCTTCTCCGCGGCGTGCGTTACAATGACGCTGTCAGCGGTCGCAACCAAGAGGTGAAGTATGAGCGTGAGGCTTATGTCAATCCCAAAGAGCCCCGCTTCTTGGCTGGCGGCTCCTACGAATTGGATGGCGGCGGCGCACTGAACGTGAAGGATGGCAAGGCTGTGGGTTATACCGCACCTGCTCCCAACAACGGTGACAAGTTTGAAACCAAACTCAAGGACGGTCGCAAGATCGCCATCGATACCAAGACCCTGGACGTCACCCGCATTGAGGACCGCTACCTCTGGTCGGGCTTCAAGCAGGACGTGGATTACCGCTCCGGCAAAGTCTGGTTCCCCCGTATGCACTCGCCCCAAGGCGGTCACTACACCGGGGAATACGGCTACAAGAATTACGTCAAGAAAAAAGGCGCCTCCGACTCTCCTGCGGACGACAGCCCGAGCTTCAGCGACGACATGAAGTTCTTCTTCGACTACCAAGTCCGCCACATGTACCTCCGGTACTTCATGTGGAACTTCGCAGGTCGTGAAAGCGACGTGCAGGACTGGGGCTGGGAAAGCGGATTCGAGTTCGGTCGCTTCAAGGGCCAACCCTCCGAAATGCTGAACCACGCTGGCAAGAACCACTACTTCTTGATCCCGCTGCTCCTCGGCCTCTTCGGCATGGTCTATCAATTCGTGCGGAATTACAAGGACGCGACGAGCATCCTGCTCCTGTTCTTCTTCACGGGCTTCGCCATCATCCTGTACCTGAACCAGACGCCGGCACAGCCGCGTGAGCGTGACTACTCATACGCTGGCTCGTTCCAGACCTTTGCGATCTGGGTCGGTCTGGCCGTGGTCGCGATCTACGACCTGCTCCGCGACCTCGCGAAGCTGCCCAAGACCGTCGCCGCCGCCATCTGCTTCCTGCCGCTCGGTTCCCCGATCCTCATGGCTGCGCAGAACTGGGACGATCACAGCCGTCACATCCAATTCGTCGCTCCGGACTCCGCTTTCAACTTGCTGAACAGCTGCAAGAAAAACGGCATCCTCTTCACCAACGGTGACAACGACACCTTCCCCCTCTGGTACCTCCAAGAAGTGGAAGGCATCCGTACGGACGTCCGGGTCGTGAACCTGAGCTTGCTCAACACCGACTGGTACATCGACCAGATGAAGCAGCAGAGCAACGAGTCACCGCCCCTCCCGATCTCCTCGCCCCAAAGCGATTACATCGGCGAAGAAGGTGCATTCCGCCCCTGGGAGCGTGGCAAGCTGGTGGAAATCCCCGTGGACCGCAAGTGCGTGCTGGACAATGGCACCGTGCTCCCCGAGTACGCCTCCTACCTGATCGCACCCAAAGTGAAGTGGGCCATCGCCACCCGTGGCGGTTCGCAGTCCTACCTCCTCAAGCAAGATTGGCTCATCCTGGACATCATCCTCACGAACGCCAACAACTGCTGGGAGCGCCCGATCTACTTCAGCAGCACCATCCCGCCGAGCAGCTACATCGGTCTGCAGCCCTTCTTCCAAGTGGAAGGTCTCGCCAACCGTGTGGTGCCTGTGGACTTCACCAAGTTCCCCTGCCCGACCACCGACCCCTACGGTCGCCAAGGCCGCGTCCAGAAGGACATCTCCTATGACTTGCTCATGAAGACCTTCAAGTACCGGAACCTGTCGGACACCACCATGTACCTGGACGACCACATCCGTCGCACCATCATCGGCAACATGTCCAGCATGATCTTCCGCGCTGCCAATGCCTTTACGGACGACATGGAGTGCCTGGAGAGCCAAAACAAGTACATGCGTGGCCTCAAGGAAAAAGAACCGTTGAAGGCTGACAGCCTCGACCGCGTGATCTCCTCCAACAAGAAGAAGATCGAGGAGTTCAAGACCAAGGCTGCCGAGCTGCTGACCATGGCCGATGACAGCATCAGCGACGCCGCACGTGGCAATGACGCCATCTACCCGATGTTCGCCGCCACCGTCTGGGAACGCCTCGACAACCTGGAAAAGGTCAAGAGCAACTTCGACAAGGTGCTGAACAAGGCCGACGCTTGGGTGACCTACTACAACAAGTCGGACACCAAGCTGCCCGAGTACGACCGCCTCATGAGCGCAGTGCCGTTTGTGATGCAGAAGGCCCGCGAGATGAAGCTGTTCGACACCGCCATCCGCGCAGCTGACATCGCCTTCCAGGACAGCAAGGATCCGCAGTTCAAGGCCATGGCCGAGCAGTTCCGCCAAGAGTCCACCAAGGGCGGCGGCGCAGGCGCACCCAAGGAAATGAATCCTTCGGTGCCCGGCGGTGACTCGCTGCAACCCGAGCCAGACTCCGTGCTCGAATAAGAATTGAAATTCATTAGGAAGCAGGATTGCGGCCACGGCCCAGTCCTGCTTTCTCATTTTTAGGGAAAAGACAATGATGCCAGAAGAAAATAACGAGGAGCGCCGCAGCTCCCGCCCCAACAGAGGCGGAGACCGCCCCCAAGGACGCCCCAACCGCCGTGACGAAGGCCGTGGCCGCCCCAATGACCGCCGCGACAACCGCCGCCCGGACCATGACGAGGATAAGATGGAGGGCAAGGACTTCATCTACGGTGCCCGCACGGTGATGGAGGCCATGGAGGCAGGAAGGCAGATCGATAAGATCCTCCTCAAAAAGGGCCTTGACAGCGAGCTCCGCAACGATGTCTATGAACTCGCCCGCTCCCAAAACATCCCGATCCAGGTGGTGCCGGTGGAGAAGCTGGACCGCCTCACCAAGGGAATGAATCACCAAGGAGTCTTGGCTTTCACCGGTGTGGTGGCTTATGGCGACCTCGAAGGCATCGTCAATGGCTTGAAGGAAAAAGGCGTGGAGCCCCTCCTCCTCATGGTGGACCAAGTGAGCGACGTCCGCAACTTCGGTGGCATCGCCCGCACAGCTGAGTGCCTGGGTGTGCATGCGATCGTGATCCCTGAGCAGGGGAGCGCGCATCAGGCCGGGACGCCTGAAAGCGAGTGCGGGCGCGCTCAATCACGTCCCGGTATGCCGGGTGCGCCACCTGCAAGACGCCGTCTATCAGCTCCGCGACCTGGGCGTACGCCTTGTGGCCTGTGCCGAGAAGGCTGCCAATCCCCTCTGGGAAACCGACCTTAAGGGGCCGATATGCCTCGTCTTCGGATCAGAAGAAAAGGGCATCACGCCCCGCATCGTCAAGAGCGCCGACGCGCATGTGGGCATCCCGATGTTTGGGCAGATTGGCTCGTTGAATGTGGGCGTGTCCGTGGGGGTCATCCTCGCGGAGGTTGCCCGGCAACGGTTGATGTAACGAGGGGCCGGCAGGTCGGCAGGAATCGCATTTGAATTCATCAAAAGGAAGACCCATGTCCCACCGCAACCCCAACCACCTCATTTCAGAGAGCAGCCCTTACCTGCTGCAACATGCTTATAACCCGGTGGATTGGCATCCATGGGGCGAGGAGGCACTGGAGAAGGCGCGGCGGGAAAACAAGCTGCTCATCATTTCCGTGGGCTATACGGCCTGCCATTGGTGCCATGTGATGGAGCATGAGAGCTTCGAGGACGATGCGGTGGCGGCGATTCAGAATGCGTCCTTTGTCAGCATCAAAGTGGACCGCGAGGAGCGCCCGGACATCGATCAGATCTACATGGACGCGGTGCAGCTCATGACGGGTCAGGGTGGATGGCCGCTGAACTGTGTGGCATTGCCGGATGGGAGGCCGATTTGGGGAGGGACCTATTTCCGCAAAGGCCAATGGATGGACATCCTGAACCAACTCGCGGAGTTGTGGGAGCGGCGGCCGGATGAGGCGGTGGGTTATGCGGAGCGCCTGACCGATGCCGTGGGCAAGATGGATGCGATCGTCCCTGTGGCGGTGGCGAAGCCATTTGAATCGGCTTTTCTGGGAGAGATCATCGCCAAATGGAAGCCGACCCTCGACATGCGTTGGGGTGGGCAAAACCGGGCTCCCAAGTTCCCCATGCCCAATAGCTGGATTTTCCTGCTGCGAGAGGGCCTACGGACGGGCGACAAGGACTTGTTAGCTGCTGTGGAGGTGACCCTGAGGCGGATGGCTTGGGGCGGCATCTATGACCAAATCGGCGGTGGATTTGCGCGGTACAGCGTGGACGGGCTGTGGAAGGTGCCGCATTTTGAGAAAATGACCTACGACAATGGCCAATTGATGGCCTTGTACGCGGAGGCATTCCGTCATCGCCCCGATCCGCTCTATGAGCAGACGGTGGAGCAGACGCTGGAATTCATGCAACGGGAGATGGCCTCGCCGGAGGGCGGTTGGTACAGCTCATTGGATGCAGATAGCGAAGGCGTCGAGGGCAAATTCTATGTCTGGCGCAAAGCTGAGGCGGATGAAGTCCTGGGCCCTGACAGTGGCTGGTGGTGCGACTTTTACCAAGTCTCAGAGGCTGGAAACTGGGAACACGGAAACAGTGTCCTCATGGTGACGCAGTCTCCGGCTGATTTTGCGAAGCAGCGCGGCCTGAGTGAGGAAGCCTTTCAAAGCCGTCTCCTAGCAGCCAATACCCTGATGCTCAGCGAGAGGAGCAAGCGCATCCGACCCGGACTGGACGACAAGGTATTGGCTTCGTGGAATGCCTTGATGCTGCGCGGGCTTGTCGAGGCGTACAGGACTTGGGGCAAGGCGAATTACTTGGAAACTGCCCAAGCCACTGCAAGTTTCCTCGTTTCCAAAATGCTGCATGATGGTCGCCTCTTCCGGAATTACAAATCTGGCAAGGCTTCGATTCCGGCATTCCTCGACGACTATGCCTTGCTAGCGGATGCGCTGCTTGCCTTGTATCAAGTAGATTTTGACTTGCAGTGGCTCAGAAGAGTGGAAGGGCTCGTGGAGCATGTCCGGGCGCATTTCTACAATCCTGCCACGCAACTGTTCTTCTTCACTTCCGATGAGGACCCTGCATTGATCACCCGCAAGACGGAATCGATGGACAATGTCATTCCGGCAAGCAACTCGGTGATGGCACAAGTGCTCCATGATTTTGGTCACATCCAAGGCCGTCATGAACTGGTGGACATGGCCGAAAGGATGCTCCAAAACATCCAACCGGACATGCCGCGTTACGGGGCCGGATACAGCAATTGGGCGCTGCTGATGCAGAAATTCCTGCAGCCATTTCTCGAAATCGTGGTTACTGGGCCGGATGCCATCGCGGTCGCCCGGAGGCTGGACAGGCATCCCTACGGCAACAAAGTCCTCGTCGCTGCCGTATCGGAGGAATCCAACGCTCCCGAACTGCTACGGGATCGGTTCCAAAAAGACAGGACTCTGATTTACATTTGTGAAGGTAGCGTCTGCCATTTGCCCACTGAGGATGTGGCGGCTGCTCTCCAAATGATGGATTCATTTTCGCCCAAGCATGAAAGGACAGAATAGGTTATCACGCAGCATGAGGCCCCCGATATGTTCGGTGCTGATGTTGCTCCTCCTCACTCTTACCCTCTCTCAACCCCTTCAAGCGCAAGAAAATCGACTCCAAGCCGGCAGGTTTGGCCTCGGCATGCGCAACGCCGTCAACCTCTGGGGCGGCAACAAGATGTTTGGCATCGGCGCGGGCGGGCAATTCAAGCTCTCCTTCTCCCCGAGGGTCAACACCGACTTCTTCGCGGACATCATCAGTTCAAAGGGGCAGCGCAACAGCTTCCGCAACGACTACCATATCGGCTGGGGAGTACAATTTGCCTTGCCCAAGGACGGATTTGGCAGCCACAAGCTGGTCCCCTACGTGATGGCGGGCCAATGCTTCGACCTGACCGAGGTCGGCGTGGTCTGGCAGGTGAAATCACCCCTGGTCTTCTCGGCGGCGGTCCAAGGCGGCTTGGGCTTGAGCAGCTTCGTCCATCGAAACGTTGAGCTCAACCTGCAGTTGCAGTACATGATGCACATGACCCAGCACGTCCATCTCAACTGGGATGAGAACCTGACCGCGAGCTACGAGGTGGACAAGGGCGCAAGCGCTGAGGGTCACCTGCTCACGACGTTTTCCATGACCTTTTACTTCCTACGGCTATGGGGCAAATGAGACATCTATCCATCGGCCTGGTCCTGATGCTGCTTTGCACCCAGGCATTTGCCCAGAAAAAGGAGGGCATTCACAAGGGCATGTTCCGCACCCAGGGCACTGTGGCGCTGGGCATTGACATCAACAAGGTCACCAAGGAGCAGCGGTACTACATCTACGGCGAGTCCGAGTACCTGCTCAGCGACCATATCGGGGTAAATGGCTCCGCATGGTTCAACATCGGGTCGAGCGAACACAGGCTCATCCCACTGGGGACACCGGAGGAGGAGGGTTATGTGCATTCTGCATTGGCGGGCCCGGTCTTCCATGCCTTCTCGAATCAGCCGCTGGACCTCTATGTGGGCATTCAACCGGGATTTTCCCTGACAGTGGCTCGGACGGTCGCCCCTTTTGACGGGGTGCAGGAATCCATTCAGCTCTCCCCTACCGCGACAGTGCATGGTGGCGTGGCCTACTACGGCTCATTTTTCCACCTCTTCGCCCAGGCGCGCTACGTACGCACCCAACACACCAACATCAATGACATCCGGCAGTTCAATGACCTCCGGCTCTGCATCGGCTTGGGATTCAACTTCTTTTGAAGCTGGGAATCAGCAGAATCTGATCTCGAAATGCTCGGCGGCCATTCCAAGGAAAATGAGGGCCTGCCCTGCATAGTAGGTGGACATGATCAGGTATTCGGCGGCGGGCACAGGCTTCCGGAACTTGTTCAAGGCCAGGATGGTATCCGAAAGCGTGAAGGTCAATGCACCCGCGATCAGGACGATGTTGTCCGGGCCATGCATCACTGCCATCACGTCCATGGTGAGGATCACCGAGATATAGACATAGACGGGGATCTTCATCGGGCCCAGGTGCGGGGTCAAGACCATGACCATCAGGACTCCAAAGATGCCGATGAGTCCAAGCAACCACCACAATTGCGTGGACCAGGGCGAGTCCATCGCAAACGTCACGATGTAGGTCACGTGCGCGAGCAGGAAGGAAACCAATCCGCCGATGAAATACTTCTCCCCCTCGAAGCAGAGGCTGATGTCCCCCATCGCCGACAGGACAAATCCCGCACACAAAATCTTGCCATAGACGCCCGGCACGAAGAAGATCGACAGCACGGCCAGCGACAAGGCCGGGATCGCCTTGATCACCCAGTCACCTTTGAAGGGGCGCTTGTGCAGCAAAGCGATGTAAAGCAGCCCCGCAAGGGGGAACAGGAAGACAGGAAGGAGGATGAGATTTTCCATGAACGGAGAAAGTAGGCTTCAAGATAGCCAGAAAATCAGGGGATGGAGGCAATTCTTTCTTGCTCAGGAAGTCACCACCTCCTGCGCCGCACGGTACCCAGTTTCCATAGCGCCGTGTACCGTAGCATAATGCCCCTCTGTATGCGTAGCCTCCCCAGCGAAAAAGATCTTGTTGCCGATGGGGCTTGCCAAGAGCTTACGGGCATTGCCGCTGCCGACGGTCGGGAAGGAATAGGTGCCTTGGAAATAAGGATGGATGCCCCAGTCCTCAACATGGCTGTCCACGAGGCTATCCGTCGCCACCGTCCCACCAAACATCGCATCCAAGTCGGCGCAAACGGCAGGCACGAGGCCGCTGCCCATCGCACTGAGCGACGCCGCGAAGTCCCCATGGACAAATGCCGTCAGGATATTGTCGGTATTGCTGCGGCCCACGGCAGTCGCCCAGTATTCGGGGACACGCGCTCCACCCAGGATCGACCCCGTTTCCTCCGGCCAAAAGCGGTTCGAAAACTTGAGGATGACCTTCATCCCCGGCCCCATGCCCAAGGTATTGATCGCGTCCAGCTTGTTGAAGCTCAGCTCCGGCACGAATGTGATGAGTTTGGCCTTGAGCACGCCAAGGGGCACAGTCACGATCACCTTGTCGCTTTCATAACTGTTGCCATTGAGGTCGTCGCAGCGGATGGCATCCAATGTATGGTCGATCCGGAAAACGCTGGCATTCAGGATCACGTCGGGAATGACGGAAGCAAATTTCTCCTCCAAAATGGAGCGATAACCCTTGTCGGCGACCATTTCATTTTGGTTGCCAGAGCTCCAGAGGCGGTCACCTTCGGCGGCACCCTTCAGACCGAAGTGATTGTTGGTGGTGCCGGACTCGTTCCGAGCCAAGCGCGTGCGAGCGGCATCACCCTGTCCGCGATCCCCTCCTGCGTCAGGTATTCCTCCATGGTCATGTCAGGACCGCTGTAATCGGAGAGGCTATCAATCAGGTCGCGGAGCTTCTTGTAATCGTCGTCCTTGGTGATGTCATCCAGGTCCTTCACAGCTCCATCCACAAAGAAGCGGTCAGTGGTATTGTCCTTGAGGAAGGTCGCGCCGGAGTCATTCACGATGTCGTACCACGTGCTGCGGTGCCCATGGATTTCCTCCGCCCCCAGCTCGATGGGGAAATCGCTGAAGCCGTCAAGTGTATGGATGCGCCCACCAATGCGGTCCGTGGCCTCCAGGATGCGCACTGTCGCGCCGGCATTTTTCAGCAACCAAGCCGCATACAGGCCCGCCGCACCCGCGCCGATGATGGTCACGGTGCCATTGTAGGAAATGAGCGGATCATCGCGGCGGCAACCCGACAGCCCAGGCAGCACAGGAATCAAGCTCCCCAGGGCCATCAGTTTCAGAAAGTGTTTCCGATCCATTGTCAAGACGAATTCTAATGCAGGTGAATATAAAGGATTCCGGGGAAATCTGCCGTGTAGAACGATTCGAGGACGGGAAGGAAGGCGCAGCGGACGGAACAGGTGGATCTCGAAGGGCGTTTGGCCGCATTGTTCATTGTACATTGTCAATTATTCATTCCTTTGCGTCTTTCTCGACCAAAGCGATGCGTCACAAGGAACATCCACAACGGAACATCAACGGCCAATGGCCCGTGGCTCTCCGCATTGTGCTGCATGGGATGCGGAGGCTTGATGACCTGTCAGATGCTGCAAGGAAGAGCTTCAGCGAGATGAAATACGGCTCGCCCGAGGCGATCGAGGCTTGGGGGACAGCGCTTTCTGATGCGATCCTCCAAAATCCCGAGGTAAAGGCGTTGGTTGCCTCTCATGGGGGCCTCGCGATTGCCTCCTCGGCCTATGGATCGGTCCCAACAGCCGCCAAGGCCCTCAAAAACGTGGCCGCTCAGCACCTGAAAGATGCGGGTTGGCAGGTGGACATCTTCCATATTCAGCGCAGCGGCGGTTTCGAACGCACCAATTATGGCGCACTCCAGGAGCGGACGCGGGAACGGGTGATGCGGCACCGGAAGGTTGCTTTGTCTGCGGAAACAGCGGCATCTCTCAAGGACAAGGTCATCCTGATCGTGGACGACCTGCGCTGCACAGGTGCCCATGAACGCGCCATCGAGGCGATGATTCATTCGCAGGTAGAGGGCGCTAGGCTCATTTTTGCCTACTGTGTGGAATTTGAAGGAGAAATGCCAGCCGGGACCGAGGAGACGCTGAACCATTCGGCGATCCAAAGCTTCGATGACTTGCTGTTGATGGTGAAGGGGCGCGAAGGGGCATTGACCTTGAATGCGCGGCTGCTGAAGTATGTGCTGCTGCAACCCAATGCCGAGGTGGATGCCTACATCGATGCGGCTGGGCGCAGCGCTAGCCTTGAGCTGTACCGGGCAGCGATGAGCTCCGATGGCTATTTCGACAAGTCCCGGTTCCAAAAGGGATTCAAGGCATTGGAGGAGGGGTTGCTGCGGCGCGGGTGGACGGACCGGCGGGAGTCATTGGATGCGCAGAATGCCTTGCAGGGAAAGCTCGTGCGCTGGAATGTTTCGGAATCGCAGCCCGGTGTGTTCTTGGATGCCGGGAATGGCGGGTCATTGGATGTGGAGATCGCCCGGTACAGCCGGTTCAAGTTTGGGGACGTGGAGGCGATACAGCAGCTGGGGCGCGAATTGGCAGGGGTGGTGATCGCGGCCTTGGAGCGGGGCGGAAGCCTGCGGACGGTGTTTGAGCAGGCAGGTGAGCGGGACGAATTTGTGAGCATCACGGCACCTGGTGTGCGGAATGTGGTCTCTGCGAGCAATTTCCTCATGCGGGAGGTCGCGCAGCGGGTCAATCTCTGGCTCAGCCATTACCGCCTGCCCACGATGGCAATCCGGACCTTGGGGAGGTTGCGGTCTGGGCGAGACAATTATGCGCAGCTCTCTTCCAAGGGCCGGGCGGAACGGGACCTGCGAACGCAGACATTGGTGCCGCGGAGCGAGTACCAGGCCTATCCGAGCCATGTCATTTTCCTGGATGATGTGGAGGTGACGGGGCAGACGGTGAACCGCGCACGGGAGGAGAGCCTGTCGGCGGGGGCATTGTCCTTCCATGCGATCTATGTGTTCCGGGTGGAGGCGAGGCAGGCGGCGCAGGATCCTGGCATTGAGCACCGGATGAATCAGGCGGTGGTGACGGGCGGCTTGGACGAGGTGGTGGCGGAGATTTTGGGGCATCCGGATTACCAACCTGTGCAGCGGATGCTCAGGTTGCTGCTGCATCCTCGGAATCGGGAGGAATTGGGTGGGTTTTTGGCGGATGCTGTGGGGGATGTGGTGCTGACCCGGCTTTACGTGGGTGCGGTGGGGAATGATTATCTCTGGATCAATGGGGAAGCTGCTGGGGAACTGGGCTTGTATGGGGCGTCGGTGGAGATTTTGAGGGGGGAGATGCTGCGGCGGGGGTTGGTGGATGTGGAGGGGTTGCTGGTTTAATCCAATCTTGATTTTTGGGAACCGCAGAGGTCCCCGCTATCGAGGGCATAGAACATTCCTTGCTTGGGAGGGAACCGCAAAGGCGCGAAGGACGCGACTCGCATTATTGGGAACCGCAAAGGACGCAGAGATCCGCAAAGGACGCGACTCGATTGGGAGGGAACCGCTGAGGACGCAGAGGACGCAACTCGATTAAGTGGGAACCGCAGAGTGCGTTGCGGTGAGGACGCTGATCAGTCGCAGGAGCCGTTGGGGCAGCCGGCTTCGACGAAGGTTTTCCATTGGGCGAGGCCCTTTTCGTAGTCCTTGCCGATGGGGCCTTCCATGCTGATGAAGAGGAACATGATGTTCATGGGCATCTGGAACTTGGCATCGAAGCCCCAGGTCACCTTGCAACCTTCGCCTTCTGGGGCAATCCGCCAGTAGGCTTTGTTCACGGCCTTGAAGGGCTTGAGGAAGCGCAATTCTGTCTCGATGTAACTGTTGGGCTCGAGCTGCTTGACTTCTTGCTCGCCTTCACCCACATCCTTGTTGCCTTTCCACCAAGCGATGGAGCCGACTTCGCCTTCTTTGCCTTTGTAGCCTCGCTCCTGATTGGGGTCCCGATCACTCCAAGGGGACCATTGGTCAAAGTTTTTCAGGGACCTCAGCGACTTGTAGGCCTTTTCTTGGCTGACATTTGCAGTGATGGAACGCTCAAGTTTGGCACCCTTGGGCGCGACGAGCATCAGGACCACGACGAGTCCGACCAGACCGAGAAGGACGTAAAGGACAATCATTACTCCAGTGATGATTTTGGGTTCAACCTCGGTACAAGTTAAACAATTATTAGAAAGTACCATGCCCTGAGCATCAATTCTATCTGCGCAGCTTGCAAGAAATTCGCTATATTGGCACTTGCACAATCAATTTTTGGTGTAGATGAAAAGGATGATTCGCTCGGTAATGATTGCCACAGGCATGTCCCTGATGGGCGTGCTTGCCCTCAGTTCCTGCAACAACAAGCCGCTCACCCCGGCTGGGCGTGAGTATTGGTACCAATGTTTCTGGGAAAACGGCCCGAGCGATTTCAGCCCCTGGGCGGAGTTCAAGGACGGCGGTGTGCTGGTCCACCACGACGATACGGCGACCATCAACGGCACTTGGTCCAATGTAGAGGAGACGGTACAGTGGCAACTGGACAATCCGCCGAACAATACGAAGTTCCGTGGCACTTATGACAAGAAGGGCATCGCCGGCAATGTGACGGATGACCTGGGTGGAAAGGCCTTTTTCCAAGGCGCAAGGCACGATTGATTCCTGGTTGGCAATGTTTTGACGGCATCCGCGGTTGCGGAGTGGGTTTCTATTGGCCGGGGGAGCTGTGAGGTTGGATGCCGTCTTGGGGCTGAGGGTTGAATGCTTGGTGAGGCTGGGGTATTTGATGTCGTTAGGTAGAGCTGTGCTCGTGGCCTCTTACGAAGTCCTTCCGGGATTGCGGTTTTGGCTACAATCAATGTATTCGCCGGAGGCTAATGTTCGGTGGGCGTGCGGCGAGACGCCGTCGCCTCTTCCTTGGTTCTTACCGCCGCCACTTGACTGAACGTCATTCACTAGCGATTCGCCTTTGTTGCAGCCACGATTTTACTCTTTCGCCGGAGGCAAAGGTTCGGTCGGCGTGCGGCAAGATGCCGCCGCCTCGGGTGGGCGTAGCCGTTTAGAATTTTGGGAGGAGAGGCGCGAAGAAGCGGAAGGGATGGCCCTCAGGCCATCGTGGGATGGATCAGTGGCAGCAGGGGTGGATCCTGTGGCAGGGGTACTTGCTCACATAACCGTGGTGCTTGCCGGGGCCACAACCCGCAGCCAACATTACTGCAATCGCCATCAACGCCAAGACAATCTTCTTTTTCATCAGTCCTCTTGAATAATTGGGGCTTAAAACTAATAACTTTTCGAACACAGCACATGAATTTCGAAAAATTGGTGGCTGGCCGAAGCTTGACCTTCAGTACGTAGGCCGCTGCCCAATGGATGCAAAAGGCGTGCCCCTTGTAAGAAAGTCGAAAGATTTTTGCTGAACGGATTTTTGTTTTCAAATTGAGGGGAAATCACCAAGTCAGCGCAATGAAACACGTCGTCATCATCGGGAACGGCATTGCTGGGGTGACTGCTGCGCGGTATATCCGCAAATGCAGTGACCACGCGATCACCATCATCTCGGCGGAATCCAAGCATTTCTATTCCCGCACGGCCCTCATGTACGTCTATATGGGCCACATGCGCCTGAAAGACATCACGCCCTACGAGGACTGGTTTTGGGAAAAGAACCGCATCAACCTGATCCAAGCCTACGTGCAGCATGTCGATACCACGCACAATCGGCTGTCCCTGAGCTCGGGCAAGGATGTACACTACGACGTGCTGGTCATCGCCTCGGGCAGCAGCTACAACAAGTTCAACTGGCCGGGACAGGACCTGATGGGTGTGGGCGGACTGTATTCGCTGCAGGACCTGGAGTACATGGAGTACTGGACCAAACATGCCAAGCGCGGGGTGATCGTGGGCGGCGGCCTCATCGGCATTGAAATGGCGGAAATGCTGCTTTCAAGGCATATCGATGTCACCTTCCTGGTACGGGAAAGCAGCTATTGGAACAATGTGATCCCGGCGGAAGAAAGCGAGATGGTGAACCGCCACATTCGCGAACACCATGTGGACCTGCGGCTGGGCACCGAACTCGCCGAGATCATCGATGACGGCACGGGCAAGGTCAAGGCCATCAAGACCTCCAAGGGTGAGATCGTGGAATGCGAATGGGTGGGCCTCACAGCTGGCGTCCGCCCCAATGTCCAATTCCTGAAGGACAGCGGCATCCACATCGGCAGGGGCATCATGGTGAACGAGTACTTCGAGACGAACATCCCCGGCATCTATGCGATCGGGGACTGCGCCGAGTTCCATCATCCCCTCCCCTTGCGCCGCCCGATCGAGCAGGTCTGGTACACCGGCAAAATGCATGGGGAAACCGTCGCACTGAACATCTGCGGCAAGCGTCGCCCCTACAATCCCGGGCATTGGTTCAACTCGGCCAAGTTTTTCGACATCGAGTACCATGTCTATGGTGAGGTGCCGTCCAAGCTGCCTACCGACGAGGACACGCTCTACTGGGAATCCGCCGACAACCGCCACAGCATCCGCATCAACTACAAGAAGGACAGCATGGTGGTGACGGGCTTCAACCTGATGGGGGTGCGGTACCGCCACAAGGTCTGCGACCAATGGCTGAGCGAGGGCCGGACACTGGACTATGTGGTCGAGAACCTGCGGGCCGCCAATTTTGACCCCGAGTTTTTCGCCACTTATGAGCACGAGATCGCGAAAATCTATGCCGCCAAGACGGGCAAATCCGTCCGGCAAAAGAGTCGCAAGAGCTTGCTGGGCATGATCTTCGGCCAGCATTCCATCGCCAAACCAGTCACCAAAGCCTAAAACCACCCGAAAGCGTTGCAGTCATGAGCAAAGTCGATCATTCACTGTCTCTCACTCCTCCCTCCTACATGAATTCCACCGAACGGGTGGGTGCATTCATCGCAGGGCTGGGATTGGTCGCCCTCCTGGTGGGCTTCCTGAGCTCCTATCAGATCAGCGCCTGGCTGGTCATGGCATTTGGGGGTACATTTCTGGCCACAGCAGGGATTTTGGCCTCGATCAACCGGAAAAAATACAGCAGCCTGAGCAGCGTGTTGCTGGTGCTGGGCGGCATCTCCCTGGCCTTGCTGGGCTTCCGGCTGGGATTGGGCGGCTGGCCCATGTTCATCGCGATCTTCGTGGTGACCGCCGTGGGTGCGTCCATCTATTTCTGGGGCGCATTTGGCAAGGGGCCGGCTGGGATCAAGAACAATGGCATCTTCCATAGCTCGGCCACACGTCAAGCTGGTGCATTGAGTTGGATGCTGGCGATTGCCTTCACCGGATTCTACATCATCCTGTACTGGTTCCCAGATCAACTCTATGGCCTCGTGGCGGCGGCCGACCCGCTGTACAAGGCGATCACGGGCCGCAGCTCGGTCAGCGGGGACGGTCATGTCACCTACCAATGGTTTGTCTATGGCTTGATTTATACCATTGCTGCGATTGTGATGGGCTTCCGGTTCATCCTGAAATACCGCCACAGCAAGTACCAAATCGTGCGGACGTTGTCCGTGGTCTTCTTCCAACTGGTGGTGGCATTTTCGCTGCCGACGGTGTTTGAAGGGCTGAATTACAAGCAGGAGGACGCATTTGCCCCGGTCGTGGAGAAGTATGTCCCGGTGTACAATACCTACGCCTCCGCCAAGGACAGCTATTTCATGCTGAAGGACAGCACGGAAAAGGTGAAGGGCGCTGGCGGCGATGTCTCGATGCTGGAGCCGCAACTGGGCCCGCTCAAGGCAAATTTTGAAAGCACCCAGGCCGCGACGATTGCCTACTATGAGCAAAACGTGGCCCCGCATCGGCCGCAGGTGAAGTACCATATCTTCTCCTACTTCTGGCCGCTGGGCTTCTACAACCTGGAGCCCTACAACGTGGAGTACTACGTTGGCGAAAAGACCTGGGACGGGGTGCAGGTGCCGGACGGCAGCGGTCGGTATCTGGCGACCAAGGCTGGCTTTGGCACCTTTGGCTGGGTGGCGATTGGGTTCAGCTTGTTCATGAGTGTGATCGGGGTGGTGTTGCTGACCTATTTCTTCGGTAAGCGCTGGTACTGCTCGTGGGTGTGCGGTTGCGGGGGCTTGGCGGAGACGGCGGGCGACCCCTTCCGGCAGCAGAGCGACAAGTCGCTGAAGGCTTGGCGGATTGAGCGGTGGAGCATCTATTCGGTCCTGACGCTGGTGACGCTGGTGACAATCCTGCTGCTGGTGGATTGGAAGGCGCATTTCCTGGGTGAAGGCCTGAAAAATGGCATGAAGTCGGGCTATGGCTTCCTCATCGGGCAGATCTTCGCTGGCGTGGTGGGCACGGGCTTTTACCCGATCCTCGGGTCACGGGTTTGGTGCCGGTTTGGCTGCCCGCAGGCTGCGATCTTGGGCATTTTGCAGAAGTACTTCAGCCGCTTCCGCATCACGACGAATGGCGGTCAGTGCATCTCTTGCGGGAATTGCAGCACGTACTGCGAAATGGGGATCGATGTGAAGTCGTACGCGCAGCGTGGTGAGAACATCGTGCGGGCGAGCTGTGTGGGTTGTGGCGTTTGCAGCAGCGTCTGCCCGAGGGGTGTGCTGAATCTGGAAAATGGGCCGACGGATACGCGGTACAATGGCTTGCAGCCGATCTCGATTTTGAATGGGGAGGTTAGGGTTGAGGGATAGTTGATAGTTGACAGGGGATAGTGGTGACTGGATTTGATGAGGGATGAGGGATGAGAGATGAGGGATGAGAGTGGAGAGATGAGGGGCGACGGATAGGCAGCTTTGAGAATTGATGAAAGATGAAAGATGAAGGATGAAGGACGAAGAGCGACGAATAGGTAGCTCTGAGAATGGATGAAGGACGAAAGTGGAAATCGATACTTCGATTGCACTCATTTTAGGCTCTGGAGGTTTGTGAAGATGGTTGAACTTGGACCATTCTGAGTAATGCTAGCCGTGAAGTTCTTGGTGAGCCTATCGGACTGATCGGAGTGTCGAGTGGAGTTCGACATTTGGGTTGTATTCCTTGGGAAACTCCCGCCTCTGGTGGACGGACGGGTCACTGATCGTTCTGGGCTCAGTGGCTTTGGGCGGGACGGATGTCGCTCCGGGTGCCTCTCGCCGTGATTTATTTTTACATTTGGGGGTGCAAGAACGAATACTGGTGATCATTCCGGCCTTCAATGAGGCGGAGTCTATTGGGAAGGTGGTGCGGGACATTCCGGCGGATTTGGTGCGTGAGGTGGTGGTGGTGAACAACAATTCGACGGATGCGACGGAGGAGAATGCGCGGGCGGCTGGGGCTACTGTGCTTCGGGAAAATCAGAAGGGGTATGGGCATGCTTGCCTCTGTGGGATTGCCTACGCGGCGGCTAAGACGGGGGCTGATCGGCCTACGATCATTGTGTTCATCGATGGGGATTATAGCGATCATCCGCAGCAGATGGGGGATGTGGTGCGGCCTATCACGGAAAAGGGCTATGAGTTGGTGATTGGGTCGCGGGCCTTGGGGGCGCGGGAGAAGGGGTCGATGACGCCTCAGCAGGTGTTTGGGAACTGGCTGGCGACTACGCTGATCCGGTGGTTTTATCGGGTGCGGTTCACGGACCTGGGGCCGTTTCGGGCGATCCGATTTGAGAAGCTGCTGGACTTGGGGATGAAGGATACGACCTACGGCTGGACGGTGGAGATGCAGCTGAAGGCTGCGAAGAAGAAGCTGCGGTGTATCGAGGTGCCTGTGGATTATCGACGGAGGATCGGGGTTTCGAAGATCTCGGGGACGGTGAAGGGGACGATCATGGCGGGGTATAAGATCTTGTGGACGATCTTTCGGTATTTGTGAGGGGGTGCTCATTGCCATTGGATAGGCTCTGGCTCTTTTGGGGCCTTTCGACTACTTGGGTGGATGGCCATATGGGTTTCGCTGGCCAGAGGCCAGCGGTTCGATTTCGGCGTGCGGCCGGAGGCCGCCGCTTCTTCCTCATTTCTGCCGCCGCCTCTTCAACTGACCGCCGCATATTCTTATTTGTGCCGACGCATATTCTCCATTGGATGGATGGGGCTCATGGTTTTCGCTGGCCAGAGGCCAAGGCGGTTCGGTCGGCGTGCGGCAGGATGCCGCCGCCTCTTCTCAGATTTGCCGCCGCGTCGATGGTGGGTTTTTGGCATTGGGTTTTTTAGATATTTGTAGCGGAAGAAAACGGCTGAATCGGTCAGAATGGGTATTGCCTTATTGGTTGTTTATTTTGCGGCGCTGACATTTATCTTGATGTACAGCGTGGTACAGGTGCATCTGGCCATCTTGTATTCCCGTTTTCAGAATCGTGCGAAGAAGGCGCATGAGGCGCTGCCGCCCCATGATCCGAACTTGCCCTGGCCGATGGTCACGGTTCAGTTGCCGATTTACAACGAATTGTACGTGGTGGATCGCTTGATCGACTGTGTGGCTGAATTTGACTACCCCAAGGACCGCCTTCAGATCCAGGTGCTGGACGACTCGACGGATGAGACGCAGGAATTTGCTGCCAAGAAGGTGGCGGAATGGAAGGCTAAGGGGCTGAACATCGAACATGTACACCGCACGAACCGCCAAGGCTTCAAAGCTGGTGCGTTGGCGGAGGGGTTGCTGACGGCGACCGGTGAGTTCGTGGCGATCTTCGATGCGGATTTCTTGCCGCATGCGGATTTCTTGAAGAAGACGATCCCGCATTTTCAGGACGAAAAGATCGGGGTGGTGCAGACGCGCTGGGAACACCTGAACCGGGATTACTCGATCCTGACGCGGTTGCAGGCATTTGCCCTGGATGCGCATTTCTCGGTGGAGCAACAGGGCCGGAACTCGGCGGGGTACTTCATCAATTTCAATGGGACTGCCGGGGTGTGGCGCCGGGCTGCGATCGATGATGCGGGCGGCTGGCAAAGCGATACCCTGACGGAGGACTGGACTCGAGCTGTTACCGGGCGGCACAGCTGAAGGGCTGGAGGTTCGCTCCCTCGAAAACCTGGACTCCCCTGCCGAGCTGCCCGCCGCGATGGGGGCCGTGAAAAGCCAACAATACCGCTGGACCAAGGGTGCGGCTGAGACTGCCCGGAAAAATCTGGGGAAGGTGCTGCGCGCTAGATCTCTTTGGGCACCGTTGCATGCGACCTTTCACTTGCTGAACTCGATGCTCTTTGTGTGCATTGTATTGAATGCTGTGCTGAGTGTGCCGCTGGTGTTCTTGAATGAGCACAACCCAGTCATCCGGGAGGATGAAGTACGCGAGCGTGTTTTCGGGTTCGATGTTGGCCTTGGTGCTGTTTTTCTGGGTGCGTCGCGGCGCAACCGCGAAGGGGGCCGAGGCGTGACGGGGTTCCTGCGTTCCTGGGGACATTTCCGGTGTTCCTGTGCGTGACCATGGGCCTGAGCCTGCACAATGCGATCGCGACGGTGGAAGGGTATATCGGTCGGAAGACGCCGTTTGTGCGGACGCCGAAGTTTGCGATTACGGGTGGAAAAGAAGACTGGACGACCCGTGCCCGGTACCTGAGCCGCCGCATTTCACCCGTGACGCTGATGGAGGGCCTGCTCCTGCTGTACTTCATGGGCGGGCTCGCGATGGAAATCTGGTACAAAAGCTTTTTGGGATGTTTCCCTTTCACCTGATGCTGATCTTCGGGTATCTGCGGTGTTTTTCTTCTCGGTGCGGCATACCCTGCTGGCCGGGTGCTGATCCCATGGAGCGCACCTCCTCCTCATTTTCCCATTTGATCGGGTTGTCTGTTCGCGGGCCACGGTCTCGGTGTTCATGTTCACCGGGCGGGCGGAGCTGGGGTTGAGTCCGATGCTGGAGGGATTTGGGTGGTTCATTGACTTTACTGTGTGGCATTTCTGGCTTATGCCCTGCTGCTGCGGGAGCCGGATACCGACCGGGCCTTCCGGATGGGGATCACGCTGGCGATCCTGGCGCGATAGGGATGGTGGTGGTCAATGTGAGCGACGATGTCTATCGCTATGGTCTGGGACGGCGGCTGTGGCTGGCTGGGGCAAATCCGATGGACATGCTGCCGACGGAGTGGCTGCAACACCTGAGTCCGGCGGAACGGGCGGAGGGCTGGCAGGTGCTGTTTGAGCGGCTGAATTCGCAGGAATACTATACGGTGTATCCTCCGGTGTTGCAGGGAGTGTTCGCATTTGCGGCGTGGGTGTCGCGGGGGGATGTGTTCGGGGCGGTGCTGGCGCTGAAAGGGGTGATCCTGGTGAGCGAGGTGGGGAGCATCTGGCTGCTGACCAAGATCGCGAAGCGGCTGAACATGGGGCGGAAGGCGGTGCTGGTGTATGCGCTGAATCCGCTGGTGATCATTGAGCTCACGGGGAATTGCCATTTTGAGGCGCTGATGGTGTTCCTGTTTTTGGGGGCATTTTGGCTGCTGATGAAATGGGGTCCGGTGCCTGCTGCGCCTGTGCTGGCCTTGGCGATCGGGACGAAACTGCTGCCTGTGCTGGTGTTTCCGTTCCTGGTGCGGCGGCTGGGCTGGGGGCGGACGCTGCTGTTTGGCTTGCTGACGGCTGCTTGCTGTGTGGGGGTGTTTTGCACTTTTTCATGGGGTGGACTGGGGAAGTGGAGCGTGGAGAGTGGGAGAGTGGAGCGTTGGGCGGGGTGGTGAGGCTTCGGTTTTTGGGTTGCGATTCGATCATTTCCGGGAGAGCCTGCGGCTGTATTTCCAGCATTTCGAGTTCAATGGGGGGCTGTACTATGCCCCGCGTCCGGTGATGGGGTACTGGGCGAACCGGGTCTTGCCTTGGCTGCTGCTCGGGTTGATCGGTGAGTGCGTGGCGGGAGCGGAACCGGGTCTGGTCGGGATTGCCGGCGGCTTTCATGCTGGCGCTGGACGCTGCATCAATTGCATTCGCCGGTGCTGCACCCCCTGGTATATCGCGCCGATTGTGGCATTTGCGGCACTGGAGCCCCTACCGGTATGCTGTGCTGTGGACGGCGCTGCTTCCCTGGACCTATATCGCCTACTATATCCCGGGGATTCATGAGCCGTGGTGGGTGCTGACGGGGGAATACCTGCTGCTGGCGGGGTTCATGGCCTACGAATGGGTGTTCCGGCGGGAGAAGCTGACGCTGACGGGCTGGATCCTGCGGCATGGCTGGCTGCGGCGGCAGGCGCAAAGGAGCATTCCGCCCCGGTTGAAGATCAAGCTGGGAAGGATTTCGAAGCATCTGCGGGCAGGAGAATCGGTGCTGGACCTGGGGAGCGGGCATGGGGGGCTGTGCCTGGCGCTGCGGGAGCAGGGATTTGATGTGCATCCTGTGGATGTGGTGGACCATAGCTTTTTCCCGGAGGTGAAGCCGACGATTTATGATGGGAAGGTGTTGCCGTTTGGGGATGGGGCATTTGATACGACGCTGCTGGTCACGGTGCTGCACCATACGCCGGACCCGGATGCGGTGCTGCGTGAGGCGGCGCGGGTGACGCGGGGGCGGATCATTGTGATGGAGGACATTTATTCTAATCTGGTGCAGAAGCACTTGACTTACTTCACCGATTCGCTGGTGAATCTGGAGTTTGAGGGGCATCCGCATACGAACCGGAGCGATGCGGAGTGGCTGCGGACGTTTGAGGGGATGGGGAAGCGTGTGGTGTATCGGGAGGATTTTCGGACGCTTGTTTTCTTTCGGCAGGTCATCTACGTTATTGAATGAGGCGGCGGCGTCTCGCCGCATGCCGATCGAACGGCTGGCCTCTGGCCAGCGAAAACGGTCGTGGAGATGTCTGAATCAGAATTTTAGAATTTCTGGAATTACTGAACTGGTTTGTTCCTGGTAGCGAGGGGCTACACCCCTCGCTTTGGGATTGCGCCCCTTCGGGGCTTTATCGGGGCTTCGACTGGGTAGCTGACGGGAGGCGGAGGGCGGTTGTGAGAGACGCAAGGGATCGCGCGTATGAGTGGCGGTTTTCGGGGGATTTTGTCTATTCAATTTCGAACTATTTCTGACGCAACCTTCGATTGAACGGACGCGGGAGGTGGCTCGGTTCTTCGGAGCGACGTCTGTGATTGGTGGCTGGATATGGCGCAATGTGCCCGCTAAATCGGAGCGGATTGAGAATGGTGGGCAAAGGGAAAAAGCAGTGATTCGACTGCTTTCATTGGAGGGCCTTGTGTTGGATGAAGTCGTCTTGCCACTTGGATTTCAGGAAATCACTTTCGATGTGACTGGGTTTTCAGCAGGCATGTACTTGTGGGAGTACAGGAATGAAGTAGGCAATCGTAATTGGGGCCGGTGTGAAGTTGCGAAGTAAAGGATGTCCATCCGCGTCGCCCGGTTCATTTGCCTCTCTCAGATGTCACAGCATTTCCCCCTATCTTTATTCCATGAGAAAACGTCTATCTTCCCTCTTGCCCTTGTTGTTTGCTTGGTTTTCGGTCTATTCCCAGTCGGGGAATGCCCTGAATTTCGATGGGACGAATGACCAGGTGGTGTGCGGGCTACCTTCTGTGTTCAACAATATCCCGGGGAACAACTTCACGATCGAGGCTTGGGTGTATCCGACGGGGGCGGTCTTCAGCAGGATCGTCTTTGCGCAGCTGAACACGACAAACTTTGCGACGCTGTCCACTGGCGGGACCAATACGATCTACTTCTATGTGGTGGCGAGTGGCACGACCTACAGCCTGGTGACCACGGCGACGATCCCGCAGAACCAATGGACGCACGTGGCGGTGACCTGGAATGCGACGACGCATGCCTTGCAGTGCTACTTCAATGGGGTGCTGCAGACGACGGCAGGGGGCGGATCGTCCTCGACGGGGACGAGCGGGATCATGACGCTGGGGTCGCGTCCGGGCGGGGCGCAGTACTTCCCGGGGACGATGGATGAGGTGCGGATATGGAGCACGATCCGGTCGCAGTGTCAGATCGTGGGAAATATGAACCGGCACTTCCTGTCGCCGCAAACGAACCTGGTGGCCTATTATGACTTCAACCACGGCATTGCGGGCGCCAACAATGGGGGCGTGAGCATCCTCACAGACTTCAGCGGTGGAGGCTACCATGGGACATTGACGAATTTCGCGCTGACGGGGCTGACATCGAACTGGATTGCCTCGACGGCGAATGTGACGCAATCGGGGAATGCCTTCAATGGGTATGCGACGACGGTGAATGCGAATGTGTGCAGCGGGGCGAACTATACCTTTCCGGACGGGAGCACGCAGTCCAATATCACGGCGGCGGTGACGCAGACGAGCACACTCACGGCTCTGGGTGGCTGCGACAGTGTGGTCACGACGAACCTCGCTGTCATTCCGAGTTATGGCTATATCGATACGGTAGCGGTGTGCAGCGGGGGCAGTGTGACATTCCACGATGGCACGACGCTGAACGGGGTGGTCTCGGACACCTCGCATACGAGCATGCTGCAATCGGTGCTGGGCTGCGACAGTGTGTATGATACCTACGTCCACGTGTTGCCGAACTACAATGCGGCGGATACTGTGGCGGTGTGCCCGGGCGGGAGCGTGACCTATCACGATGGCTCGACGGACTCGCTGATCATGGCGCCGACCTCGCATACGAGTACGCTGGCGACGGTGAATGGCTGCGACAGTGTGATCGTGACAGTGGTGAACCTGCTGCCGACCTATAATCAAAATGAGACGGATACGGTGTGCAGCGGCGGGGACTATACATTTCCGGATGGAAGCGTAGAGACGGGGATCACTGCTACGGTGGTGCATACGAGCGCCTTGCAGACGCTGATGGGCTGCGACAGTGTGATCGTGACGACGGTGCATCCTTTTGTGGTGGACACGTCGGTGGTGGCGAACCTGCCGACACTGACGGCGCAGGCTGTGGGTGCGACCTTTCAATGGATCGAATTGCATCACGGGGCTGCCCATTTTTGGGGCTACGAATGCTACATACACTGTTGCGCCCTTCCTGCCGCAGTCTTATGCTGTCATCGTCACTCAAATGGGTGCACGGACACCTCTGACTGTCGAATGATCATTTTGGAATCGGTGGGCACAAAGCTGCCTGCGTGACCACGCCTTGTACCCGAATCTGAGCGACGGGCGGTTCACGGTGGAATTGCGCGGCATGGGGCTGGAGCCGACTGAATTCGCAAGTTTGAACGCTCGGGCAGGAGGTGTACTGGGCGGTGGTGAATGGGGCTGGAAAGCAAACATCAACTGCGGCCGCTGGCGGCTGGGGTTTATACTCCTGAGGCTGCGGGAAGGTGAGCGGCGTAGCACGGTGAAACTGGTGGTGGAGTAGGGATGCACATGCGAGCGCTGAGCGCCGCAGCGGGTGCATTAAATCGGGGCCGCCTCCTTATCTTACTGAACATTGATGGCTCATTTCTAATCGACTCCATTGGCACAGATGCACGAATTCCTGACCGAAGCCTGAAGCCCAAGCGTTCATTGTGGGTGCGCACTTGAATGAACTCCGACGTTTTGGGTGCTGATCTCCATCATCGTGGGGGTGCTGATCGGACATTATGCGCCGGAGACGGGGAAGCTGGCTAAGGTGGTGGTCATTTGTATTCATCATCAAGCTGTCCATCCCGATCATTTTCCTGACGATCATCCTGGGCATCTGCGTGACGGTGACCTGGAAGAAGGGTGGGACGCATCGGGGTGAAGGCATTGCTGTACTTCGAGGCGGTGACGACGCTGGCGCTGGTGATCTGGATCGGGGTGGCGTACTGGGTGAAGCCGGGGAGCATCGACATGAGCAACCTGCATGCGGGGGACAATCCGGCGACCAAGGGCCCACAGAAGGTACTTTTTTCTGGCTGCAATTCTTCCCTCGACAATTTCACGTTGCAGGTGCTGGTGGTGGCAATCGTGCTGGGCATCGCGTTCAATTTCCTGCGGCACCGCGACCTGATCACGATCCGGCTGACCAAGGTCGGCGACGGCGTCCGAAGCGGCATGGCGACTTCGGCTCCGCTTGGGGCTCTCGGGGGCATGGCTTCTGTGGTGGGCAAATACGGGCTGCATACGCTCGTCCCGCGCTGGCGAAACTGGGATGGGAACCGCATCGACGATGTCCGCTTTCATTTTCGCGGTGCTGGGGGCGATCCTTTGGTATTACCGGATCAAGATTTGGAAGCTGTTGGCATTATATCCGGGAGGAGTTGCTGATCGTGCTGTGCACCTCTTCGTCGGAGGCGGCATTGCCCTCGATCATGCAGAAGCTGGAGCGCATGGGTTGCAGCAAATCGGTGGTGGGGCTTGTGGATCCCAACGGGATACAGCTTCAACCTGGATGGGACTTCGATCTATTTGAGCATGGCGGTGATCTTCCCGGCACAGCTGTACCGGGTGGAGCTGAGCATGAGCGAGTTGCTGTCGATCATCGGGATCCTGACGCTGGACGTCGAAAGGTGCGGCGGGTGTGACGGGGGAGCGGGTTCATCGTGCTGGCGTCCACGCTGACGGCAATCGGGAAGATACCGGTGGAGGGGCTGGCGTTCCTCTTCGGGTGGACAAATTCATGAGCGAGGCGCGGCGATCACGAACATCAGTCATGGAACATGGTGGCGACGGATTGTGATCTCGAAGTCGGAGGGGGAGTTTGCGGAGGCGAAGATGGGGGAGGAGGGGGGAATTCTGAGCAGAATTCTCAGGATTCACTGAATTCACAGAATCTGGTGCGCAGCTGTTGGTTCATTCCATTCAACCTGAGCACTGATCACTTTGACTTGCAGAAACCATTCTCGATTTTCAACCCATTGAAAGAATCATTTGGGTTGTGTTTTTGAATGCGTGCGATGCATGGTGCTCAATGGCTCTTTGTAGGACAGGTCGCGACCTGCCCCTACACAAGGCATTGAAAACAAAAGTAATTATGTCTCATAAAATGAGATTCGGATTGAATTCTCAACCCAGAAATCCGGTTACCGCCGCACCACCATTACGCCTTGGCGGCCTTCGGTGATGGCGACTTATTAACAGAGCGCCTGCGGCGACGGTGGGCAGCGGCAATTCGGATTCTGGCACCTGCGAGCATTGCCGCTTGGCCCATAGCTCGCGGCCTTGGGTGTCGCGGATAACTTTGCTATCCAGTCGGCATGATCCAGCATCTCGGACGTTGCCTGTGCTGGGATTGGCCACAGTCGGATGCTGGACTCGACTGCTGCTGCGTCAATCGCGACCGCGCCGACCTGGAATGCCTGGCAACTGGTGTCGCTGCCGCAGGTGTCGGTGGCGATGAGGCAGACTTGTAAACGCCGGGCGTGGTATAGGTATGCATGGGATTTTGCTGGGTACTGTTGCCGCCGTCGCCGAATGTCCATTGCCAGCTGGTAGCGTATTGGCTGAGGTCGGTGAAGGTGGCGGTCATGCCTCCGAGGCTGTAGCTGAATGCGGCAAATGGCAGGCGACCCACCCATACGGTGATGGAGTCTGTCCCTTGGCAGGCGGCATCGGTCACACTCCAAAACAGGGTATAGACTCCGGGCTGCAGGCCATTGGCGATGGCTTGGGGGGAGCTGGGATTGGAAAATGCGACTGCGGGTGACGCGGACCATGTGCCCGTGCCCGGCGAGGCGGTGCTGCCCGCAAGCTGCAAGTTGCTGGTGCAAACCAAGGTGTCCTCGCCCGCATCCAGATAGGCGGTGCTGCTCACCCGCACGGACACGGTGTCCACATCGGTGCAGATGCTGTCCGTCACGATCCAAACGAGCTGGCTGGTGCCGGGGGGCAGGTTGGTGACCCAAGTATTCGGGAGGTTCGGGTTGGCAATGGTGCCGCCTGTGGTGACCCATTGCCAGTACCCTGTGCCGCTGGTGGGGGCGGTGGCATGCATCTGGGCAAATCGGCCACAGACCAAGGTGTCGTGTCCTGCATTGGCATTCGGCCCGGTCATGAGGTTGCTGACATTGATGCTCTCGACCTGGACACAGTTTCCGGCATCGGTGATGGTCACGGTGTAGGTGCCTGCCGTGAGGCCGTTGATGTCCTGGATCATGTCGCCCGTGTTCCAGAGGTAGGTGTAGCCGGGGGTGCCGCCGCTCACGCTGAGGTCGATTTCGCCATCGGCTGTGCCGGGGCAGGTCTCTGTCCGAACCTGGGCTGTCACCACGAGGGGTGCAGGGCTGCTGATGGTCACGCTCTGTACCAGGTCGTAGCCATAGCGGTCGCTGATGGTGACCGTGTAGGTGCCGGGGAGCATGTTGGTGATGTTGGGCGTGGTCTGTCCGGTGCTCCAGAGGTAGGTATAGGGCGCGGTCCCGCCGCTGGGGCTTACAGTCGCAGTGCCATTGGAGATGTAGGAGCAGGTCGCGGATTGGGTGGTGACGGTGGTCGCCAATGGGTATGGAAATGGGAATGGCACCCGGAAGACGAAGAGGCCATTGTGAATGTCGGAGGCGAGGAGGGTGCCGCTGGGCAGGAAGGGATAGACGCCCCATGAGCCATACCAGTCATTGTAGCTGGTGTTGGCGGGGTAGGTATCGTATCCAGCGACGTGCACGGGCGCGACGGGATTGCTGATGTCCCATATCTGCGCGCCGTCGTGGTAATGGGAAATGCAGGCATAGTTGCCGGCCACGAGGGGATTGTGCGGGATGCTCGTGGTGTCCGGGTAGAGCAATGCCGACCGGAACATGGAGGTGATTTGGACATTGGAGAGGTTGCGGACGTCGATCACCTTGGTGCTCTTGTTGCGGGTCTCGTCGCACATGATGAGGTAGTCGCCATTCGGAGTGAGCCATGAGCTGTGGTTGTAGCCCATCTGGTTGTAGCCTGTGAATTGGGCGATGACCTGCGGACTGGTCGGGGTGCTGAAATCCACGACGCGGAGGCCGTCCCAGCCATTGTTCATGTAGGCGGTGTCGTTCCGGACAAAGAGGTCGTGGGTATAGCTGTTGAAATTGATGCTGGCAACCAATGGCGGATTGACGGGATTGGCGGCGAGGTTCAGGATGATGGTGCCATTGGGCTGGGTATTGGCTCCGGCGGTGTAGAGGTAGCCCGAGAGCGTGTCAATGAAGATGTTGTGGCAGCGCTGGAAAAACTGCGGACTGTTGTACACCACATGCACAGAGTCCGGGAGGTAGCTCAGGTCGATGATCTGCAGCGTGCTCGTCCCCTCATCGGCCACGCCGTAGCAGTAATGCCCGTAGGTCTTGAAATCCCGGTGGATGCATTGGTTGTAGGTCCCGGCGACGCTGTCCCGCACGATGGGATTGGCAGGATTGGTGACGTCGATGAAGTGCGTCCAAGCATGGGAACCCACTATCGCGTATTCATGCCCATTCCCGTCGTGCCATCCGAAGACCTCGTTGTACACCAGGTTGGAATTGTTGGGCAGGTTGGGATTGTCCCAATTCGAGAGCAAGGTCAATTGCTGCGCAGGCTGGTACTGGGCTTTGATGAACCCAACCGCCAATGCAAACACCGCAAACAGCAAGCACGACAACCGAAAATTTCTCACACCAAGCGTACAAATGGACATTAAAGATAGGGAAAATTGGTGGGAATGTGGATGGTGGTGTTGATTTCAGGGAGGTGTCACTTCGAAGGAGGGAAGCGACTGAGAACTGCGGAGCACATCGTGAACTCCTTGAAAACTATTCAACGGTGAACAAGTCTCAGAGCGCCGTAGCACGGTTGGGAACTGCGCTGCGCTGGTGTGGGGGGGGTGCGGAGTGTCATCATGCTTGTTACTGTTTGCGCTAGATGTACTCGTTGTCGTTCATTTTCTCGGGCACTCGTGATGTGCTTCGCAGTTCTCGGCTGCGCTCGACATGACAAAAGGGGTGGACGGCAGGACATGACAAGCTGATGAAAACCCAAAAAAATCCTGAATTTTGAGACCAGATTCATCCCTGAAATGTCCGCCTCCGACATCAAGACGCACGATACGTCCGCTTTCATGGAGCGACATGCGGAGCGTGATGCCCGGATCGAATCGAATCTCCGGGACAATGAGGGCCGATTTTTTGCGATTCCGGTGCAGGAGATGCTGCGGCTGTCCAAGCTGCCGGTGCCTCCGGTGCGGTCCACGGGGCATACGCTGATCTGGCTGACGCACGGTGAGGCGAACATGAAGGTGGGGTACGAGGCATGCCGGGCTGTGGCGGGGGAATGCCTCTTCGTGGCGGCGGGCAAGGTCTTTTCCTACGACCGACTGGAGGACAATGAGGGTTTTCTCCTGCATTGGGAGGATGGGTTCATCGCCGCTGAGCTGGGACAATCGCCGCTGCAAACATTTGATTTCCTGAATGTCTGGGGCAATGCCGTGATCCACCCGGATTCGCAAGCAACAGACTTGATCACAGGGCTTTGCGGTCGCCTACTCGGCATTTTCCAGGCAGCTCCCAAGGACGAGACGCGGCTCAAGGCCCACCTCATTTCCCTGCTGCACGAGCTTGCGCACGCTGACGGACCCGCCACATCGCAGCCCTCCCCTGCCGCGGTGGCACTGACCAAACGCTTCAAGGCGCTGCTCTACCAAAACTGCCGCAGCCTGCACCAAGTCGCCGAATACGCCGACCGCCTCGCTGTGAGCCCCAATCACCTGAACAAGGCGGTGAAACAGATCACTGGAAAATCCCCGTCCCGGTGGATCGACGAGGCGATTGTCTTGGAGGCCAAGGTGCTCCTGCTCCAAACCCAACTCAACATCGGGGAGGTGGCTGCTGAAGTCGGCGTGACGGATGCGTCCTATTTCAGCCGTCTTTTCCGCAAATTCACCGGAATTACTCCCGCACAGTACCGCAGCCGGATTGATTTGTCCTAGGATTGGATTCGAATGTCCTAGTGCATTGCTCGCCACCGCGAGAAATTTGCCGTAAAGATTTGCCATGTACGCTACCCTGATTTTCCTGCACTCGATGGTCCGCTGGCTGGCATTTGGAAGCCTGGTCTATGCTGCGTTTCGCGGTTGGATGGGCCTGAAGGACCAACGCGCCTTCGCCAAAGCGGACAATGCTTGGCGGCACTGGACGGCGACGGCCCTGCATACGCAGCTGGCGATCGGGATGCTCCTGTATTTCCAGCGGCCCATCACCTCGTATTTCTGGAGCCATTTTTCGGAGGCGATCCAAGACCGGGAGATGGCATTTTTCGGCATCTGGCATATCTCGCTGATGCTGATCGCCGTTGTCTTGGCCACAATGGGAAGCGCATTGGCCAAACGCAAAACGGTGGACGCCGAAAAATTCCGGACCATGGCCCTCTGGTTCACGGTTGCACTGATCATTTTGTTGGTGGCGATCCCTTGGCCCTTTTCACCTTGGGTGCAACGCCCGTACATTCGTGCCATCTGATATGCGACATTTCTTCAACACCTCCCTGGGCCGCTTGCGTGTCCTCGCCTTCCTGGAGGGCGTGAGCCTCCTCGTCCTCGTTTTCGTTGGCTCGCCGATGAAGTACTTCTGGGACAGCCCCGGCCTCGTGAAGGCCCTGGGTCCGGTACATGAGCCCCGAGCACTGCATCCCTGTTCATGATCAATGCCTTTTCCGTGGCCGTGGCACAGCGGTGGACTTGGTGGGGCACCACGTGGAAGTTGCTGGTCGCGTCTTTCATTCCCTTTGGGACATTTTACATCGATGCCAAAATCCTGCGTCCGCTGCACCTGAAGGAGCGGGCGGGATAGACGGAAAATTTTTCTCGAACTTGCGGTAACCACCCCGGATGCCCGCGCGTCCAATGTCCCGAATGCAGGTTCCCAACGAAGAATACCACCTCCAACGTGTGCGCAAAGGCGACAGCCAAGCCTACGCCATCTTGGTGGAGTACTACAAGGACCTGGTCTTCACGATCTGCAAACGCATCACTCAGAACGACGAGGATGCGGAGGAATGCGCGCAGGACACGTGTTCGTGAAGGCCTTCCGGAACTTGGAGGGGTTCAAGGGGGAGGCGAAGTTTTCGACCTGGCTGTTCCGGATCGCCTATAACACGGCGATCTCGAAGCAGCGGCGGCAGCGGCACGAGTTCCACAGCACCGACGAGCGGCAGGTGATGAACCTGAGCTTTGAGGACACGGAAAGCGGCTACCGGAGCCTCGGGGCAGAGCAGCGCCGCCAATACCTGCAACAGGCGATCGCCCGGCTGAACCCGGAGGATGCGAACCTGGTGACGCTCTTTTACTACCACGAGCTCAGCATGGCCGAAATCCAAGAGGTGACAGGCATCGAGCTTTCGAACATTAAGGTTAAATTGCATCGAGCGCGCAAGAAGCTGCACGAACATCTGCAGTTGCTGCTCAAAGACGAATTGGAGGAGATCCTATGAAGGAGGACAAGGACAGACTCGACGATTGGTTCGATGACACGATCCAAGAGGTGGACATGGAGATGGCCCAATTGGACAATTGGTTGCATGAACTGGTCCATGAGGCGGGGGAGGAAAAGGCTCCTGCGGGCTTCACACAGCGGGTGATGGCAGAGGTTGCGCAGCCGCAGGCGGTTCCAGTGCGTCGGCGATTGCCGAGGTGGCTGCCATGGCAGGGATTGGTGGGCGCGGCGGCGATCTTGGTGGCAGGCGTGGTGTTTGCCTTGGTGATTCCGGGGACAGCGGCGGAGCCGCAAGCCTTGCCAGGTCAGGAAACGGCGCATCAGGTGCTGGACGGGGCCGTGGAGGCATTCAGCAGCCTACGGATCACAGCGACAGCACTCGCGAGCATCGGGGCAGTGTTTGCACTGTTCATGGTGGACCGTGCGCTGGGGCGGCGGAGGGTGGAGAGTTGAGACCCTCAGGGGCCAAGTTGAGGGGACGGCTATCGGACTGGCGAAAGGGCGGTTGCTGTGTGGGAGGGGCCGTTTTCGAACAATTGAATTGATATCATAGCTGGTTTTATTCAAGGCTTGTATTGTAGGTTTGCTGTAGGGACAGGTCGCCACCTGCCCCTACACAACACATTGGATGTGAATCAATTGCGCCGGCAGTGTTGAAAACTGGGGTGTTAGTGCGGGCTGAGACTTCTCGCCTCCCTTTGGTCGGCTCGAAGTTACATGGCGGGTTTTCCCTCACCCCTTCACCAGCACGACTTCGTGGTCGCTGACCTCGACGAGCTGCTTTTTCAGCAACGTTCCTGCGGCTTTCTTGAAGGTCTTTTTGCTCATGTTCAGGGCCATTTGGATGGCGTCGGGGTCGCTTTTGTCGCCGAAGGGGAGACGGCCGCCGCGTTCCTTCAATAGCTTGAGCAAGACCTCCGCCTGTGCCTCGACGTGGCCGAAGCCGGGCGGATTCAGGCTCAGGTCCACCTTGTTGTCCTCGCGGATGGTGCGGACATAGCCCTTCATCCGTTCCCCGACGCGCAAGGGTGCAAAGAGATCCGTCCGATAGACCATGCCATGGTGCTTGTTGTTGATGATGGCGCGGAAGCCGATCTCGGTCTCTTCCCAAATGAGCAGGGAAACCTCATCCCCTGCTTCGATGGTGAGCTCCTCATTCTTCACAAATCGGCGGACCCTGTTGGTGGCCACAAGGCGGCCGCTTGCCATGTCCAGGTACATGTACACGATGTACCAACGGTTCAGGTCCATGCGGGGCTCCTGCTCCTTGAAGGGAACGAGGAGGTCCTTTTCCAATCCCCAATCCAGAAATGCGCCGATGTTGGTGATTTCTCGGACCTTCAGGAAGGCAAAGGTGTCCCGCGTGATGAAGGGCGGCAGGGTGGTGGCCACAGGCCGCATCTCCGAGTCACGGTACAGGAAGACATTGATCTCGTCGCCTATCACAGCCTCCTTGGGGCAATACTTGTTGGGAAGCAGGACCTCGTTGCCTTCCTCGTCACCCATGAACAAGCCAAACTTGGTGTCAGCGACCACGCGGAGGGTGTTCCATTTACCGATCGTCATCATGGCTGCAAAACTAGCCCAAAAACGGCAGAACACCGCAGGTCAGTCGAGGTAATCCCGGATGGGGCGTCCGTCGCGCTGCGCCATGGCCCATGCGCGCATCAGGTAGAAACCGCCGTCGTAGGGAACCTGACTTGCAGCCTTGTCGAGGTTTTCCAAGAGCTCGTCCCAAGCGGCGCGATTTTCCGAGACAGCCCTATTCATGATGGCAACCAAGTCTTTGAGGAAGGCGTCGTAGTAGGCAGGAGCTTTTGACTTGGCCCCGATGAAGCGCCTTGCGGAGCGGATGGCATTTTCAATGTCAGCATCGGGCCTGCCGTAGATGTTCAATACGCCCCATACCCTCGCCTCCGCCAATTTGTCATCGTGGATGCCCTGCTCATGCTCCTCGGAGAAGTAACTCAGGTACTCCTTTACGGCCTCCTCCTTGCCAAGCATGAGGTTCAACCGGGCGAAGCTCATGAGGAATGCCAGCACCCTGTTGCGGGACATCGGCGCCTTCACCCAAGCCTCTTCCCTGGCCCGGAACTCCGCCTCCACCTCCAATGCATCCTCCCATTGGCCAAATGAGAGGTAATATTGCAAACGGATGTAAGCACCGTCCTGCTGGGCCTCGGTGCGCTCGTCGGGATTCTGGAATTGGCCCTTTTCGAGCAAATCCAGGGCCTCCACGATATGCTCCTGCCGACGGGCAGCAATGCTCAGGCCGAGATAATTGTAGAGGATGCGCCTGTACTGAAGCCGTCGCACCTCACGGAAGTCCTCCAAATCCCTCCACGTGAGGTAAATCTGATGCACCTCCTCCCACGCGCCCAGTGCGTTCTGGTTGGCGATGTGGTAGAGCGACATGGCAAAATGGAAATTGGTGCAAGCCTCCACATTGACTGGCCGATCGGGCGAGGGTGCCATTTTCTCGCGGAGGGCGATCAATTGATCGTGGACAGCGTGGACCTTGTCGGTCACGACGCCGCTGCGGACAGCGACGAAGAGCTCATCGCGCAGGCGAAGGAGCTTGCAATTGATCCATATTTGCTCGCCGACCCACTCGATTTGGTCGAGGATGGCCTGCATGGAGGTGGAGTAGTTCCGCTCCGGGTACTCATTGGTATGGCTACGGAGCAGCTTGAGGATATCGAGCTGGACCTCATAGTATTGGTAGCGCTCGGCATCCTTGCGGGCCTTTTCCAGCCGCTTCACGCTCTGGTCCACGAGCACCTTTTGCTTCAGGAGATGAGCCTCCTCGATCCGTTCCCGGATTTGCAGGTCCTTGGGCTTCTCCTGTTTGGCGTACTTGCGTTCACCCTTGAGGGAGTCGAGGATCAGGTTGTAGAGGTAGATCTTGTTTTGGGGGAAGCTGGCGTAATAAGGCTGCTTTCGGAACTTTTCCTTGAAGGCCTTTTCCTCGTAGGGCTCCTCCTGCTTGCAGAGGTCATCGAAGAGAACAAGGTAATGGGGCGGCGAAATGTCGTCCCGCGAAAGCATGGCATACTTCCGAACCCGGCTGCGATCCCCTTTGTCAAGGGTTTTGATCAGCTCAAACAAATCATCCGAAGCTGGCATCTGCTCCTTGGACTCGACTCTGCGATTTTAATCAAAATGAAGGGCCAACACGATCAATTCGGCCTCAGGGGACGAAATTAGGACAAATCCCCAAGACTACGACCCTCCCTCATTTTAATTGGCGACATTCTGTGGTTTTCATCATAGCCGCCTGCTTGGTTCCTTCGAATTGTGATCACCACCTATTGCTGGGATCGCAGGAAAAAATAGGCAAGAATGGCGACTTTTTCTGTCAATGCACATCGATTGGAGTTTGCTGACCGGTACACCCGACTGGTCGTGAAGGCGGACGATCTGGCAGTCTCCTCCTACCGTCTGGACGATGAAGACAATTCCGTCTCCATCCAGATCATCGGCTCCAATTACCAAGTGATGGAGGCCCAACCGATCGAGGATCAGGACAGTCCTGACCGTTTCTACATCAGCGATGGTGGTTTTGCGCGGTTTTCCGAAGGCAGCTTGGATGCCATGGGCATGATGGACCATCAAGCGGCGAGCGGCGAACTCACAGTGCAGTACGACTTGCATTGCGGCCCGGTGAGGTTGGCGGCACAGCGCCGAAATCCCCATTCCCTCTTGATCAAGCCGTTTGACCGCCAATGCCTGCAAGTAGAAAACAACTGAGCATGAGTACATCTCCCTGTTTATACTGATTAGTTCGATTGATGAATCAAAGGATCCCCCTCTATGAAACTACCCATCCCTTTTCCGCAGCCCCCACCCCCTGTCAATGGGGGTGGGAGGCTATCGTTCGTGCAGACGTCGCGGCGGTTCAACACGGAGGCGGGCAGACGGCGATCCATTGCCCAACATGCTATCAAAGCGATGCCCATTCATGACAAAGCACTCCATCAGGCCCTAGAGGCTGCTTGCCCTGACAACCTAGCCACGCATGCAGGTGCCACCGCCCTCGCCACCCTCAGGAATGACGTCATCGCGTTCCTGGAGCGGCAGTACCAGGTCGGGCCGGACTTGATCGTGCCTCCGGTGTGGAAGGATGAAAATGAATCCTCCACCCGGTTCGATGCAGGCAACCGCGTCCTAACCGTCTTCCGGAATGGATTCTGGTCGGACACGGGACAGATGATGAGTGGCTTGCTCGAAGCCTTGGAGGGAAAATTTGCCAGACCGGGCACCGAGATCAAGAAACAGCGATTTGAAATCCGCATCCGGAGGCTTTCGGGAACCCGCACCCTGACCCTGTTCATCCGCCCCTTTTTGGAGCCCTCGCCCGGCGCATACGATCCGCAAAGCGGTGAAGTGGCGGGCAGTTTCCTCCAAGTGCACGACACCGTCACCGGCCAATCCCGCCCTTCCAATCCCCTCCTGCATTTTCGGCAAATGAGCAGCCTAGGCGCCTACCGAGACACGCTGAAACTGCTCAAGGCCTGGCAATTCCACGAGGGGTACCCCCTGGAGTGCCTGGCGCTCGAACTGCTCGTGCTGTCCGCAGTGGCCGATCCTGCCGCCAATGCCGCAGCCACATTCACCCAACGCATGAAACACGTGTTGCACCACTCCATCCTGTTGTTGGAGGGCGATGCAGCACTCATGGATCCCAGCACAGATGAACCATGGCATGATTTCCTGAGCCCCGCCGCCAAGCAGCGACTCGCTGACCGGTGGAAGCTCATCCTGCAAGCCCTGCAAGGAACCGATCCGAAACAGGTCTTGGCGTTCTTCCCAAAATAAGAGTACCCAATAGTTGCTCGTTCTTACCAATGTTTGGCCCTGCCTCTCACTACCAAAGGCAGGGCCAGTTTTTTTCAGTCCGTCCAGCTCAGTGGGATTCGTTCGGCCCATTCCAGCGGGCTTGGCAAGTCCCTGTCGTTGAATTCCAGATGGATCACCCTCCGTCGGCCGCCATGGGTGGAGCGCCTGCTCGCGTGCATGGTGAGGGGGCGCATGAGCATGACCCCGCCTGCGGGCACTGCGCACGTCACCTCCCGTGAGGGATCCCAAGGCTCGGCCTCCTTCCGGATGATGCCCTGCGATTGCGAACCCTCGACCACCCGCAAGGCCCCATTTGTCTCCGTCGTATCGTCGAGGTGGATGCGCACGGTAAGCGTGGAGGTCAGCACCTCGATGGGCGGCACCACCCCGGTCACGCCCGCCTTGTGGGTCCACTGCAGTAGCCGGGCAGCTCATGCTTCGCATCCACCGAGATGCTGATGTCCTGGTGCCATGCCACAAACCAATTCGAATCCGCGGGCTTGTCGAAGTAGATGGATTTGGTGAGAAAGCCGTTTTGCAGATGGCAGGCCTCCAAAAGTTGTCGCAATGCCGGAGTGAAAATCAACGGCCTCAGGTCTGGGATCGCATGCAACAGCCGTCGAACCGCAAACAATTCGGCACCCCGCCTGAATTGAGGGTCACTTCCTCCTGCTGCTGCAGTTTGCCAGCAATCGCCGCCATCTCCTCGGGCGAATACATGCCTGCCACCACGGCGTGGCCACGATCTTCGAGTTGCTGGTAGGCGGCAATCAGGTCCATTTCCGAATCAAAGGAAAATTCTCCGAAGCTGGTTTCGTGGGGTTGAAGTTTCCAAGGATTCGGGCAAATGCCAGTACCCTCAAAAAAGTTATGGAACAGGAATACCTCGACGGTGTCATCAAGCAGTTCAAATACTACAAATTGCTCGGTGAAAAATCCATGGATCAGGTGCCGGACGAGGCCCTCTTCTGGCAATACAATCCCGAGAGCAACAGCCTCTGCACGATCGTGAAGCACCTCGCCGGCAACATGATCAGCCGATGGACGGACTTCCGCACCACAGACGGCGAGAAGGAGTGGCGGCAGCGGGACAATGAATTCGAGAACGATTTCACCACCCGGGAACAGGTCATGGAGCTGTGGAACGCAGCTTGGAACATCTTTTTCACCTCCGTGGAGAGCATCCGCCCCGATGAATTGGGCACGTTGCTCTACATCCGCAACCAGGGCCATACCTATCTGGAGGCCCTTAACCGGCAGCTCGCGCATTATCCCTACCACATCGGGCAGATGGTCTTCATCGCGAAGATGGTGACGGATGCGAATTGGAAGAGCCTGAGCATCCCCCGCGGCCAAAGCGACAGCTACAATGCGGACAAATTCGCACAGCCGAAGCAGCGGGCGCATTTCATTGATGGGGAATTGAAGAAGCCGTGAGGTGTTGTGGATTGGTTCCCGGGGATTCGCCTGCCTAGACAGCCATGCATGGCGTTTCTACAGGCGCGCCAATCGGCGCGATAGCCCCGCAAGGTACGTACCCTGACGCCAACATGATGCATTGCCCCCATCACGAATAATCGATTTCCCTTGGTAAATTTGTATCCATGAAGCGATTTGCACTTGCCTTGCATGGCGGCGCGGGGACGATCCTGCGCAGCGCGATGACCCCTGAGAAGGAGGCCGCCTATACATCCGCCTTGCAAGCGGCGTTGGATACCGGGTATGCGGTGCTCGAACGGGGCGGCAGCAGCCTGGAGGCGGTGGAGCGCACCGTGATCTCGCTGGAGGACTGCCCCTTGTTCAATGCGGGTCGCGGCTCCGTGTTCACGGCAGATGGCAAGCACGAAATGGACGCGTCGATCATGGATGGGCTCAGCCGCGAGGCGGGTGCAGTGAGCATGGTCACGGGGGTTCGGAACCCGATTTCACTCGCGCGGCTCGTGATGACGCAGAGCGGGCATGTGATGCTCGCTGGCGAGGTGCGATGGCCTACGCCCGCGCCATGGGGTGCCGATGGAGGACGAGGCCTATTTCCACGACCAATTCCGCTGGGAGCAATGGCAATCGATGCGCGGGAGCGAGGGTTTTCAGCTGGACCATACCGTGAAAAAGGACGAGAAATTCGGCACGGTTGGGGCGGTGGCACTGGACATCCATGGAAATATCGCAGCAGCCACGAGCACAGGCGGCATGACCAACAAGAAATTTGGCAGGGTGGGCGACAGCCCGATCATCGGAGCGGGGACGTATGCGCACAATGCCACCTGCGCGGTGAGCTGCACGGGAAGCGGGGAGTACTTCATCCGCGGGTGGTCGCCTACGATGTGAGCTGCCTGATGGAATACAAGGGGCTGTCGCTGCAGGCGGCTTGCGAAGAAGTGGTGATGAAGCGGCTGCTGGAGATCGGCGGGGATGGAGGCTTGGTCGCGCTGGATGCGGCGGGAACATCGCCATGGTGTTCAATACGGAGGGGATGTACCGGGCTTGCCGGGATTCGGGGGCGGAGAGGTAGGGTTTATGGGGGTGAGGTTGGAATCAAGCTATGTTGTACCTGAACAATTCGATCATAGCCCCAAGAAGATTTCCAAACTGTGGATTGAAGAGCTTTCGGCTTTTGTTTTGAAAAGCCGCGACAAGTGCTTTGAATCGTAGTACTTGTATTCCTTCGCTTTGATATAACAAACCGTACCCTTGACGCTGCTGGTTCGTCAGCGTCTTTATACAAGAGCGGTTTGCCTGCAGGCGCTTTGCTTGCTGGCGAAATAGATAGGCAATATCCACCACTCGGTGTTCATGAACTGCAATTGTGAAAACAACCCTGTATCTTGGATCAGACAAAAAACTCGCCGATCCATGCACGTAGGTTTAGGGTGACTGACCTCAGGTCGGCACTGTTCGCTCCGCCATCCAATTTGAAAATTCTTCCACTCTGTCAGTTCGATGTGAACCACTACAAAATCAGGACTTGAAGTCGGAAACGCCAATTTAGATATGTCCCGTAGGTTGCCCCATCACTGTTGCTGCCCTTGTCTGTTTCGTCCCGCAATGGAAACATCGAGTACAAGCAAATCGTAGGATCATTGCAATAGCCAAACAGGGCTCGATCACCTTTGACTGATCGCTTTCTCTTGCCAGCCAAATGACATCAAGGAATTCTTGGGCATAGACCCCATCATGACTTCGCTCAGACGGCTCCTCAATGTGCGGCTTCAGAGACCAGGTACGGCCATGCGCATTCTGTGCACCCGAAATGGGCCTATCGTCAATTATCGAAGGAAGAGCCCATCTCAGACGACCCTATGGGATCATCACCTTGAACTGCGACAACTTGGCCAGTTCCTCTTTGATGCACATGAGCTTGCCTTGGATTGAGCTTCGATGTTGATCGTATCAGAACATGCGATCTTGTGATGAACAATATCAGGACAAGAGGCACCTTCATTGGCGCTGATCGATGAATTCGATCAACTTGTCCTTGATCTTCAACTCTCTCCTCCGGCCAAAGTCGCTCGGGCATAGGCAAAGTAACCGAAGAGCTGGGGCGTTCGTTGAACTCGCGGATGGCAGGTTGGTTGGGTTCAGATCCCAATGCAAGTTAGCGGCAATCTCATTGTCAATGGATTCCGTGGCTATCGGTCTTCCTGCGAACTTCCTCAGATATGGAGTTTTCTGGTGCATAAGATTTTCGAAAGTGAGCTCTCCAAAGCAAGCTTGAAGAATAGGCGAATATTTGACCTACTATACGGAGCTTCGCCATCCATCTTCACCCATCAACAACGACAAGAAATATTTTGCCCGAAGACTCCCAATAAGCTCTGCGGTTCAACTCTTTGGAAATGAGATCGAATCCGCTGGGAAATCGGGCACAGTTGTATGCAGTCGTTGGCTTCTACACAAGAGTTTCTGGGGACTCAAGCATAAAGATCAATATTCTGATCTTGTGGCAAGAGCGTCGACATCCATTGCACGCAGTCCGCCTTTGGCTTGGTTACTCCGAATTTTTCCCCTTCGGACTAGGCTATCGATCAAGTACTTTGCCTTGAAGGCGGCCGCAAAAAGCAACTCGCTTCCAGAGATGTTGCTGACTTGAGGGCCGCTGCCATTCTGTCCGATGAACGTCACCGGCAGTTCGAGCTCGGCTCTCGATGGACTGGGGATCCGACTTTGAACTTGGAAATCAAGGCATGGATCAAAGAGAAGTTTGGATGATGCTTGGTCAGAGCATGGTGAAGATGCTTGGAAGGGATGACGAATGCGTGCAAACCCTGCGTTTGACCCATTTCGCTGGCTGACCCTGGAATCAGGCAGCCAGGTAAAAAGAAACCAACTCAAATCGCTGATTTTCCGTATTCCAGGTGAACGCCGTGCCCATGCTATTTCTCTATTGCGCCTTTTCAATTGGCATCTTAGTGCATTCTCCTATTTGGGCCAGCGAATGCGCTTTCTGTGAATCATCGCCCGGCCCAAGCATGTCTCTTACGACCAAACTGAACATTTCCTCCACAAACAACTATGCCCATGATGAACAGTGGATGCTTTCCTTGATAGCATTGGTCAGTTGGAACTTCTTCCTTTGCGCGTTCGACTTCGACCTGTGGTGTATGCAATGGAGCGGATCATCAGCCCAAACAAGCGATGGATTCACCAAAATCAGCTGCGGCAATGGCGGCCATTCGTAATCCCCAAACTTCGCTGATGAAGAAGAGCAAAATCCGGATTCGACTGGAAGTTTTAGCCTTTTGTGATTGATCCGACGCATTTCATTGCGCATGGCAATCGATTTGAGGACGAAATGGGCGTGAATTTCGAAGAGCTTCCTTCTTGAACGGAAGCGACTTGGAGAGCATTCGTTCATCACAGGTATGGACTGTGATGGATACCTTCAGAGATTCGCAGGCTTCTACAGGCATTGTGAAGGTGCATCTAGTGTTTGGAGCACTACTTTGTGGGATTCCTCGGAATTGCGACCTGCCTTGACAGCCAAACTCGATCTATGCCGCCTTTAAGGCAACGTAGCATTGCTGATCGGTAAAACCTATAAGGGATCTGGGTGGAAAAAGGACCATCGAATTCTGGGATCCGGCTTAGGATATTGGAAGGCTCCGCCAGGATAAAGTACAATTGGGATGTGCGCAAGGTGTTCGTGGCTGATTGGGCGAGTCCAAACTCTTACCGACAGTTCATGACGTATGACATTGATGGCGAGCAGATCTCTTCGTATCTCAAATTCGCTGGCCGGGTTCTCGGAGTCCCTTCTTGGAAGGATCGGAAAAGCCCGTGCCCTTCGTTACCTCTGAATTGATGGAAGGATTCTAGACCTCAAATAAACGCCGCATCCAACGGCAGAATCTCGATCCGCCTTTGGTCCACGATGAACTGATCCGAGTTGCTGAGGATATGCACCACGAGGTTGCTCATGCTCATGGGGGTGCCTGATTCGAGGATTTTCTCGTTGTTGTGGGTGAGCTTGCTGGGGTCGAAGAGGACGACCATACCGCTGCCGATGACCTTGAAGTCGTTGCAGTTTTTGATGATGACTCCGGTGTCTTCTGCCAAGCCGATGCCCACAGTTTGGGAAACTTGGCGACGGCCTCGGCCAAACGACCGAAACGGCCCCGCTGGATGAAATGGCTGTCGATGATGAGCTCGGGGATGAAGCCCATGCCGTCGCGCATGCGCACGGAACCCTTGAACAGGCTCTCGGTCACGCTGCCGCCTGCGATCATCTCGGTGCTCATGCACATAGCGCCCGCGCTCGTTCCGGCGATCACAAATTCCTCCTTGGCATAGCGCTCGTTCAAGATTTGGTGCATCCGGGTGCCGCCGATGCGGTCCACGATCAGGCTTTGGTCACCGCCACCAAACATCACGCAATCGGCTTGCTCGATCAGGCGCAGGAAATCCGCGCGGTCGCTGTCCTCACGGTTCTTGATGTGGATCACGTCCACGTTGCGGCATCCCAGCTTGCCAAAGGCACTCAGGTAATTCTCGCCAACCTCTTTGGGGATGCTGCTGGCAGTCGGGACCACCACGATGCGGGCATTCACCCCACCACTTTCACGAACCACATGGGACAGGATGCCTTCCTTGAGGAACTCGAGCGTGTACATCTCGTTTTCGCCCATTCCCTTGTCTTCGTTTCCCCCGATGGGGATCAATGTGCCTTTGACCATGCGCGTTCTACAAATTGCCTAGTGCAAACCGCGACCGTCCGGCAGAGCACCCAATGGCTGCACCACCTCGCTGTCGTGCCCCCGCCCCCATGACACCGCGCCCGGATCGAACCCCACGGCAAGGGCAAACCCCGCTGTGTTGCGCCAACGTCAAGGCAAGTTTAAGAAAAAAAGACGCTCGCAGGAATGCTTGCCGACGCCCCCACCATTTCGGGCCGAATGCAGTCTCCACCGAGCATCTTTTGGAAAAATTAGCGTTTTTATTCGCCAAGTCATATTTTCAGCCATTGGACCTAGGTCTGTACTGAAGGCACATTTATAAAAGCGTATCAATGAAAATCTTGGAAATCCGGGCCATGCGCGGCCCCAACTACTGGTCGATCCGCCGTCACAAGCTCATCGTCATGACCCTGGACCTGCAGGATCTCGAGGAGCGGCCCACGAACACCATCCCGGGTTTCTTGGACCGACTCAAGGCCATGTTCCCCACCATGTTTGCCCACCGCTGCTCTGAGGATCGCGAGGGCGGCTTCTTCCACCGCGTTGAGGAAGGCACTTGGATGGGCCACGTGATCGAGCATATCGCATTGGAAATCCAGTCGTTGGCCGGGATGGAAGTGGGCTTTGGGCGGACGCGGAGCTACGGCGAGCCAGGAGTCTATAGCGTGGTTTTTGCCTACATGGAGGAGAAAGTCGGCCTCTATGCAGGGCAAATCGCCACCGAGATCGCGCAGGCATTGGTCGATGACAAGCCTTACGACCTAGCGCCGCATATCCAGGAAATGCGGGAGCTGCGGGAGGCCAACCGCCTGGGCCCATCGACCGGGTCCATCATCGACGAGGCTGTTGCGCGGGGCATTCCGTGGATTCGCCTGAACAAGTACTCCCTCTGTCAGCTCGGCTATGGGGCGAACCAAAAGCGCATCCAAGCCACGGTCACGAGCCAAACGAGCAGCATCGGGGTGGAGATCGCAGGCGACAAGGAGGACACCAAATTCTTGCTCGAAGCCGCCGAGGTGCCCGTGCCCAAGGGCGACATCGTGCGTTCGCAAGCGGGCCTGCGCGATGCCATCGACCGCATCAGGTACCCCATCGTCATCAAGCCAATCAATGGCAACCACGGCCGGGGCATCACCGCCAACATCAATGATTGGGAGGAGGCCTGTGTGGCGCTGGAGGCGGCCAAGAAGGTGAGCAGTTCGGTGATTGTCGAAAAATTCATCACCGGGGAGGATTTCCGTCTCCTCGTCATCAACTACAAGCTCGTCGCAGCCGCCAAGCGGACACCCGCACAGGTGATCGGCGACGGGGTTTCGACCCTGCAACAGCTCATCGACGAGGTCAATGCGGATCCGCGCCGGGGCTATGGCCATGAAAAGGTGCTGACGCAGATTACCCTCGATGACATGACCAAGAGCATCATTGCGGCAGCCGGGCTCACCCTCGACAGTGTGATCCCCGCAGGCAAGGCCATGAAGCTGAAGGACACCGCGAACCTGAGCACGGGCGGCACCTCGACGGACGTCACAGACATCGTGCATCCCTACAATGTCTTCATGGCCGAGCGCATTGCCCGCGTGGTGGGCCTTGACATTTGCGGCATCGACGTGATGACCAGCGATATCAGCGTCCCATTGCCCGAGACAGGCGGCGCGGTATTGGAGGTCAATGCAGGGCCCGGCTTCCGGATGCACCTTGCCCCGAGCGAGGGCCTTCCCCGCAACGTGAGTGCGCCCGTGATCGACATGCTCTTCCCGCCCGGCAGCAGCGCCCGCATCCCCGTGATCGCCATCACCGGAACCAACGGAAAGACCACGACGACCCGCCTCATCGCCCACATGATGCGGCTCAAGGGCCACAAGGTCGGCTATACCACCACGGACGGGGTCTATATCCAGAACAAGCTCCTGATGGAGGGCGATTGCACTGGACCCGCGAGCACGGAATTTGTCCTGAAGGATCCTACGGTAGATTGTGCCGTCCTCGAATGCGCCCGTGGAGGCTTGCTCCGCGCCGGCCTCGGCTTCCACAACTGCGACATCGGCATCGTAACCAACGTCGCCGCCGACCACCTGGGCCTCAAGGGCATCCATACCATTGAGCAACTCGCCAAGGTCAAGGCGGTGATCCCCGAGACCGTCCTCCCCGACGGCCACGCGATCCTCAACGCGGACGATGACCTCGTGTATGCCATGCGTGGCCCGCTCAAATGCAATGTCGCCCTGTTTTCCATGGACGAGGAAAATCCCCGGATCAAGGAGCATTCAAGGTCAGGCGGGCTGAGCTGCATCTATGAAAATGGCTTCATCACCATCTGTAAGGGCGAGTGGAAACTGCGTGTCACCAAGGCGGTGAACGTGCCCCTCACCTACGGCGGCAAGGCGAGCTTCATGATCCAAAACGTGTTGCCAGCGACGCTCACCGCATTCCTCCGCGGCATGAGCCTGGACGACATCAAGGTAGCACTCGAAACCTTCATCCCGAGCCCGAGTCAGACCCCTGGCCGCCTCAACCTCTTCGAATTCAAGAACTTCTCCATCATGCTGGACTACGCGCACAACCCCGCTGGCTTGCGTGCTCTCCACAAAATGGTCGAGAAGATGGACGGCAGCCCCAAGGTTGGGATCATCGCTGGTATCGGCGACCGCCGCGAACTCGACAACGAGGAAATCGGCCGCGTGTCGGCGGAGATGTTTGACGAGATCATCATCCGTCAGGACAAGCACCTGCGTGGACGCACCGCTGAGGACATCATGGGCATGCTCCTAGCGGGCATCCGCAAGCACGATCCGAACAAGAAGGTCACGATGATCGCCAGCGAAAAAGAGGCGATCACGCATGCCATCACGAATGCGAAGAAGGGCAGCCTGATCGTCTGTTGCAGCGACGTGGTGCCGGACGCATTGGCCCTCGTGCAAAAGTTCAAGGAAGAGGAAGCGACCCGGATTTGGGGATTTGATGCGAGCGCTGACATCCCGAACATCGGCGGGGTGGAAGTGCCGCGGGAGTTTCCGCTGCCTGGGAAGGAGATGATGTGAGGGGATAGGCTCTTACAAGAATGAAATTCGAATGGGGAGGCTCCGGTGACGGGGCCTCTCTTGTTTTCTGCGGAGCTTGAATTTGCGGTCCATTTGCGAGACGGAGAATTTTCTCGAAAAAATTCCCGCCCCCACGCAACCCCCAAACATCCCGCCTGTCATTAGGACAAATTCACCTTTTATCAATCGCTAGTTGTATGAAAATCAAAATCGCATCTGTGATCCTGTTGAGTGGTTTGGCCCTGACTGCCTGCCAATCCGAAACCAAGGAAACCAACACTCCCGCACCTGCCCCCACCGAGACGCCGGCGCCTGCCAAGGTCACGGAATGGGACTTCGACGCGCGCTACCTCGTGCCGCTGAACGCGGGCCGGGCCGATGCTGACGAGAACACCGTGATCGATGCTGCCAATGCTGAAAAAACCAACGTTGCGGAACTGAAGCCCGTTTGGACCAAGATCCTTGCCGACCTCCAAGCTGGCAAGCTCGCCGCCCACCCTGCAAGTGAAAATACCGACTCCGAGAACAATCCCTCCACCTATTTCAAGCGCATGTCGAAGTCTGTGCCCAGTGGCCCTGCGACGACCAAGACCCTCTCCGACCGCTTCTACGCCCGCTTCAAGTCCCATGCCAAGGACGGCCATAGCACCCATACCCTGGTGGGTATCGACCTGAACCACGCCCCCGGCAATGACATGCCTGACTTCGAATTCGTGACCTTGCTGCCCAGCGACCTCGGCGGCTACATGGTGGGCGACAAGACCCTTCAAGCCTACCTTGAGGCGATGCAATACGAGTCCTACATCCTTCAATTGACCACCGCCAACAAGGATGTCAAGGTATCCGAAATGACCCAAATCCCTGGATTGGAGGACAAGATCAACAAGGGCGACTTGTCCGAACTCTGAGCTCACAGTTCAAACACTACCGAAGGAATCCGGCCCGCCATTTCCATGGACGGGCCGGACTGTTTTTTGGGGCATTGGAGCCAATCAGGTTAGCGCTGCAGGAGCACCTTGTGGGTGGCGTTGCCCTCGGCGGTATGGACATTGAGCAGGTAGGTGCCTGATGACAGGTCTGCACCCAGGTTCACTTGTATCGAGGAAGATGCAGCGGTCTCCACTTGGGTGAGTCGCGTCCTCCCGTTCATGTCGATGAGCGCGAGGGAAATGGGTCCGCTCACTCCCTCAGGCAAGGCGACGCGCAATTGTTCAGAGGCTGGATTCGGCCAAACAGATACTTCCAGGGTGGAGGGCTGTCCATCCAGCTCCGTTGTGGCCAAATAGACATACTCGGTCATAAAAAGCGGCGACATGGGGCTGGGGCCTTGGTTTTGAGATTTGATGCGTCTCATGTACCGCTGCTGCGGGTCGAAAGTGTTCTCGTATTGCCCCTTGTACACCAAGACGGGCGGCCCACCAAGGGTGACGATCGAGTCGAGTTCGAAAAAGCCTTCTGGAATCAACCTGAGTACTCTGCGCTCCACGGGCGTTCCAAACTCGTATTTGTTGTGGCGGTAGTACTGTGGCGTGTTGCCGTTGTAGTACGTCCGATGGGTGCCAGATAGCCCATACTGAGGGCTGAAATTGTTGATGATATAGACTGAGGCAGAGTCCACAAGCTGGCTGCCATAGTCATGCCATCCATGGAACACATGCTTTTCATACCCGACGGAGTCGCCCCAATACGGATTGAACCAGAGGGTGTCCATTTCCTGCGCAGCTGAGTAATGGTAGCGTTCATAGACGTAAGGAGAGCTCCAAGTGCCATTTGAGAAAAAGGAGGCATTTTTCTCGGTGGGCTGCCCACCCGGGCCGTTCAGGTTGTAGGTGAACAGTTGGGCGGTGGTGGTGTCCCATCCGATGCCATTCCAAGAGACAAATGTGTAGTCGCTGATGAGGTGTGAATTGGGGAGAAAGCCCTGCATCAGCCTGGTCATCGGCGTCCATCCGCCTTGTCCGGTGAGATCCTCATCCATGCTCTCCAGCGTCATGTTGCCCAGGGCGTCATACTGATGGATGTAACGCTGCGGTGCGGTCATAGGGCTGCCTACGGTGGGTCGGAAGACAACGTCGGGAACTGTGCCGATTGCGTGGTGCGTAAGGGTGCCGTATCGCAGGGAATCCCACATTTGCAGGGAGTCGTCCCATTGGAAATCGATCTGGAAGGCAGGTTGGGCCGCATTGGGGTTGCCATCCTTGGGTTCATGAACAAACTGCGCGGAGACCTGGGCAAACGATGCCGCAATCAAGAGGGTGAGTAGTGAATACTTCATCATCCTTATAGGTTAGGGGTTAGAGGATAAGTCAAAGATACCACCGCAGTGAGCCGATTACCTGCGCAAATCCAGTGGCTGATTACATAGATTGGGCCCCAAAAGCCCTCGCCTTACCAACCCGCAAGCAGCTCACAGACAACGCTCTACCAACTACCGGCCTTCACTTCGATTCCGAAAGGAGTTGTTCTTCCGCATTTCAAATCGGCGTACCTTGGTGAAAACCATCTCACTGTCATGCGCTTGCGATTGCCCTGTATTGCCCTCATCTGGTTCATTCTGAGCCTCTACAATAGCATCATGGCCCAGAACCTGCTCACCTCGCCGCGCAGTGCTGTGGAGGGGCAGGTCTATCGGCTCACGCTGGAACAGGCGGAGATGGCCGCACGGGGACGCATCGATGCCAACGTCACCGAATGGCTCGGCAACCGCGTGGAATCCTTTCCTGCGAATGGGAACCACAGCCCCCTCACGCCCGGGCAGTACCTGGTCACCAAGGTGGTGGGCAACCAAGTCCAGTGGACCTACAAGCAGGTGCCGGGCTATTCCGTGATCCTCGAAAACGATGGCGCCAATCTCATGGTCAAGGTCATGGACTTCGCCGGGAAGGACATCGAGGACGCCATCGTATTGGTAGAGGGCCAATTCATCCCCTACGATCCGCGCACGCGGTCCTACAGCCTGCCAAGCTCCAGCATCACGCAAACCACCGCCTCACTGCTGGAGGTGGATGCGTCGGGCATCGTACAGTTCTATTCCCTCACGCAGACTGCCCCGACAAAACCGGCCCCCGAATACAACCGACGCTACTACGGCGAGTCCTGGGCTTGGCGGTGGCTATGGGCACCCACCAAGCGATTTGTCATCAACCCCATCATCCGCACGGTGATGCTTCCCTACGACATCGCGCGGAGCATCATCAAGCGCAGGCTGTTTGGATGGCCGGCATGGCTGTGGTACCGGACCAAGTGGCTCATCGGCCTTCCCAAACAGGCACTCACGGAGCGGCACCCGGTGGCATTCCTCATCACCAACCAGCCCAAGTACCGCCCCGGCGACACCGTCAAGTTCAAGGGGTATGTCACCAATCGCAGGGGAAGCAGGCTCACCCGGAGGCTGGACCTGCTTTACACCGACAGGTTTGGGAAAACCAGGTCCTTGGCGAGCATCAAGCCGGAGCAACCCGGATCCTACAATGGCGCATTTGTCCTGCACGATAGCCTGAATTTGCAAATGGGAGCTACCGTGTCCTTGATCTTGACCGACAGGAAAATCTGGGGCAACAACAGCGTGTATGCTCAGAGTTGGCGCTATACGAGTACAATCTCCAAAGTGCTCAATCCTGGCACCAACTTCGTTTACGAGGACTACGAGCTCCGTGCCTACACCTTCCATGCGCGGGCTGAGCAGACGACGCATTGGGCAGGGAAGCCGGGGGCGGTGTACCTGGAGGCCAAGGACATGAACAACCTGACAGTGCCCGACGCCCGCGTCAAGCTCTGGGTGCGCAGCGGTACGCTCAAGCGGTGGATGGGGCCACGGGAAATCCTGCGGGATACGATATGGACCTGGGAGGGGCTGCTCGATCCCTCCGGCGAGACGCGCATCGAGATCCCGATCGAGCGGTTTCCCAAGGCGAGCTTTGATTACAGCGTGCAGTTGGAGTGCCGGACGAGCGACAATGAGCTCAAGTCCCAGACCCTTCAATTGAGCTATATCTATGACATGCCCACGCTGGAGGTGATCCCGCACGGCGACAGCATCCACATCACGCAGCTGCGGTCCAATGTTGCAGAGGATGTCGAGGCCAAGCTGACATTTTTCCCCTCCGCGAATGGAGAGCCGATATTGGAGCGCACGGTGCGGCTGCCGATCACCTTGTATTGGCCTCCCAATTTCCGGAGCCTGATGGTGGTGACCCGTGAGGTCAACAAGGCTTGGAGCCCCAGTGATGCCGCGCCTGTATGGATCCGCGGCAGGCATGCCGGGGACAGCCTGCACATATGGGCCGAGAGCCCGGCGGGGGTGGACTTCGCCTACCGCCTGTTTGAGGGGAACAAGGAAATCGCCGCTGGACATGGCCCCCGGGTACAGGTGCATCGCAGAGCGCATTCCCATCCGACCTACCATTTCGTGGCGATCTACCTCGTGAACGGGACCGAGCACCAAGAATCCAAATCTTTCCGCTGGGCCAAGAAGGACCTCCAAGTGACCTGGGAAGGGCCGCAGACCATCTATCCGGGACAGACGGTGGACATGGCGCTGCGGGTGCAAAATGCCCGTGGCCGGGCAGTGCGCCGCGCAGACCTCACCGCCTATGCTGTCAATGGACGGTTTGGCGGGCACGATCCTGTGGGCATCCCCTCCGCTTCCAAGGGCCCCAAATCCCGGCGGGAGCAAGGCAAGTGGCAAAACGGCTACCGCAGCAGCAGCAATGGCTATATGAAGCTCGCCTACAACGAATGGAGCACCAAGGTCGGACTGGATTCGTTGCCTTGGTACCAATTCCTGTACCGCGACAGCCACGGCTACCGCTACCTGCATCCCATCGAGAAGGAACGGACCGAGGTCGCCCCATTTCTGGTGCGGAACGGGGAAATCCAACCCACTCAGATCGTGTACATCGACGGGGAGCCGCGTTATTTTGCCTGGTCGAACCCACAGATGCCGTATTCCTTCGCAGTCACGCCGGGATTGCACCGCATTGAGATTCGGTTGCCGGATTTTGGGGTATTGATCGACACCTTCCACGTCATCAACGGGCGCAAGAACATTTTCAGCTTCGACCTGGACCACCTGCCCAAGCGGATTATGGCGAAGCCGATGCAGAACTCCCCGGTCCCCGGCGAAAAGCAAATCATCGACGCGCGCACCATGGCCTATCGCGGGGTGAATGCCACCACCAACCCGGTATTTGTGGGGGGCGGCCGCAGTTGGGTTCCGCTGGCCAATGGCTACAGTTCAGGCTACTTGGTGGGCCCAATTCCCTTGAACGGGTATCCGACCTTCGAGGCATTGGACAAGTTCAAGTATGAATTCCCCTTGGAGTCGGGATTTGAGTTTGACTTCGGGCCGACGTATGTGAAGATGCGCTCCATCGACCTGAAGACCAAAATGCCCACGCAGTTCAATTATCGCCCCAACCTGACCATTGAGGACCGGGCATGGCTCCGCGACAGCGTGGAGGCGAGGTGGCGCCGGGCAAATCCCACTTCCAATGCATCGACCAGCCTAGGACCCACCTGGAGCAATGGTTCCAATTCGAGGCAACCCTCCTCCGCTCCCCGGCAGACTTGGGCGCGCACCTGGTATTCATGGGGACTGGAGGGCCGATTGGATGTCTCTTTCAACGAGATCACCCAACTTTCCGCTCCCAAGGACGCACTCGTCTTCACCAATGACCTGTCCAACAAAATGTTCTTGGTGCAGTACAACGCGGGGGAACTGCGCGTGCCGACCGGAAAATGGGCCATGTACCTGCTTCTCGCCGACGACAAATTCGTGGAACTGGATTCCGTGAACATTCCCAAAAACACTCGGCAACACCTCGAATTCACCATCCGGAGCTACCAAGTCAAGGATTCATTCCGTGTGCGCCATGCGGAATTGGTACGCAAGTATTTCCCGCAATTGCCCAGCAACACCATGATCGATTTAGGCCCGGTGGAGCCATTTGTCCTGAAATCTCCGAACAGCCATGCGCGTTTCCATGTGAAGGGACAGGTCTTTGACGGGGCCACCCGAGAGGCCGTTCCGTATGCCGCGGTCTATTCCACACGCACCAAGGCCGGGGTCATCACCTCGGAAGACGGTCAGTTTGACCTGCCGCTCGACGTCAGCCCGGACACACTGGTGGTGCGGTCCATGGGCTATTTTTCCACCAAGATCCCCTGGAATGGGGCCAAGTGGCTGGAAATCGGATTGGATGAGGAGGGCGTGATGCTCCAGGAGGTGGAGGTCCAGGACCATATCAGGTATGAACGCCTCTCGGTAGATGCGAGCGCCTCCCGGTCAATGGACATGCAGGTCTCCAGCAATATTCAAGAAGTGCTCGTCTTGAACAGTGGAGTGGACATCATCTCGATCAGGGGTGGCCGCGACAGGGGTACACCCGTTATATTGGATGGATCGCAGGCGGGCAACGGGGAGATGGCACAAGCACCGGAATTCCCCAAGGAACTGATGGAGGAGATCGCTGGCACGTCCACGTTGCGCAAGGACTTCCGCGACGGGGCGGTATGGGAGCCTGCCCTGAGGAGTGATCGGCATGGACGGGCGGCTTTCCGTGTGCGTTTTCCAGAAGACATCACCCGCTGGGATGCTTATGGGATCGCCGTGGACCGCCGTGGCCGCACCGGACTCACCAAGACCATGGTCAATTCGTGGAAGCCGCTGATGGGCCGGCTCGCCATGCCGCGGTTCTTTTATGAGGGCGACACCGTCAATGTCATCGGCAAGGTGATGAACTACACGGGGGATACATTGGAAATGCGGCGGGTTTTCAAGGTCGGAGATCGTGAGCTGTCTCGGCGGTTGGGGGCCTGCGGCCCAGTTGCCTTGGACACCCTCGCCGTGATGCCTGACATGCGGCAGGACAGTTTCATCCTGAGCTACATGACCGACAAGGCCGACGGCTACGGCGACGGGGAGCAGTGGGGGGTCCGTGTCTTCCCGCAGGGCGTGAAGCAAGCGGATGGGGAATATACCGTGCTCTTCGGGGACACCACCTACAAGCTACCGGCATTCGATCCCAGCAAGGGAGAGGTGCATATCCGGCTGAATACGCAGATCTACAACCTGCTGCTGCAGGCCACTGAACGGATGAGCAGCTACGAGCACCTCTGCAACGAGCAACTTGCTTCCAAGCTATTGGCATTGCTGATGGAGGAACGCATGTACAAAGCCCTCGGCAAGATTTGGGAGGGCAAGGAGGACGTAAATAAGATCCTGGCCATGTACAAAAAGCGCCTGGAGCCCAACTCCGATGGCTGGGGATGGTGGCCGGGCATGAAGACAGAGGTTTGGGTGAGCGCCCACGTGAGCAAGGCCTTGACCGAAGCCAAGAAGATGGGGTATGTGGTGCCGCTGCATTCAGTGAATTGGCCGTCCATCCACCTCAGCAAGCTGGACAAGCGCAACCCGTACAACAACCTGGAAGTGCTGGAGCTGGTGCAGTCCTTGGACTCCACAATCAATATTCGGCAACATGTAGAGGCACTGGACACCTGCAAGTACTGGCAGATTTACCACAAGCTAAGGGTCATGGAGTTGCGCCAAAAGGTGGGCTTGAGCATCGCTGTCGATTCATTGATGGGATGGAGCACTCAACATGCAGCGGGCATGCTGAGCTGGGGATATGGGACGATGGCGCGCCGTTACCTGCCAGATTTGGGTATGACCCTGTGCGCCTACCGCATCCTGCGGCGTGCGGGGAAATCGACTGCCGAGTTGCAGGACATCCTTGCCTTCGTCCTCAATCAGCGCAGCTACAATGGCTGGGGAAACACCTACCTCACGGCAGATGTCCTCACGACTCTGGCGGGGGACGTTAACATTGAAAGGTATTCCAAACAGCTCAAAAGCACCCTGTTGTTGGATGGCGTACCCATGCAATTGCCGGGAGACACCGCATTTACCCTGCCTGCCGGGAAGCGCATCGAGATTCGGCAGGAGGGTCTCGGCTTGTCCTATTTCACTGCCTACCAAGAGTGGTTCGAGCGGAATCCATCGCGCATCGACAGCATTTTTGAGGTCACCACCCGGTTCCGAAATGCACCCGACAACCGATTGGAGGCCGGAAAACCGGTCACTTTGGAGGTCACCGTCAAATTCAAAAAGGCGGCCGAGTACCTGATGCTTGAGATCCCGATCCCGTCCAGTTGCAGCTATTACCACAATGGACCCTCCTACAATTCGGGCCGCTGGAACGGCGATTACCGCGAAAATTTCCGGCAAAAGACCTGCATCTACCTACGGCAAGCATATCCTGGCACCCATACCTTCGAAGTCGATTTGCTGCCAAGGTACACCGGGACATTTAACCTGAACCCTGCCCGCATCGAGGACATGTACCATCCGACCATCGCGGGGCAGACCACCATAGACCGGGTGGAGGTGAAATAGTTGCAAGGGCCCACCGCGTCGCTGCGCAAGGCTGCCGTGAGCTGCTTGGAAATTGCTAGCATTCAGCGTATTTTAAGGGGATCAATTGGTAAACGCCTTATGTCTCGGTCGCTCGTCCTTCTCGCCTGTTTCTTGGCAGCTTTTGGATTTGCATTTGCGCAAAACCTCGTCCCCAATTACAGCTTCGAGACCAATACGGGCTGCCCCGGCGGCCCCTGCGAGTGGCAGCGCCCGACACCCTGGAACAATGTGAACATGCTCACAGGCTGCGGCAGCTACGGCACGCCCGACTACTTCAGCACCTGCGGGGCGGGCTTCTCCCACCTTCCCTACAATGGCTACCTCACCGTCAACCCACATACTGGCAATGCGGTGATGGGTTTCCTGACCTGGTCCGGCTCCCTCAGCCCCAATTTCCGGGAACTCGTCAGCGTCCAACTCACTGCACCCATGGTGATCGGGCAAAATTATTCCGTGAGTTTCTGGATTTGCAATGGCTATACCCCCTACTACGGCGGCGGCTCCAACCATATCGGCCTGGATTTCAGCACCACGGCCTTGACACAGGGTGGCGGCCTCTCCAATGTGGTCTCGTTGGTGCCTGAGTACGAGGTGCCAGGCGTATTTTTCTCCAATGCCTGGGTGAATTACACCTTCAACATCACGGCTACTGCGGCTTGGCGCTACATCACCTTCGGCAATTTCTACAACGACGCCGCCACTACAGCGACCTTGTTTTATCCTGCGGCACCCTACTTCCGCTGCTACTACTTCATCGATGACGTGGTGATCCAACCTGCTGTGATCTTGCCCCTGAAGCTCAACGATCCCACAGTCCAGGCCACCAATCGCGGCAGCCAAATCCAATGGACTGCATCCGCTGAGGAAGGCATCGTCCGGTACGAGGTGGAACGCAGCCGCATCGCAGATGCAGATTTTGAGGTCGTGGGACGCATCCTTGACATTGGCAAAGGCGCATACGCGGTCGATGACGATCATCTCACTTCCCCCGGGACTTGGTATTACAGGGTGCTGGCCTATGACGCAACGGGTCAGCAGGTCCACTCATCGACCGTCGAGTTCCAGTTTGAGGCCCAATTTCCCGCTCATCACCAAGGCCTTCCCATCACCGCTGACCTCGGATGTCCCCTTCAATTGCAGGCATGGCTTCCTCGCCATGGCGAAGTGACCCTCTCGCTGTCCGATGTCCAAGGCCGTACCATGCAGTCTGTCAAAACACAAGCCAGCGCAGGCGAGAACATCTGGAGCCTGCAGGCAGGATCATTTGGCTTCTGGGACCTATCTGCTTCGTCTGAGCTGCGCGACGGGGGTTGCGACGACTCGGATTTCTGTGGCGGATTGAGGGAGTTGATATTCCGTGCGGCTCTTGGAGGCCGGGTCTCTACACTTTTTTAGAGAATTGATGCCTTGGGGAATGGTTTGCCTTTCCAGGGGTTCCTATTGACTAGGGCCAATGAGGGGTATCGAGAATGCCTCGGGCTTGGGGGCGTCTTTGCGGGTTGAGCCCTTTTTGGGGGGCTTTGTTGACTTCTAGATGGTTTCGGCTTGGTGCATTTGCCTCCTGGTGGAGGGTGGACAGTGTGGGGTTTCTGGTGCATCTGCCTCCTGGTGGAGGTGGACAGTGTGGGGTGTTTCTGGTGCATTTGCCTCCTGGTGGTAGGTGGACAGTGTGGGGTGTTTCCGGTGCAGAGACCTCTCAGCGGCCTTTGGCCGCTTCGAGGTGACATTTTGGGGTGGCCGCTTCGAGGGTGACATTTTTGGGCTGGCCATTTTGAGTTGACATTTTGGGCTGGCCATTTTGGGCTGGCCATTTGGTTGACATTTTGGGCTGGCCGTTTTGGTTGACTTTGATTTCCTGTTCGCCATAAAAGAATCGGGCCGCCCTGTGGGCGGCCGGGTTCTTTATTTACCTCAGAAAATCTCAGTGCTTGACTTGATCTTCATGGTGCGGGTCACGTCAGCGGCTTTGACGCGGACGAAGTAGATTACCTGCAGCTTGGCCGTCGGGGTCCACATCACGGCCGAACAAATGGGCTGGCAAGCGACCTCTTTCCCCTGGCCCTGGTAATCGATTGACCCGTGGATCGGTAACCTGGGGCCGGCGTTGCAAGGCCCCATTTCGTCGTTCGGGTCGGTATTTCGTTTCCATCTTCGATTAACAACAATCGTCGACTTGAAATTGCGCCTTTTCGGCAATGCCTGTTCGTCGTCCCCATCGACAGCTGGATCAAGTGCCGACTCAAATTGAATAATACTGACCGTGTGAAGGTACCATTAATAACCAAATAACACAAGGGGCAGAAATTTCACCTCTACAGCAGGTCCACGATTGTGAACATGTTGCTTTCAGGAGCGGACTCAAATAAAACCGTATCTGCTCAATGTTCAACTCTGTTCAATGAATGCAAACAAAGATTGCTAGCTAGCATCTGTCTGCAGTAACAATCCCTTTTCACCATTAATGACAAGCAAATATTTACTAGCCTCTTCAAACAACACACAAAGGTTGCTTCAACTCTGCTATGCAAACAAACAAACCTGCCACTCTGACTAGCAGTATAGTATAGTATGAAGATATTTCAGCGTATGGGATGTGCAAGCCTTAGGCCTGAAAGCGCTCTCCAACTTCCCCTTCCAAACAAACAGCAATGCCATTCTAGCACAACAAAGATAAGCCATGTGATATGAATGACCATGCTTCACTAAAGTGATAGGTGAAGTCCTTTTCCTGAATGCGCTCTGAAAGCGCTTCCAAATATCCCGTGTAACCTGCAACCTTTTCAAATCCAAACTCAACCAAACAGTGTGTGAGCAGCTGAGATAGATGATCACAAAGAAGTTTCTGAGAATTCTGTCTAGATTCTATTAATGAAGATATTCCTTTACTACAGAGGGATTGATTCTGAAGTCTGGCACTCTGAATCTGAATCTGAACAATTCTTCTTCCATTTGGACATTGATGCGGACGCCTTCGATCGAAACGGGATCTTCCCATAGAACGAGTCAGAACCACTGTGAATCTCATGTGATGCCTTGAATCATCAAGTCACAGTGGAGTATCAATCAATCAATGTATTACTGAGATGAAAGACTCTTTATAGTATTCTGCTTGTCTAGCTCTCATTGTAAATCTTAGAAACGGGATCATTCAAGTCCTAGACAGAGTCATTCCCAGCAATGCTTTGTGATGTGTGCTTTCAACTCACAGAGCTGAACCTTTATCACAGCAGCAGCACTCTGGACTCTAGAATCTGTATCTGCAAATTCAATCTTAGAGTTACTATAACTTCATATAACATTCTGCTAGAAATCCTCCTCTCAATCTTAGTAAACGGGAGCGGGATAATGCTAGACAGAGTCATTCTCAGTAACTCCTTCTGTGTGCCTTTTGCATTCACAGAGCATCTATGTACATTCCTTTCATAGTTAAACAGTAACATTCTGTGCAGAATCTTTTTTCTAATCATTTGCAACAGTAAATCCGATGATGCTCTCAGAAATGGAACTTCCTCATATAAAAACTACACAGAATCATTCTGAGAAATCATCTTTGTGAAGTGAACCAGACAGTGGACTTCCATTCATCTCACCTTTGAAAGCAACAGCTCTGTTAGAACTGGCTGCGGAACGGTAGCGGTGTACTGCGTCAGGTGTTGGGGTAGCCGGTGGTGGTCAAACCGCTGTTGATGGTGAGCAGCAGTGTGGTGAAGTCACCCACGGAGGTGGCGTTCGAACCAGCGTTCACGCTCGCACCGTTGGTGCTCATGCGCAGTTCGAGGCGGTGCGGGTAGGTCAGGGCGTCCACAGTGCGGCTCCAGAAGGAGACGATGTCACCATTGGAAATGGTGCGCACCGGGGTGAAGAGCCAGTTGCTGATGGTGTTGGCGCCAGTGGTGTTGTTGTAGTTGGCACCGATGTAGCTGGAGTCAGGGTTGCTGTGAGCCGCGAAAACGGCAGCATTGCCTTGGAACCAGTTGGTGGTACCGACGGTGGTGCTCAAGTTTTGGAATGCCCAACCGCCTGTGGAGAGGAGTGTGGACACGCTTGAGAAACCTTCAGAGAAGGACTGACCGTAGAGTCTTGTACCCAAAAGGGCCACAAGCGCTACTGCCACTCCCATCCTTTGGAGCAAACGAGCAGTTGTGTAAACTTTTGATCTCATACTTTAACCTTGAAGAAGATATTGAATTTCAAAAAAGGTGCCTTGGTGGCGTTCAGCAGCAAGCGAGGTTGAACGCTACGGCTGTGACCAACAAAGTTAGGAAACTTCCCCAAACGGACGACAAGATTTGTCGGAATACTTTGGCCACCTGACTCAAACGGCCACGGGATGCCGCTGTGGCATCCCGAAAAACCAGGGTGATTTTGTCCTATACTTTGGCATCAGGCCTCTTTGCTGGCCGTGGGAACCTGCTGACGATTCTCCAAAACTTGGCTCAGGATCAAGGCAAGTCCACCGAAGAGGAAAATCATGGAGAAGTTCGCGACTTCCTCAGGCAGATTCAGGAAGCTGTGGTGAAGGATGGCGCCACTGAGGATGCCCACGGAGATGCCCACGGACAGCAAGCCCAGTTTCATGGTGTTGAATCCACGACGGTTGGGATTGCGGAACAGGGTGGGATCAGCGCCCTTTTCGATCATCGCCATGCGCTCCCGGTGACGGGTGGTGACAAAGACGTAGATGATGCCAAACATGCAGGCGAAGAAGGTGAAGGGGATGATGACTTCTGGGTTCATAATCTATTTCGTTGAGATCAATGTTTCAATTTCGAATACGGGCCATTTGACTACGGCTTCAGAGGGGAGGTTACAAACCCGGCAAAGAATTTTTCAGATGCGTCCATTTTCCGAATTCGAAACGATCCGGCCGAAGGGAAATCCATGGATTCAGCGATTTCGCTAATTTGTGCGGATGATTTCCTGGATTGCCCTTGACGTGGTGCCCTCTGGCTTTGGATTGATTCCGGTCGTGTTGTTCCTTTTTGCGGTGCTGATCATTGTAATGGACGGCGGAGCGTTGGCATTGCTGGGAATGAAATTGCGGTGGGGCAAGCGTTTGTGAGCAGCTTCGTGAGCAACATGGGCGCATTCGGTGGGGCGATCGTGGGCGGGGCAATCGGGTTCAATTGAGCATGGCGTCATTGAAAGCTTGGTGATGGCCACTGCATTTGCCGCGGCGACGCGGCGATCATCGTTCAGGCCATGCGCGCCAACCTCAGTCGTCCCAAAGCCATGGTGACTGCGGCCGTCATGAAAGTGGTGGAGGGCTTGATCATCGGGCTGCTAATGCTCTCGTCTGCATTTTGAAGATGTCCAACTTCCTGAAAATATGCCTTCTGGGCCTGGCGCATGGGTTCAATGACTGTGCAGCAGGCTACATGATCGGGACGCTGCCGTCCTGGGCCGGAGGTGACTGGCTGGAGCCTGGCATGCTGGTACTGCTGTACAATGCGCTGGCCTTTGGCGGGCAGGTGCCTGCCGGGTTGCTGGTGGACCGCATCGGCAATGCACGGCTCGTGGTGGTGGGCTGCCTGGCAATGGCGGCGATCGCGCTGGCGATTTTCCCGGTTGCGCCGACCACTGCGATCAGTCTGGTGGGTGTTGCCGGGGCATTTTTCCATGTGGCCGGGGGCAAAATCGCGCTCTGGCATTCCCGGGCAGTGCCGTGGGAGCTGGCCTCTTCGCCGCGCAGGTGATGGAGCCACGATGGGCGGGTACTGGGCATGGGCCGGATGGAGCATCATCCCGGGACTCATGGTCGCGGCGGCAGCCTTGTTGGTGCTGATTTTGGTACTGAAAATGCCGGAAGGTGCAGCGCCTCCCTCGCCCGAGGTGGAGGATACATTTGGCTGGCACGATTTCCTGATGGTGGTGCTGTTGCTGGCAATCGGGCTGCGCAGCGCGATCTGGAACATGGTGGAGATGATCCACAGCGGGGACCACGGGCTGCTCGTGGCCTTGGGGGCGGCGGCATTTGTGGGCAAGATTTGGGGCGGCTTCGCAGCCCAATGGTGGGGATGGCGGCGGTACGGCGTGCTCGCCCTGCTGATCGCGACGCCCTTGCTGGCAGCATTGGGAAACAGGGTCTGGGCATTGATTCCGGGCATTTTCCTGCTGCAATCCGCGACGCCTGCCGCCGTGATGGGAATGTACCGCCTTATGCCCAAGCTGCCGGCAACTGCGGTGGGGATGTGTTTCGGAATGGCGATCGCCCTCGGGGGCATCCCGATGGTGATGGACTGGAACCCGGGACTGTGGATCGCAGTGGCGGCTGCCGCTGGCGGGCATGGGGTACTGGGTGGCATTGCGGACACGCGTAGGCAATTGATAATGAATAATTAATAGTTAATAATGAACAATTGAGCATTGGGGGACTGGGGGGCGGTGGTCTGTCTTTTTCCAAAAAACGTCCACACATCTAGCCCAGGAGGTGTGTAATGGAAAAGGAAGTAGCAACAAGTAGTAGGAAGGGCATCAGCCCCCATCCCATCGGGATCAAGCGCCAGGCTGTGGCGGAAGTTGAGAGTGGGATGTACAGGAGGAGTGAGGTTTGTCAGAAGTACGGCATCAACAAGAAGACGCTGGAGAAGTGGCTGAAGAAGCTTGGGTCCGATGTGTCGCCCCCGCCTCCGCTGGAGGAACGCAGCGAAACGATGAGGCTTGCCGCGAACGAGGTTTTGTGCGGCGTTTTCACCGTTGAGGAGGCGTTGAGGGAGCACGGGCTTGAAAGCGCGGACCGGCTCAGGCATTGGGTCGAGCGCACACGCAGGGAGAACCAGTCGATGAGGGCTGCGGCATCGGCCGCATCCTGCGATATTGCGCAAATGAAGAAGCGCAAGGACGGGGACGGCGAGGCCGCAAAGCTCAGGGAGGAGCTGGAGGCTGCGCGCATGCGCGTGGTGGCCTTGGAGACGCTGATCGAGGTGGCGGAGCGGGAGCTTGGGGTGCAGATCAGAAAAAAGTCTGGTACCAAACGGTCGAGGAAATGAAGGCAAAGTATCCCGGGATCGGCCTTGAGGGGCTTTGCGGGCTGTTTGGTATGACTGGAAACGCATGGCACCACAGGCGGAAAAGGAAGGAATGCGCAGGGCCGGACCACACCGGGGAAGTGCTGGAAATGGTGAAGGTGCTTCGCAAGCGGCAGTGCAGGCTCGGCACCCCGAAGCTCTACGAGCACCTGAAGCCCAGCCTTGAGGCGATGGGCATAAAAATGGGGCGCAACTCTTTGAACGAGTTGCTGCAATCGCACGGGATGGGGATCAGGCAGAGGAAGGGCCGCATACGGACCACCGACTCGTCACACGGGAGGCCCACCTATCCCAACCTGGCCGCCGGCTTGGAGCCTGACGGCCCCCACCAGCTCTGGGTGGGGGACATCACCTACCTGCGCCGCAAGCGTGGCGGGTTCTTCTTCCTGATCCTGCTCACCGACGCATACAGCCACATGGTGGTGGGCTGGAATGTCAGCATGACCATGACCGCCGAGGACTGCATGGTGGCCCTGGACATGGCCCTGGGGCAGCTGCCGCAGGAGCACAGCCTGATCCACCACACCGACAGGGGCGGGCAGTACATCGACGAGGAGTACGTGAAAAAGCTGACGGACAGGGGCATACGCATCAGCATGACCGAGAGCGGCGACCCCAGGGAAAACCCGGTCGCCGAGCGCATGAACGGCATCCTCAAGCACGAGCTGGGCCTGAAGCAGGAGTTCGGCAGCCTTCAGCAAGCCCGAACGGCTGCGGGGGAGGCCATCGCGATCTACAACAGGGAGCGGCTGCACTCCAGTTGCGACTACATGACCCCCGAGAAGGCGCACCAGGCCACGGGGCCGCTGCGCAAGCGGTGGAAGAACCTGCGCAAGGAGCGTGCGATGATGAAGCGCAAGGCGGAGGAGGAAAATGCCAATGGGCCAGCGTGAGGTAGGTTTTTTGAGGCATGGGCCAATTGCGTATGCCCAACTGGGTGCAGCCCGCGACGATGCGCGGACTGCACGGGCATCACGCCTATGGGCCATGCTATTCCTTCGGCGGTTGCTCCTCAGCAGAGCCGCCGTCCGCTTCGCAAGGCAAGGCAAATGTAGGAATCCTGTCCTCAGCGGCTACACATGGGGCCGGAGCCCGCCAACCACTGTGGACGTTTTTCGGAAATAAAAACGATGGAGTGGACATTATTTGGAAATAGCAGAAATCCACCTGCTTTGTGTGTGGACGGATTTTGGTAATATCGAAAGGCGTGTGGACGCTTTTTGGAAATGTGTAATCAAAAGGGGCAAAACCTGTGGACATGTTTTGGTAAGGGACAGTCCTGGGTTCGCTGTGATGCCCGAAATGATCCTGAAAATGGCCTCTGGGTGCAAGTTGGGTGTACGATGGGTGTATCTCGGGTGTAGCTGGAGTGTTCCATCTTGGGACTACCATCGGACTCACCTTGGAGTAGCCTTGAGGCTGGTTCGAAGTGTCCTTGGACACACCTTTAGTGGGGCAAGGAGCGGGATCGTCCTCAAAAAATCCTATTGGTTTCTGCCTTTCCTGGATGGATTTGCGTTTCGAATGCTTGCTCCGATGGGGACAGGCTTGGAGCGATTTTTCTGGCCTTGATTGTGAGAATGCCTGTGTTACTATTTGCACGTTCTTCGTTGTTCATTGAAAAGAACTTGGTTGATTGCCTACTCTTATGGGATCAATATGAACATGACCAGAATTTATCTTCCGATTGGGGGCTTTTTGTTGGGTATGGGGGTCGCTGCTGCTGGCATTTTTGTGACTTGGATCCCTGAGTGGTACGGCTTCAAGGCGACGCTCTGCGCGGTGGGCTTGATCGGGGCTGCGGTGGCGGGAGTGCTCATCGTTCGTGGAACTTGGCTGGCGACGAAGGAACGCATGGAAAATGCCTTCCGCGTGGTGATCACCGTGCTGCCGGGCCTGCTGATGCTGGGGCTGGTCGGATTCGGTGCGCTGCTCTCAGCTTTTGTCCTAGGTGGCGGGTTTTTCGAACCCACCTTCAACCGCAAGGTCGAGTTCAGCGATCCCAAGGCGACGGTCTATTTCTACGATAGCGGATTCCTGGACACGGAAACGACGGTATTTCTCAGGAATGGCGCCCTGCCGATCATGAGAGAGGTGGCTCGGGTGCGCTACTACCTTGACGGCACCGGAACTACCACGCAGTCCGGGGATTGGGTGGACTTCTCAGGATTTCAGATCAATCTCGCGACGGGCGAAGCCAAGGACGACCTGCCCTAAACCCCGATCAATTGTCGGGCGTGCCTTCGGCCAACCACTGCTCGATCTTGGTGACATAGCAGCTGGGCAACAATGCGCTGTTCGGTGGCATGCTGACGTAGTTGGGATCTCCGGTCATGGAGCCCTGGATACGGCCGTTGACGACATTGTCCTTGACCACGGTGAAGCTGTTCAGGTCGAGTCCGGCGCTGGGGCTGGATCCGCCATGGCAACCACCGCAGTAGGTGGAGATCATGGGTTGGATGTCGCCGCTGTACGTGACGGCAGCACTGGTGTCGCAGGTCACGGTATTGCATCCGGTGGTGTTGGCCGCACCGGATTTGATCCATGCCTCGATGGTGGCGACCTGGGTTCCAGATGGTTGCGGATAACCTCGCGGCGGCATCGGCTCCTCCCATCCCCGAATGGCCTCGATGAGCTTGCTAGAGCCGGGATGCTTGGGTGATACCGCCTGCATGATGCCTTGGTAGTTGGTGAAGTCGTAGCCCTCGACCCGCGACTGGGAATCGTGGCAGCCGCTGGTCCCGCAATAGTTGCGCACGACAGGTAGCACATCCGATTCGAAGCAGACATCCGGCTGGACATGGTCCCAAGTACATCCGGTGAGCAAAGCCGATACCGTCAGGGTGGCACCTGCGGCCACCATGAAGCGCCCTTTCAGCCAAACGTTTTTCAGATCACCATTCAATTTCATACGACCATTCAGTGTTGCGTTCACCCCAAGCTACGGCGCAATGCAGCCAAGGTTTGCACGCTCAAAACCTGATTTTGGTCTGGGTTCTGGCCCGGATTCGGCCAATTCATGAATTCAACCCACCAACACGCGATTCCATTGGACGAATGAAAAATCAGTGCAGCAACCGGCCGCTTTTGTGTAACTCTTGTTGCAGTCCCGCCTCGATGTCGGCGGTGCGGAGGATGGCTTCTCCCCTGGCGGCGGCCTTCATCGCGGCGTAGCGGATCACATTCATGATGTGCCCACCCGCGAACTCGTACCTCCGCGCAATCGCCTCCATGGCCGCCTCTGACTCCACGGTGAGTGCCGGGGGAATGCCTTGCTTCCATATTCTCAGCCGCTCCTCGGGGCTGGGCATGGGAAACTGCACCATGGCCTGGAAACGCCGGGTGAATGCGTCGTCGATGCTGTCCTTGTCATTGGTGGCGAGGATGACCGTGCCGTCGTATTCCTCAAGGCGCTGGAGCAGGTAGCTCACCTCCTGGTTCGCGTAGCGGTCATGGGCGTCGCTCACCCGCGTGCGCTTCCCGAAGAGGGCATCCGCCTCGTCGAAAAACAAGATCCATCCCTGCCGCTCCGCCTGTTGGAAGACCCGCTCCAGGTTCTTTTCCGTCTCGCCGATGTATTTGCTCACGACGGTGCTCAGGTCGATGCGGAAAACTGGAACTCCTGTCGCGCGGCCCAGGAGCTTGGCGGTGAAGGTCTTGCCTGTGCCGGGAGGGCCATAGAAGAGCACCTTGTACCCCGGAGCGAGGCGGCCCTTCATGCCCCACTCGTGCATCACGGTCTGGCTCACTCCCATCCAAGTGCGGATTTCCTCGATCTGTCGCATGCACTTGGCGGGCAGCACGAGGTCGCTCCATTGGAGCTGGGTCTCGACATGCCGGGCAGGAAATCCGGGACCGAAGCGGGGCGCCTTGCGTTCGCCAGAGGTGACGGTGTCCAGCAGCTCGGCTGTAGGGCGCAGCAGGCCTGCCATCTCGGGCTCACCCTCCCGGACGGCATCGAGTTGAATGAATCCAAGTCCCACGAGCTTACCGGATGGAGCAAGCATGTGCATCACTTCGAACCGCGCCGCGAGGTCGTTGCCAGTGAGGATGAAGAGGGCGGTCTCCCCAGTGGGCAGGAATCCATGGTGCTGCTGGCCCATCTGTCCGCCAAACTCTGCGAAGGGCTGGTGCTGCGTCTGCCGCAGGGAGGGGAAGATGTCGAGCACCTGCGGCCGGATGTGCGGCGCGAGGGCGATCAGCAGGATGCAGCGCTCGTCGTCTGTGAGTTGGTGGCGGCGGAGGAGGGCGGCCCAGTGAGATGTGTCGTCCGGCTGGACGGCGGGCCAATTCGGAATGGGTGCTGGCGACTCTGAGGGCTGCAGGTGTGCCTGCAACCTTGCCTGGATGCGGGCTACGAGGTGGTCCAGGTCCGCTGAGAGGGTCTGAGGCATCGGGAGATTTTTGAAGGCAAGATAGGGAATTGGTGGGAGGGTTCGCCGTGGATTTGGCCGTATGAGCCGGATGCAATTACCCATTTTTCGTAGCACTACGCGTAAATTTTTTGTTTATCTTTGCTAGCAAGATCAAAAATGCTTTCGAAATTGTCCAATCGGCCATGAATGGGCTATGAGTTGATGGCAAGGAAATGAGAAACGAGGAGCAGAACATCATCATTTACAATACTGCGGACGGCAAGGCGCAGGTGGCTCTGTATGCGAGGGATGGGGACATCTGGATGAACCAATCGCAGCTGGCAGAACTTTTTGACACCTCCATCCCGAACATCAGCATTCATATCTCTAATGTGTTGAAAGAAGGAGAGTTAAGCCTAGATTCAGTTATTAAGGAATACTTAACAACTGCCGCTGATGGGAAGCAATACAAGGTAACCTTCTACTCTCTCTCGATGATTCTAGCGATCGGCTTCCGGGTGCGCAGCAAGCGGGGCACGCAGTTCAGGATATGGGCCAATCGCAATCTGAAGGAGTACATCACCAAGGGATTTGTGATGGACGATGAGCGGCTCAAGAATCCTGACGGCCGCCCGGACTATTTCGATGAGTTGCTGGAACGCATCCGCGAGGTGCGTGCCTCGGAAAAGCGTTTCTATCAGAAACTGCGGGATCTATTTGCACTCAGCAGCGACTACGACCCCACGGACAAGGCCACCCAAATGTTCTTCGCCGAAACGCAAAACAAACTGCTTTATGCTGTATCGGGCAAGACCGCAGCCGAGCTCATTGTGGCACGTGCCGACGCCAATCAGCCCAACATGGGCTTGACTTCATGGCAAGGCAGCGTGGTGCGGAAGCAAGACATCTTCATCGCCAAAAACTATCTCAATGCGGATGAAATTGACACGCTCAACAGGTTGGTGGTGCTGTTTCTGGAAAGTGCAGAACTGAGGGTAAAGGGTCGTCAAGATATCACGCTTCGTTTTTGGAGAGAAAGTGTGGACCGATTGCTGGAGTTCCAAGACCAGGCTGTACTTCGTGGTCCCGGTGCCTTGAGCCATGCGGTGATGGAGGAGAAGGTCAAGGAAATCTATACAGTGTACGATCAGCAACGAAAAGCCGCAGATGCTGTGGCTGCCGATGCGGCGGATTTGGCGGAGCTACATGCGCTGGAGGAGACGATCAAGCATCAACGGTCGGGAGGGTAGCAGGGTTTC
>JAXLVK010000021.1:0-69507 GCA_046329055.1 Bacteroidia bacterium
TGTGAGCATAACGCCATTTTTCATTCACGAATAGCTTCAGGGTATGGGCTTCCTGGGACCACCACCAAGTATTGGGGGCAGGATCTTTGGGCTTTTTGTCGGAGACGACGAGGACGGCCTGTCCCAACAGCCTGACCGACAGCAGCATTGCGATCACCATCACCATTCCGATTCTCGGGATGTGCATTTGGCCCCTATTTGGTGTCGAGACCATCTACAAACTCTCCTTTCTCGTTGATGAGGCGCTTCTGGCCACGGTAGATGACATGGGCAAGATGCTTCTTGAAATGAAAAGGTGCGCCAAACTCGGGCTCAATGAGCCACAATCCATTGGACCTGAGCATCCCCCAATTGCGGTAGGATTGGCAACCGCCGAGCCCAGGCCCCACTGCGGACATGCAAAATGCAGGAATTCCCAGCAGGGTATCAGGGACGAATGATTGATCACAAACAAATTGCATTCCCATTGTGATCGTTGCCTCATGCAGCCTATCCGGATGCTTGCCCCCGTAAGGAATCACAAAGTTCTTGAGGAATGGCTCACAATCTATCTTACTCCCACCAAATATCCTCGCCTCCCGCCGATCTGCGCCCGCTCCCGGTTCCACCACCATACTCCAAGGATCTCCATGAAAGTTGCCCATCATGATGAGAAACGGGCCGCAGCCGAAAACCTCTGTGTATTCAATCCTTGCATTTGACTTCACCCAAGCACCCGATTCGAATCTCGACAATGTATGTTGGAGGGTATCAAGGAACCATGTCCCTTCATCAACAACTGTGGGGTGACGGTCACCCTTCAAGACAAGCAATTGCCCCCAACCCATTGTGGGTAGCATCGTGATCAACACGAAGGACATAGCGAGGAACAATGTTTGCGAGCAGTTTTTCATTGGTCTTTTGGTTTTACCCGGAAGCATGTGGTTGTATTTTCGATACGCGGCCTTCATTCCACCACCTCGCCTTTCTCATTGATCTTGGCATTCTTTCCATGATGGATCACCTCGGCGCACCCGTCGATGAAGGTGAATGGCCGAGCGAATTCCGGTGTGATCAACCACTGCCCATCCTCGCCCATCATCCCCCAATTGTAGAGGGATTTTCTTGGTGAATAGGTTTCCAAACCCGGAACATATTTAGGAAGGCAATAAGCCTTCTTGCCCTGTACCGTGCAAGGTGTCCACTGCGGAGATTCATGAGGCAATCCTGAGGTGAGAAGACGGTCCTTGCTGGGCAATCCAGGCCGGGCATCCACTACCACATAACTGTATTCATACCGCTTGATCCGAATACCGGCATCGATGTCCTCCCGGGTAGGAGGCACATATTCAGGAATGACGATGCGCAATGTCTGCCCAAACGGTTCCACCCTGCGAATCGTTACTGGAAGCGATTCTCCGGTCGAAAATGAATACACTTCGATGGATTCCTGGTCCGGAACATACCTCAGCAGCTTCGTTGGGGGACCGGGCGCATGCATGATGGGATGGAAATACAGCAGGTCATTGCAAGCCTTCACGTCTGCCCCATAGATGACCTCCCACTTGCCATTTCGGTAGATGGAAAATGAATGACCATATTTCTCAGGAACAAAAACTGTCCCCTCAGAGGGCGATTCCGGCCGCACTGGACCCTCGACGATCCTCAAGGTTCCCACGGCAGGCAGCAGGCTCGATGAATCACGCCGATGACTGATGTGCATTTGTGCTTTCGTTAGGCTTGGAACAATCCCGCATACCAGCAATAAGATGAGGGGCATCCACCATTTGAAAAAGTATTTCATTCCACCACCTCACCTTTCTCATTGATTTTGATGACCTTCCCGTACATTTTTACTTCTGCCATACCGTTCCGGAATTCGAAGGGTTGGTCATACTCCGGCGCGACGAGCCACTTGCCATTGCTTCCGAGCAGTCTTTGAGTATGGATTTCCTTGCATTCGAAATCGTCATCATGTCGAAAGTCCTCGGCACGCAAATGCCTCCATCCTTGCTAAAGGCATGCGATTAGAGCCTTTGGTCATCCGAAGTAGTCGCCGTTGTAATGCGAGAGCAATTCACCCTGCGCATTCTGAAACATCGAAAGGGCGATGGATAAAATCCCTCCAATGAATCGGAGCAAATCATGCCATGGGCATCATGGGCCATGATCATGCCATGCTTGGCGTAGTACACATCCACCGATTCCTTCTGCCTTGCAAACAGGAACTCGTGGCATACAGCGATCATGGTATAGGCCTCATTGTGGACGGATTTCCAGATGCTGCCGTTCCACCAATAGGCCGCCGTTCCGCCAGTAGTGAAACCAACCGCCTTCGCTTCTACCCGAGCACGGGGAACTCTGTTCCGCGCCCAGCGAGGATGGGTTGCTGCGCATGGAGGTTCCAGGTGTGAAACCGGAAAAGGCAGGAATCAACCAGGAGATCGATTTCGAACAGGCCACACTCCCCTTTCTCGTTGATCTTGCTTTTTGCCATAGTAAGACACCTCTGCAACGCCGTCCACGAATGGGCCGTCGTACTCGGGAGAGATGAGCCATCGGCCGTTGGTGCCGAGGATGCCCCAATTCCTTCAGGACTTCGCAACCAAGGGGGTTGAATTGCTGTCCAAGATCATTGCGGTACGCAGTAGCCATATTGGTTTCCCCGGGAATCGATCCGGGATTCCCCACAACTACGGTTCCAAGTGAACACGCATGATCCCATGGACATCACATAAAAATCTCGGAAGCGTAACTTCTCCAAACCATCGCGAATCATGACAAACAACCTCCGAAATATCCAAGAGGTAATAGCTGATCAAAAGCCCCTCCTGGCTCACGACTTCCGTGCGGTAATTCACCCTCAACAGCACAAAATCGCCACAAACATCGATCCCTGTACACTTCTCATCGGAATACAATTTCAATTGCCGTGGACGCAATGCCATGCCTCCCGGTCATTGTAGTCCAGGAACCAGTCCTTCCTCCGGGTTTGCGGGAAGTTCGGCTGTCCATAGAGACCGGATTTGGCCACCCCATTGCAGGCGAGAGCAAGACCATCCCCAGAATCCAAAGGAGCAGCTGTGCCCTCAAGAACCTTCATTCCACCACCTCCCCTTTCAGGTTGATGACCCGTTTCTCTCCGTAATAGGTCCTGCAACGAGTCCATCTTCAAAATAGAAGGGGCCATCATAAATAGGGGGAATGACCCAAGCACCCTCAGAATTCACCATTCCCCAAGTTATGCCAATTGGAAAATCGGATGTTGCTCAGGGCAGGATTGTATTGCGGCAAGACATCAAATGTCTCGTTCCCTTCCTTGTCATGCGACCACTCCGAATTTTTAAATGGTGCATGCCTTCCTTGAAACATGAATGGATAATACGAAGAAGATTGTCCCCGGTTACAGTGACCGCAAAGAAGTCTCGGAAATTGGACATCGAGCGAAGACCTTGCCATTGTTGGCGACCATGCAGGCATCGGATAAGGATGTCTTTCCAGTGATCGTAGCCAGCGTATGGTTGTCCCTGATGGGGATGGCTCAAGCCTTGATGGAGGAAGGGAGGACGGTCATCGCCTGCGAGCAAGCGGTTCCATTTCTCCCCATCAAAATGCCAAACCTTTCCCACAGAGTCGGGATTGAAATACCAGGTATCTCGGGCAGGATGCCTTGGAGGTCGCTTCTGCACGGCGACATCCACCTGAGCAGGGAGGTATGCAGCGAATAGAATTGAAGAAGCAGGATCGTCAGGTATCGCATTCGGGAAATTTACACAATCCCCATCAAAATCCGCCAATTCCGCGAGGCTGCCCACTTCAACATCAGGCTGTGCATCGCTGAGTGGCGTAGCACTGAGCCTTCCTTGCCGCGGCGGCGGTTCACCCAGACGGTGGAGTAGCCGAGTGCGTGCAGGTGCGGTATGTCGCCGTGCGAGCTCTGCGCTACATGCAGGATGCGCTCCCTCGGCTTAACCCCCAGCCGCTCCGGCGCGGCGAGGAAGTGGGCATGGCCCGGCTTGTAGCTTCTTAGTTGTTCGGCCGTCACCATATCCGCGAACTCCACTTGCAGCCACCTCCGGCTATGCGCGATCAGACCATCGTCGATGTTGCTGGGGATGCAGAGGCGTTACCGGGTCGCCAACCGCCCGCAGCGCCTCGACGGTGACAGGAAGAGCACCGGGCTTTTCCTGCTCCGCACCAGCAATTCACGCGCATCTGCATCAAGGCGATCCCGCGTGCTGCAGAAGCCATCCATGCAGAGTCTCAGCACCTCGTAGCGGTCTTGAGAAGCTGCCATGCTCCGCCTCCGGCTCGACCGCCGCGTACCGTACCGGCCTCAGCACTTGCTCCGGGGAATCCTGCACACCATTTGCCCGCAGCCAAGGCATCAATCCGCCAAGGATTCCATTCTCCCAATCGATCAGGGTGCCGTAGCAGTCAAAGGTGAGGGCGTCGTAGTCTTTCCAGTTCAACATGGAAGCAATTTTGAATGAATAATTGATAATTAACAATGAACAATGAGGCACCCGTGCTGAGTATCTTGAAGCGTCGGGGCAACTTGGCCATCCACAAGGCCGACTCTTGTTGGATTTCTTATTTCCCATTTGCAACCACCGCTTCCCTATCTTCGAATACCAAGGCAATGCCCGGAACATCATTGAAAGCCGCTGCCCCCAACAATTGGCCGATTTTAGGATGGATCGCTTGGATCTTCATCCTTGCTATCCTGTTTGCTCTCGTAGGCTGCGGTCAGGAGACAGCGCAGGAACCCGCTTCATCAACTACTACTGCTCCTGCCAAATCCGAACCACCCACCGTACAGGACGCCCCATCTGCCCGAGCCGATTCACCTCCCCTGCCAACCCCACCCCAACGAGATTCCATTTCCTATCTGTCATTCAAGGATCTGTCCACTGTTTACAACTACAGGATCATCGACCGGCGCATCGGCATGAAGGCTGCAGGGTACCGCGACAGCGTGGTCAGGGTCATCAAAATCCTGGACAAGAAGGATTCCTTGATCCAGAGAATTTACCCGGAAATGCAGATGCTGCCTTTGAGCTTCGGCAAAGACCATGATCCGCCCCTCAGCCTATCGCGCTCCTTTGTCACAGGCAAGAATCAGAACAAGCTTATCTATGACGACTATTACGGGGAGATTGTCGTCGCCGACCTCAATTTTGACGGCTTGGAAGACTTTGGGACTCCTGTGGATTGTGGTGCCGACAATGGCCCACATTATGCGTTCTACATCCAAGACCGGCCTTTCCACTTCAAATTCAATCGCTACCTGACGGACAAGGTGGTATGGTTCCCCAGCGAATTCAATGACTCGCTCAAGAGATTCACCACTGTGGTTCCATGCATGGTCAGTTTAGTTGGACGCACCACCTTCCATTTCGACTCAATCTCCAACAAATGGAAGAAAATCAGCCACCATTTCATCGATTACCAAACGGGAAAACGCATGCGGTAAGAAGAGAGGATGAGGCACTATTTGCGAGTCATCATCGCAGTATTCCGCACGCCCAACAAAAAATAGGGTCTGTCAGATTTCTTGAGTTTCATCACGACCCAATAGGGCTTGTCCAAGTGGAGGATTTTCGGCTTTGGCTTCATCTTGATGCCACCTTTGGGATCACGGAGGATCGCCTCGTTTTCAAGTTTCACGCCCTTTTCATCCATCTTGAACCGGACCCGTTCCTTCATGAATTCGAGCATCCAGGGCTGTCCGCCTGCGGTAAAATTAAGTGGGTCTCCATTCAGGTAATCCCGTTCAAAGTCCAAATTCAGCACCGGGGCAGCGAATTGATCATCTTCGTTCATCGGATCTCCCCATGCTTTTGCGTGATAACGCACCTCAGCGAGGGCTTCTGAGGGATCGTCCATAGAAAATCCCTTTGCAAGGAACAGCTCGTCTATTGGTGACTCCACCACCACCCGCAAAAGGAACCTGTTGTCGTTTTCATAATGCAAGATTCTGACATTGCCACGCTGGCGAACGTCCGCCGCTCCGAATCCTGCCACGCGCTTGTGGTCGAAATAGATTTCCCCGCGATCAAAGGGAACACCATAGACAAATTGTTTGTGGAGGTAGGCGTAAATCACCGTCTCGCCGCTATCGACCGGTAGCTTATTGAGCTGGGAGCTATTGTTCGGGAATCGATCCCTCAGTTCATCGTTCATCGAAGGCGCTCGGACCTTTGCCACTGAATACATAGTAGCTCTCTGCATCCAAATCAGCTTTTGAGAACCGGGATTGTCTGAAAGTGGAAATCAATCGTTTGCTCGAAGGGCTACCACCAGCAGGTTGGATGTTGGGTCCCACGACATTGGTTCCCATCTCCTTCCAAGCCAAGTCCATCGCTGCCGCCCAGACATAGTTTCCTTTGAAATCCCCTGCAAGTCTGGCTTCAGGGTCCATGGAAGGGAGCTCATGTGCAGGGGACTTATCTCCATCCACCGGTACATTCGATCGATCTTCCTCTGGGCTTAAGTCAGGTTTCGACGTTGCAGCCGTATCTCCAGATTTGGACGAATCTGAACAAGACCACGTGCTCAAACAAACTAGGAGCAATACGAAAACGAATCCTGCATTTCTCATGGTTGTCCTTTTTGGGTTCCGCCATTGGGATGGAAGCAGCTCGAAGCTAATCAATCTTGGCCAAAATTCGCATCTTGCACCATGACCAACAAGACACGTGCGTGGATCGCGATCGCTTTCAGCGGGCTTTGGGCCTTGCTGACGGCGGCCAATTACTTCGAATGGGTGCATTTCACGGGCTTCTTGGGCAATCCCCGGTTCCTTGGGACACTCTGCATGATGGGGCACCTCGGGCTCTATGAAAAGACGGGCAGCATCCGACAATCGGTCGTGGGCATCTTCCTGTGGATTCCGATCATCGCCCTCGGAGCATCGATGTTGTTCAGGATCATGCATTGGCCGTATGGAGGGGAGATTTTCATGGCGGGCATCGGCTCGATCGTGCTGCTGTACTGTGTGCATTTTGTCCTAAAACCTGTGCGGCGCATCCAGGACATCCTCCGGCTCTGCGTGGTCTTGGTGGCCGCGACCTATTTCTTGCTGATGTCCATATTTCTCATCGATACCTGGTTCTACCTCTGGGCGGTCATTGGAATCATGACATTGACCACGCTGGAGTACGTCCTGAACAGCGGCAATCATCCACAGGTCGCGCCGGAGGGGATGATGCTGGATGAGCGTCCTATTGGCGGCAGTGGCAATGGTTCGACCTCCGGAGAGTCACCAAGGGACGAACTCAGCGATCAGAATCTTGAGCTGTTTGAATAGGGATTTTGTTGGGAGGATCCTCCGCGCTACGTCATTCTGAGGATCCTCCGCGCTACGTCATTCTGAGCATCCTCCGCGCTACGTCATTCTGAGGCCGAGAAACGGCCGAAGAATCTAGCAGGTCTTGTAGCCACAATGGTAAGACACACCGCTGACCAGCGTGGGGTGCTAGATCCTTCGGCCCGTACCGGGCCTCAGGATGACGTGGGGGAAAAAGGCCTCAGGATCAGGTGCGTGAATACGGGCCTCCCCGATTCTATCGGGACCCCGCAAGCGAGGGCGCAGCAGGCAGGATGACGTGTGGGAAAAAGGCCTCCCCGATTCTATCGGGACCCCGCAAGCGAGGGCGCAGCAGGCTGGATGACGTGCGTGAAAACGGGCCTCCCCGATTCCATCAGGCCCCTGCAAGCGAGGGCGCTGCAGGCAGGATCAGGTGCGGGAAAACGGCGATCCCCTACCTAGCTCGCTGCCTCGACTTCCTCTGGGTAGCCGTTTTCGGCGCGGTAGGCCTCGATTTGCCGCATGACCCAGGGTTGCCATGCGGATTCCTTGAAGGCGAACCACTTTTGGAGCCATTCGTCTTGACTGTTGAGGGCGGCGCGGAATGCGGCGAAGGGCTTGCTTGCTCCGAGGGCGGTCGCCAGGGACAGCCGCAAGGGGTTGAGGGTCACCGTCTGCACGAAGCCTTCCATCACTCGGATTTCGTCGCGTTGCCGCATCCCATTGATCTGAATCCACTTGGTCGTGGACTCCTCGTACTTGGCGCGGCGCTTGTCACCCAGGTTTTGGATGTACTTCTCAGGGTCTTGGCGTGTCTCCTCAAAATCAGGCCAATAGGCGATTTCCCCGGTCTCGGGGTGGATATAGACGCGGCTGTCGCCATCGAGGTGCGTGGCGATCTCCTTGATCTGAGCTTTCGTGAATGTCAGCATTCCTGTGGGCCGCTGGGCGGCAATCAAATTTGGGCGAAGATCGGAAAATCTTTGGGACTGTCGCTGTGAGCGGCAAAAACGGAATTCCGAGATTCTTCCTATTTTCCCACACCAATTGAAAAGGTGTCACCCACCAAGCGTTGATCCAAGGCTGTTTTTATGCATACTGGAAACAAGTATTCTGCTTTCGAGATATTCCTGTGGACGCTGAAGCCCACGGCCATCATCGTCCTGATCTGCTCGATCCCGACGACATTGTACCATTTCGACATCACTTTCGAGTACATTCCCTGGCAGCCGATCGCCTTGTTGGGCACGGCGCTGTCCTTCATTGTCGGGTTCAAGAACAATGCGAGCTATGGCAGGATATGGGAGGCGCGACAAATCTACGGGGCCATCGTGAATGACAGCAGGAGCTTTGGCTACACGGTCCGGGATGCCTTGGGACTCAAGCACTCTGGCGCCGTGCAGCGACTGTTCTACAGGCACTTTGCCTGGCTCACTGCGATGCGGTTTCAACTCAGAGAGCCGCGGGCCTGGGAAAACATGAACCGGAGCAACAACCGCCGCTACCGCAATAGCCACTACAGCGTCCCGGAATGGGGTTCCAAGCTGGAGGTGGAGCTGGAAAATACCTGAATGGCGAGGAGCTGCAATATGTCCTCTCCAAGAAAAACCGCGCCACGCAATTGATGGCATTGCAATCCAAGGCACTCGCCAAAATGCGCGCCGATGGCACGATCAACGACTTCCAATGGGAGAGCCTGCAGGCATTCCTCGTGCGCCTGACGGAGAGCCAAGGCAAGGCGGAGCGGATCAAAAACTTTCCCTACCCGCGCAATTTCGCCTCGGTGACCACCTACCTCATGCTCATTTTCGTGGTGCTGCTGCCCTTTGGCTTGCTGAAGGAATTCAATGCCCTGGGCGAGGGAACGAGCTTTGAGGGATATTCCATCTGGCTGAACATCCCCGTTTGCTCCATCGTGGCATGGGTGTTTTTCACGCTGGACGAGGTGGGCGAGAGCTCGGTGAACCCCTTCGAGGGCAATGCCAACGACGTGCCCATCACACAGATCAGCCGCACGATCGAGATCGACATGCGAGACATGCTGGATGAGACGGACCTGCCCGCGCCGATCACCCCGAAGAACAATATTGTGTTGTAGGGGGCTGCCTCGAAATTCTCCTTGCATCACAATCCATTTTCTTCTATCTTAGTCCTGTAGGTAAGAAGAAGGCCTCCTTGTGAGGCATTTCCCGCTGGGTTCACTTCTTCAATAGAGACGACATGTCAATTCGCTGTTTTCTGTTCTTCCTTGCCGCATTGTCCTTGCCGTTGACGGCCTTGCACACCCATGCACAATGCTATGGCAACCCGCAGGCTGAGTCACAGGTCTGCGCGGGCACCCCGGTCAGCCACACCGCCTACACCACCTGCCCCAACTGCACACACACCTGGTCCGGATCGCCGATCGCCGGGCAGGGCACACCCACGGCAACCTATATTCACACTGGACTGGGCGATGGCCACAACTCCGTGTACCCGCAAGTCAACAGTTACAATCCGAACGCCAACTGCTATTTCTACGACGTATTCCAAACCACAGTGGGCAAGCAGCCCACCTATCCCATGCCCACGCTGTCCAACGGCCCTTGGGATGGCGACACGGGCAAGGTATGGGTCTATGTCCGCAACCGAACATCAATGTGGTCCAATTTTTCCTACCGCTACCGCCCCACTTGGACGGTGTCGGGCGGCACGCTGATCGACTCTGTCACGCATCCCTTCATGGGCGGGCAAATGTTCGAGGACACCGTCTGGGTCAAATGGACGGGGAGCGGCCCAGCCATCCTCAATGAGGCCAGGAACACAGCTCATTATGGCACCTGGGGCTATCCCTTCAACTGCAATTGGGCAGCCCTGCAATCCTCGCCTGGCTATCCTCCGATGAACATCTTCCACCCCAGCGTCTGCCAAGGGGCGAGCACCAATTTCTACACCTACCCCTTCGCGGGCAGCACATTCACCTGGAGCACCACCAATGGCACCGTGGTCTCCGGGCAGGGCACCAATAGCGCGCACATCGTGATGAACGGCCCCGGGACAGTGAGCCTGCAGCGCGACAGCAGCGGCGTCCTGAGCAGCACCAATACCTCCATCACCCCATTTGTCCCGGTGATCAACCTCGGGCCTGACCGCAGCATTTGCCAGACGACGACCACCACGCTCACCGCCAATCCCGGATTCACAGGCTATCTCTGGTCCAATGGCGCGACCACGCAGTCCATCACCGTGGGCTCAGCGGGCACCTACAGCGTCACCGGGACAGTGAATGGAAACTGCAGCGCCTCGGACACCATCGTCATCAGCGTCACCCCGTCCACAGCCCCCAACCTGGGGCCCGATGTCCACACCTGTACATTTCCCGTGAGCCTCAATGCCGGGCCGGGATACACCGCCTACGCCTGGAGCAACGGTGCCAATACACAAATCATCGCAGCCCCCATTCAAGGCACCTACCGCGTGACCGTGACCGATGCCAATGGCTGCCAACGGAGCGACACCGTGGTGGTGTTCACCCATCAACCCACCGTCAACCTCGGCAACAATGTGGACTTCTGCATGCCGGGCACCTATACCCTGGGGGCAGCTACCACGCAGGTCACCAATTACCTCTGGTCCACCGGAGCCACCACCAACTCCATCCAAGTGACGGGCCTGGGCAGCCAAACCTATTGGCTCCAAGGCAGCAACAGCTATGGCTGCACCGCTGCGGACACCATCACAGTCACGGGCCATGCCCGCCCCACTCCCAACCTCGGCCCTGACCAAATCGTCTGCTCCGGCACCACTGTCACCTTCAACGCGGGCCCCGGCTATACCTCCTACTTCTGGCAGCCCAACCTCGCCACCACGCAATCCATCACCGTCAGCACGCCCAACACCTACCGCGTCACGGTCACCGATGTCTTCAACTGTTCTGGCGCCGACACCGTCGTCCTCAGCAACTACCCGGATGTCCCTGTGAACCTCGGCCCGGACGTGAATGTCTGCCAACCCTCGGCGGTCATCAGCGCGGGCAATGCCTACTCCACCTACACCTGGAGCACCGGGGCCACCACATCCTCTATCACCGTGACCACCCCGGGCAGCTACTCCGTCACCACCACCTCCCCCAATGGCTGCGTGACTTCGGACGCGATCAATGTCCTGTTCACCAATTTCAGTTTCAGCCTGGGCAATGACACGACCATTTGCGCGCCAGGCACCATCACACTGGACCCACAACTCCTCGGCAATTTCACCTACAATTGGAGCACAGGAGCCACCTCCCCCACCATCCACCTGAGCAGCCCCGCCAACTACAATGTGATCCTGAACGTCGCCAACACCTACGGCTGTTCTGGGAGCGACACCATCCTCGTCAACCTGCTGCCCACGCCGCCCTCTCTGCTGGGTGCGGACACGGTATTGTGTGCGGACACGTCATTTACCATGAACGTGGGCCCCGGATTTGCGAGCTATCTCTGGTCCAGCGGGGCGACCACGCAGAGCATCACCATCAGCTCCGGCGGAGTGTATCATGTCACCGCCACCGCGCCCAATGGCTGCATGCGGCTGGACACCGTCATGGTCACCGACCTCATCGATTGCGTCTTCCCGGGCGATGTCGATTATGATGGCACCGCCGACCTCATGGATGTGCTGGCACTGGGCACAGGCATCGGTTTGTCGGGTCCGATTCGGAACAATGCCTCCCTCCAATGGTACGGGCAGGTCGCGCAAAGCTGGGGCGGCAGCATCGCCACAGGCAGCAATTACAAGCAGGGCGACACCGACGGCAATGGCGCCATCAATGTGAACGACACCCTCGCCATCCACAACAATTTTGGCAGCACGCACAGCAAGACCGGAACCGTCACTGGCACGGGAGGGAGGTTGCGCATTGTGCCCATCAATTCCCAAGTGATGGCAGGAGACACGGCATTTTTCGCTGCATTTTATGAGGGGGACAATGCCACCACGATCGATTCCATCCATGGACTTGCGGTGGAGATGAATTGGCCGGTGCTGGGCAATACCCGCTTGCTGTACATCGATTACGGCATGGCATGGTTTGCTCCGACAGGAAATCGCATCGACTTCACGCGGCCCGGCGGCAACTCCGTCAAGCTCGCCATCACCCGCACCTCCAATACCGATACCTCCGGTCAAGGCGTCGCCATGGTCCTCGCCTACCTCACCGACTCCAATCTTACACAGACCACCCCATTTGGCCCGACTGTCACTTCCGTGGTGGGCGTGGGCACGAGCCTCACTCCCCGGCCCGCGCAACCTGTGAGCGTCCCTGTGTCCATTCAGGCGACTCCCATCGGCATGCCCAAAGTGGTCGCGCACGTCCGCATCGGCCCCGTGCCTGCCCATGACCGCCTGAACATCCTCCTCGTGGACGGCAACCCACCGCGGCAAGTCCGCCTCACCAATATGCTCGGCCAAACGGTGGCCAACCAACCATGGCCCGGCGGCGATGAATGCTCCATCGATGTCTCCGGATTGCCAGCAGGACATTATTGCCTGCAAGTGCAGATGGAGGACGGGTTGATTGTGAAGCAGGTGATGGTGGGGCGGTAGCCTGTCTCAGCAAGACTGACAATTTCCCCTAAATCTCCGCCAATGCGGACCCCGTCAAGCCGGAGCTGATTTGCTGCGCCTCGATGCGGATGGCATAGCGGCGGTCAGGGACAATTGTGACGTTGGCGAAAAACTGACTGTTGATTTGAAATGTCATCGCGTAGGAATTGGAGGTGCCCTTTTCGCCGTCAAGGTCGGTCACCGTGGCTGTCGCGACGAAGTCCTCCGGTAACCAAGGCGAATTTGCGTTGATTTCGCAACCGCACATCATCGTCACCTTGGCGCGCACCCGCAGCAGGGTTCCCAAGCGGATGATCTCCGGCTGCACCCACAATCCCGGCACAGGCACCACGATGCCCGCTCCCTGATTCAAGTCCTGACCGGGCGAGGCCCTCAACTGAATCGAGGATTCCGCATTGGGGCGGTCGCCTCCAAGCGGTTCGCTCACGCGCACCTCAATATTCGTCTCCTCCGGGATGTAAAATGCCCCGGAATAGCATACCGTCGTCGTATCCGCGACCACGTAATAAGTGGTAGCAGAGGGATTTCCCGGCGTCACAATCGTATAGGGCGACATGTCCCGCACAATGGTGGTGGACCGCGATCCAGAATCGCCCGTGTTCATGAGGCCCTGCGCGAGGGTCTCCCCATTGGAGAGGTTGATGATGGTGATGATTGCGCCATTGAAGCTGTCCGGCCCCAAGAACATGCCGTTCACAGCCTGCGCGCGGATGAGGAAATTTACATTTGGTTCCATAGTTGGGGGAAGATAGGCGATTTTTGGCAGATGCGGAAAAGGCCGACACCAGGCCGACCATTTCCATACAATATGGCAAAGCAAAAAGGTATCCTCAAGTGGTGGGCTTGTCTTCCGTGTCCTCACCTGAGTCCTCGCCGTCCGTGTTTTCGTCCGGGTATTGCTCCTCGGGGGTCATGCCGGTGCTCTTCTTGAAGTGATCGCGACACTTTTCGTAGAGTCCCTCAAGACCTGGCATGCCACTCTTCCGCGCAATCTTGAGGCCCTTGTAGTAATCAAGGCTCATCTGCATTGCATCGTGCTTGGCCACAAAAAGGGCATTGTCGATCGTCTCCACCAAGCTCATCAGCTTGATCTGCATCGCGACGAGGTTTTTCACGTTGCCGATGCGGGTGTAGTAGTCCACGAGGTCGTGCCATGCGGGCATCACCTTGGGATGTGCCTGACAGATTTCGTGGATGTCTGCGATGAACTGCATCTGTGGATCACCCACCTTGATGCATGAACCCTTGTCCTTGCTGGTGACATTGGGGAACACCGGCAACGCCCCTTGTGCGCTGCTGACGAGGTTGGCGATTGCGTTCACGTGAGTGACGTTCACCGGGCTGTCTAGCCATGCTTTCTTTAGCATAATCAGTTAACAATTAGAAGTTTAAAATGCGTGCCATTTTGCTTGCACGAGCCACCACCGTGGCGACTAGGACAAAATTACGGTGGCTTTCAGAAATTGATTCAGCAGCAAGTGCCTATTTTCGGCGCATTGTCCGAACCGTGACCCTGGAAGGACGAAACACCCGTTTTTCAGGACGAACCGGAAAAATTCCATTTGTGCAATTCCAATATTGTGGACGCTTTTTCGGACCCGCTTGAACATCAAAACATACACTCGCCCAAAAGAATATACAGGGACGCAAGTCCTGCAACACAACATCAGTGCAAAATGACCAGGCATTCCCGCACAATCCATCCTTTGCGCCGCCACAACCCACCCCTTGGGCCTCCGCTCGACATGACAGGGAGGTTATGGCTGACTCCGCTCGACATGGCATGTGGGAGGTGGGTGCGGTATGAACAGCAGCAACATCAACCGTCGGCAGTTTCTGAACCGTGCTGGGTTGGCGGGGTTGGGGATATTGGCGTTGGGGGGTGGGGCTTGGTCTTGTGAGCGGGAGGAGGAGAAGGGGGCGATTCCGGGGAAATTGCTGGGGCCGGATTTTGGAAGTGGGCATCGGCTGCGGATGGCAATGGGGGAATTGAACGAAAGGCGGATCATTCGCAAGGAGGTGGTGATCATTGGCGGGGGGGTGGCGGGATTGGCTTGTGCTTGGCGGTTGCGGAAGATGGGGATCCATGATTTCACGATCCTGGAAATGGAGTACGAGCCGGGTGGAAATGCCCGGGGTGGGATCACGGATACGAATCATTGGGGGCTGGGGAGGGGCAAAAGCGCTGACGGTAAACAGGCGGGGCAACGCTATCCTTGGGGAGCGCATTATCTCCCGGTGCCGGATGCGCGGAATACTTTGTTGATCGAGTTCCTGCAATCGGCGGGTGTGGTTACGGGATTTGACTTGCTGAATCGCCCGGTTTTCAATGAATTGTACCTCTGTCAGGCTCCGGAGGAGCGGCTCATGATCCACGGGCAATGGCAGAAGGGTCTGGTGCCGCAACTGGGTGTCCCTGCCAAGGAACGGGCGCAGATTGCGGAGTTTTTCCAGGTCATGGAGGATTGGAAAAAGCGCGTCGGGGTGGACGGCAAGCCTGCATTTGCGATCCCTGCGGAAAACAGCTCTCAAGATCCGGAGTTTCTGCACCTCGACACGATGACGATGGCGGAGTACCTGCACATGTTGCGGCTGGATTCGCCGCACCTGCGCTGGTATGTGGACTATTGCTGCCGGGATGACTTTGGGCTTGGGGTGGAGCAATGCTCTGCTTGGGCGGGGGTGCATTATTTTGCCTCCCGGACGGGTGGCGGGGCGAATGCGGAAAGCAGCGAGGTCTTGACTTGGCCGGAGGGGAATGCTTGGTTGGTGCAACAACTCAGCAAGGACTTGGATCCGTGGCAGTTGCAGCGGAATTCGATGGCCTATTCGGTGAAGAATATGGAGGATTATGTGGAGGTGAAGGCGATTGATCCGACTGTTCCGTTCGATGCGATGGTGTTGCAGGCCAAGGCGGCAGTTTTCGCCGGGCCGCAGTTTGTGGCGGCGCATATTGTGGAGGGGCATCCGGGCATGCATCCGGCATTCACCTACGCTCCGTGGATCGTCGCCAATGTCCGGTTGCGATTCAAGGACAATCCGTTGTTGCACGATGTGCATTGGGACAATGTCCCCTATGGCCGCAAATCATTGGGGTATGTGCATGCTGGGCACCAAAGCCTTGCGATGCAACAGCCGGAGGAGACGGTCCTGACTTGGTATATGCCGCTGAGCGATGGCGATCCCAAAGCGGCGCGGAAACAGGCTCTGGATCAAAGGTATGCGCATTGGCAGGCGATGGTGATGGAGGATTTGGAGTACATGCATCCCGGGCTGGTGCAGCATGTCCGCAACATCGATGTTTGGACGTGGGGGCATGGGATGATCCGGCCGTTGCCGGGATTGATCACGGGGGAGGCGTTGAGGGCGGCGCGGCAGCCGATTGGGCGGATTCATTTCGCGCACAGCGACTTGAGTGGGATGTCGATTTTTGAGGAGGCGTTTCATCAGGGGTGTCGGGCGGCGGCAGAGGTTGCGGTGGAATTGCGGGGTTGAGGGGATCTAGGATTCGATTGTGGTGGCGTTGATTTGGGTGTTTGGTGAATCTGGTGACATTGTGTTTCGCGGTTCGACCCCGCCGATTCTCGGCACGCAGCGCTGGGGTCGTTGGGGTGATTTGTGCGCCGTGGGGGCTACATACGTTCGACCCCGCCGATTCTCGGCACGCAGCGCTGGGGTCGTTGGGGTGTTTTGTGCGTCGTGGGCTTCTGGCCGCAGGACACCATTGCTCTAGCCTTCGGCTGAGATTTCGCCGGAGGCTAATGTTCGATCGGCGTGCGGCAGGATGCCGCCGCCTCGTTCTGGCTTCTGGCCGCAGGACGCCGCTGCCGTGTTCTGGTGTTTGGATGCCGCCGCCTCGTTCTGGCTTCTGGCCGCAGGACGCCGCTGCCTCGATTCTGGCGATTGGATGCCGCTATGCATGGGGAGGGTGGCAATTGATTACCTTTGGGCTGCCTTGCATGGAGAGAACTGCACATACCCGCCATCCGCAGCCTTGGATTTATCGGCCATGGGTGGATGGGCCGTTCATTTTGGCGCCAGCATTTCTTGTGACTTTGGTGGTGGTGGCCTTTCCGGGCATTTTTGCGGACAATGATTCCCTCAGCCCGCGGGCTTGGCTCTTGCTGATCGTGGGGGTGGATGTGGCGCATGTCTATAGCACGATGTGGCGGACCTATCTGGATCCGAGTGAGTTTTCGCGGCACCGAAATCTGCTCATTTACACGCCTTTGGCGGTTTGGATTGGTGGAATTGTGCTGTATTCCATGGGGCCGATGGTGTTTTGGCGGGTGATGGCTTATCTCGCGGTCTTCCATTTCATTCGGCAGCAGTATGGCTTCATGGCGGTCTATTCGCGGCGCGATGCCCGTCCGGAATGGGAGCGGCACTTTGACTCTATCACGGTCTATGCGCTGACTTTGTATCCGATCCTTTTCTGGCATACGCACCTGCCGCGGAACTTTTCGTGGTTCGTGGAGGGCGATTTCTTGGGGGTGGATGCGCCTTGGTTGACGGACATCGGCTTGGTGATTTATGGGCTGATTGTGGTTGGGTATGTCGTGAAGGAGCTTCGTCAGGGCCTAAAAAGGGGCTTCAATCTGCCTAAGAACCTGATTTTGCTGGGGACCGGGCTGAGTTGGTACTGCGGGATTGTGCTGCGGAATGGGGACCTGGCATTTACCGCGACGAATGTGATCGCACACGGCTTGCCCTATATGGCGATGGTCTGGATTTATGGACGGAAAAAGCATGCTCCTGCCCAGCAACAATCCGCGCCGAATGTCTGGATGCGTTGGGGATTCCGGGTGGCATTTGTCCCGGCGTTTCTGGGGTTGCTGCTGGGGCTGGCGTATCTGGAGGAGGGGCTCTGGGACGGTTTGGTCTGGCGCGACCATGCGGGATTGTTCCCCTGGGCGCAGGGATTGCCGTTTCTGGAGGATCAAGCCGCGCTGGCAATCATGGTGCCGCTGCTGTCGCTGCCGCAGGTCACGCATTATATCGTGGACGGGTTCATTTGGAAGATGCGGCGGGAGGATGGGGATTTGCGGGTGATTGATGAGGAAAGATGAAAGTTGAAAGATGAAGGATGAAGGATGAAAGATGGAGGGCAATCGCTCCTAATCTGTCCGAATTCGAGCCTGCGGCATCTCGGCCGCGTTCGACTTCGCTCAGGGCAGGCTCCGGGCTAGCCTGCTCGAGCGGAAGCCTGTCCCTAGGATCGAGGGCGGAAGAATTCGGAAATCCATTGATCTCTATTGCCATTTCGGTTCACGCTGGCAACCCTTCGACAAGCTCAGGACGGGTATGCCAGCGGCAGGGTAGGCGTGCGGCCGGAGGCCGCCGCCTCGACTCAGAACATTCTCCCCTAGGAGGGAAAGCATGGAATTTTTGCTGGCTGTGTCGGGAGATTGGGAAATAATGATCGCACGATGCCCTATCTTGTCCATCTATGCCATTCACTGTCCAGCGACTGAGTGTCTTCCTTTTGCGGTACCAAGGCCTGATGCTGGGAATTGGGGCGGGTGTGATCTTCCTGCTGGTCTTTTCGGTTGCATTTCAGCAATTCAAGGACCAGGATTATCTGGATCGGGACGACGGGGTGATCACGCTGAGTCATGCGCGCAACCTCGTGGACTATGGTTTCATCGGTGTGGAGCCGAGTGGCCGGCAGGTGGAGGGCTTTTCAGCGCCGCTTCAGTTCTGGATGTATGGTGGCCTACAAATTGACCGGGGTTGGCTGGGAGGGGTTTCGGGAGGTTCCAAACCTATTTCTGTACGTTCTGGATGGGATTTTTCGTGGTGCTCCCCTTTGGGCGGCGGCCCATGCGCGCGATGTTGCTGGCCTTGGGAGTGGCCTTGCTGCTGTCCCGGCTCACCAGGTTCATGGCTTGGCATGGCTCGGGGATGGAAAATGCATGGCTGCACATGGCGGTGGCGGGGTTGATCGCGCTGTTTCATCATGGTTTCGAGAAGGGGCGGCTTCCTTGGTATTGGGGCATTGTGGTGGGGTTGGCCATGCTGATTCGGCTGGACAGCATTTTCCATGTGTTGCCATTGTTGCTGGTATTTTCTCTGGCGCATTTCTGGGAATGGCAGGACCTCCGGATCGGGTGGGTTCCTGTCGTGGCGCTTGGGGTCTGGGGGCTTTACCAATGCTGGCGGTATTCTTATTTCGGCACGCTATCCCCCAATACGGGCTTGGCGCAGGGCATTGATCCGGGGTTGAACCTGGAACGTGTGCTGAGTGGGGAGGTGGGTTGGCTTCGCGAGTCGCTGCAATTGAGCTGGGAAAACATGCGGGTCTTGGGGGTATGGATGGTTCCGTTTGGATTGCTCTGCTGGCCCTTTGTTCGGATGGAACCTGCGGTGCGCTGGACGACCATAGCGGCCTTGCTCTTGATGCTCACGGCCTTTTTCAATCCGCTGGTGTTTGGAAGGACCCGGCTTGACCCTGCGCGCACCATCACATTTGCTGCATTGGTCGGGGCATTGGTGCTGGCGCAATTGGTGATGAACATCGATTGGCGTCGCGAACGGATGGCATGGATGGGATTGGCGATTTCCGTGGTTGGGATTGCATTGCTGGAACCCGGATTAGCGGTGAGAAAGGTCTGGATCTGCTGCGGGATCTATCCTTATGAAGGTTTCACGAAGGAGGGATTGGCGTTTCAGGCGGAAAACGAGCTGCATCGTATCACATTCTCCTCCCCGGATTTGGGCAAACTCAGCTATCAAAAGCACTTCAACATGTTTGACATGGGATTTCTGGGCTCGCCCCTGATTTCCCGGCTCAAGGGGGATGAGGACGCCCTGCGACGCTATTTCTATGGGTTTGGACAGCCGGACATGATCGAGTCGCACGGGGAATGGAGCCTGTTGCATGCCCATGTCTTTGCCGATCCTCGCTTCCGCGAACTGTATGTCCCGCTGCGTGAGACGAGGGTGGATTTTCTGGAAAGCCATGCGCAGGATTGGCCCACTGTCACGGAGGGCGTTTATGTCCGCAAGGCGTTGTTGAAGAATTCTGGTTCTCCGGAATACCAATTGATTCAGGCCCTGCGGCGGCAAATCGGCACGGCACCCCTGCGGCAGGCATTGGCCAAGTCTGTGAATGCGTCCGACCCCACGGCGCACCAATATGTGGTAAGGACCGCCTATCGGTTCATGCCTGAGTTCCGGGAGGCGGACCTTGCGGACTCGGTGATTGCTTTGTTTCAGGCCACGCCCTCAGCGGCTTACGATCAGGCATTGCTGGGGAGTGCGGACGATGCGCATTGGTTGAACAAGGCATGGGGATGGCTGGGGAATCACCTCGAAACACAGGAATTGCAGAAATACCAAGCGAAGGTCGAAGGCAAGGTGGAGCATCATCCGATGCTGCTTCGGGAATCGGGGCGGCTACGGCTGTACCTCGGCAAGGGGCATCAGTTGTGGGTCTCGCTTTTCGATCCCAATGAGGCAGAGTTGCGGAGCCAGTGGTTTGTCCATGCTTATGCCCGGATGGCCGCCGATGTCCAGCCTCCCAATCCTTGGAATGCCTCTTTTCATGATTTCACCTGGGATCCGGCTCGTTCAGCGGTCGATCATGGGGAATGGGTGCAGGCCATTCAGCTACCGAAGTATCCGCTCAAGAGCTTGATGATTGGCCGGCCGGAGAATGGGGCTGTGGTGGCTACGCAGGTGGTGCCTTTGGGGATTTTGGGGTGGTGAGGGGGGGTGCATTCTATCTTTTGATCCATTTCCGAGCTTCTTGCATGGCCTCTGAAGGCCAATGAGGCGCTTGTGTTGAATGTCATCCTCTGTCGCTCGTATTGACCCAGCCTGCTTCTTCATCCCAATGGCTTTCTCCAGAAAGCAGTTGCCGTACCTCGGTCAGGAGGTCCTCGTCCTTGATCGAAGGCAGCATGTCTGCGATTTCGCGCCTCAAATCCTCAATATGGGTGGGCTTAGCCATGAAATCAGTCCCTTTTTCTCAAAGATAGCTTGGATTGGCCTTGGGCGCAAGTGGGGAATTCAGTGCCATTGGCCTATCTTTCGATGAAGAAATCTGAGTAACCCCATGCAAAACGTCGAAGAAATCGCAGATGCCCTTGATGCCCTGGTAGTGGCGGTCATTCAGGCTTGCCAAGAATTGGAGAACCCGCCGAATGGGCGGTTGGTGCTCAAGGCGAAGGGTTCTCAGGAATGGTATGTGCTGTTCTACTTCGGATCCAAGGATGTCCAACTGAAGGCCGTGAAGGACGGTGATGCCTATCTGGTGCAAAGGACCTTCATGGCACATCAGCATACGGTTGCAGGTGCAGAGATCGTGCATGTCTTCTTCGAGGCGGAATTTCCAGAGCAATCGGGCAATTGGGTGCGGGAGTTGGTGGAAAGCTGCGAGGAGCGGATGGCTAGGATGCTGCCGGGAACGGGAAAGCCGATGGAAGGCTCCTGCCTGCGTTGTGGGCATGATTCGGATGCGCATCAGCTTCGTGGCTGGAACGATGCTGAGTTGGGCGTGCCGAAGGAGGGGTGGATTATGTGTCAGGATGAGGATTGTGCTTGTTTTGGGACTTGGGGGTTGAGCAAGGAGTTTCTGGGGGCTTGAGTGAGTGGGGATTGCTTTGGATTTTGGGTGATTTTCCATTTTCTTCATCGTCTTTGAGACCCTTCCTTGCCGCTGACCTCATCTCCTTCTATGCCGCCGGTGCGGCCGGGTCGATCGGCGTGCGGCGAGACGCCGCCGCCTCTTCCTTCCTCGCCGCCGCCTCTTGCTTCTGCTGCTGCCTCCTCTGGGTTTCTGCTGCTGCCTCCTGTGGTACTTTGGCAACGTTATTGCTACTTGGCTGGACAATTTTCCTGAAATTGCCTGCGGAAAGATGAATCACCTCCGTTCCATATTCGCCTTGTTGGCTTTTGTCCTGGCTTTTGGGTCGGTGCAGGCTTCGTTGCCGGATAGCCTCAAGAAGGAACTTGCGGGTTGCCGGACAGTGCGCAGATCAAGGCGCTGCTCGCCAAGGCGAATGCGCTGCTCTACCGCGATCCGGCGACGGGGCAGCGTTTCACGGCCTTGGCATTGGAGATCGCGGAGCGGCCCGGCAACAAGGCGATGATGCCCAAGGTGGTCAACCAACGCGGAACGCTGCACTGGGTGGTCGGCGAATACGAGCAGGCATTGGAGGATTACCGGACTTCGGAGGGCATTTTCCGGGAACTCGATGACAGCCTGGGCATGGCGAGGGTGCAGAACAACATCGGCTTGGTCTATATGGACATGTCCTACTACGACCTGTCGCTGCCGTATTTCCTGAAGTCATTGGCCTACTTTGAGTTGCATCCGCAGCCCTATTCGTTGGCGACGTTGTACAACAACATTGGCTCGGTGATCATGGGCAATGGGGACAGCGTGACGGCGGAGAAGTATTTCCAGAAGGCGATTCCGAAATTCGAGGAGGTAAAGGACACGGGCGGCCTGTGCATGGTGCACAACAACCTGGGTCTCAGCATGGACGAGGGGGCGCGGTTGGATGAGGCGATGGGGCATTTCATGCAGGCGCTCAAGGGTTATCAGGCGCTGGGCTACCTGCTCGGGCAGGCGAAGGTGCTCACGAACATTGGTTCGGTGTATGTGAAGCAGGGCAAATGGGCGGAGGCTGAGGCGGCGCATCGGCGGGCGCTTGCGATCGGGGAGGAGACGGGCAGCGTGACGGAAATCGCGATTCCGAGGCTGAAATTGGCGGAGATGTTCCTGAAAATGGGGCGCTACGAGGAGGCGATCACGGAGGCGAGGGCGGCGCTGGCGATCAATGACACGGTGGGGGCGCTGCTTCCCACGGCTTCGACCCACGAGGTGCTGGCGTTTGCCTTCGAGAAATCGCATCAGTACGACAGCGCATTGGTGCATTTCAAGGCGTTCAGCAGCTTGAGTGACAGCATTTTCAATGAAGCCAAGGCCCGAAGCCTGAGCGAGATGCGCCTGAAATTCGAATCGGAATTGAAGGACAAGGCGCTGCAAAACCTGGAGCAGGAAAAGCGACTCGACCGCCTGACAAATGTGGCATTGGGGGGATTGGTTGCGCTGCTGATCGTGGTGGGCTTGCTGATTTATCTGCGGCAACGGGCGATCATCCGGCGGGAGCAGGCATTGGCAGCCAAGACGCAGGAGGTGGCGCGGACGCAACAGGCGCTCTCGGAGGCGGAACGCAAGACGGCGGAGGTGGAGCGATTGCGCCTGCAGGAGGAGTTGAGTTACAAAGTCCGGGAGATCGCGAACCTGGCCATGAACATTGTCCGGCGGAATGACCTGCTGGAGGTAATGGACCGGGAACTGAAGGCCCTGCGCAAGGGCGTGGACGAACAAAAGCTGAAAGACCTGAGCCTCCTCGTGAGCCAAACCTTGAGCCTGGAAAACGAACGCAAGGAGTTCCAAATCTACATCCAAGAGGCGCAGCAAAACTTCTTCCGCAACCTGGAGACGAAGTACCCCGACCTCAGCACCAAGGAAAAGCGCCTCTGTGCCATGATCAAGCTCGGCCTGAGTTCCAAGGAGATCGCCGCGGTCTTCAACATCGAGATCGGTAGCGTGGAAGTGGCAAGGCACCGTCTCCGGAAAAAGCTGGACCTGGACCCGCAGGTGGGGTTGAAGGAGTTTTTTGATGGCTTCTGAAGCAGAATTCACTGAATTCACGGAATTCACAGAATCTGCTTGGGGGCATCAGAAGAGGCGAGGGGCGTCCCGCCCAATGCCGATCGGCACCATGCCTCCGGCCTAGGCGAGCAGATACTACAAGAGCCGATTTCCTCAAACCGTAGCCGCATTTCAAGGCACAAAGTGGGACATGGGGTCCTTTCTTGACATTCGGTATTTCCAACTGGATTGTGTCCAACGTAACCTTCAGGCTCGGCCGGAGGCCTTGTGCCTGTCAGCTTCGGGCCGGAGGCCTCTCGCTTCCAGCTTACGCCACCTTAACACGGCCCATACACGCCAATATTTATTTCTCTCAATTCCAATCATTTACTAGAAATGTAAAGCCCCTGTAAAGGTTACATGTGGTCAAAGTGGACTGGGTTTTGCCGTAGGTTTGGCATGTCTCATTTCACAAAATAGAATGAAAATGAAAACGAATTTTTTCCGCATCCTCTTCGCGGTGTTGGTGACAACGGTTGCCTTCACATCTTGTAAGAAAGACAAAATCGACCCTGACAAAGACAAGGTGCTCGTGATCACGAACGGCGCCAAAAGCATCCCGATGGATGGGAGCCAGACTTATTCCGCGCAGTTTGTTCTTGCTGACGGCACCATCCAGCCTGCTACCGGCGTGACCTGGAGCAGCAGCACGAGCAGCGTTGCCACGATCTCTTCCGGAGGCGTGATCGCCATCGCTGGCGCAGGTTCCACGACCATCACGGCGACCGTCACCACGGACGAAGCCACCTTCACGGCCAGTGTGCCCCTCGGCATCGTCACGCCCACGGTGTTCGCGGTCGTGCCCAGCGCCATCATTTGGGAGCCGAGCGGCAGCCTGCAGCTTGAGACCTTCTACTTGGGCACCGCCACTCCGACCTACACCTTCTCCTCCAGCAACAATTCCGTGGCCAGCGTGAGCAGCACCGGGGTCGTTTCCTTCAATGGTGTCGGCAACTGCCAAATCACCGTCACAGCCAGCACCCACCCCAACAACCCTTTCATCGTGCCGGTCCTCGTCGTGGGCGTGCCTACCGTGACCCTGCCTGTGACCCGCATCGAGGTGACGCCTAGCAGCAGCACCCTCTTCCGCCAAGAAACCGCCCAACTGAGCGCGCAAGCCTTCACCTCGACGGCGCAACGACGGCGACCTTCAGCTGGGCCAGCTCCGACCCGAACATCGCCTCCGTCAGCGCTAGCGGTCTGGTCACCGCCAAGGCCCCGGCACCGCCTACATCACCGCCAGCTCACAAGGCATCAGCGGCCAAGCCGAAATCTACGTCAGCCCGGACACCATCATCCAGGTCACGCCCTTCCTCGCCAGCATCCCCGCCATGGCAACATGCAGTTCACAGCCAGTGCGCCTACAATACCTCGCACGGGCGGCACCTACCTCCCAGGCGTGACAGGCTTCACGGTCTATCCCGAGCTACGGCATCCCCATGTTTGACTTTGCCACGGTGAATGCCAATGGCCCCGTGGACCGTGAACAGCAATGCCATCATCGGCAACATGACCTTGTGGTTGCCAGCCTGAACAGCAACCCCGACGTGGGGTGGCGGGCGTGATCATGGCGGAGCATGTGCGACTGCGGCCCCGGCAACTCCAGCGTCTCCAGCATCAACATTGCCAGCGCATTGAACCTGAGCCTGTTCGGGCAGTCCGGTCAGGTGAATGCCACCGCCCGCGACATCAACGGCGCTGTGTAGTCGCTGTCCTGAGCTGCGCTACTGCGTGGACGACATGGCCGTGGCGACCATCGATGACATGACCGGACAGGGCCAATGTTGTCGACCGGGACTACCAATATTCGCGTCTGCTCTGGGGGCTATGCCGAGGCGATGACGACGAGACGGTTAGTTTCCTGAAGCAGAATTCACTGAATTCACGGAATTCGCAGAATTCCCTCAGAGGCTTGGTTGCCTATAGAATCTTGGTGGAAGTATCAAAACCCTGGTAGGTATTGAGCGATTTCGCAGGTTGCGAGGCAGCCCTCGATGTGGAAATCTTCCAAAGATTATTCCCTTTCAAGCGGCGAAATTGGGGGCATTTAGAATAACCGGATACCGAAATGGCAAAGTTTGAAATCTACAAGGGCGGCAACGACGAGTTTTACTTCCGTCTGCTCGCTGGCAATGGCCAAAACATCCTCCGCAGCGAGGGCTACAAGGCGAAGTCCTCTTGCACCAATGGCATCGAGTCGGTGAAGAAGAATTCGCAGGACGATGACCGCTTCGCTCGCAAGGAGTCATCCAATGGCAAGTTCTATTTCAGCCTCCTCGCTAGCAATGGTCAGATCATCGGCAGCAGCGAGATGTATGAGTCTGAAAAAAGCCGCGACAATGGCATCGAGTCCGTCAAGAAAAACGCCCCGGATGCCGAGGTGGACGACCTGACGGACTGATTCTGAGTTGTTTTTGATGAATCAGTGATGGGCAGTTTTGCTGATGCAATGGCACGGCAGAACTGCCCATCTGTTTTTGAGGCGGCGTTGGCTCGTCGAATTCTTGCTTGCCTTCGAAACCCTGATTCGAGGCGTTCCGCTATATTCACCCATCAATCGGTAGTATTCCATGAAAAAGAGAGGTTCGATCGCATTTTTCGCGGCCATGTTCGCAGCTGCTTCGCTCTTCACCGCCTGCAAGAAGGACAAGGCGCCTGAGGGTGTCGATTTCCGGGAGGAGATGCGCACCCTGGTGGAGGAGATTTCCACGACTGCACGTGCCACGGACGCGGATTTCATCGTGATTCCGCAGAATGGCCTCTCGCTGCTGTCCTCGGACGGGGAGACCTCGGGTTCGGCGGCTAGCGGCTATATCTCCGCGATCAGCGGCGTGAGTCAGGAGGATGTCAATTTTGGCTACGAAAAAGACAATGTCGCGACGCCTTCCGCCGACAGGGACTACCTCCACAGTTGGCTGGACTATGCAAGGGCGCAGGGTGTCACGGCGATGGTCACGGACTACTGCTCGGATGCCGCGAACATCAACAGCAGCTACTCCATCAACGACGGCAAGGGCTATATCGGCTATGCCGCAGACGACCGCGAATTGAAGCAGATTTCGAGCCTGCCGTCGCCGATTCACAATGAAAATGACAGCGTCATCACCCGCCTGGATCAGATTCGCAACTATGTCTATCTGATCAATCCGGAGAATTTCGCCACCAAGCAGGACTACATCAACGCCGTCACTGCCACGAATTCGACCTGCTGTCACGGGACTCTTCTTCAACGACGGGAGCATGTACACCGCGCTGAGGTCGAGGCATTGCGCACCAAGGCCAATGGCGGCCGCCGCTTGGTGATCAGCTACATGAGCATCGGCGAGGCGGAGGACTACCGCTACTACTGGGACAAGGACTGGAAATTCAAGAACCCCGAACGGCTCCGCAGGGAGAACAGCAGCTGGAAGGGCAACTACAAGGTCTGGTACGGAGCGCGGAGGAAGTCGATCATTTACAGCGCCGACAGCTACCTGGGCCCATCTGAATGCCGGGTATGATGGCGTCTTCCTGGACATCATCGATGCCTTTGAGTACTTCGAGGGGCTGTAAAGGGGCAATCCGAACTGGTTTGGAAGGACAGATTGGAACGGCTGGCGGGCCGATGGAAGACCATTTTTTCCCTTGTGAGAGGGATGGATCAATGAAGATTTAGGGTCTTGGGCGTGTCAGAATGAAGTGTTGGTGTTGGCAATGGGTGTGGCTGGATTTGGGCCACAAGAGGGCTGCAAAGGGGGCTTGCATGTTGGAAATCTGAACTGATTGTGGCCGGGAATATTGATTTATTGTATTGATTATGAATGCTTTGTGTGTTCGGGCGCGCATCGCCCTACCATTCCAAACCAGCTGAAATGATGAAAGATTGAAGGCGGATTTTGTATCCGTGAATGTGTCATGATTCCTGAATGCCTGTGATCCGATTGGGCGGGTTCGTCCGTTAGTTGGTCATGGTAATCTTGAAACACATCATCAATTCTTCAATCGAAATGAAAAAACGACTCGCCCATTTGCTTGCCGCTGCCTTGATGGTCTGGGGCCTGAGCAGCTGTATGACAGAAGACGTCCTCACAGAAGCCAACCAAGGCAATCAGCCCGCACTCGCAGGAGCAGTGGGGGACGAGCACCCTGCGCTGGACACCCTGTGTCAGCGCGTGGATACGATTTGGCTCATGTCGGAGGACGGCAGCTTTTTCGTGAACAAATGCTACTCCCCGATGGGCCCGGTCGCATGCCAGCCCAATCAGCCGAAATGGGGCTTCCTCACCATGCAGGAAGGCTACCTCGGCAGCAAGGGCTACTACGACTGCGAATTCACCATGGCTCCCGGATGGTACGGTCAGCTCACCACCTGGAAAGTCAGCACCACCGGCGACTTCAGCTTCGATGGAAACGGCGTTCCCGTCGTGGCAAATGATTGGGGCAATGCCACCACGACCATCGCGCAAAACCGCTGGAAGCTGCGTTTCCCCATCGAGGACATGCCCAGCACCGGATTTGACGTGATCATCAAGGTGAAAGCCGTACGCCTCAACCTCATGGGCGTCATCACCAATGGCTCCGCTACCAGCCTCTGGGCCAAGAATCCGACGAGCAACACCCCCGGCAGCCCCTACTATTCCGCAGTGTCGCCGCTCGCCATCCACTTCACCCCCGAGCGCTGCCTCGAACGCCCCGTGGAGCAACTGACCGAGTGCCGCTCCCTCAAGGTCGGTGTCCCCGAACTGAGCAGCTGCAAGACCCTCACCGCGAATACCACCGGCCTCACCGGAACGCTGACCTACAGCTGGAGCACAGGCGCCACCACCCCGAGCATCACCGCCTGCCCCAATGCCACCACGACCTACGCCGTGACCATCAGCTCCAACGGCTTCCCCGTCCGCGTGGTCAGCACCACCCTGAACGTGAGCAACATCGCCTGCGGCAATGGCAATAGCCCCCTCCACAAGGTCTGGGTTTGCCACCTGCCCCCCGGCAACCCCGCCAATCAGCAGGACATCTGCATCGACTGGAGCGGTGTCCCTGCCCACGTCGCCGAGTACCGCCCTGCGGGCTCGCTCCAAGGCCACAACTCCGGTTGCCGCATCGGGAAATGCGCCGACAACCCCTGCCTCTGATCCACAGGTAAATCATTCATTGGTTAGTTAGTACAGAATTCGTTGACAAAAGGGAAGGGAGACCTTCCCTTTTTGTATTCCAGCAGACAGTGTGAGGGTTGTACTTTGCTTTGTTTTTGGTAAATTGAAACATTGCTAATGATGTTTCAACACATGAAAAAATCGTTTTACTCCTTCCTGCTGCTGATTGCCTGCTTGATTTTGCCGACGAGGGCTGCATTTGCCCAAGTCTGTACCATCGACTCCAGCTATTCTTCGCCGGGCATCTACCCCAATGACACCCTTCCGGACATGACCCAAAATGTGGGCTATTCCACCGTGGTGCAGTTCGTCTTCCCGATCGACACCACGCTGTTCGGCTTCACCATGAACTTCGACAGCTTCATCGTGCTGAATGTCCCGACCATCCCAAACATCACTTGGCAATGCGACCGCTACCAGGACAGCTGCCACTATGTAACGCAGCCCCCGCAGCTGACGAGGGGATGTGTTGCCCTCACGGGCATTCCAGCCCAGATGAATCCTGCCTATCCCGGGTACGACTCCATCCTCGTCGCAGGGCAGGCTTGGGTGACCGTGCCCTTCATCGGCCCCACCCCCGTGAACATCGACATCCCGATTTACTACCGCGTGGGGGATAGCACGAGCGCCGTGGATCCCCGGACCCCATTGAACCTGGGCCTCGCCGTCCACCCCAACCCTGTCTCACAGCAGGCTACGCTGGAATATACCTTGCGGTCCGCCTCACAGGTGAGCGTCGAGGTCTATGATATGCTCGGACAGCGGCAGGCCTTCATTCCCGCCCGTAAATTGTCCGCCGGCAAGCACTCCGCCAACCTGCCCGTCAATGCGCTGCCCGCAGGGCTGTACTTCGTCAAGGTGGACCTCGGCGGCGGTCGTTTCGATGTCGAGAAGTTCCTGAAGGTGGATTGGTGAGCCATACTTCTCGTGGGCACAATGTTCCCTAGTGGAAATGTCATGTCGAGTGGAGGCCGCCGAGGCGGACGGAACCGAGAACTGCGTAGCACATCGCGAAGGCCGCTAGAAAGTGAACAGATATGAGCACCTCTAGCGAGGAGCGGAGGCCATACAGCATCAGCGGTACGTGTTTCAGCACACCCTAGATGTCTTCCCGACTCCCTCGGGACTCGACATGACATGGCTCTATAAAAGGCATGGTGCTTGCGCGAAGTCTAGCGCTGCTTGAGCCGGAACTCGTAATTCAGTCCGAGGACATATTGCGTATAGCTGTAGGCGTAATCCAGCCCCTTCCGGGAGAGGAGTGGCTGATAGACCATGAATCCGATGTCGGCCTCCAATCCCTGGAAGATGTGGACACCGAATCCACCGCCCACAGCAAGGTAGTTGATGCCCGCGCGGCGGTGTGGATTCTCTGGTCCGCAGGTACAGTAGTTGCCCCGGTAGTAGCCCAGCTCGGGCGTCATATAAACCGACTGTTTGTTGCCGATATGGTATTGGGCGAATGCGCCAGCCAGTTGGAAATGCTGCCGCGCCGCCGTGTCCGAACTGATCCAGACATTCATCAAGTTGGCACCAATGTAGAGGCGTTTTCTAGGAGAGAATGCGAGGTTCACCGCCCAGGTGTATTCGCGGAAATGGCTCATCTCCGGATCCCAGATGTAGGTGAGGGAGCTGCCCACCACGATGCGGAATTGGTAGCTGCTGTCGCTGCAGTGCGGCCTGCCTCCTTGCCTGTCCTGCTGCGCTGCTGAGAGGGAATCGCTTCCGGGCACCTCCGGCTCCGAAGCGGGCACAATCACAGGTGATACCAGCCGCGCCTCCCGATTGGAAAGCGGGTGGATGAATTCCAGCGTACTGCCCAGGCCATACCGAAATTGATGGTGCGCTGCCTTGTTGGGGTAGTATCCCAGGCTAGGTTCCCAGCTGATGTAAAATCGCTTCAGGAACCGTGCTTGGAACCCTGTTCGGAACAGCAGCAAGGGTTGGTTCAGGCGGTTGTGAATGGTCACATTGCCGAAGGAGTCCTGACTGACATTGGAATAGCGCAACTCAAACTCTACAAATGGAAACAGGCTGAGGGCGGCGAACCGCTTCGAGCTCGGCTTCAGTTTCCGGAACAGTGTGAGCCGCGACTCCGGATTGCCAGTATCCACGCCCAGCAGCCTGTCCCTGTTCCGCATGAAAAGGTAGAAGCGTGCAAATCCTCCTGCATTGTACCAATTGAGGTGGGAGATGCTGTTGCCGCCGCGCCAGCCATAGCCGCCAGTCACCCCCAGCGCGAGGAAGCGCGTCGGGAAGTATCCCAAGCGCGGCATGACCTCGAATTGGTAGGCGGAGAATTGCTGACCTGTGGTGGGGACGCGTGCGACGACCCCGGCGCTTGCAGTCTCCACGCCCAAGAGGATGGAGTTGCCCGCGATGTACTTGCGGGACGTGATGTGCAGGGTGTCCTGCGCGCAGGTGAGGAGCGGGAAAAGGAGGGTAGCGATGAAAAGCAGGCGCCGCATCATTCTCCTTCCGCTTTTGCAAATGCCTTTGTGATGCGATGGACCTGCTCATTGAAGCGATAGGAGAAAACTTCAAGTTGCTTTAGATTTCCCATGGTCTCAGGCAGGTCGTGACCCTTTCATTCGAATTCAGCGCTCCACCAATTCCAGCCACCGCAATATCACGTCCCGCAGCTGCCCCTCCTTGCTGCGGAAGTCCTCCAAGTCCTGCAGGGTCACCGTCCGCCGCCCATCCTTGTAGTCGCCTTGGAGCAGGCCGCTCATGTCCCCGACCTTGGCGCCGCTCGGCAGCACGAGCATGATGCGGCCCTTGAAGAGGTTCATGACCACGATCTCCCGCTTGTATTCCTTCGGGTCAAATGGCTGCATCTCCCCGGTGTAATAAAAGCAGGGATTGTTCCACTTGATCTGCTCCCCGATGGAAGGGTCCATGGCTAGGATGCTCTGCCGGATCGCCTCGATCACGGGCTGGAGACCTGGGTCTAGCCTTTGGATATGGGCAGTCACCTGCTCGGTGTCGGAGGGTTTGGTGGCGGGCTTTTTCATGGGGTGAATCTACAGTGTATCGATGAAAACTCAAGGTCTGATATCATGAAATGGCACTTGAATATGCCTAAATTGGGGCGAAATGAGCATGCCGCAAAAGATCCCAAGTTCAAGCCCAGCCATGAGTTGGATCAACAGAATTGTGGTGGTACTCCTTTCGGCTATCATTTTCATAGCCCTGCTTCTGCTGCTTCTGTACAACGTTTCCAAGATGATGCGCGTCGCGGGCGGGATGGAAATGCTATGTGATTGTTTCCCATGCAGGACGGATTTGAGCGATGCGGATTTCTTCTTCCGTCATGGTTTGATGGTCGGCGTGGCATTGTCTTCCTTGGCCATGCATGTTTGGGCTTTGATCCGTTTCAAGCCGTTGAATTGGATTGTGTCTCTGGTTTGCTTCTTGTTTGTCCTGTTCATGGCCTGGCAATGCGATATCGGCCGGTATTGTGAGCATTTTCAGAAGGGTTGACCCGCCGAATCCCCTACCAATGCTGCACCAGCAAGTCCCGGAGCTTGAATCGAAATCGCGGAATGCATTCGTCCTCGAATCGCAACGCACTCATCAGGTCGCTTTCCCAGTCGGATTCACCCGGTCGCCGCACCCAGCAGTAGGGAATTTGTGTCCCGCCGATCCATCCGTAGCACTCATATTGCATCATGTCATCATCCTCCGATGTCTTGAATCCGAGATATCTCACATTGGAATCCATGAGTTGTTCCACATGCGGAATCGATGCGACGAGGCCGTCGTTGATCATGTACATGAAGTGATGGATGCGCAAGAGTGCCTTCGAATCCTCCGGCAGGCGGCCATTCTCCTGTTCAAATGCCGCGATCGCCGCCTCTGGTGTGGGGGCGCCGGCGACAAAGAAGTCCTGCTGATAGAGCGGTGTCCGGTGAAGCTCTTCGTCATGGATCAAGTAATACAGATATATACCAGGCTTGTCCTCCGTGGTTTCCCTGCCGTCCTGCCACCCGCGGCGGTCCTCACCGACAAATAGGCAAACAAGATGCTCCTTGAGATAGGCCACGTACTCCGGAAAATGCCCGTTTTCTCCGCCCCAGATGCCATCGATGATCTCTGGCAGCGACTTTTTGCTCAGTGCTTTCCACGATTCTGGTACGGGCGCCCCGCGCTCGGCTGCCTCATCGAACCAATGCAGGTGCCGGAACCACTTGGGATGAATGGTTTCCAGCAGGACATGAATGTGGTAGTCTTGTGGCGCGCGGCTCATCTTGCCTTGATTATGTGGCGACTCTCTTGCAATATGGCTGGGAATTTTCAATGTTTGGCGATGAAATCGTTTCTGCTGACTGCGTTTCTCCTTCTGACCTCCATGGCCTTCGCGCAATCTGACAGCGCCAAGAAGCACCTGAATTGCTACGTGGCGGGGTCATTTTCCACCTCTGTGAATGACAATTTCAAGCAGGGCTCCTACGCGGGCGTCGAGCTTGGGGTGTGCCTTAAAAACCTGATGTTTGGCGTGGCAACGGGGCGCGGCAACCTCGATTTCAGCACGGATCGGCTACAAGATTATTGGTTCGAGGTCAAGGCTTATGCATGCCTGCCCATCGGCGCGGTGAAAGGTTTTGTCGTGGCAGGGTGGGGCCAATATTACGACACCAAGCACAGTTTCATTGAGTACGGTGTAGGAGCCGCCTACAGCGTGAAGCAGTTCGATTTCTCAATGACGGTGAGCAACTGGGACAGGGTCGTGTACCTCTCTCCCGGGGTGGCGTTCAATTTTGCTTTGTAAAAGCCACGGATTGCCCGCTGCCTCAGAATACGACCAACTCTGAGAGCCGTGGATGATTGCCCAGGGCGGCAAGGATTGTCGCAGGGATTGCCAGGTCCATCTGGATTCCCAACTCCCCTCCAAGGAACTCATGGAGGTGCTGCAGTTGTGGATTGCGATCCCAAAACTTGTTTACCTTTTCCTGAAGTTCTTGCGTGGGAAAGCGCTCCATAGGATGCCCAAACATTTGCGGCCGCTCCAAATGCCTCATCGCCGACTTGATGATGTCATAGACGGTCCCATCGTAATAATGCAGCATCCCACAGAGTTCCGCCAGGGAATTCGCGAAAACCTCGGTGGGATCGCCTTCAGAATCCAGCCATACGACCTGTGAATTTTCCAGATTGCCATCCGGCTCGCGCAGCCAAACCCCTATCAATGAGCCATGTCCCAACTGGAAAAGGGGAATGATGGCCTCTGAAAGCTCCGGACCCACAAAGTCTGCGACTTTTTGCTGTGAGGTTGAGTAACGCTCACTTGGAAGCTCGAGTCCGCAGCCCCCTGCCAGCGTCGGAGTCCATGAATTGATAGATTTTCCGGAGCAGGGGAGGTGCCTCGTGCGTGCGGAGGTTGAGGTATTCGGGATTGGTTAATGCATTGGTGCCCATTCAGTGAAATTAGAACATTTCATCGAATGAGCACCCATGCGTCGAATTCACCTTTTCCTATTACCGCTGCAAGACCAGCCGCTTGTGGTGCACACGCAGACCATCCGACACCTCCACAATATACACCCCGCCGGGCAATGACCGCAGGTCCATTTCAGAAGTGGAGGCGCCATGCTGCACGGGTAGATGCGCCTTGTGCACGATCTGTCCGCTCAGATTGACGACGCGCAGCTCCAATTCCGTTTCGGCGCTGCCTTCCCATTTCAGCGTGACCATGCCGGAGCTGGGATTGGGGTAGAGCTGCAGGAAGCTGCTCATGTCATCCGTGACGGCATTGGGCGCCTCCAACTGGTTGTGTGTGGTATTGGTGAGGATGGGCAGGTTGTAGTCGAAGTAGATGGAGGCGCGGTTGTCGATGTGGATCGGGAGCGGCAGGTTCGGGAGCAGCTTGATGCGGTAGCTGAAGTGCCCGTGGCTCAGGGGCTCGTTGATGGTGGAGTCCGGAAGCTTGATGTTGGGGAATGTGACCCGCAATATGTTGCTGCCTTCGATGCCCCAGTTGTAGCTGTTGGGGATGACGCTTGCCTCCACCATTTGCAGGGTGCCAATGTTGAGGTCCTGGTCCAGGGTGTCGAGGACTTCGATGGTGAAGGCCGTGTCGTTTCCGGTGTTTTGGAAATGGACGGTGTAGCTGAGGATGGAATCGGCCGGGGTCAGGTTGGTGGGTTGATAGACGACCTTTTCATTGGGGTCAAACGATCCGGTGACCTGCCCCGAGACGGAGGCCTGATTGTCCAGCGGATTCACATCGGCACCGATTGGGCTGGTGAAGGCGGCATGGGAGAAAATGGAGTGGATGGGAACAGTGATTGGAACGTAGAAATTCAGGAGGTATTCCTTGGAACTGCCATGGTTCACGCTGATGCTGTTCCAGGAGACTGTAGAAGTGCCGATGATGTAGTTGCTGGCGGTGGGGTTGGCGCTCAGGAATGTGAATGCAGGATCGTGGCCCAGGGTGAGGTTGATGGTGTTGGATGTGGAGCCCCGGTTGCTCACCACGACCTTGACCCAGTGGTTGAATCCCGGGCGGGCAGGCCCATGGAAGATTTGCACTTCGAAATCCTCGACCAATGTGCTGATCACGGAACCGAAGTCATAGCCGGTGATGCTGCCTCCGTACCCGGCAAATGTGGCGGTGTAGGGCCCAGTGGGGCAGGTGACGGTATGGTTGGCGAGGGGCGTAGGTTGGGAGACGGAGAAGCTGCCCGTTTGGTAGAGCCCCTTGGAATAGTTCCCGGATTGATCGGAGACGGCCCAACTGCTGCCCACGGCGATCATGCCGTAGCGGTGCCGGGTTTCGTTGAAATCCAGGATGCAGTTCAGGTTGTCGTCATCATAGACCTTGCCGGAAACGGTGTTGAGGCAGGTTCCGGGAATTTGGAAGGTATTGTAGCCATAGTCCGTGCAGCCATTGATGTCGGCGACGCTCCATCCATAGTTCCCAAAGCCGAGTCCGGTGATGCTGGAAGTGGTCGCGCCATTGCCCCAGGAATAAGTATAGGGCGGATTGCCGCCGGCGATGCTCAGTGCGATACTCCCATTCAGGTTGCCGCAGGTCGGTGCGACCGCTGATGCCGTGGCATTCACGGGGTTGGTGCGGGCTACAGAGACGGTGCGCGGTTGCTCACAGCCCGCAGCGTCGGTGAGTGTCATGTGGTAGGTGCCGTAGGACAGGCCTGCGATGCTCGACGTGGTCGCTCCCGTGCTCCAGAGGTAGGTGTAGGGCGGCGTTCCCCCCGTGGCGGTGCAGGTGGCGGTGCCATTGCTTTGGTAGCAGTATTCGGGCGTAGAGGTCATGGTGATGTTGAACGGCCCCGCGGAATTGGCGACGGAGACGTTGGTGTTCTTGGTGCAACCATTGGCGTCCGTGACAGTGACCGAATAGGTTCCGGGGTTCAATCCTGTTGCGGTCTGAGTGGTTTGCACCGGAGAGGTGTTCCAGTAGTAGTTGTAAGGGGAGGTGCCTCCCGCCACCGATACCGTCGCCTCACCATTGTGGCACCACGATGGCACGGAACTCGTGGTGGCTGTCATGGGGCTGTTGGTGCCCAGGTTGATGGTCTGATTGCTCCATTGGGTCGCCCATGAGCATCCGGTTGCGTCGGTCACAGTGGCATTGTAGGAGCCTGCGCCGAGTCCGCTGATGGTGGCTGTGGTCGCTCCATTGCTCCAGAGGTAGGTGAAGGGAGCGGTTCCACCCACGGGCGTAACGGTTGCGGTACCGTTGGTGGCTGGGCAGGTAGGTGGCGTGCTTGAGGTGTTGAGTTGGAATGGCTGCGGGAGATTGATGTCCACGTAGCCCGTGTCCTGCGGCGTCGTGCCTCGCACCCTCAGGTAGAGGAACCCGCCATTGTAGCCCGCGAAGGTATTGCTGAGGGTCACTTGCGTGATACTTCCATAATACCAAGTATAGGTATAGGGCGGAGTGCCGCCTGTGGCATTGGCGGTCAATGTGGCATTGCAGCCGCCGGGGTTGGTGATCGTCACGGTGATCTGCCCGAACAGGAGAGAATTCAACGACAGGAGCAAGAACGAGAGATAAAGCGTCTTTTTCATTTAAGTCTAGGTATATGGCATCGACTGGTCGATTGGACCAGTATTCCATCCGAATGTCGCATAGGCGGCATTGCCAAACAAAGGTATTCTCCGCGACGGTTACGCGATCAGGGTTGTGTTCAGTGGGGTAAATGCTTCATCTTGTGGTGTTTATCAATGGTGGAGTGCGGTCGAAATGGACCTTCCCGGTTGGCTGTCAAATGGGTGCGTCACTCTATCTACCCCCGCATCCGCACCACATCCCCAAGTGCGACTTCATACGGCACGCCCAGCTCCGAGAGTGTCCGCGCAATGTTCGCGATGCTCACCTCCAAATGCTCCTGCGCGAACGCGTCGAAGAGCTTGTTGAACTCCGCCGCAAGGCGTTGATGGTCAGCATCGCGGCCTTGCTCTTGGGCCGCCTTGGCATTCACGAAGGCGGTGATGATTGCGGAGTATTGCTGATCGGTGGGAGTGAAGGTGGGTGGGGCAGGAGATTCAGGCTGTGGCATTGCAGTGGCTGTTGTCGCAACGAAAAATTCTTCAGCTTCCGGCAGTGTGGGCAGTTCAGGTTTGCGTTCTAGCAAAATATACTTTGCGGTTGCGTCCATCAACAACTGATCCTCTCGCAGAGGCCAGCCTCCAGAACTCAGGTTCAGGCCCTTGCCAGGTGTGGATTTGAGAAGCTGCCCGGATAGTAAGTCAATCTCTAACAACTGATTGCCATGATCGGTTTCGGCCTGTATGACAATGCTTTTACCAATCACAATGCCGCTGAGATATTCAGCAGAAAGATCATGCAATGGATAGGTCCACAGGACAGTGGACTTTGAAAGACTAATCGCTGCGATCCCCTTTTTTGCGAGCAAAAGAGCGGTATCTGAATCCACAACTCGGATTTCAATAGGCACTCCAATTTCTGGAGTCAAGTCCTTGATAGGCATTTTGAAAATGACCTCCATTGAACTTAGATCCACTTTCATCACTGCAAATACCTCTTGATGCTTGCCAAATACCATAAGTGTTTCATGATTGGAGGCAAGAATTGCACGTGCAATTTCAGGCACAGGTCTCCAATTACTATCGGGGGCATCGAGATCCAGTCTGTATGCTTCCTCGGAACGTCGGCTCATGAAAAGCCATTTACCTACCCGTGCGATATGAGGATTCAGGGGGCCGATTCCGCGATTGAATGCCTCCGTGGGCCAATCATCGAGTTCTCCGATTGGTTGCCCATCAGCAGCATAGAGAATCCTGCCCCCAAGATTGGTCCCTCGGTTTTCCGGAACAAAAATGCGCTCGCTTCGGGTGATAATTTCACCGAAAGTATTCATTCCAGTCCAGTTCAGTGGGTATTTCCATAGAGATTTCCCATCCTGACAGGAAAGGGCAATCAATTCATACTCGCCGTTACCTTTTTTCGAAGCCGTAATGACGCGGTCGCCCACCACCTTGACAGGCAGGTCCATGGCTACACCTTCATCAGGGAATTCCACCTGCCACAATACTTTTGCATCGGCATCGATCTTACAAACACGTGCAACAAGCCTAAGAATCCAGCCACCATCGCAAGCCGTCACGCCATAGATGCCGCGGGTAGAATTCCATATTCTCTGAACAGTAAGCGGGTTAAGTGCCTTTGAGTTGGTCATCGGATATTTTGGTGTCTCGGTAGAAGATGTTGCCGTCAGTGAATAGAGTGCCAACGATGAGGTTGAGCTTGCCTTTCACCATTTTTGCAACTTCACTGGGAGACAATTTAGCAAATTCAATTTTCTTCCTAGATCATATTCCAAATGTAAAGCCATTTGGAACATTTTCGATCAAGCTTCGCTTTTCGTATTCTTCCGCGCATTCAAAATTCACAAGGGGAGAGGACGCAGTCCCCACTGTCACCCCCGCATCCGCACCACATCCCCAAGTGCGACTTCATAGGGCACACCCAGCTCCGAGAGCGTCCGCGCAATGTTCGCGATGCTCACCTCCGGATGCTCCTGCGCGAACGCGTCGAAGAGCTTGTTGAACTCCGTCGCAAGGCGTTCATGGTCAGCATCGCGGCCTTGCTCTTGGGCTGCCTTGGCATTCACGAAGGCGGTGATGATTGCGGAGTATTGCTGATCGGTGGGGGTGAAGGTGGAAAGCGGAGGCATGCTCGGTGGAGCAATGGATTGCGCGGAAAAGAAATCGGTAGCCTCACCCAAGATGGGTGCAGTAGCTTGCCGCTCAAATTGGAGGAAGCTCGCCGTAGCATCGGCCAAAATGCGGTCTCCCATCGCGAATACGCACTTCCCGAGGAACAGCTCCCTTGACGAGATGGATTGCAGGACATCCCCAGTTTGGATGGCGATCTCTGTAAGGGTTGGTGCAATATCCCGTACCTCCCCTACGATGAAACTTCCATCGATCAGAAGCCCACCACTCCAGCGATCCACCGGCTCCGGAGGAATATATGTCCAATTTGCCTGACCTGAGATCAAGCTCAAGGACATCAGCCCATTATCGGCAATGATCAACGCTGTTTCGGAATCAATGGCGCGAATTTCTATCGCGTCACCAATTGCTTGCTCGACCGATTCAAGCGGATGCCGATGCAGTACCTTCAAAGTATCTGCATCGAGAGAAAGAATCACAGGCTCATCTTGGTGCTGACAGAGCATCGTTACTGCATTTCCCGCAGCAATCAACCGGGCATAATAAGTGTCCGGTATGGCTTCGAATTTCGGCTCCACCGCAGAAAGGTCAGCCCGGAACACTCCCTCATCTTTCATGTTGGAAAACAGCCAATTGCCCACCTGCACGCAGTTGCGATTGAGCGCGCCAATCCCCTGCATTGTCGGCAAAGCCTGCCATTCCTTGATTTCCCCGAAGGCTTTTCCTGTTCGGATATCCAGGATTTCCGCAGGTGGAATCATCATTTTTCCTCCCTTTGGAACGAATATGCGACCCTCCCTCACGAATATCCCGCCATACGTATTTGACCCCGTCCAGTCGCAGGGTGCCGTCCAAACCAAGTCTCCTGATTCAATGTCGTAAGCCTGCAAGGAATAGCTCATATTCTCTGCCTTGGAGGCGGTCACGGCCAGTCCATTTGCGACAACCACTGGCAAGTGCATCGCAATCGTTTCCGTCGAAATTTCTGTCTGCCATTTGACCCTGCCGTCGATGTCCACCCTGCAAATTCTTGCAACCACCCGTAGAATCCAGTCCTCGCCACAGGGCTGCATATCATAGATCCCACGGGTAGAATTCCATCGACGGATGAGTTGGTAGGGATTACGGGCTTTTGAGCTGATCATCGGATATCTTGGTGTCTCGATAGAAAATATTGCCATCAGTGTACAGTGTGCCAATGATGAGGTTGAGTTTACCTTTCACCATTTTGGCAACTTCACTTGGAGACAATTTAGCAAATTCAATTGTCATCCTAGATTATGTTCCAAATGTAAAACCATTTAGAACATTTTCGATCAAGCTTCGCTTTTCGTATTCTTCCGCGCATCCAAAATTCACAAGGGGGGAGGACGCAGTCCCCACTGTCACCCCCGCATCCGCACCACATCCGCTAGCGCGACCTCATACGGTACACCCAGCTCCGAGAGCGTCAGCGCGATGTTCGCGATGCTAACCTCCGAGTGCGCCTGCGCGAATGCGTCGAAGAGCTTGTTGAACTCTGCAGCAAGGCGTTGATGATCAGCATCGCGACCTTGCTCTTGGGCGGCCTTGGCATTCACGAAGGCGGTGATGATTGCGGAGTATTGCTGATCGGTTGGGGTGAAGTTGGGTGGTGGGACTTGGGAGGTCTCTTGTATTGTTGCCCTTGGTGCTTCAAAAGGCACCCAATCCAGTTGCGTAGGGGAAGGAGTGTCTTCTTCAGGCCTTAGGAGGATGAACCCTGCTATTGCATTGGCCACGATCCAATCGCCAATTTGAAAGATGGAAGTATGGAAATGCGCATCCTTGTGGAAGAATGTATCGATGGTCTTTCCCGATTCCGGATGAAGCATCAGTAGAGCATTCTCCTTGGCCTGCCTCAACAATGCTAGTCCAGAAATAGTCAGGTGTCCCCCAGTCAATGATTTACCGATGTCGCTCGCCTTTCGGTGCCATAGAATGCTTTCGCGATCATAGTCCAACATCGCAATGCCTTCCTCGCCAAACAGAACGGCTTGATGCGCGTTTAGAGGCTTGATGCCCTTTGCGAGGAACTTTGAGGGTTGGATGGGGTCTAAGTTGATAGCTCCAGTCGTCTCCATTGTGTTGGGGTCGATCCTGATGGACAAGGACTTGCCATCCTTCACACCCTCCCAGAAAAGAAACTTCCCATCTGTTCCGCATTGGCTCCATTCCATGCCAGAAAGGAGTTCAAATTCGGGGCGATCCATCTCCAGGTTTGCTCGAAAGAGTTCCTTGTTGCGATGTCTGGAAAACAACCATTTGCCAACTTGACAGAGGCCCTCCTGGCCAAGATCGTGAATAGGCCCTTTGGGATTGATAGGAGGCTCAGGAAGTTGATCCAGTATTTTTCCAGTAGCTATATCAATGATGAGGAGGTGTCCTTTGGTCGATGGATCCCCTGCCACAAAAAGTCGATGCCCAAAATGCATCAAGCCTCCGTATGAGTTCAGTCCCTGCCAAGCGAACGGAAGTGTCCAAAGCTCTTTACCTTTTTCTGCATCGTAGCCTGCCAAAAAAGAAGGGCCATTTTCGACTACTCTAAATGTAACTACGATGTCCTGAAAATGCACAAGCCGCAGTGTTGTAGCCGCCATATCAGCGGGGAATTCAAGATTCCATACAATCTCAAATTGGTGGTTGATGCGGGTGATTCGTCTTTCTCTTCGCAGAATCCATCCATTCTCAATTTCAACTACCGCTCCAATCGTACCGAATGTTTGGAAACACTTCTCAATCGCAAATTTGGACATTTTCTATTTCTTTAGATCATCAAGTGAAATTTTCGCGTCACGGTATTTGATGTCACCATTTCGGAATAGAGTTCCTATGATGAGGTTTTGCTTTCCTTTCATCATGTTGGTGATATCCGAAGGAGACAGCGCCTCGAAATTGGCAGAAATTTTTGCATCTGCAAGGCTGTCTTGTAGAAATGCTGCAATTTTTGCCTTGTCGATTCTGTCGTGAAGGATCGCATGTACAGAAGTTGTAATCGCTACATTGTCGGGCAGGCGGGCGCTTCCTTGAGCTGCCAATAGATTGTAAAGGTTGTGACCACCGCCCAAATACAGCGGAACTATATGGTGGATTTCTCCATCAAATTTAACGTTGATTTCCTGGTTATGATTTTCTGCAATCTGAGAATAAAGACTCGGGCTAATGGAGTGGCTATTGACCTGAACGAGTTCTGAGGAACTCGCACCTTTCAGGTTTCGAGGAATCTCTGTAGGAGTAACCGTGAAAAGGGGACGTTTTGCGGTGTGATTGGCAATTTTGGTAGAGATTTTCTCTATCTCCTTCTCGATTTTCGGGTCCTTTGAAATCGCAGTACCACCTGCTGGGTCACGCTCGATCGTTGTTTTGATCGCTTCGATGACCATTAGGAAAATTTGATCCTTCGGAATGATGTCTGAAAACTTTGCGACTCGATCCCCATCTCGGGTCTCAATCTTCAGAGATCGCCCGAGGGCTGGAAATACCGCAACCCATTGTGTTGATGCATTCTTGTTGGCATTGAGGGTGGTGACAGTACTCGATACCTCTGCCTGAATCTTCTTCTTGCCGTCCTCGGTGATCTTCTTTTCCTTGAATACTTGGTCTGCAGACTTTGCGCCTGATCCCTTTGATCCGAGATAAGTCTTTAGCCGTTGTAGTACCAGTGCCTCCTTCGTCTTATCCCAAATCATTTCCTTTGCGGCAGTAAATGGGCGGCTCCCTTTTTCACTTGCAAGATCACCCATTGCTTCTTTTACAGCGTTGGAATCAAAATTATCTTCCTGAACCTCCTTACCGGCATCCTCTACCAATTTGGCGAGATATGTTTCCAACGGCTTTCCATTCTTGAAGGGGTTGTCAAACAACAATTGTGCTTCCGGAGTTTCTGCGACCTTTTTCTGAAGTCCAGAGTACGAATTGAATTCTGCTAATCCTTTCTTATCCAGAGTGTTTTTCGCAGTTATTTTGTCAACAGTTTCAATGATTGTAGCCTTGGCTTCTGGATGAACCGATTGCAACTCTTCAACAAATACCACCTTAAAGTCGATTGATTCACCTTCTCCGAATTCTTGGAAAAGCTGCTTCAAGATGTCAGCCAGACTTTTCTGTTCGACTTCAATATCCTTGTCGATCTTGGCATAAAGTGTGGCATCCGCTGCCTTGACCGATTCACGGGCTGCGTTGTCGATTTTGGTCAATTCGGCCTTGGCGCGGTTGATCAATACGGCAATGCGCGTCTTCTTTTCCTTTTTACGGCCATCATTCCACTTGGGTAACTTTAGGTCAGCTTCCCATAGCTTGAGTTTGGCATCAACAGTCTGAGGATCACTTGCTACCCAAAGTTTTCCTCCGTCGGGTCCTGGCTTGATCCAAAGTTTGTGTTTGTCTCCTTTGGCCTCAAATTCTTGGGTCTTCCCAAGTTCACCATCACCCGGTTTGCCATTGGCGGCCTTCTCCTTCTCCACCCCACTCCCCGGCACCGCCATCGTCTTCCCAGCCAGATTCAGCACATACTCCCAACGATCACCCTTCTGCGCCACCGTCACATCCTCAAACACATAATGCGCAGCCTTCACCTCCTCGGCGATCGCCTTGGCGTCGGCCTCCTTCATGGTATGCGCCTTGGGGTCCTCCTTGGCCTTCACCTTGCCCTCCAGGTCCTTCTTCCCTGCCTCGGCGAGTTTCATCATCTCGGCGACCGTCATCAACTTGACCTTGATCGGCTCCTTCTCGTTCGTGTTTTGCTTGTCCTTGCCGGGGTGCTTGACGGTCACCTTGGCCTCGCCATCCTTGTCGGCGATCTTGATGCTCTGTATGCCGTAGGTGCTCTGGATCTTCTTGACCTTCTCCTGCAACTGCATCAATGCCAACGGCTTGCTCTTCGCATCGTCGCCGATCTTGCCGATCTTCTCGCAGGCGCGGATGAACTTCTGGTCGTTGGTCATTTTCGACACGTCCTCGGCGGGCTCCTTCTTGCCCTTCAAGCCAGGTCCATCCTTCGTCTCGGGCTTCTCGTCCTTCTTGTCGCCACCCGCCATGTCAAATTTGCCTTGGGGGTTCTGCTCGCCACCCTTGCCGCCGCCTGCCTTGGGCGGTGGGTCGGCCATGATGTCGCTCGTGAACTTGTCGGGGTCGAACTCCACGGGGCTGAACTTGAGCTCCGGCAACTCGGGGCTGCCCACGAGCCAATCCACGTCCCCGCCGATGCCCATGCTCTTGCCCAGCGGGTACTCCACGTCGAACAGCGGGTAGGGCCAACGCTTGTCCGGCGCGGGGCTCCACCACGGGCTGTCCAACTCCACGAAAAACTCCCCGCTGAGCTTGAGGAAGAGCTGCGCAGCGGCCTCGAAATGCCCCCGCAGCCAAGCCTCGCCCACCTTGCCGCCGGGCCCTGCCTTTTCCTGATATTCAAATGTCGGCTGCACCTCGGCGTAGGCCTTGATGCCCGCGCCTGCCGTGAGGTTGATCCCCGCCTTGATGTCGTGGCCGAGGATCGTCAGGAACAAACCCGCCTCGACCTCCAGTGCGATCATGGCAAACGCCGAGATGTTGAGCGCCCCCGTGATCTTGAAGTTCTGCATCACGGAGGGGTCGGTGCTGTACGTCCCCTCGAAGGCGATGTTCCTGAGCGTCAATGGCCCGAAGCCCGCCTTGATGAACATGCCCAGGCTCACGAAGAAGCCCACCTGACCGATGAACGGGATGCCGTAGCCGCCCTTGGCTTCCACCTTGAAGAGGTCGATCTTCTTGGTGTTCTGCTCCATGAGCACCACGTCGCTGGGCGGCGCGATCTTGCCGATGACCGTGACATGCCCCTCGCTGCTGATGCCGACCTTGGCCCGGCCCGTGAGCCAGGGCGTGATCTTGGCCTCGACCTCGCCCCAGATGGCGACGGCCTGGTTCGCCTTGGTCTTGGTCTCAGGCGCCTTCGCGTCGGGCTTTTTCTTCCCTTGTTCCTCGACCTCTGGAAGGCCTAGCTCGGCCTTCATCATCTTGTCGGCGGTGACCTTGTCGGCGACCATCAGGCTGACCGACCCGCTGAATTTCTCACTTTGGATGCCGACCGAGCCCTTGACCTGGATATCGCCCGTGCCGAGGTACTTGACCCCGACCTTGCCGCTGAGGTTGGCGATCTGCGTCTCGATCTCTCCCTCCCCGGCCAACTTGCCCTCCTTGTCCCGCTCGATGCTGAACCTTCCCTGGGCCAGACCCTTCACGTCCACCGTCATGCCCGCCTTGAACGTGAAGTTCTCACCCTGCTGCCCGAACTCCGCCTCGCCATCGACATAGCCCGCGACATTGACCTTGAGGCCCGTCACGCTGAAATTGAGGGTGTCGCCCTCGACGGCGTTGGTGATGCTGGCGTTGGTGGTGGGGAGCTTGAAGCCGACCATGCCCAATGCCTCGGTCGCCTTCTTCATCTGCTCCATGAAGGCCTTGGGGTTGCCCGAGACGGTCTTGCCGACCTGGAAGCCGTAGTACATCCCGATGGGCTGCCCCGGCGCGACGGGTCCCTTGGCGACCGCGATCACAGGCGTGATGCCCATGGACTTGATGCCGTTGAAAAAGCCGAGGCCGTCGTAGGCGATGCCCTGGTTGGCCTCGATGCTGTACTTGCCCTTCACCGTGCCCTTCGGGCGGCTCGTCTGCCGCACCTTGATGGTGCCCGCGACGAGCTTTCCAATCCGGACAGGCACGTCGATGGGCTTGTTCAGGTTGGCGTCCGCGAACAATGCCTCGATCTCCGGCGTCGGGTCGAAGCCCTTGCTGATGTCCAGCGGCTGGACGGGCGCTGCCGTCGGCGCGCCGCCTGCGGGTGCCGCTGGCGTCTTCGGTTTCTCGACGATCCGCTGGATCTTGCCGGACTCGGCGTTCTCCTTGGGCTTGCGCTGGGCTTTGCCCGCTGGCGCGGCGCCTTGTTGCACGGTATGCGTCAGCTCGTGCGCGAGCAGACGGTCGCCTTCCGTGGTGCCGGGGTTGTATTTTCCTTCATTGAAATAGATGTCATTGCCGTGGGTGAAGGCTTGCGCGTTCAGGTCCTGGCTCATGCCCTTGGCTTCGTCGCCTTTGTGGACGCGGACGCCGCTGAAGTCGGCCCCGATCGCGCCTTCCATGTGCTCCTTGGTGTCAGGTGCCAATGGCTCGCCGCCGCCCTTGCTGGACGCGAGGCGCTCGCCCAGGCCGTCGGGGGCCTCAGCAGGGCCATTCTCTTTCTTCTGGACCTCCTCGCCCTCGGCTTTCTGCTGAATGCCAGGAATCTCCATTTTCTGGACTTCCTCGCCTTCGGCTTTCTGCTGGATTCCGGGGATCTCCATCTTCTGGACTTCCTCGCCCTCGGACTTCTGCTGAATGCCGGGAATCTCCATCTTCTGGACTTCCTCGCCCTCGGACTTCTGCTGAATGCCGGGGATCTCCATTTTCTGGACTTCCTCGCCTTCGGACTTCTGCTGAATGCCGGGAATCTCCATCTTCTGGACTTCCTCGCCCTCGGCTTTCTGCTGAATGCCTGAAAACTCCTGATTCTGAACGGGCGGCGTTCCCGGTCCGCCGTCCGATGGCGGCGCTGCGGGCGGAGCGGGGGACATTTGTTTGCCCTTGTTGCTCACCACTGCCTCTGCGACTTGGTCGGCCTCTTGCTCGAATTTGTCACCCGGCTGCCCGATCTTGGGCTTGGCCTGTGTCATCCAATTGGGACGGGAAACGGTTTTGGGGAAGCCTTCCTTGCGGGGCAACGTAATCGGCTTGTCGCCGTGCATCTGCACCATGAACGGGTTCCGGTATGCCGGGGCCTCGCCATCGCGTTTGAGCCAGAGCCCTTTCCCGTCCGCCTTTGCCTCCTCCGCCGACATCGCCCCATGCCCGATCAATGGATTGTCCACCACTTGGTAGCTTCCATCCTCACGCCCAGGGCCAGGCGCATGCTTCTGTTCACGCTGCGGCGGCTGTCGCTGCGGGCCTTTTTGGGGATTGACCTTCTCCGGTGCGGACATTCGGGGTGATGATTCTCTCTGAGTTGGAAAAGTTGCGACAAATCCCGTGGATTGGCAAGAGGTGTGGAAAAGAGGTTTTTTCCCGTTATTTGGACACATGCGTTGGATGCGAGTTTTGATGCTTTTGCTTCTCTGCCTTGGCGGGTCCCTTGTTGCCCAGGTTCGTACTGTTGGGCGGATCAATTACAATGATTCGTTGGCCTTCTTGGGATATACCTTGTTTTCGCCGAATCAGGATTACAAGACCTACCTCATCGAGAACTGCGGCCTCAAGGTGCATGAATGGGAAAGTTCCTATCAGCCGGGAATGATGTCCTATTTGCGCGAGGATGGCCTCCTGTTGCGTGCAGGGCGCGATTTTGCCAATCATAACTTTGCCTCTACGGGAGGAAATGGTGGGGTGCTGGAACTGATCGATTGGTGGAGCGTCCGGCAATGGGGCTACAAGGTCAGCAACGACTCGATCCTCGCGCACCATGAGATTTTCCCGATGCCCAATGGCAATGTCTTGGTCATCGTTTGGGACAAGCACGATCAGGCGGACGCGGTGCAGAATGGCCGGAATCCCCTGCAAATCCCGGATGGCGAGATCTACAGCGAATCCATCTATGAGTTGAGGCCGAGAGTCCCGGACTCTGCAGAGCTGGTCTGGGAATGGCGGCTTTGGGACCATTTGATCCAAGATTATGACCTGAACAAATCCAATTACGGCGTAGTCTCCGACCATCCTGAGCTGATGGACATCAATTATCTGGGCATTTCGCAAGGCGACGCGGATTGGTTGCATGCCAACTCCATCGCTTACAATGCCGACCGGAATGAGGTGATCTTGGGATTCCGGGAAACGAGTGAGGTGATCGTGATCGACCACAGCACGACCACGGCAGAGGCAGCAGGTCACACGGGCGGTACGAGGGGCAAGGGGGGCGACATCCTGTGGCGATGGGGAAATCCGGAGGCTTATGGCCAAGGCAGCCCGCTCGATCAGCGACTTTTTGAGCAACACGATGCGCATTGGGTGGAAAATGGGCTGGCTCATGCTGGGGAGGTCATCATCTTCAACAATGGCCTCACCCGCCCCGGCGGCAGGTCCTCGGTGGAGTTTGTGCAACCGGAGATCGATCTGTCAGGCAATTATGTACTCAATGCAGGCCGTTTCATGCCGGACAGCGCGCAGCACACCTTCTGGACGCATCCCGGCGACACCATCGACGCCACCTTGATGGGTGGAGCGCAGATACTGCCCAATGGCAACCTCTTCGTGGCACAGGCGACCCATGGGCGATTCGTGGAATTTGACTCCACAGGTCAGCTCGCATGGGAATACATTAGCCCCATTTTGCCTCTGAGCCTCGTCGTGAACCAAGGCAGTGCCGTCCCTGGCAACACGACCTCCTGGTCCAATGCCGTCTTCAAATGCAGGAAATATGCCCCGGAATATCCCGGCTTGGCTGGATTTGCGCTGCCGCATGGCGATCCATTGGAGGGGAGCCCATATCCGGATACCACTTGTTCCACGCCCGTGGGCAGGGTTGATGCTGTCATCAACACGATGGAGGTCTATCCAAATCCGGCTTGCGATGTGGCCAATGTCCGTTTTCCATCAAGCGGTCGTCGGGATTGGGAAGTCCTTGATCTATGGGGACGTCGCTTGCGCTCAGGCACCGTTCGAGGCGCGGAATTGGAGATTTCCGTGGCGGATTTGCCGGATGGGGTTTATGTCCTGAAGGCAGGGACAGTATCCGGCCGCCTCATTGTAGGGCATTGAGGCCGGTGGAGTCCTCCACCGCGCCTTAGCGGCTCAGGTAGAGGTTCCGCTCCAAGTACAGTTTCAAGAAATGCTCATCGTTCAGGTCCTCGATGAAATAGATCGATTCTCCGGTCGATTTCATCTCGGGGCCTAGTTCCTTGTTCACATTCGGGAACTTGTTGAAGGAGAAGACGGGCTCCTTGATGGCAAAGCCTTGCAGCTTGGGCTCGAAGGTGAAGTCGCTGAGCTTGTGGGTGCCGAGCATGACCTTGGTCGCATAGTTCACGTAGGGGATGCCATGCGCCTTGGCGATGAAGGGAACCGTTCGCGATGCACGCGGATTCGCTTCGATCACATAAACCTTGTCCTTGTGGATGGCAAACTGCACGTTGATCAGGCCTTTCACGCCGAGGGCGAGGGCGATGCGCTTGGTGTAGTTTTCCATCATGGTCTGCTGCAGCGGCCCGAGGCTGAAGGGCGGCAGCACGGCGTTGGAGTCCCCGCTGTGGATGCCTGCCGGCTCGATATGCTCCATCATGCCCACGACCTGCACGGATTCACCGTCGCAGATGGCATCGACTTCAGCTTCGATCGCGCCGTCCAGGAAGTGGTCGATCAGCACCTTGTTGCCGGGGATCTCCTTGAGGGTGTTGATGACATGCTCCTCAAGTTCCTCGTCGTTGATCACGATGCGCATGCTCTGTCCGCCGAGGACATAGCTCGGGCGCACCAGTGCGGGGTAGCCGACCGTCTTGATGACGCGGAGGGCATCGTTGGCATTTTCGGCGACGCCAAACTCAGGGTAGGGGATCTCGAGATTCTTGAGCAGGGTGGAGAATTCGCCCCGGTCCTCGGCGATGTCCAGCGACCGGAAGGAGGTGCCAGCGATGCGGATGCCGTATCGGTCGAGCTTTTCAGCCAGTTTGAGTGCCGTCTGCCCGCCGAGTTGCACGATTACCTGCTCGGGCTGCTCATGCTCGATGATGTCGTAGATATGCTCCCAGAAAACGGGCTCGAAGTAGAGCTTGTCGCTGACATTGAAGTCGGTGCTGACCGTTTCGGGGTTGCAGTTGATCATGATGGTCTCGTACCCGGCTTCCTTGGCTGCCATCACGCCGTGCACGCAGCAATAGTCGAATTCGATGCCTTGACCGATGCGGTTGGGGCCGCTGCCAAAGATCACGACCTTCTTCTTGTCGGTCTTGATGCTTTCATTTTCCCCGTCAAATGTCGAGTAGAAATACGGCGTCTTGGCCTCGAATTCTGCGGCGCAGGTGTCCACCATCTTGTATTGGCGGTGGATGCCGAGCTGCTTGCGGCGAGCGTGGACTTCCGACTCCAGGCAGTTGAGTAGGTGCGCGATTTGGCGGTCGGCATATCCATTGCGCTTGGCCTCGATGAGCAGGGCGTCCGGGATGTCCTCGATGGTATGGCCGGAAATGTCTTTGTCCATCTTGACGAGGCGGTAGATTTCTTCAAGGAACCACATGTCGATCTTGGTGATCTTGTGGATGCGGCGCAGGGGCAGGCCCAAGGCCATCGCGTCCTTGATGTGGAAGAGGCGGTCGCTGCTCGGGTGTTCGAGGCTGTAGAGGATTTCGTCGAGGTCGGTCAGCTCCTTGCCATCGGCGCCGAGGCCGTTGCGCTTGGTTTCCAGGGATTGGCAGGCCTTCTGCAGGGCTTCGGTGAAGCTCCGCCCGATGCCCATCACCTCGCCCACGGACTTCATCTGCAGGCCCAGGCTGCGGTCGCTGCCCCGGAATTTGTCGAAATTCCAGCGCGGCACCTTCACGATGACATAGTCCAATGTCGGCTCGAAGAAGGCGGAGGTGCTGCCCGTGATCTGATTCGCGAGTTCGTCCAATCGGTAGCCGATGGCGAGTTTGGCGGCAATCTTGGCGATGGGGTAGCCCGTGGCCTTGGAAGCGAGGGCGGATGACCGGGACACCCGTGGGTTGATCTCGATCACGATCATGCGGCCGCTGTCCGGGTCAATGCTGAACTGCACGTTGCAGCCACCACAAAACTCCCCAATCGCGTCCATGACCTTGAAGGCCGCGTCGCGCATCCGCTGCATCTGCGTATCGGGCAGTGTCATCGCTGGCGCGACGGTGATCGAGTCGCCCGTGTGGATGCCCATGGGGTCAAAGTTTTCGATGGAGCAGACCACGATATGGTTGCCTGCATTGTCCCGGAGCACTTCGAGCTCGAATTCTTTCCATCCCCAGATGCTCTCCTCGATGAGCACCTCGTGGATCGGGCTGGCATGGAGGGCGTGGGTGAGCGCCTGGTCGAATTTGGAGGCATCGTGCACAAAGCCGCCCCCGGTGCCGCCGAGGGTGTAGCTGGGCCGCAGCACGAGCGGGAATCCGATCTCCTGCGCGATCTCCTTGCCTTGTAAGAAGCTCTTGGCGGTGCGGGCGCGGGGCACGTCGATCCCGATTTGGATCATGAGCTGCCGGAAGATCTCCCTGTCCTCTGCGCGTTCGATCCCTTGGAAGTCCACCCCGATGGTCTGGACCCCGTATTTCTTCCAGATTCCGGCCTTCTCGCATTCCATCGCCAGGTTCAAGGCCGTCTGACCGCCCATGGTCGGCAGGACGGCATCGATGCTGGGTTGCTCCTTGAGGATTTGGATGATGCTGGCACGGGTCAGCGGAAGGAGATAGACATGGTCCGCCGTGGACGGATCCGTCATGATCGTCGCCGGATTGCTGTTGATCAGGGTCACCGTGATGCCCTCGTCGCGCAGCGACCGTGAGGCTTGGGAGCCGGAATAGTCAAATTCACACGCCTGCCCGATGACAATGGGGCCGCTTCCGATGATGAGTACGTGGTGGATGGAGGGGTTGAGAGGCATCTCAGGGAGGAAATTTGCGCAAAACTAACGCACGATTGGTTATCACAATTCACAATGAAGAATGAATAATGAACAATGCCCCTTTGAGCCCGCCTCCATCCTCGGTACAGGGCTATCGATCATGCCGCCGCCTCCTTGATCCCTTATTAATTGTTAATGCCGCCAATAAGTTTTCCACGACACCCGCCTGATTCGGCGGTATGGGCGGTTCAGCCTGAGGGTAATTCCCTTTGCCTTGTTCGCCTCGGCCATTTTGCGTAAACTGCCTACTTTCTTAACAGCAATGGCTTGAAAAAGTATTCATTCATAGGAGCTGGAGTGATCGCCGTGGCAGTGGTGGGCATGATCCTGTGGACCGGGTTGGATCCGGTGCCGCAGCAGATCAAGAAGGGCTTCACGGACATCAAGAAAAGCATCTTCTGGGATTTCAATAAGGAAGACGAGGTCAACAAATACGGCATCGACATCGGTGACCTCTACATCTGCACGGGTGAAATCAAGCAGAATGAGAGCTTGGGCGAGATCCTCGGCGAAAATGGCATCCCCAAGGAGGTCGTCTCCGAATTGGTGGAGAAGTCCCATGGCATCCTCGACGTGACCAAGATTCGCGCTGGCAAGAGCTATTGCCTCATGCGGAGCAGCGATACCCTGGACCAGGTCAAGTACTTCATCTACGAACAAGACCCGGTGAACTACGTGGTCTATGAGATTGGTGACAGCGTTTCTGTGCGTTCTGGCACTAAGCATGTGGACGTCGTGGAGCGGCAGGCTTCCGGTGTGATCATGTCATCGATGTGGAAGACATTGGAGGAGAATGACTTGGATCCGCAGCTGGCGATCTCCATGAGTGAGATTTATGCGTGGACCATCGACTTCTTCCGGCTCCAAAAGGGTGACTTTTTCAAAGTGCTCTTCGACGAGCAGTACGTGGAAGGCGAGTGCATCGGGGTAGGGGAGATCCGTGGCGCCCTTTTCAACCATGCCGGCAAGGATTTCTACGCTGTCAAGTTCGAGCAGGACAGCAGCGAAAATTTCTTCGACGAGACCGGGGGCAGCCTCAAGAAGTCCTTCCTCAAGGCGCCGTTGCAGTTCCGCCGCATCAGCAGCAATTTCAACCACGCCCGTTTCCACCCGATCCTCAAGATCCGCCGCCCACACCTGGGCACGGACTACGCCGCCGAGATTGGCACCCCCATCTGGTCCATCGGCAATGGTGTGGTGGTGCAGGCCACCTTCAACCGTGGCAGCGGCAACTTCGTGGAGATCAAGCACAATGGCACCTATACCACCAAGTACCTGCACATGTCCAAGTTCGCGGAAGGCATCCGCGCCGGGGCGCATGTGACGCAGGGGCAGGTGATCGGGTACGTGGGCATGACCGGACTCTCCACTGGTCCTCACCTCCACTTCGAAATGCTCAAGAATGGTGTCCATACCGACGCCACCAAGGAAGATCTTCCGCAAGGCGATCCCATCAAACCCGAATGCGCGGACGCCTACGCCATCTACAAGGATCAAATCGTGGGCAAGCTCAAGGCCATGCCCAAGCCCAAGGAGCGGAAGCAAAGCTCCAAGTCGGAGAAGATTTCGGCGATCTAGGATTCGGTTTCTCGTACAACGCAATAGGATGGCTTTCTTGCAGCTACGTCATCCTGATCCGCCATCGGTGGAGAAGGATCTAGCGCGTGACGTTGGCCAATTATGCGTATGAGCCGTGTGGTAGCCATCCGTGCTAGATCCTTCTGCCTGGAATCGGCCTCAGGATGACGTGATGCAAAAAGGATGGGATAGGTTCGAGCCTGCTGCTATCTGATCTCGTAAGAAACCTTCCCGCCATCGCACTGGATCTCAAAGGCATACGCAGCATTTTGCTCCCGCATCTTGTCGAAGAAGAGCTTCTTGGTGGCCGACCATTCCGGACCTTCATAGATGCAGCCGGACTGCACCACGAGGAAATCATTGCCGACCACGGCGCAGAGGTGCGGGGGTGACTTCACGGAAACGCCTTCCTGACCGAGTTCAATGCCTTTTGTCGTGCTTCCGAGGCTGTTCAGCCATTCTTCCACGTCCTTGGTGAGGGCGCTCGGGGCGATGAAGCGGTAGGCTTTCATGAGGACTCGGGGGTAAACGGCCTTGCCGTAGCTGTTGGAAATCGGATTTTTCATCCGCAGACGCTTGAAAATGGTCTGTTGGGAGCCCTTGTACTGCGGGTAGGCGTCCATGGGATCGAGTTCCACGACCTTGTATTCGGGGAAAATCTCCGTGATCCATTGATCCACCTGCTCCGGGAGGCCGAGGCTCTTGCCCACCGTGGTAGTGGTATGCGTGGTGGTATGCGATTCGGAGTGGATGCCGCCCTTGACCTCGAAGTTGGTTTGGGATTCGGAATGGGATTCGGAATGCGTGGTGATGGTGGTGCCGCTGTCCGCGTTCACGATGCCGCCATGAGGATCGGTGGAATTGCCGTCGTTCACGTTCACATTGCAAGCCGTGAGCATCAGGGCCATGCCTGCCATCACCGCGATGAAGTATCTATGGTTCATTTGGCAAAGGTAAATGGAATGTGGTAACACCTCACTCCACCACCTTCCAAGTCGCCTTTTCCAGGATGTACTGCTTGCCGACCATGCCCTGGCTGTATTCTCCTTTGGAGTTGACCAGGTCCTCGGCGCTGTGCTCGATGATGCGGAGCCGCCCGGTTGCTTCCACCTGCTTTCCAACGATGTCCTCAGGCCACGAGGAGAGATCGCCAACGAAATAATTCCCGGCAACGGCACCATTCTTCCGGTTTTCTGCTGTGCCGCGAATCGTGATTGTCTTGCCTTCCATGTTTTCTGTGGCCTTTACTTCCGCAGGGTTCGCAACCCGTCCACCCTCACAAGCGACGAAGCCAAATAGCAACACGAGGAGCGGTAGCCCGAATGCGATGCGATTCATCTCCAAAAATTCCGCCAATCAATGGAGAAAATCAAGCTCGTCGAAAAATTGCGAATTTCCTGGTACAAGATGCAGAAAATGAAGCCTTTCTGCATCAACCATTGAGGGATGACGGGCTTCTGTTGTATTCAGGACTGAAAATCACCAACCCCAATCGCAATGAGATCAAGAATCTACCTTCTTATACTGGTTTTGTGGATGACACTCACGGGCAATTTTGCCTCCGCTCAGATTTTTGAGTGGGCGAAGGCATTTGGTCATGGCACCTTTGTGGAGGTGAATGACCTCGCGATGGACAGCCTCGGCGACTTCTACATAGTGGGTTCATTCAAGGGAACCGTGGATTTTGACCCCGGCCCTGGTGTGCTCAACCTCACCTCTGCGGGCTTTGAGGATGCATTTGTCACCAAATACAGCTCCACGGGCGCATTCCAATGGGTGAAGACTTGGGGAAGCGTGTACATCGATGTGGCCCATGCAGTCGAGTTCAGCAATGGTCAGCTGTACATCGGCGGTCGATTCCAGGACGTGGTCGATTTTGATCCAGGTCCTGGATCGGTGATGCGCACCTCGACTGGGTCTGGACAAAGTGGCTTCATGCTCCGGCTCGACCCCAACGGCGGCTTCGTGGACATTTCCTGCATGTATTCAGCGTATGCCTGCATCGTCTATGACATGACGCAGGACTCCGTTGGGAACATCTACATGTGCGGCACCTACTCGGATTCCACCAATTTCTTGGGCACCAACCTCACGGGCGATGTCTTGGTGGACGTGTTCGTGGCCAAGGCTGACCCTGCCATGAACTTGCAGTGGGCGAGGACATTTGGGAGGTTCATCGGGCAGGAGTCTTGCAAGTCCATCGAATTGGATGCCGCGGGAAGCGTGTATGTCTCCGGGAGCTTCAGCGGGACGGTGGACATGAATCCGGGGCCCGGGGTGGACAACCACGTAGGAACCACCAATGGCGACGGGTACCTGAGCAAATTTGATGGACAGGGCAACTGGAAATGGTGCAAGCAATTCGCGGGTTCAGCGGCAGAAAATGCCATGAACATCGCCACCGACCGAAATCGAAGCATCTACGTGGGCGGTTTTTTCAGTGGAAACATCGATCTGGACCCTGGGCCGGGGACCGATATCCGTGTGGCAACTGCGTATTCGATGTTCATTGCCAGGCTCGATACCTCAGGAAGTTATGTATGGGGCGTGAGCTTGCCCACGGGGTCAGGTACCAGCCTCTGCCATCTCCGTGTGGATGCCCATTCAAATATCTGGGCAGGCAGCGATTTTTATGGTACCGTGGATTTTGACCCATCTCCGGTCGGAAATACCAGCCTCACCGCCATCAGCAACGATGCCTTCATCCACCGGCTGGACAGCAACGGACAGTTTCTGGGGGTGATCCGGATCGGGAATGGAGGGGCTGAAAAGGCTCGGAAAATCCAACTGACTGGCTTGAATAGCCTGGTGTTCACAGGTGACTTCCAGCAGACCGTGGATTTCGACCCATGGGGCGGCGTGTACAACATGACCGCAGCTGGCACCGAGGCGGCCTACATCGAAAAGCTGAGGTTTTGCAGCCATACCACAGCCAGCATCAGCCTTACAAGCTGCACAGCGATCCAGTCCCCCAGCGGCAATTACAGCTGGACCACTTCAGGCACCTACCAGGACACGATCCCGAATTCCACGGGCTGCGACAGCCTGATCGAGGTAGTCGTCACCATCCACCCTCCTGCTGGGGACACGATCACACTTGCAAGTTGCCAGCCGATCACCTCCCCGAGCGGCAACCAGACTTGGAGTGCCTCCGGCACCTACCTCGATACCCTGACCACGGTTTTCGGCTGCGACAGCATCATCACTGCGGAGATCACCATCCTGACCGCCACACAATCCACCCTACACGACACTGCCTGCCTGAGCTACTTGTCTCCAGCGGGAAATATCTATTCCAACTCAGGCACATACACCGAGGTGATCCCCAACGCCGCAGGCTGCGACAGCACCATTACCCTGCACCTATGGGTCTGGAACGTTCAGGCAAGCATCAACCAGAGCGGCATCACCCTCACGGCCAGCCCCTCCGGGGCACAATACCAGTGGATCAGCTGCGAAAATGGGGGCTTTGTGATTCCCGGTGCGACAGCGCAGACCTATGTTCCCACGGGCAATGGGACCTTCGCGGCGATCGTGACGCAGGGCGGCTGCAGCGACACCACGAGCTGCGTGACGGTGGTCGTGGTAGGGACAGATTTGGGTGAAGCGGCTGGGTGGTCCATTCATCCGAATCCGGCTCACAATCAACTGGTATTGGAGCAGGCCGGGTTTGTGGAGCCGCAGCAGTACGCCATCGTGGATGCCTTGGGCAAGAGGGTGGCCTCGGGTAGGGTAGAGGGGCCTCGCACCACCATTGAAGTGGCATCTTTGCTGCCTGGCGTCTATTTCCTGCAAGTTGGAAACGGCCTATTTGCTAAGTTTATGAAGCAATGACCGATTCCCATACCCCGCCCCGCTTCACCCGCGCCATTGTCCGCAAGCCCGGACGCTCGCTCGTCCACGGCATCACCACCGCCGACTTGGGTGTGCCAGACTATGACCTCGCCCTGCGGCAACATGCGGCCTATGTCGATGCGTTGCGGAAATGCGGCCTGGCAATCACGGAATTGCCCGCCTTGGAGGAGTTCCCGGATTCGACCTTCGTGGAGGATGTGGCGCTCTGCACCCGGGTGGGGGCGGTGGTGACGAACCCGGGCGCGGCCTCCCGCAATGGGGAGCGCGCCCATATCCGCGCGGCGTTGGAGGAGCATTTTGCGACGATGGGCGAGATTGCTGCGCCGGGGACCTTGGATGCGGGCGATGTGATGATGGTCGGCGATCATTTCTACATCGGGCTTTCAGCGAGGACAAATGCGGACGGGGCTGCGCAGCTGATCACGATACTGCGAGCCTGGGGCATGGATGGCGAGGCGGTGCCCCTGCAGGAGGTGCTGCACCTGAAGACGGGCGTTACCTACATGGAGCGCGGAAACATGCTCGTGAGCGGTGAATTCGTGCATCGGGAGGTCTTCGCCAAGTTTCACCGGGCCGTGGTGCCTGCAATTGAGGCTTACGCTGCCAATTGTCTCTGGATCAATGACCGAATCCTGATTCCCGATGGCTTTCCGCAGGTAGCTGCTGCGCTTGCATCGCTCGGGTACGACCTGATCCCGCTGGACATGTCCGAGTACCAAAAAATCGATGGGGGTTTGAGTTGCCTCAGTTTGCGATTTTGACTTGAAAATTCTAGATTGATGCCATGAAACGCGAACATTCCCTCCTTTTCGCCACGTTCTTGTTTGTTGCGATGTTAGCAGGATGCTGCTTTGAGCATTCCGAAAATCACCACGAAGTCCCGCCTTATGCCTATTCGATGGTTCCCTACGACACGGGGAGCACCTTCCGCATGCGGGACACGAGCGGTTTCATCAATACTTTTCGGTACGTGTCCGCAGGTATTGAGGATGAGCAGATGGCGAGCTGCGGCAATTGCTGCGAGGACAACTACTCCCAGCGGTTTCACTTGCACATGCGAGGCGGTAGCCCCTCGGTGGACCTTGAGTTTGGTCTGTTGCAGGAGGGTTGGGGGGCTCAGTCGGTTCATGACCCCACCGTTTTTTCATTGAGATTCGACGAGGTGGTGGAGTACCGATGGACGAGGTACCTCTCCGAAGGAGGAGGGCAGTGCTGGGACGATCCGAGCACTGGGGTGAGCTGTCAGTTCAACCTCGTGGTCGCAGGAGTGACCTACGACACCCTCTATCAATTCACGCGAAGCGAATGGCTCGGCGGCATTTCACAGGAGGACAACCCGGTGAATATGTGGTACAGCACGAAGGTCGGCTTGGTCAAGTACACCACAGGCATGGGGAATACTTGGGAATTGGTTCCCTGAAACTCCTTTCATTTGAATCCCTTCAATGCTTGTCTGGCCCTACCGGCGTGCCTTGTGGGCAATGGGCCCTCTCAAGCAGGCGGGCAGAACATTTTTTGCAAAACTTTCAATAATTATTGAAACTTCTGGTGCGATGGTCTCGTTCAAACCAATATCAGCAAGGAATTCCCTCGCTGTGGTTTGAAAACTTGATACCCACTACCATGTTGTTTTTTATCCTACTCCTCATGCTTGTCCTCGGTCCGGTCCAAGTGATCTGGGCGTTCATACACGTGGCATTCACCAAGGACGACAATACCCGCCGTCGCTTTGGCTACTACTTCATCGGAGTAGGCATCTACTTCGCAGTGCTGATCCCGATGTGGTACAGCTTCAACATCTGGCATTCGGATCCCTTGGTCGCGATCCACTTCTACGGTGGCGCATGGTCGCTGGCAATTTACCACATCTACATCGTCGCTACATCCATCCCACGGCCTGAACCCGACCTGATGCAGGTGGACATGGACGGGCACCCCATCTGATCATTGTCCTCACCCCCAAACGCCTCACTGTCATGGATTTTCTTTATCTCGTCCTTGCGGGCATGGCGGTCATTGCTTCGCTCGCACCCAGACTCAGCAAGATGGCCAAGGCCAATCTCGAGACCCGGAACCGCTACGCCGTCTGCATTGTCGGGGCTGTGGTCGGACTACAGCAGGCGCTTGCCTTCATGATCGATCCCAACGAAGGCATCCAAGAATTCTACAAGGCTTTTGAGGCGTATTTGCCCTACGGCATCGCAATCCTCATCGCCGTTGCCGCCAACAGGTTCTACACCCAAGGCCAATCTGCCCCCGAACTCCCAGCCGCCGTGCCTGCCCCCGAGCCAGTCGCAACAAGCCCAGTCAGCAACCCTGACCTCATTTGGATGACCTGAGCGGCAGAGCGTCCATCTAGGAAAATGCAATCCGTTCATCGTCAGTGCTCGCGAGCCTGATTGGCCCTCAGCGCCTTGCCCGGCGGGTGGACTTGGGGTAGATTTGCAACTCAATCATCGGCATGAAAACTTTCGCCCTTCAACACAGCTTCACGGAGGCTCAGTGCGCTGCGCTTTGGGAGGCCGCCCCAGATTTCTCCAAACTGGGCAGCTACCATCCTCTCATGAAAAAGGTCGTGGAACTCGAACCCGAGGCAGGAGGGAAGCGGTGGTTCAAGGTATGGGAGGAGGTCTCCATCCGTTCATGGTGGAAAATGCGGCCTGTGTACAAAGTGCGCACTGAGGTGCTCGAACCCCATCGCCAAGTCGCCTACCACGCTAGAATCATGGGTCTGATCCGATTGCAAATCACCATCACCCTCGGCCCCACGGAAGCCAATCAAGTGTTCCGAGTCGCCGAGCAAGTCCAAGTCACCCAACTACCCATCGCCACCAGGCTCTTCACCCAAGTTTTCATTCCCGCCCACCAAGCCCTCTTCCAAAACCTCCGCACAAAACACTGATAATCAATTGTTAATTATTAATTATCAACTATTCATTCCATAACATGTCGCTCCATTACCTCCAAGGCGACGCCACCGTCCCCCAAGCCCCCGGCGTCAAGATCATCGCCCACATCTGCAACAACCTCGGCGGATGGGGCAAAGGCTTCGTGCTCGCCATTTCCAAGCGGTGGAAAGGGCCAGAGGAAGCCTACCGTGCATGGCACCGCGACCGTGCCCGCAACGATTTCGGACTCGGCGCCATCCAGGTCGTGCAAGTGAACAGCTACACCTACGTCGCCAACATGATCGCGCAGCAGGGCATGAAGACCGGAAGCAGCGGGCCGCCCATTCGCTACGAAGCCCTCGAACAATGCCTCACCCGGCTCGCGGAGGAGGCCACCAACCTGCACGCCAGCATCCACATGCCCCGCATAGGAACAGGCCTCGCCGGCGGCAAGTGGGAAGAAGTCGCCCCCATCCTCGAAAGGACAGTCGGACACCTCCCATGCTACATCTATGATTTTAGTTGAAAGTTGACAGTGGACCTTTGATCCAGGCTATCCACTGTCAACTACCCACTGTCAACTATCAACTCTCCTAGTTGCTGCGCGCCGCAAGTAGGTCTCTCACCCCCGACAAAAACACCCCTCCGGCCATGGCGGCCATGACCCAGCCTTGCCAGCCGTGGTCCATGCGGAGGAAGCCGGTCGGCAATTGCGTCCATTCCCACCAAATCGGGGCGAAATAGGCCATCATCACGCCATAGACGATTCCCATGAGGGCATGCATCGCCCGTTCGCCACGTGGCAGCTTGCGGGTCCGGTCCTCTTCCCAGAAGTCCCAAAGCGTGATCACGATCTCCACAACCACGATCAATGCAAATAGCCAGGCCCAGATGCCATGCCACTCGACCCAACCGAGGCTGAAAAAGAGCAAGGCATAAGCAAAATCCCGGGCCGCATGGAGCCGCAATTCCTTTGCTGCTGTCGCTTGGGACGGCAGCCGCAGCTTCCATTCATGGTAATACAGCGTGTCAAAGGCACCCATGGCCCCTTGCAGCAGCGCGATCCACAATACCGTATTCATGCCTCCAATTCGATGTTTCCAGTGTATTCAAACAGCATTCCCAGCAGTGCCGACCGCGACTCGACCCAGACTTCCCAGCTCTTGCCATCGGCATGGGCGGTGGCGCGGGCGTTCACCTGGAGGCCCGCCCAGCGCGGCATGGGCAATCCCAGCATCCAACTGCGCTGCGTCGCAAAGCAGAGCGCACCCTCCTCGACCCAGAGCCGCATCGCCAACCGGACAGGGCCGGATTGCTCCTGGAACAACCCATTTGCAGCCCATTGCCGGGACTGGAGCAGCTTCTCGCCAAATGTCCGCAGCCATTCCTCCTCCTCGCCCGATCGCCGGATCTCCAAATGCAGTGGAACCCGCTCGGCGGCTCGCGGCACGCCGGAGGCGGCATTCACCAGCCTGACCAGCCATCCTCGTCCATGCCTGACCCGCATCCATCCCCGCGCCTGCACACGAGGAGCAGATCCATGCACCTGCCTCAGCAGCGGCGGCAATTCCGCAAATGCCGTCCCAAGCAATACCTGGTACGCCGAGGCAACCTCCGCCGCGTTTTCCATGACTCCCGATGGCTTGACCGCTTGCATTTGCGCTTTGAATCGGTAAATTACATGGAAATCTTCTGACCCATACATATTACATGAACGATTTGCACGACCCGCAGACTCTCCGGCGACTGGACCGGATCACCATCAGCGCAGCGATTCTTCTCTTCATCGGATTCGTGATGCCCTTCGCAGAAAACCGTTTCATGAGCCACGAGTTGGACTGGTTCGGATTGCGAACCATCACAGGCTCGGATGCGCCCTGGCAGATCAGGATTTACATGCTGCTGCCCTTGATGACCTTGGTGGTTGCAGCCATCTCCTTGATCGTCAAGAATCCCCAAACCAAAGTTTACCTCCGGATCGTCGCTGGATTTTTTCCCCTCGCATTTGTCCTGGTCGCTGGGCAATTGGCGTTTCTGGGCGATTCTGCCAACATGTTGAGCCAACTGAGCAGTCCCAGCACTCCCAACATTGGGCCTGGGCTGATCCAAATGGTATGTCTTTTCCTCGGGCCCCTGGCCATGTACGTGGGCGCCAATGCCTCACTGCTCAAGCCCGACTCCCGGGTTCCGGTGCATATCGTCTTCGCTGGGGCACTGTTGTTCGCGATTGCCATGGTGATGCCTCAGCTGGGCAGCCAACCGGGACCCAAGGCGCTCCTACTCACGAGCTTCTACTTCATGGGGGAGAGCCCCGTTGCGGGCATCATCGCGATGTTGGTCGAAGGGTTGATGGTCACTGCCATCGTGGTGTCCATCATCTGGTGGGCCAAGCGCAACCAAGGCGCCGCACAAGGAGCAAACGTCCGGCGGCTCCTCAATGTTGCCTTTACCGTCACGGTGGCGGTCGTGCTCGCATGGATGCTTTGGATCATGATCCGTGCCGGAGCAATGGCTTCGTTTTTCATCGTCATGGTGATCATGATGGCCAAATTCTCAATTCCGGCGATCGCTTGGTACCAACTCAAGATCGTGGGATTGGCACCGATTTCGGCACGTTGACTTGGGAATCTCCCCTTTCGTGTTAACTTGCTGATGCCGTGCGGGCTGCAATTGCAGGAAGTGCGGCTACAAGCGTTTTGCAATTGTCCTCAACCACTTAATCACTCAAGTACATGCAAAAAGATTCCGCTATTCAGCGATTTGGCATTTGGACGGCCATCCTCCTCATTTTGGGGGTGTTGCTGCCCATCATCATCCCACGTGGAGGATTGATGTTTCCCAACTTTGAGCTGCTCGGCATTGCCGGGGTTCCTTTTACCCTGAAACTCTACCTCTTCTTCCCGATCATCGGGGGCATCCTCTGCTTTGCGGCGCTCGCCCAGCAGAAATGGATGATTCGTGGGATCCTCTACCTGATTGCTGGGTTCTTGCCTTACTTGATCGGACTCACCATGCAGGGGGAATCCTTGCTCATGGGCCGTCAAATGACCATGGGTGGCATGGGCTTCGGTGTCTCTGGGGCACTCACAGGCATTGTAGGGCTGACCTTCCCGCTTGGATTGATTGGTCTCATCTCGGCGGCATTTGCTGGTCAAGCCAATCCTCGCAACAAAATCGTGCCGTGGGTGGCACTGGGCGGAGGCGGCCTCTTGGGTCTTTCCATGCTCATTCCCATCTCCATGCCCGGCTCCAGAGGGTTTGTGAACATCCTCATTTCCCCGATCACTGCCATTGCTGAGGAGCAAATCTTCATCGCGATTCTCTTGCTCATCTTGGTGGTATGCCTCGTGATTGCAGCCGTTTCTGGGATCATTTGGGGCCTCAAAGCCAAGGATGGTGTGAACAAAAGCCGGGTGATCAAGCTCACCCTGCGTATCGGGTTCATTCAGCTGTTGGTCTTTGGTATCCTCGCCCTCCTCGTGGAAGCTGCCGATGGCGGTGAATTTTTTGCCGCCGCGGTCATGATCGTCCCCGCAGCCTTCAAAATGGTGGGAATGCTCGTGGGACCCTTCTTTGCGAAGTGCCTTGGCGTGACCGAACTGATCGCTTGGCAGGGGGCTGACCTCCCGCCCGCAGGTGGCGACAGCACCGAAGTGAAGATGACCAATCCCCCATCGGACCCGAATCCCTTTGCCTGATTGGATCCGGACACCATTTTGGGAAGTCCGATCACTCAGATAATCGTTCCGAAAAATAAGATTTTTGTCACCCCCGGCCTGCAATCTTGCAATGTCGGGGGTTTTCCTGTTATGGAGGCGAGGAGGTCTGCTGCGCGTGGCTTGAAATTCGTTAATTTTGAGGCACTTTCACCCTGTTTGTTACCCTCTCTGGGAATGCCCTCTCACGCCAATTTGTCATGGAAAAGAATCCTGTCCTGCAAGAAAAACAACCCGTCCACGCCGGGGAGTCGGAACATGCCGAAGGTCAACATGGCCTGTCCATGTCGCCTCCTCCCTTCCAGCTGATGGCGAGCCCATCCGCCCCCCCGATCCAACGGGCCGAGGCCGGGCAGCCAAAAGCGAAACAGGGGCCTGCGGAGTCCTCCAAGGAAGCGAGTCCACAAGGCGATTTTCCATGGGACAGCATCGTCGTGGGCGGTGCCGCCAATGTCTTCAAGACTGCCGACGTGGATCCCGCCAACCTGATTGTGACCAAGCCGCAGGGCGAGATCGTGCAGATCATCGGGCAAAAGGACACCTTTTACGAGGTTCAAGTCGGCCGCAAGAAGGGTTTTGTTCTGAAAACTGCGCTCAAGCAGCTCAGCTACCGCCTCTCTCGCAACGAGGAGGTGATCGAGGTCATGCGCGGCAACAAGACCTTCAAGGCGGGCGACAAGGGCATCCCGGTGACCATTTTCCAGCAGATCATTTCCGAGACCACCGTCCTCATCCTCGCCATCCTCAAGCTCATGAAGAAGTCCGGAACGGATGTGGCTGACATCGAGACCAAGATCAACGGCGGCAAGGCAGGCATGCTCAGTGGCGCCATCAACGGCGAGATGGATCCCACCACGGTGCTGTTCGTGAAGGCCATCCAAAAGGCGGCAGGCAAGCCGGAATCAGGGGAGTTGAACAAGGACGTGTTCCTGAAAATCAACGACTTCCTCCTCCTGAAGGCCTACCTTCTGGAAACCATGGAATTGCTGGACTACGCCAATTCCCCGGACGCAGTCGCTGGCAAGCAACCCGATGCCAAGAATCCTCCAGCAGACCTGATGAAGCATACCCGCAACATCAGCAAGGATGAGCAAAAGGCATTTGAGGAGGCAATCAGCACGGCACCCAAAGCCAACGCCGGGAGCCTCATCAAGGACATCAACGGCGTGACTTACGAGCAGGCACTCACACAGGTAGTGGAGGACCTCATCCTATGGTACTACGACCACCTGGCCAAGGGCAAGGCTGAGCAACACAAGAACAAGAGCGGCACGGAATTGCAGGATTGGAAGCAGATCGACAACGTCGCCAAGAAGTCGGTGGAAGCAACGGATGCCCGATTTGGGAAATACCGCAAGGGAGACGGACTGGACAGCACCAAGTTGCAAGACGGCTGGGCCAAGCGTGAAAAGAAATTCAAGGAAGATCCTGCCGAGAAGGATCGGGCAGTTGAGTGGCGGGTTTTCAAGATCATCAACATGCACCCCGAGGTGAAAGCCCTCGACCGGGAATACAATGCCGTCCAAAGCCGCTCAGAGGAGGAGCAGATCATCCTCCGGGTCAAGGAGAAATTGAAAAAGAAATACCGCAATGAGCTCATCGAGGTGGACAAGGGGTGGCCGGGAAATGCCGATGGCGGCGTGAGCATTCAGATTTTCAAGGAAAAGGACGCGGCTGGCAAGGATGACAATGCCAAGAACCGCGACTACATGTGGACGCTCTTCAACACCCTCATCCACGAATACATCCACACGCTGGAGCACAGCGCCCACGAAAAATTCCGCGAGAATATGGACGGGCAAAAGGGTGGAAACGTGTTGCGTGAGGGCATCACCGACTACTTCACCAAGATCGCCTTCAATTCCACCGACAAGAGCGACATCAAGCTGCGCGAGACGGTCGAAGGTCCTTTCCATGAGGCAGGTGTCGATCATCCCATCCCCAACATGAAGGCTTATCCCGAGTCCCAAAATGCCGAGGCGGCTGCAGGGGTGATCGGCTTCGCCAACATGTGCGCGGCATTCTTCCTCGGACAGGTGGACCTCTACCGGCACAAGTGATGCGTTTGAGCCTGGCGATCCTGACCTTCGGCCTGCTGCTCGCTCAAGGGCTGTTGCGCTGCCAATCCGGGCCGGAGGCAGGGAAATCTGCCGTTTCTTCGTTACCTGAACCGAAATCCACCATGTCCTGCGATTCCATCCTCGATCAGTTCCTGCGACAAGACTTCGCGCATTGGCGGGGGCTTTCAGCGGAATGCACGCCCGAGGCGATCGCGGCTTACACAGGTGACACACTCCGGCGCCACAACCAATACATCATGGGTGGTGGCTACAACCTCACGGATGGAATGGCCCTCAGAATCAAGGGCTACGAGGAGATCGTGTGGCTCTGGTACCATGAAGGCAAGACCGTCTGTCTTGCGGTGGAATTCCCGGAGCTCAAGGAAGTAGCTGCATTGCTCGCAGCCCTCGGCAGGCCCACCGCCGAGCTGGATTGCTACTACGGCGTTTCCCTGATGCGCAACCGGGAATGGGTATATGCCGACCGTGGATTGACCCTGCAACTCAACACTGACCGGAGCAATGTCGTGGCGCTCAAGGTCTTCAGGCCCATGTCCTTGGAGGATTACAAGGAGGCGATGTACCGCCCCATACCACCCAGGGAGGAAGACAGATTTGACCGCTGAGAGCTTGTTTTCTTGCCGGAAAATGGCTATTTTTCCCATACAGGGTCACGCCATTACCCCCGCACCATGGAACCCAATGAAGACGAAATCAGGTTCGACAACGAACTCAAGCGCATCAAGCTGAAGCTGGAGCATGGCATGGAATTTTCCAAGCCGGAAAACGATTCGGAGCTTCCTCCGGAGATCGAAGGGAAATTCCTGGACTATGTCAGTGCATTCGAAAAGGCTTTGAAAAACGCGAGGCAGACAACGGTGGGGGAACTGATGGGATCGCCCGTTTGGCGGCCAGAGGAGGAGATCCCGGACGAGGAAATCGGGCAGGCATTGGACGAGGCGATGGACCTGCTCGCAGAGCATCACCTATCCCTTACCGCCATCCACGAGGTCAGCGACCGCGAACTTTACCGCTTCATTGCCGGAGAGATGATGGAGGAGGAGATCGACGACATGGACGTGCCCGGCATGATGACCTGCTTCACCTACGAGGATTTCCATCCCAACCATCCCGCCGAGGTCGCCTATCAGGCAAAAGCCTTCATGCTGGCCTTTCTCCAAAAGCAAGAGGAGGGCAAATGGGGGGTGGAGACGGCCCCCGAATTGCTCGACGACCTGCGGCTGCGTGGATTTTGGGAGGGATTTGACTACTTCCAGGACATCCACATCGAAGTCGCCGGAGTCCGTGTCGAGGGCGAACGCGCTTGGGTCGAGCTGGACACCCAATTCCAAGGGTCAGTAGGAGGGGAGGCCGTCCACTTTTCCGGCAAGGCAACCCTAGAATTCCAATACGAAACCGAAATCTGCTGGGTCATCCACGCCCTGACCCTCCCGGAGCCTACGGAGTATATGGGGGAGTGAGAGAGTGAATGCAGGCCTGCGTGCTGGCTTCGAGAGCCTCAGCCATCACGCAGGCCGAGCCCCAACTCACGGCGGCTGAGGCTCTCGAAGCCACCGTGCCCCCGCCTCCCCTGGAGGCAACCTCCTCTCGCCTCAGGGCCCCTCGAAGCCACCGTGCCCCCGCCTCAAAATTTCCCCATTCCATCCCCGCCAAAATGTAAATTCGCCTCAGGAACGCCCCTCATCCGGCATTCCCCAATCGCAAGACCCAATGAAGGCACCTCTCAAATACCTGCTCCTCGCCCTCGTCACAATGCTCATCAGCTTTGGCCGGGCAAATGCGGACTCCCCGCTCACCTCGACCCCATTTGCGGACGCCTACAAGACCGCCGGAGTCGTGAAGGCCGCCACCAAAGCCAACGGCGTCATCACCGCCAAGCTCATGAAATACCTGAGCAACCCCGGCAAGCCGCTCGACCTCAAGATGGCCCTCATCAACCAACTCGGTTGGAACATCGACGGGCGCACGAATGGCCGCATGTACAAGCACTATGTCGAGAAAAACAAGGGCATCACCCTCGACAATGCCGAAAATTGGAACAAGGTGCATCCGCATGAGTTGCTCAGCATGGCTTATTTGATCGCATTGGACAACTATTTCGATGTCAAAGCCGCCGCCGAAATGGCCCGGGCCGCTGCCAAGCGCCTCCCCAAAAGCTACACCGCACAGATCGTATCGGCCATGATTTGCGCCCAAGAGGCCTTCGATACCAATTGGTGCCAAGTCTATCAACTCACCGACGCCGTCCGCCAAAACACCAGCCTCACCCAAGACATGCGCCCCGAGGCCATCAAGATCATCTTTGACTACATGGACATCTACTCCGGGGAGTGCTGAGGTTGGGGCATTCCCCTCAATTTTCGCCTCGTACCCAGCGGTCATACTCCTCGTATCTTTTGGCGCCACCCGCCTCGAAAAACGCCTCGATTTTGTCCAGGTAATGCAGGAATAGCCATACATTCCCGCTGGCTGATAGCCCAAAATGCCCAGCAAGCGCCGTCTCTTCCTTGTAAAAGGCCCTGTCCTTGTGGATGAATCCAAGCAGTGAGACCAGGAGAAATGACTTTTGCGAAGGGCCCCCGGCACTGGACAGGCCACAGTCATAATATCCACGGTCGTACCCCAGCCAAAACTGAATCCGGTCAGACTCCCAGAGAAAGGTGCCGTACATGCCCTGAGAGTTGCCTATTGTCTGCCGAAACCCTTTGGCTTCCAATTCCTTGGCCATCGATTCCGAGAGATCGTGGGGTCTGTTCATCTCATTTAGGTGATGCAACCCGCTCTGCCAACGCCCGATTCATCGCCTCAAAATTCCGACACGCCTCCTCGAAATACTTCTTCCCATAAGACCCGCCAAACATCCCGCCCCAGCGCTCCTCCTGAACCATCAACGTCCCGCCATCCACATTCGGAGTCAGTACAAACGAGTGCCGCGCCTTCAGAAAGAACAAGAACGCCCCGCCCCAAGCCCATTCACGCGGCGCATCCATCACCAGCAACTTCGCCGAGAATTTCCGTTCTCCCTTGTCAGTTGGCACCATGGTGAAATGCAGCATCTTGCCCCGCTTCCATTTCCCCTCGATCGTCCGCATGTAAGGATGCCAATCCGGATAAGCCGCCACGTCCGTCAGCACCTTCCACACGCTGTCCGCCGGAGCATGAATCGCCACTTCCGTCCGAACCCCATGCCGATCACAAACCGGAGCAGCCTGAGCCACCAGCCTCCCTGTAAGCAGCGTAAGAACCATGAACACCGTCATTCCCTTCATGCCCGCAATTTCCAGAATCTTCCGAAATCTCCAAGAATCGGCATTTCTAATATTTGTGGGCAAATTTGTCGTAAAGTGTATTTGGTTTTGGTGATTTTGTTGCCTAGCTTGCGTCAAAATAATACATACACCAAATGAAAACATTCATTATTGCATTTACAATGATTTTGGTAGGGTATGCAAGTCAATTGTATGCCCAGGAAAGCACCTTTTGCAAATCAATCGACAAGTACATTGGGCTAGCACCGACGAGCTTTGAAGGGATCAAAGGACCTCTTGATGCAGTGGAGTCGAAGCAGCTTGGTGAGGAGGTGTTCAACACGACTGAGATTTTGGAGGGATTCACGATCGGTCGTATTGCTCCTAGAATGATTGGCACCAAGAAGGAGCTGAGTTTTTGGGCGACCTTCAAGGAGCAGGCCAAGGCGGATGCACTGTTGGCGAAAGTCAAGTCGGAGCTCGATGCTTGTTTGAAGGGCAGAGAGGGATTCTTCATTGGAGAATTCAATGGTCAGCACAGTTATGATGGTCCGGACATTCATTTTGTGCTGCAAATCCACAAATCTTTTGACAAGGTGCTGATCTACAAGGTCGCCCTGAAGATTACAGGCTGAGAAAGAGGACTTCCCAAGTCAGGT
>JAXLVK010000022.1:0-67114 GCA_046329055.1 Bacteroidia bacterium
AGTAGGATATTGAAGGTCACATCGATCGTCGTGCCCGGCTGCATTGGCGGCAAGGTGTCATTGGGATAAATGCCCACTGAAGTCAGTTGCGAGTCGATCACACAACCCTGACCGTAGCCCCATTGCAGCAGGGTCAATGCCAGAAGGACCAAGAGAGCAACGCTTCTTTTCATATTGATCGATTGTGAAGAATACCTGCCAATGCCTGTCGCCCATATCCGTTTGACGGGGCCAGATGTATCACCATTTCAGGAACCGCACCGTGGACGAAAGCTCATTGGCCCGAACACGAACCAAATAGATGCCGCCTGCCAAGCCCGAAACATTGAGCAGGATTTCCTGCCGCCCAGGCTGAATCGCATCCTGCCGTACAAATTGCAGTTGCCGTCCAGTCGCGTCCATCAGCCCGACCTCCACGGCGGATGCCTCGGGCAAATCCATCATCACCCGCGCCGATTCACCCGCCGGATTCCCCGCGACCCTCAATCCGAGCGCCGCCTGCTCTGCCACAGCATTCCCAAATGAATCGATCAAATTCTCGAACCAATAGTTCAACACCACCGTGTCCGGCAGCACCACAGGACCTCCCAATGGAATGGTGATATGACTGGAAAACAGCGCCTTGAGCTGATCCAGCCCTGGATAGTTCTGGTTGTGGCAAGCCGTCAACGCATAGTTCGGATGCAAGGAATATTCAATGCAAAACCGATGCAGCCCACTCGTATCCCAATGTGAAACTCCACCAAGGGGATAAACACACTGGAACTGCATCTCAGGAGGCATCCAATCGAAGCCATCCAATACCACACTGTCCACCAGAAGCGGTATCCCCCAGAAATTGGTGTCCCCGGGCAGCACGATCTCCACCCGCTCCGCCTGTGAATACCCGAAAATCTTGATCAGCGTATCAGAGGGGTACACGCCCGGTGTCACGGCATTCGAGGACCAGGGACAATTTTGCCCCCAAGCCATCCCAGAAAAAACCAAGCCAAACACAAGGAAAAACGTCCGAATAGCCCTCATGAAGCGCATCCATTTCAACACAACTTAACAAAATCCCCCAAAATCACCAACCATTCCCCCCGATCAACTGTCAACTGTCAACTGTCCTCTATCAACTATCAACTGTCCCCTATCAACTATCAGAAAATGCCCAGCCACTTCTTCCGGCGCGGAAATCCGATATAAGTCCCGTCCTTCTCGATCTGCACCGGAAATGTCTCCGCCGACGAACCCTGCCCCTCCGGGCTCTTGCCATCCTCCGGACAAAACTTGAACCGATGCCATGGGCAGACCACATTCCCCTCCTCATCCAGCCAACCTTGGTGCAGCGGTCCCCCCGCATGAGGGCACCGGTCCCGCATCGCCAGCAGCGTATCCCCCTTGCGCACCAGACAGAGCGTCACCCCCTTCACCGTCACCCGGCCCAGCTTCCCCTCCGGCACAAACTTCGCCCCCATCACCGAAATCTCATCGGCGCGCACCCATTCAGTATGTGGATCCAATTCATCAATCATAGCCGTCAATTTAAGAAACAAAGCAGCGGAAAAACGAAGCGGTGAAAACGCGGCGGCGAAAACGCGGCGGAAAAACGAGGCGGCGGTGAAAACCGAGGAATACGAAGGTTTGCCGCACGCCCATCGAACATTTGCCTCCGGCGAAAAACCTAGGAAGACTCGAATCTCGTTTTGAAGGAGAACCTGAACAGGATAGCCGTGAGCCCAACTCGCCCCCCGGCGAAGAGAATCTAACCGGGCAAGCCTGCCTCAATGCAGACCCACTGAGATTTTCAAGACATAAATCATGGCCCAAGGCACTCCGCGCTCCCGGCCTTTTCTGTATTTTGCCCCCATGGGAAAGATCAATCTGGAAGAACCGATCATCATCCTCGGCGCGGGCCTCAGCAGCGGACTCATGGCCTCCTACCTCGGTCGTCGCGGCTTCAAGGTCGAGGTCTATGAACGGCGGCCCGACCCCCGCACCACCGACCTCTACGTGGGCAAGTCCATCAACCTCGCAATCTCCGTGCGCGGCCTGCATGCCATGGCGGACGTGGGCCTAGAGGAGCAGGTGCGCGGCATGTGCATCCCCATGAACGGGCGCATGATCCACGACCGCCAAGGCAATACCGACTTCCAGTTTTACAGCAAGGACGGCCACAAGGCCATCAACTCCATCTCCCGCGGCGACCTCAACATCCTCCTCATCAACACCGCCGACGCCCATCCCAATGTCAATTTCCACTTCGACCACCGCTGCGTGGGCATGGACCTGGACACAGGCGAGGCGCAACTCGTGAATGAGCGCACAGGCGAGTCCCTGCGTGTCAAGGGGCAAGCCGCGATCGCCTGCGATGGCGCGTTCTCGGGTGCGCGTGGCAGCATGCTGCGTTCCCCCCGCTTCAATTTTTCCCAGACCTACCATCCCGCATCCTACAAGGAACTCAGCTTCCGCCCGCAGGACGGTGGCGGATGGCGCGTCGAGAAAAACGCCCTGCATATATGGCCGCGCGGCAGCTTCATGCTCATCGCGCTCCCCAACATGGACGGCAGCTTCACGGTTACGCTGTTCTACCCAGCCATCGGGCCGGACAGCTTCGAGACCCTGAACAGCCCGGAGGCCGTCACGGCATTTTTCCAGAAGGAATTCCCCGACGCGCTCGCCCTCATGCCGCACCTCGCCGAGGAGTTTTTCGCAAATCCCACGGGCGAATTGGTCACGGTGAAATGCGATCCTTGGCACCATGCGGGCAAATGCGCGCTTGTGGGGGATGCCGCACATGCCGTCGTGCCTTTCTATGGGCAGGGGATGAATGCCGCATTTGAGGATTGCACGGTGATGAATGGGTGCATCGCCGAGGGGTGGACTTGGGAGGAGGTTTTCGCCGAGTACAGCCGCCTCCGCGTGGCAAATGGGCAGGCGATCGCCGACATGGCCGTGGACAATTACTTCGAGATGCGCGACCGTGTGGGCGACCCCGCTTGGCGGTTCCGGAAGCAGATCGAGCACAAGCTGGAAAAGGCATTCCCCGAGCGCTATGTCAGCCGATATGAATTGGTCTCCTTCACCCGCACGCCCTATGCGGAGGCCCTGCGCCGTGGCTTCAACAACGATGAGATCCTGCTGGCATTGGCGGAGGGCATCAGCGATGTGGAGCAGGTGGACATGGCCCTCGCTGATCGATTGATTTCCGAAAAGCTGGGTTGATTCATCTGTAACCCTTGTTATATTCGAGGCCGGAAACTGATCCTAAATTTGCTGCATGGCTCGCATCAAATATGGGTACGTCTATTTAGGTCTTGGTTTGTTGGGATTGCTGGGAGGCTTTCTCTACTGGCATTTCTGGGGCTGTACCGATAGCTGCCCGATCGATTCGAGCTGGAAATTGAGTATGCTGCGTGGAGGACTCGTTGGCCTGTTGTTGGCCGCGATTTTTCAGCCCTCACGCAAGAAATCTGAAACTGAAGCGTAAAAAAGCGATGGCAAGAATTCGAATCCTTCTTCCGCTGCTCCTGCTGTGGATGGCCTTGGGATATGGCTGTCAGGCACAACAGGACTCCAACAAGCCCGCCTCGGTAGGCACGACGGCTTCCCCGGCACCCGCAGCTGCCACGGTCGAGGTCGTCAACGTGGATGCCGCAACCAAATTGATCGCCTCCGATGCCAACCTGCAAATCCTCGATGTCCGCACACCCGAGGAGGTCGCAGCAGGCGTGATTGCAGGCGCCAAGATCGCCAATTGGTTCGATGCGGACTTCGCGCAGAAGGCAACATCCTCACTGGACAAGGGCAAGCCCGTCTTGGTCTATTGCAAGGCTGGAAGCCGGAGCAGCAAGGCGGCAAATGTCCTGTTGGAAAACGGATTCTCGAAAGTTTATAACCTCGAAGGGGGCATCACTGCCTGGAATGGCGCTGGAAAGCCCCTGCAGAAATAAAGACTTGTTTTGTTGGTAGAGTTTGGATTGTAAAGGAAGCGGGCGCCAGCCCGCTTCCTGAGTTTCAGGGGTTTTCCTTTTTGAAGGAGCCGAAAGCCAATCCAAGTCGAAACTCCACGAAGCCGCTCATCACCATGTAGGGGCCATAGACTTCCTCGGAATGCGTCTGAAAGCGCACCGCAGCGGAAGCGATGATGCCAAGCTGTGGCGAAACAGGCGCATGCAACCCCAGGCCAAATTGGACATTCATGCCCCCAACCTCAACCAACAACGGCAAGCCATATCCGACCCCGGCTTGAAGGAAGGGACGTGTCGAAGTCCTCCCAAAGTCCACGCGCCCGTCAACTTGGATCGGCAGGACCATTGGCCAGAATCGATCGGTCAGTAGCCCGACCCCGAGGTGCAGGGAGAAGTGAGGGCTGAACCGGTAGCCATGCGCTGTTTGCAGCCCGAAAGCCCTCCATCCGCTATAGACAGTGTTGCCTCCTGTGCCAGCGAACAGCTCCACGGAGCCGGAATAGCCTTTTGTGCGCTGCAATGCCTGGGCATGAGCACCAATCATGGAAGAGAGAACAGCAAGAAGCAAGCTGACGAACAGAACCCTTTTCATAGGCGTTTTCAGCTTAGCGGCCGAGTCGAAGGGTGACTCGGTGAAGAAACAGATGGCGTGATGCCTTACTTGTTCAAGAAAGTGAAGAAGGTATCACCTCTCAAGCCAATCCGCAGCGTTTCCAGGGCGATCACCTCAGTCGGGGCGATGTTGCCGAGGTTCACATTGGTGCCGAGGAGCTGGATGAACCAGACCTGTTGGCTCTTGAGGGGGGCTTCCCAGAGGATCTTGTCGCTCGGGACGTAGTGGATGATCTCGTCAACGAGGCCGGTATTGGCGGCGCCCGTTTTCTCGAACACGCCGACGGTGCCGCTCTCGCGGGCTTCGGCGATCACCTTCCATGCGCCAGCTTCAAGTTCTGTCTTCATCAGCTCCACCCACTTGTAGGGCGGGATCACCACATTGGCGTCCTTGCTGCCCACTTCGGAGAGGACCGTGAAGTTCTTGGCGAGCTGCGAGATATAGCCGCATTTCTGCTCCATGCTCATCTCGATGCTGCCATCGCTCACCTCCACGTAGGAGCAACCATGATGCTCGATCAGGCGACAGTAGTCGTCGAATTGGTTGCGGATGATATAGGCTTCCATGAGCGTGCCACCGAAGTAGTAGGGCATGCCAGCGGAGCGATAGACTTCCAGCTTCTTCTCCAGGTTGCGGGTCACCACGGATGTGCCGAAACCAAGTTTCACCACATCGATGCAGGGCCCGGCGACGTCCATGAGGTCCTCGGCCTCGCGCACGCTCAGGCCCTTGTCCATGCTCATGGTGATTCCTGCCTGACGAGGCTTGGCCTCGCGAAAGGGCAGATTCTTCAATTCAAAACTCATTCTGTAACGTATTGTGCGATCAGATTCTTGACCATTGGAAGTTCCTTCAGCTGGGGCTCCATGCGAAGGAAGAGTTTGCGCTTGCTAGGGTCCAGGATCAAGGCATTTTCCAGGTAGTTGGCCCCCTTGCCTGCCATGCCGTTCATGAACGAATAGCCGGCTGCATGGAAATACAGCTCCGGCAATGCGGGATTCATCTTGATGCCCTCCTCCAGGAAGCTGATGGCCCCGTCGAAATTCTCATCGTCCCAGAGCATGTCCGACCACTCCAGCCACATGCGCAGGTCCGCACTGTTCAGCCGGAGCGCCTCCTGCAATGCCTCGTAGGCCGATGTTTGGTGCCCGACCTTGTACTCGCAGCTCGCAAGTGACATCCAGGAGTCGAAATTGTCCGCATCCAGGTCCACAGCCTTGCGGTAGAAGGGAATGGCCTCTGGATGACGGTCTTGGCATTCCATGCAGTAACCCAGGCCGATCCAGGCATCGGTGTACTCTGGATTGGAGTCCGTGCACTTGTAGTAGTATTTCACCGCCATCTGATAATGCCCGAGGTGCTCGTAGCATTCGGCGATGTTGTAGTGGATGGACAGGTCGGGCTTCTCGTGGATGCAAGCCTCGAGGAAGCACTTGAGGGCCTCCTCGTACTTCTCCAGGTCCATCAGGACATTGCCCTTGTTGTACCAGGCGGAGGCGAAGCTGTCCTCGATGGCGAGGGCGAAGTCGTAGGCGTCGATGGACTTCTCGAAGAGGCCCAGGCGCGCGTACAGGATGCCCAGATTGTACCAGACGGGGAAGGAGAAGGGTTCGCGGTCGAGGTAGGTCTCGTAAAGCTTCACGGCCTCGTCCACCTTTTCCTGGCTTTCCAGGCAGTAGGCGAGTTCATAGACCGGCTCCTCGAATGTGGGTTGGATCTCGATGGCCTTGCGGAAGCACTTCTCGGCGTCCTTGAGGTGTCCGAGGTTTTGCGCGAGATTGCCCATGTGGAACCATACCTCCTCGGGTGTTTCCGTATTGGGCAGGTATTTTTCCAAGGCCGCCATGGCCTCCTTGTAGTGTCCGAGTTGGGAGAGGATCTCTGCGTCCAGGAAGACATAGTCCATCTGCGTGGGATTCATCTCCATAGCGCGCTTCACCTCACGGCGAGCTTCCTCCAGTTTGCCCATTTCCAGCAACACAGTCGCCCGCTTGAAAAACAGCTCCTCGTTCGTGGGGTGCTGCTTCAGGCTGTAGTTGACCAAGTTCAGTGCCTTGTTGAGCTTGTTGTGACGCATGTAATAGAAGAACAAGTCCTCCAATACATAGAGGTCAAAATAGTGATAGGCCTCGCCCTTGAGCATGGCCTCAAACCGACTGGCCTCGTGTTGCAGCCTCTGGTCGCTCTGGTCCTCCTGACCGAATTCCTCAAATCTTTCCATCCGCAGCGGAACGAGTAGTGGATCCTAGATTCTTTCCTACCCACCCCTCACATCCACGAGCCACTCCGGCCCGCCGGCACTCAATTGCCGTTTCATTTTTCAAATTACCGTAAATTCTCGGTGATGCCTCTGAAAATTATTCACAAATCCATGCTACCGGGCTGCTTTGGCGTCTCTCCGGCGGGTCACCAGCCATACCCCGATGAATATCAACCCGATCAGCGGCACCGTCACCCAGCTCACCTCCTTCATGCCCAATGCCGCCGAGCAGAGAGTCACGAACACAGGTTGCACATAGATATAGATGCCGACTGCTGAGGGAGGCAGCCGCTTCATCGCCCAAGCATTCAGCCAGTAGGCGATGATGGTCGCAAATACGATCAGGTAGCCGATCCGCAAGGCCATGTCCCAAGTGACCAATCCCTGCGGCGTCCCCATCAGCGGCCCGATTCCCACGATCAGGTGCGGCAATGCACCTAGGATGTACAGCCATTTGATGATCGTGAACGTATGGTACTTCCCGATGAGTGGCCGCACAAACACCAGATAAATCCCATAGGCCGCCGCATTCACCATGATCATCACGTCCCCAGCGACCGTCGCCCCACCGATTTGCAGCTTTTGGCTGCTGCCCACCAAGATCAGCCCGATCGCACCTGTGAACGACAAGGCCAGCCCCAAAATGGATCGGAAGGAAAACCGCTCCTCCCGCAGCACCCATGCCGCCAGGAACACGAAAACGGGGGTCAGGATCATGAGCACGGCCCCATTGACCCGGCTCGTCAGCGCCAAGCCCCAGAGGTAGAAAAGCTGATTGATCGAGACACCGAAGATCGCCGCTAGGAACAGGCGGATATAGTCCTTGCGCTCTCGGATGCGCTCCCGGACAGCGATGGCGTGGTAAATCCAGAAAAATGCCGCTGTGCAAATGCTCCGGATCGCCAGCACCGCGAAGTTGCTGATCTGCGATTCGAAGACGGGCTTGATCACGAAGAAGTTGATGCCATAGAAGATGGCAACAGCGAACAGGGCCAGATGGGCGAGAAATTCTGTGGGGCGGCGTTCCAAGCAGGGCAGGGGCGGATCAGAAGTCCTTGGCCAAGCTCATGTGCAGCTTGGGGCTGAGCAGGGTGTAGTCCTCGACACCCCAAGCCAGGTCCACCCGCATCGAGTAGCCAAACATCTGCATCCTCGCCCCGGTACCGAAGCCCAGCAAGAAGGGGCTCTTGAGGGTCTGCACCGTGATGGTGAGGGGGTAGGCATTGATGGTCTCGGTGTCGATGGGGTTCCGCTGCGACAGCGGGTTGCCTGCGGTCCAAGTCGTACCGGCATCGAAGAAGGGGACGACCTCCAGGTTGAATGCCGGATTCGAGTTGAGGTAATTCATGAAAATGCGGGACACCGGGATGCGCAGCTCGGCATTGACGGCCACGTACTTGGTGCCATTGCGGGCATTGAATTGGAAGCCGCGAATCGGTGCCACGTACTCCATGTACTGCAAGGCAGGCAGGTGCGAGGACTCGATGGGGAAATCCGCCGGATTGGCAAACCGACCGAGCAGGGCCTCCTGAACGCCGCCGAGGAAATAGGTCTGTGCCATCGGACCTTGGGACCAGGCGCCTGAGAGTCGCCCAGCAAGCACGCAGCGACGCACGGGGATGTACTTGCGCAGGTCGAGCGCCCCGGTCACGAAATGGTCTTGCGAATTGGAGAAGGAGTAGGCCGAGTTCACATTCACCGTGGCGAAGGTGCCCCGGGTGGTGAAGTTGCCCACTTTCACTGTCTTGTCGTAGGTCATCTGCACCTTGGCGCCAGCCGTGAGGGCGGTGCCGTCGATGCTCTTGGGCAGGATCAGGTCCAGGTTCCGGCGCGTGGCGTAGGAAACGTGGCCGCCCGCCCCGAAGCTCAGGAAGCGGTTCACCGGCAATACGGCCTCCCCATCGACCTTCAACCAACTGTACCGTGCGCCCAATCCGGCCTTGTGCAGGAACCGACCCGACTGCGACAGCCCGAGTTTGTAGTCGATGCCATGCTTGAGGTTGGCGTATTGGAAGTAGGTGTCGGAGCTGCGGAAGTCCACGTAGGGGCGGAATCCGGCGGTGAGCTGATGGTTGCCTTGCTGATCGCGGAGGCGGGCCTCGGCGAGGAAATTCAGCTTGAAGACGGGGTCGTAGCCGAATCGTGTGGTCACCCGGTCGGCAGCCCATACTGTGCGGGTGCGGCTCGGGCTTTCGATGGCGACGGTGTCGAAATTCGGGCGCTCCGGCTCCTTTTTGAGTTGGTAGTCGCCACTGTTCTTCTTCGGACGCTTGCGGGGCTTGGCCTTGTCGTCATCGTCGCCATCATCGAAGACATAGTACTTCACCGTCTTGGTGTTGGCGGAGGCGGTGTCGCCTTCCTCGGGTTCCACGACCTTGGGGATGGGCTGCGACTCCATGGCCTTGCGGATGGAATCCTGCTTGAGGGCATTTTCGCGCTTGAGCTTCTCCATGGCGACGGCCTTGTCGTTGCGCTGACGGAGCAGGGTGCGGGTTGCGACCTGCTCGCGGAGGACGCTGCGCGGCGCGATGCAGACCTTGAGCCCCTCGGGGCCGGAGGTGGAGTACGCCACCAAGGAGTCGGTCACCATGGCGCGGTACATGCCGGGGGCCATATTCGTCTGATAGGTCGTGTCACCCAGGAACACATTCAGGCTTTGGAGGTTCAGCAACCCGGTTTGGTCGGATTGCATCAACAACTCGAAGCTCGATGTCATGCCCACCGGGAACTCGCTGTACAGCGGGCTATGCGTCACGCGGGTCAGGGATTCGTCGCCCATGTCGAGCGCCCAGATGTCGAATCCGGTTTCGTTTGCATCGAAACGCTCATCGGCATCGGGGTTTTTCTTCACCTCGCGGCGGGTGCTTGCATGGTAAACACGGCTGCCGTCTTGGCTCCAAACCGGGAAGAGGTCATCGTTCAGGTCATTGGTGAGCTGCACGAAGCCGTTGTTGCCGGGGATGAAGCGGTAGAGGTCGATCTGCCCCATCTTGAGGCCCGAGCAGACGAGTTGCTCGCCATTGGGGCTCCAGGAGATTTGGAGGATGCGATCCAATGCCGGATTGAGGCGGGTGAACTTCACGCTGCCCTTTTCCATGTTGTACCAGGCGAGGTACTCGGCATCCTTGTCGTAGATGGTCGTGACCAGTTGGTTGCCATCGGGGCTCCAAGCCATGGGCATGTCGAGGCGGAAGCGGTCATACTGCTCAGTGGGGAAGCCTCCCGTGATGGGTGTCTCCCGGACCTTGCCGTTCTCGAAATTGTAGATGTCCACGTGTTGGCGTCCGCCCTTGCTCAGATAGACGGCTACGCGGGGCTGCTTGGGATGCAATGCAAAGCCCAGCACCTCTTCGCCCCGGCCCACATCCGCGACTGCGCTTTCCTTTTCAATCGACTCCCGGAAATTGGCATTGTCGGAGATGTGCTGCATGACAAACTCCCGCCATTTTTCCGTGAGGGTCTTGAGGGTGATGCCCAGCACGTGGATCACGCCATCCTCGACGGAGCGGGTGAGGCGGGTCATGTAAAAGATCTCGCCCAGCTTCTCCGGGCCATAGTTCATCGCAATGAAGTACCAGATGGACTTGCGGGCGGTATGATAGATCGGGCCTTGACCCTCGACGGCGAAGTTCAACAGGTGGGAGTTCCCAAGGCTTGCCAGCCACAGGTCGTCCTCGTAGTCCCATCCCTCGCCCACATAGGCAGGCAGTCCTTCCGCATACCAGTCGGGCAGGTAGAGAAGGACGGTGTTTTGGATGCTGAGTTGGATGGGGCCGCCGAAGTAAAAGTCCTTCATGAGCAGGCTTGTGACTTCCGTGCGGACATTTTCACGCAGCGCATGGTAGGAGCCGGGGAAGCAAATGTTGCCGGAATTGGTCTGCAAGGGGCTCAGTCCATTGTCCTTCTCGTTCGCGACAGGGTAGCTGTTGGCGTGGATGAGGTCATTGGGGCTCAGGTAGAGGTAGAGGGAAAATCGTGACCTGTTCTTGTAGTCAAATGACTTGCACAGATCCCACAGGGCCTCCTCGGCAAATTTCCCCGTCATGGCCGCCAAGACAGGGTCCTCGGTGTAGTAATTCACATCGAAGAACGTCGTGGAGACATGTTTCCAGTTCGGCTGCTTGTTGTTGGGCACATTGGTCGTCCCCAATGCGTTCGTCTGAGCCATCACAAAATGGCCCGTTGTAAGCAGAGCAAGCAGCAATATGAGTCTGAGACCTCTATTCATTTCTCAGTGAAATCTAGCCAAAATTTTTCAAAAACCGGGAAATATCCGTTTCCACGGGCAGGCGATCGAGTTCGCCATCCAGCCAAGACCGCAACCGCTCCGCGCACCAGGGCGCTTGCAACACACCCTTGGTCCCCAGCCCGTTCAGCACCACAAGACGGCCGTATTGTGGATGCCTACCCATCACGGGACGCCGACTAGCTGTCGTTGGTCGCAAGGAAGCCCGCGCCTCCACCACTTCCACCGACAGCCGATTCCCCTGCTTTACGTAACTGAGGATGTTTTCGATGCCTTCCGGAGTGGGTTCCACATGCTCAAAACGTGGCTCATACGTGGATCCAATGGTGTAAAAATCTTTACCCTTAGGGATGATGAACGACTTCACGATCAAGATCTGATCCTGTGGCAAGCCGGGGCTGACCTTGGCCTCCACGACTTGGCCCTTGAGCGGTCGGATTTCCACAAATGGGAACCAGGGATTGGCCTTGATGCCGACACCCTCGGCGAGATGACCTCGTCGTAGGTGCCTGCTACCTCGTCCTGGGTGCAAGCCCCTGTCTCGGGGTCGAGGCTGGCATAGTCGAATGCCTCCTCAACCCATCTCATGCCGTGGTCGAGTGCCAAACCCACTTCAGCTCCCAGCACAGTGTCGCGTCCACCCACCCGCAGGGCAGGATGCGCAGTCCCCGAAGCGATTGTGAATCACATCCGGGTGTTGCTCCACCGGCTCATGCCTCGCCAATGCTGCGTATTCCGGGCTTTGCAGCCGCACCATCAGTCGTTATAGACCTGACCGGAAGGATAGGGGCGGTAGATTTCCATGGGGTGCACATGTTGCAGTGCCTCGAAGCCCGGCAATTCCAGCACCGCCTTCAGCCGCGCGAGCATTTCGTCCGCCATCCAAGTTTCTTCGCCTCGCGTCCCGTGAAGATGTTGTACAGTCCCGCGGCCACCCGGGAGGCAGCCTTGGCGTCCGGCAGGTCCATCAGGGTCACCTTGTGGCCACGCAATGCTGACTCCAAGGCCATGAAACTGCCCCCAATCCGCCGCCGACGATGAGAACCTGCTTTTGCATGCGATATCTTCAATCAAAACGCCCAAAGGTCGCCCTTGTTGTATGAATCGACAATTGATTTTCGTTTCCCGGCAGCCTCTATCTTTGCCCCGCGTCCGCCTTTGGGGGAGCAAATCGGAACTCATGCTGGAAATCAAGTCGTTCACATTCTTTCCGGAGGCATTTGGGGAGAATACCTATGTGGTGTCGGATGCGACCAAGGAATGTGTGGTGATCGATCCCGGTTGCTACCACCGCCACGAGCGGGACGAGTTGCGCCACTACATCGAAAGCAACTGGCCTCTCCTCAAGCTCATCCTGAACACCCACTGCCACGTGGACCACGTCTTGGGCAATGCCTTCCTCCACCGTGGAATTCAAAGTGCCCCTGCTCGCCCACCGCGACGACCTCTACAACCTGACGGGCGCTGAAGCGTTTTGCAGGATGTACGGAATGGATTACGACCCCTCCCCGCAGCCCGACCGCTTCATCGAGGCAGGCGAGGTCATCGAATTCGGCAATTCCAAGCTCGAAATCCTCTTCACCCCCGGTCACAGCGCAGGCCACGTCTCCTTCTTCCATCGGGAATCCAAGCAGATTTTCAGCGGCGACGTCCTCTTTTACGACAGCATCGGCAGGACGCGGACCTCCCCGGCGGCAACCATGCCCAGCTCATCCAGACCATCCGCACCCAACTCTTCCCCCTCGGCGACGAAGTGAAAGTCTATGCCGGCCACATGCAGCCCACAACCGTAGGGAGGGAGAGGAAATACAACCCCTTCTTGAATGAATAATGAATAATTGATAATGGACAATGCCCACCCAGAAGCGGTCCGAGAGCATTGTTAATTATTCATTATCAATTATTCATTGCCTGAATCAGCACGACCGCATACACCTTCATCCCTTCGCGGTTGCCGATGGCGTCCATGCCTTCGTTGCGGGTGGCTTTGATGGAACAGCGTCGATGTCCACGCCCAGCAGGGGCGATGATGGCTTGCATGGCGGGGACGTGGGGATTGAGCTTGGGGCTTCCGCCACGATGGTGCAATCGACGTTGCCGACTTGCCAGCCTTTTTCATGCAGGAGCTTCACAGTGTCGGCCAGGAGGATGCGGCTGTCAACGCCCTTGTACTTGGGGTCGGTGTCGGGGAAGTGGTAGCCGATGTCGCGGAGGTTGGCCGCACCCAGCAATGCGTCCTGCAAATGGGTGATGGCAGCAAGCGTATCCAGCGCCGCTATGCCCCAATAATCCTGTCTCATGGGGAATGGTCACGCCGCCTGGGCAATTGGGACCAAGGCGTCGTCCCGTCACCAGCCACCTTGCGTGTCAAATCCAAAGCCGACTCTGAATTTTCATTCCGCGAAATTAGCCGCTTTTCAGTTGCCAATGATTTGGTTCTTGGCAATGACTCTTGGCGAAAATGGATGCGGCGGCCGGTCCCTGAGCCGTCGGGCTGAGCTCGTCGAAGCCTTGTCGAAGGGCGCCGCACGCCGATCGTCCGGATTCTCGGGATGCCTCCGGTGAATGGCATGTCTCCATTTGCGTTCGCAAGAGGAAATGTCCATTGGCCTTGCCTGTCCCTCAACCTGCCTTGCTCAATGTCTCATCGTTGGTTCTTGGTTACTTGGAACTGTATGCACTCCACACCCACTCCAAATGCACTGCAAACCCACTGCAAAGGCACTCACGCCAAGGAGAGACCTTGCTCAAGGGCTTGTTGGGGCGGTTTGGCAAATGCTGCATTTTCCGTCTGGATGACATACTCTGGCACCGGGGTGATTGTCCGGCATTTTCTGCAATTTTGGCCTCGCAATGAATGACGAAACCCCTTCCTCGAATCCCATCCAAATCACCCTTCCCAACATCCATCGCCTGCTGGGATTGGGATGGGGAGTGCTGGCCTTGCTGCTCGCAGTAACCTTCCTGCTTCCCAATTTCAGCATGGCCACCCTGCAGTTGAATGGGATTGATGTGATCCGCATGACCTTCAAGGACACGGACAGCCTCCGCAAAATCTTCGACGATTCCAGTTTCTTCCTCATGGTGGGAGTGCCCATCATGTACCTGCTGCTGGCGATGGTGCTGGGATTTGCTGCGGTGATGCGGATCATGGGCAAGATGAGTTGGTTGCCGATGCCCGTCACCATCACGGCCATCGTCACGACGGTCATCACTGTGATCGGCATTTTCGTGATCGGGGACGATGCCAGGGACGTTCCGTTTTTGGGGAAGCTCATGCCCAAGCCCATCTGGGGCTACCACGCGGCGCTGATTTGGCAGGGGTTCGCAGCTACGCTCGGCATCCTGCACCTGATGATGAACCGGCGTACCAGCGCCCAAGCTTGATCCATTAGGCCCGTCCCGAATGCTCGCTGACACTCCCAAGCCCGGCATCCCCCGCAGCATCCGCTGGATGATCCTGGTCCTCGGCTTGATCCTGCTGGTGAGCACGTTTTGGAAGAAGGGCCGCCTCGGGGACAATTCCCGGTCACGGTTCATCACGGTGGAGCGGTTGGTGGAAAAGAACACCTGGGCCCATGCCGCGCCGGGCGACACCACGCCATTCCCGCTGAGCATCGACGCCATCAAGCTGAATGATCGCATCTACTCCTCCAAGCCGCCGCTGTACCCGCTGGTGATGGCAGGCGAGGCCAAGGTGCTAAAAGCCGTGACAGGCTGGGAGTTCTATGCGCACCGCAAGGATTACAACCGCTTCCTGGTCCTGCTGAATCAGATTTTGCCGTACGTGCTCATGCTCTGGGTCGCGATGCGCTTCCTGCTGGCCTTCACGCAGAACCGTTGGACGCTGCATTTCATGCTCTTGGCATTGAGCCTGGGTTGCCTCGCGTACGGCTACACCCCCGAGATCAACAACCATTCCCCTGCGTCGAGCCTGCTGTTGATCGCGGTTTGGGGCGTGTACCGTGTCTGGGTAGGGGAGGAGCGGCGCCGATGGATGATGGCCTTGCTGGGCTTGCTCATCGGCTATACCATGGCATTGGAGCTGCCCTCGATGGCATTTGGCTTGGTATTGCTGGGGTTGCTGCTGTGGCGTGACCGACTGGGAGGATTGCTTGCTGGATTGTGCATGGTGCTGCCCGCGCTCCCGACCTTGTGGATTTTCCATGAGATTTCCGGGGAATGGAAGCCGTTTTACATGCAAGGCAAGCTCTACCGCTATGAGGGGAGCTACTGGACCAAGCCGCAGGGCAGTGACTTGTTCAAGGAGCCGCAGGCCTTGTATTTCCTGAAAACATTGGTGGGGCCGAAAGGGCTCTGGGCAGTGACGCCGCTGCTGGCATTGCCCTTGGCGCTGTGGGTGCCAGTGGTGCGGCGGCGGTTGCCATCGCTGGGCACGGTGCTGAAATGGATGGCATTGCCAGTGTTGATCCTCATCACCTACATCGGGATGCGCACTTACAACTATGGCGGGGACTGCATCGGGATGCGCTGGTACATCGTCTTCATGCCCGTGCTCATGTTCATGGCCTGGCCTGTGGTCGAGTGGCTGGGGCAGCGCACCTGGGGCCGGGTCGCCTCCGTCATCCTGCTGGCAGCGTCCATGGTCCAGAATGTCATCGCCCTCTACATGGACTGCTTCATCGACATCGAGAAGGTGTTTTGAGCAAGGGGCAATTCAGCCGAAAACAACTATCTTCGCGCCGTTATTCCTCCTTGATGACGGCCTTGCTGCAATTCTGGAATCGGTCAAGAATGTCCGCCCTCTTCGGGGCGATGTTGCTCTGTCTGGTTTTGGGGCTGGGTGCCAAGGTCCGTGCCTCCGGTCTGCGCTATTACCCAAGTCCATTGACTGATGGATTGGGCGCTGTCGTTGATCTGAAAGGCATCTGGTTCGACGAGAACAACTACCGCCACATCGTCCCGTTCAACAAGTTTGACCGCGATGAGATGGCCCTGCGGCGGGAGTTTGACCTGCCGGAGTACAATGCCTTGCAGGATACGCTCTACCTCTACCTGGAGGCAGTGGCTTGGAGCAGTGAAATCTTCCTGAACGACAAGCTCTTGGCGGTGACCGAGGACCCCTTCAAGGAGCATCTCCTGCCCATTCAAAAGTCCTGGCTCAAACCGACTGGCAATGTGTTGCGGGTTCGCATGACCACGCACGGGCTGTCCTTCCCTTGGTACCCGGAGCCATTCATCGGCATTTTCAGGCAAGCCCTGATCCTGCAAGCGGATCGGCAAACGGAGCGGGTGAGCTTTCCCAAGCAGGTGACCACAGCGCGTCGCGCGGCCATGATCGCCTCCTGGCAACCCGGTCCGCAGTACCTGGACGATACCACCATCATCCTGAAGTTGACCTCGGGGCTGTTCGCCTATCCCTACCAGGATCCATTGGCATTTCCCTTCCGGCCCTCCAACCATGCGCAGGCCATCATAGCCGCCCAAGGTTGGCAGATGCTGAGCAATCCCGGGGCTGCGGACAGCTTGGCGGTCTATAACAGCTACCCCTACGCCTCCGCCACAGACCACAAGCTCCTGCGGTTTTGGAGGGATTCCCAGATGCGCCCCACGAGCAATTATGGGCATTTCCAGACGCAGACGGCGATTGTCAGCCCCAAGCTCACGCCTCCGGACAGGACCTCGTTGGTGATTTTCCTGCTGCTGCCTGTGATCTGCATGTTGTTGCTCAAGGTCGCGGCCCCAAAGGCTTATGGCAGCCTGGGCGAATACATCACCAAGACCAAGATTTACCTCGAACTCATCGCGGACAACAAGTTCCTCAAGGGTGAGCAGCGCTGGCTCATGAACATCCTGCGGATCATCGTGACCTCGGTGACCGTGTCGCTGCTCCTCTACTATGTGGAGCTGTCGGAGTCCTGGAGGATGGTCAATATCTTCTCCACCAAGGGGCTGATCTACCGCTATCTGGCCCCGGAGGATGTCCCGCTTTGGGAGATTTTCCTGGTGGTATTTGGGTTGGTCGCTGGGCTGAATCTGGCCAAGTATTTCCTGATCAACAGCATCGGGACCGTGTTCCGGCTATTCAACCTGAACAGTTCGATCCAAAACCTGGACGTGTTCGCTGCCTTTCCGCTGAACCTCGCACCCTACATCCCGGCGAGCTTCATCTTCTTCCTGGAGCCGGGAGCGGGGTCCATCGTCCTCACGATTTGGGGCTTCCTATTCGTCTTGTACGGAGTACGTCGGGTCGCCTTGCTGTATGCCGGGTTGAGTCGCCTTTACGCCATTTCTGGGAGTCTGAAAATTTTGTATATTTGCACCCTCGAAATTTTGCCGTGGTTGATACTGGTATGATGCGCACGGGCCAATGAACCTGAGGATCGGTACAAGAAGTAGCAAGTTGGCCCTGTGGCAGGCAAATCACGTGAAGGATTTGTTGGCGGAGCATGGGATTGCGGCAGAACTTGTTCTTTACAAGACGACAGGTGATCTGCAACAATCGCAGCCGCTGCACGAGATCGGTGGCAAGGGACTGTTTACCAAGGCGCTGGACGATGCCATGCTGGCAGGCGAGATCGATCTCGCGGTCCACAGTGCCAAGGATCTGCCCACCGAGTTGCCGGAATCCATCTTGCTCATGGCAGTGGGCAAGCGCGAAGACCCCCGGGATGTGCTCTTGAGCATGAACGAAGCCCATGACCTGGACAACGTGGCTGAAGGCATTACGGTTGGGACCTCTTCTTTGCGCAGGATTGCATTGTTGCGACATTACAGCCCCCACGTGCGCATGGTGCCCATGCGTGGGAACGTGGACACGCGCGTGGCCAAGATGCAGGCAGGCGAGTGCGACGCGCTCTTGCTGGCCTACGCTGGCGTGAAGCGCATGGGGCTGTCACACCTGGTGGTGCGCAAGCTGAACGTGTCCACATTCACACCCGCTGTGGGTCAAGGGGCCTTGGGCCTGACCATGCAGGAAGGGCATCCCTCACTCGAGCGGGTGCGCGCGGTGCTGAACCATCGGGACACGGAAGTCGCCGTGCTGGCTGAGCGGGCATTCCTCCGGACATTGGAGGGAGGCTGCCACAGCGCGGTTTTTGCATTGGGCACCGTGGTGGGGGATATCTTGAGCTTTTCCGGTGGCGTGGCCGCGCAGGATGGCTCCGAGGTGCTCCGCCGAAACATAGATTGCCATGTCTCAGAAGCAGAGGAGGCCGCTACCCGGCTTGCCAATGATTTACTGATTTCAGGAGCTCGAACACTACTCCATGGGAAAGAAAGTTAAGTCCATACTCATCTCTCAGCCCTATCCCACTGACGAGAATTCTCCCTACCTGAAGCTCTCGGAGAAATGGGGCCTCAAGATGGATTTTCGGAATTTCATTGAGATCAAAGGTGTGACCCTCAATGAGTTCCGAAAACAGAATATCAATCCCCTGGACTTCACTGCCGTCATCTTTACCAGCAAGTATTCGATCGACCACTACTTCCGCTTGCTGAAGGAGCTCAAGGTCGAGATGCCCGCTGACATGAAGTACTTCTGCGTGAGCGATGCCACTGCCAAGTACCTGCAGAAGTACATCGTGATCCGGAAGCGCAAGCTCTACGTGGGCGAGCGCACCAGCAACGATTTAATCGACCTCGTCAAAAAGCATCCCAAGGAGAAGTACCTCTTCCCTTGCAGCTCCATCCATACCACGGCCCTCACGGACTGGATGGTCGAGCAGAAGTTCAACTTGGTGGAGGCTGTGATTTACAATACAGTGAGCAGCGACCTCAGCGACCTGAGGGATGTGTACTACGACATGCTCTGCTTCTACTCGCCTTCTGGCATCGAGTCACTGTTCCAAAACTTCCCGGATTTCAAGCAAAACGACACGGTGATTGCCGCCTTCGGGCCTACCACTTCCAAGGCGATTCGGGACGCTGGATTGAGGGTGGACATCGAGGCTCCGATGCCCAACATGCCGTCCATGACGGCGGCCATCGAAGCCTACCTGAAGGAATTCAACAAGTAGCACATAATATATGTGTAATTCGTTGAATTCACATGTGTTACCGATTGGAGTTTGCAGCGTCAGGTGAGCCATATCGCTGCCTCTGGCAGGCCGCTCCTGACTCAAAAAAATTTGTAACTTTGAATTATAATTCCCAATTTCAGCACCTGAATTTATTCAAAGCATACATGAGGAGCTTATTACTGGGGTTTTTGTTGGTGATTGTACTTTCGCCTGCGGCATTTGCGCAGCAGGACCCGCAGTACACGATGTTCATGTTCAATAGGTTCGTTCAAAATCCTGCCTATGCTGGCGCGCTCCAAGCGACCAACATCACGGGACTAGGACGGGCGCAGTGGGTGGGCATCGACCAGGCCCCTAGCACGACCACGGCAAGCATCAATGGCTACAGCAAGGTCCTTCACGGCGGATTGGGTGCATACCTGATCGGCGACCGTCTCGGCCCACTCAGCACCGTCGGTGCCAAGGCTGCGTACGCCTTCCACATGAAATTTGGTGAGGAAAAAGCCTACCTCAACATTGGTGTTGCAGGTGGTGTGTATCAAAAAGTCCTGAACGGCGACTGGATCTACAACCAAGCAGGTGGCATTGACCCCGTCCTGCCTGTTTCCAAGAGCCCCTTGACTGTTCCTGACTTGGATGCCGGTTTGTTTTTTCACGTTCCCCTCAAAGGTGCTTCCTCCAGTGCTTACCCCCAGGACAAGTTTTACATCGGTGGTTCCGTGACCCACATCCTCGAGCCTTCCATGGAGAAACTCATGGCAGTGCCCGACCAAGTGCAAACGGTTCTTTCCCGTGGCATCTCAGGTAGCGCAGGCATGACATTCCAGCTCGGCCCTTCCGTGTTCCTCGAGCCGAACCTGAACTTCCGCATGGCCGGCCCCACAATGCAGTTTGACCAAAACGTCAACCTCTACGTGAGCCCGATGGTCTTCGGCATCAGCCACCGTGGATTGGTTGGTCAGAGCGCAGATTCCTTTTCTGGAATCGTGGGCTTCAATGCCTCCACCTACATGTTCATCGGTTATTCCTACGATTACACCACGTCCGGTCTCCGTCGGTTCACGACAGGCTCGCACGAAGTAATACTTTCCTACACCTTCCCGTCCAAGTTCAAGAACCTGCCGCCTCGTCGTGGTACCCGGACCTTGTACATCAACAACATCTAATAGGTGTTGTTACCTGATTGGATTAGGAATAAGGAAGACGATCTTTGTACAAGTTGAATGAAGACCTTTCAGATAATAGGCCGAATCACTGAAAAATTGTAGGTGAGTTCGATTGAAAGGTAAGAGTCTCTTGTGCATGTGATAAGTGAGTTTTAAGTTTGTCAATACATAGGCGCATTAGTTTGCAACATTCTTCAATTAGTCTGCTATGAAAAGGTATTTGTTTGTTCTTGTTGCAATTTCAGTACTTGCGAGTGGTTGCAGCCTTTTTGGCGGCAAGCAGACGGGCAAGAACGGGGAATTGACAGGCGTGATGGACCGCCCGGATTGGGATCAACCCACTCCCTACGGCATGGTGCTCATTCCGCCTGGTAGCTTTCACATGGGTCAAAACGACCAAGATGTGAACTATTCCCAGGTCGCACACAACCGTCAGATCACCATGAGCGCGTTCTACATGGACGACACGGAGATCTCCAACAACGAGTACCGTCAGTTCATCGAGACTGCAATGGACACCCTCGCCGCTGACGTGGCCAAGTTGGTTTATCCGGACACGCTTACTTGGATGCGGGACTTCGTCTTCGCTTACAATGAGCCGTTGACCGAAAACTACTACTGGCACCCGGCGTTTGACGAGTATCCTGTGGTCGGCGTGAACTGGTATGCAGCTTCTGAGTTCTGCCGCTGGAGGACCGCTCACTACAACGCTTACCGCGCCTCCATCGAGATGCCTCCGATGCCCCGTTTCCGCCTGCCCACCGAGGCTGAGTGGGAATACGCTTCCCGTGGCGGCTTCGAGCACAAAATCTATCCTTGGGAAGGTCCTTACATCCGTAACTCCAAGGGTTGCTTCCTCGCTAACTACAAGCCTGGTCGCGGTGATTATATCGCCGATAACTACGAGTACACCTGCCCCGTGCGCAGCTACTGGCCCAATGACTACGGCCTCTGGTGCATGCCCGGCAACGTGGCCGAGTGGTGCGAAGACGACTTCGAAGAGTCTGGCTACATCTACGCACACGACCTGAACCCTGTCTATCGTGACCCCCGTTACAAGGCTGAAGAGCGCGTCCCCGGCGGTGCTAACATCCGCAAGGTGATCCGCGGCGGCTCTTGGAAGGATATCGGTTACTTCCTCTCCTGCGGTACCCGTACCTACGAGTACAGCGACACCACCAAGTCCTTCGTTGGCTTCCGTTGTGTCGTCACGCAGATTGGCCGTTCCGGTGCCGCAGCGTTCTGATAATTCTACTCAGTACGCTCCATGCCCGGTGTGGATGTCCGTTACTACCACTCGCAAGAAAGCATCCTGATCCTGGCGTAGGCATAGGCCAATAGCTTATTTGTCAATCTGAAATTGTTCCTGATAGTATTCAACTTTTTTAAGGAGAATTAAACAAAATGGCTAAGAAAAAAGGTTTTCTGGAATCACGCGCTTTTAAGCTCTTCATGAAGTACGTGTATGGTCTTGGAGCAGCGGTTGTGATTGGTGGCGCACTCTTTAAGATCATGCACTGGCCCTTCGCCAACGAGATGCTTATCGCAGGTATGGGTACCGAGTGCGTGGTGTTCTTCGTTTCCGCGTTCGAACCTCTCCACGCCGAACTGGACTGGGGTAAGGTTTACCCGCAACTGAACGAAGACGATGAGTTCGTGATGGACACTACCGATGAACGTTCTGGTATGTCTCCTGAGGAAGCTCTGGCTATTGCTGAAAAAGGCATTGGCGGTATTGAACTTTCCTCCGACCTGTTTGACTCCCTCTCCGGCTCTCTGGAAGGTCTGAAGAACAACGTGGACAAACTCTCCAAAATCGAGGATGCCACTGTCGCCACGAACGAGTACACCGCTAGCGTGCGCAACGCCACCGGCAAAATGTCTCAGCTGAACGAAGGCTACTCCAGCACTGTGGATGCCATGACCAGCCTGAGCAGCAGCGTCGGTTCCGCAGCAACCCAAGCCAACGCTTACCACGAAGAGGTTCAACGCGTGACCAAGAACCTGGCTTCTCTGAACGCCGTCTATGAGATGGAACTCAGCGATGCCAACCAACATATCGCAGCTATCCGCAAGTTCTATGACAGCCTCGGCAGCGCCATGACCAACATGGTCGAAGCCTCCAAGGACGCTGAAGCTTACCGCAACGAAGTGGCAAGCCTCACCAAGAACCTGCGCGACCTGAACTCCATCTATGGAGGTATGCTGTCCGCCATGTCTGGCGCCCGCGGTTGATTTATTCTTATCTAAGTATCATTTCTTAGCGGTAAAACTTTAGAAAGGAGTAAATCATGGCAGGTGGGAATCTATCACCTCGGCAGAAGATGATCAACATGATGTACCTCGTTCTCACAGCCCTTCTGGCTTTGAACGTGAGTGCAGAAATCCTGGACGCTTTCCGGAGCCTCCGTGATTCTTTGGCCGAGTCTGCGGAGTCATTCGCAGCCAAAAACAAGGATACCCAAGGCGGTATCAAATCCAAAATCAAGGAAGAGACCGATCAAGGTAACAAGAAGAATGAGTACCTGATCGCTCTGACTGACGATGTCGAGAAGAAGGCCAACGGCCTCATCAATGGCATCAATGAGCGCATCAAGAAACTCGAAGAATTCTCTGGTCTGGACGCCGAAACCGGTGAAATGGCCAACATGAAGGAAACCGAGTTGAACTATCAGTTCTGGATGGGAGCTGGTGGTGATGGCGCCAACGGTGGCCGTGGTGCTGGCGAGGCGATCAAGCTCAAGGAAGAACTCAATGGTTTCGTGGACTGGGCAAACAAGTTTGTCTCCGACAACGACTCCACCAAGAATTCTGACCTGAGCAAGAATCCCTTCAAGCATCTCTGCGAAGACGAAGGTGAGCATGTCTGGGAATACCACACATTCCACGGCAAGCCTGTTGTGGCTGACTTGGCCATGATGGAGAAGTTCAAGTTGGACGTTCAAGAAATTCACAGCGACCTTCTCGGCTTCGTGAAAGCGAAACTGGGCGCGGTGACCTTCAAAATCGACTCCTTGATCGCAGTTGACGCTCCGACCTCTCGCGTCGTCGCGGCTGGTATGAAATTTGAGACCAAGCTCTTCGTGGCTATGTCTTCAAGTGAAATTAAGCCCGAGTTCGTGGGTAGCGGCGTGACAGTGGACAAAGGTGGCAACTCTGCTACCATGAGCTTCACTGCCCCCGGTGGCTTCGGCAAAGGACAAACCGAGAAAGAAGCTGCATACCATGCAGTGATCAAGGTCCCGAAAGCTGACGGCTCCATCGCTGAACTCAAAGTGGAAGGCAAGTACACCATCCGCAAGCCTGAGGTGGTCATCACCTCTGCGTCTGTGCAGAACCTGTATGCCAACTGCGGTAACACCATCAACGTCGATTGCCCTGCTCTTGGTGAGTTCTACAACCCCAAGTTCACTGCTACCGAAGCTCAAGTGTTGCCCAGCTCCACTGACAAGCGTGTGATTACAATCGTGCCCACAGGCAAGACTTGTGTGCTCGGGGTTTCCTCTTTGACCAACGGTCAGAACATCAAGATCGACGACATCAAGTACAAAGTTATCAAGCCCCCGCGCCCGGAAATCGTGCTCGAAGTGCTTGGCAAAGAGTACAATGGTGCTACTCCGATCCCTGCGAAGGCTGACTGTAAAGTCAAAATCCGTCCTGACAATGACTTCCGTAATGCGCTTCCGAAGGACTCCCGTTACGTCATCGACGTGATCGACCTTCTGTCCGCCCGTTCGTTGGGTGCTCCTACCAAGGTGGCTTCCTTCAGCGGCAACGGCAAAGACGCAGTGGCAGGTGTGTCTTGTGCACTTGGCAACTCCCTCAAAGGAGATCCGCCCGGTACCAAGATCTTCTTCAAAGTCGGCGCGGTCTATCGGATGAACTTCCAGAACAAGAAGATCGAAGAACAGTTTGGGGATAGGGATTTGTATATTGGCGCAATTGTTAAATAATTAATCATCTGTCATGAAAAGATTAGCTTTTCTTACTTTCCTGGTGCTCCTGAGCGGAGTCATGACGGAGGTGGCTGCTCAGATTCCTGGCGCCCGGATCCCTCCGCGCGTGGACGACCACTTCTGGAGAAGGAAAGTTGTGAACCGCATTGATCTCACAGAAAAGATCAATGAGCCCCTGACAGCTTCCGAAAGCCCCGGCCTTTATGGCAACCCGTCTTACGGCGAGACTCAGGGTGTGATCGTTGCGCTGGTGAATGGCCTCAAGTCTGGCAAGTACCTAGCGTACCATCCAGATAGCTTGAACAAGTCCCTTACCTACGAAGACGTCGTCAAGATCGCTCAGCAGATCGAAGGCGGCGGCGGCGGCGACGGTGAGTCCTTCGACGAGGAAGACTCAGGTTTCGACGACTTCGAAGGTGGCGATGACTTCGGTGGTGATGAGTTCGGTGGTGATGAGTTCGGCGACGACATGGGCGACGGCGGCACAGAAGGTGACTCCGATCCTGCAGCTCCCGCTGGCGGCGCTGTGGAAGGTGACTTCTCCATCTCTGCTTACGAAACCGCTCTTGAGTTCATCGAAGACCGTATCTTCGACAAGAACCGCTCCGACATGGTGTATGACATCCAGTTCCTCCGCCTCGTGTGGGTCGATCCGGGTGAAACTCTGCCCGACAAAAACTTCGTCTGCTTCCGTTATGCTGACGTCCTCGAAACCCTCGAAGACACCCAGTGGAAGAACAAGTTCAACGACGCAGAGTACCGCAACATGCGCGAAATCTTCGAACTTCGCCTGTTCAGCAGCTACATTATCAACGTGTCTGGCCGTGGTGTCCGTGACTTGGAAGAGTCCGACTTCCGCCGCAACCAGCTCGTAGAGTTTGAGCACCACCTCTGGTGCTACTGAGATAAGGTTAGCCACTTCTTAAAAAAGATAGCGAGGGAAGCGAGAGCTTCCCTCGTCCTTTTAGGGGCTATTCGTTTTGAGCACGAACTCAAATCCGCTGTATTCTCAATTGGAGTGCCTGCGGGCAGTTTTCTGGTTCGTTAGTGCCAACCGACAACTAGCCTTCCGTTGACGTAGCAACTCAGGGTTCCTGAGGTGGAACCGTCAACTATATCAGGAAATTCAATCAGAAATTTAGATAGCGCCTTCTTCGATCGCCTTCTTGATCAAGGCGGCGCGACTTTGGCCGATGACGGCGATCAACTCATCGAGGTTGGCTTCCTTGACTTTTTTCACGGAGCGGAAGTGCTGCAGGAGCTTGTCTGCGGTGCCTTTGCCGACGCCGGGCAGGTCTGTCAGGTGAGTGACGAAGGTGTTTTTGCTGCGAAGGTCGCGGTGGAATGTGATGCCGAATCTATGCGCCTCGTTGCGGAGCTGTTGGATGAGCTTGAGGGAGGTGCTGCGCTTGTCAAGGTGCAGCGGAATCGGGTCGTTCAGGACGTAGATTTCCTCCAGTTTCTTGGCGATGCCGATGATGGGTACCTTGGTGATCAAACCCAGCTCCTCCAGCGATTTGGCTGCGCTGCTGAGTTGCCCCTTGCCACCGTCCACGATGATGAGATTCGGCAGCGGCAGGTTCTCATCCAGGCATCTTTTGTACCGACGGTGGATGATTTCCTCCATGGAGGCGAAGTCATTCGGCCCCTCGACGGTCTTGATTTTGAAGTGGCGGTAGTCCTTTTTGGAGGCTTTGCCGTCCTTGAACACGACCATGGAGGCGACCGGATTGGTGCCGTGGAAGTTCGAGTTGTCGAAGCACTCGATGTGTTTGGGCAGTGCAGTGAGGTGCAGGTCCTTTTGCAGCTGCTCCAAGATGGGTTCCTGCGGACTTTTCTTTTTGAAGGTCTGCTTCCAAACCTTTTCCTCCAGCAGCACCCTGCAATTTTTCATGGACAAATCCACCAGCATTTTGCGGTCACCGCGGGTTGGCACCTTGATTTGACCTTCCCAATCGGCGGATTCGTCTTCGAGGCCAAATGTGACGTTGGTGAGGAGTTCCTTGCCCATGCCTTCTTCAACCAGCAGCCGATCAAATACCGAAGCCAGCAATTCCTCGTCGGTCTCATCGTTTTTGATCCGGACTTCCCAGCTATGCGTCGCAACGATGGCGCCCCTTGAGACCCGGAAATGGTTCAAGACGGCGAGATCATTCAGGCGGTCCACGGTCAAGACATCCACGGCATCGATTTCCTCGGAAACCACAGTGTTGCGGAGCTTGAATGCGCGGATTTTTTCGATCATGATCCGGACCGCTTCCGCCTTTTCAAATGCGTACTCCTCGGCATGGGCATACATCTCCTGTTCCAATTGCTCCAGCAGCTCGCGGAGGTGCCCTTTCAAGATTTTGCGGATCGAAGCAATGTTTTTGAGGTAGTCTTCCTCTGAAATCTGCGCCTCACATGGCCCCAAGCAATTGCCAATCTGATACTCCAGGCAGAGTTTGAACTTACCTGACCGGACATTGGCTTCGCTGAGGTTGTAGTTGCATGTGCGGTACTTGTAGTTCTGCCGGATGAGGTCCAGGAAAGCATGCATCGACTTCACGGAGGTGAATGGCCCATAGTATTCCGCACCCTCATCCGTCCGGTCGCGGGTGGGGAAGACCCTCGGGAACCGCTCCTTGGTGATGGTGATGTAGGGATAGGTCTTCCCGTCCTTGAGGTTGATGTTGTACTTGGGCTGATGCTCCTTGATGAAATTGTTCTCAAGGGTCAATGCCTCCGATTCACTGTGGGTGATGGTGTACTGAATGTCCGCGATCTGCGCAACCATGGTCGCGATGCGGTAGCTGTGGCCCTTGCCACCAGAGAAGTAGCTGCGCACCCGCTTCAGCAGGCTCTTGGCCTTGCCGATGTAGAGCAGTTGTCCAGACTTGTTGTAATAGCGGTAAACCCCAGGCGCGTCGGGCACCAATCGCAATTGCTCCCTTACCTTTTCGGAATGCGCCTCACTCATTGTCGGGGTTCATGATGGACTTGATGCCCGTCGAGGAGGTGTCTCCCCAAGCATTCTTGCGTTGGTAGTCGTACTTGGAACAGTCCAGCTCCACGTCGAAATTGGAGGGGACGGGGAAGCGGTCCTTCGGCAAGCCGATGGTGCTGTCCGCATAGACTTTGGACATGAACAGTCCAAAGATGGGCAGGGCGAGGCTTGCGCCTTGACCATATTCCAAGGAGCGGAAACGCATCCGGCGATCGGAACAACCGACCCAGGTGCCACCCACCATGTAAGGCGTGACGCCCATGAACCATCCGTCAGACTGGTTTTGGGTGGTTCCTGTCTTGCCGCCAATGTCCATGTTCAATTTATAGCGGGAGCGCAAACGACCTCCGGTGCCTCCGGGCTCGTTCACCACGCCACGTAACATGTCGATCATCATGTAGGCGGTCTTCTCGGAAATGGCTTCGCGGCCCTCGGGATAGAAGTCCGCCAAGACGTTGCCGTTGCGGTCCTCGATCCGGGTCACGAACATGGGACGGTTGTAGATGCCCTTGTTCGCGAAGGTGCCGTAGGCCCCGGTCAACTCAAACACGCTCAAATCCGTGGTACCCAAGGCCAATGAAGGCACGCAATCCAAGGGGCTTTCGATGCCCATCTTTTTCGCCCATTCGCAGACCACATGCGGCCCGATGCGTTTCATCACGCGGGCGGTGATCAGGTTCGTCGATGTCGCCAATCCACGTCGCAGGGTCATGAACCCGCCAATCTTGCCATCGGCATTCTTGGGCGCCCAGATTTGTTTCCCGAGGTCATTGTAGAAGAATACCGGCTGGTTCAACTCCACATCACAGGGCGAGCTGCCATTGTCAAAGGCCGCACAGTACACGAAGGGCTTGAAGGTCGAGCCCACCTGCCGCTTGCCGGTATAGACGTGGTCGTATTTGAAGAAGCGGTGATTGATCCCGCCGACCCATGCCTTGATGTGGCCATTCGTGGGATCCACGGCCATGAATCCGGTTTCGAGGAACTTGGCGTAGTATTTCAGCGAGTCCCAGGGGCTGATGAGGGTGTCGCGCACCTGCCTGTCCCATGCGAAAAGGTCCATTTTGATGGGGGTATGGAACTCCTCCATGATCTCGTCCATGTTCAGTCCCGCAGCCCGTGCAGAATGGTAGCGGGTGCTCAGCTTCATGATGTCGGTGAGGAAGGTCGAATCCTTTACCCATGGCTCCTTGCCGTCGATGTGCTTGTTAAAGACACCCTGTAGCCACTTCAGGTGCTCAGAGACGGACTCCTCCGCGTAGCGCTGCATCCGCGAGTCGATGGTCGTGTAGATCTTGAGGCCATCGCGGTAGGGATCGTGTCCCGTGGTTTTGCACCATTCCTTCAGCCATTCGCGGAGATGCTCAGTGAAGTAGGGCGCCAAGCCCAGGTCGCGGTAGTCGCTGCGTTCACGGACATTGATCGGGAGGGACTTGAGGCTGTCCAGGCTCCATCCCGAAGGGACAAATCCCTGTGCGCCCATCAATTCCAAGATGGTATTGCGGCGGTTCTTGGCAGCATCAGGAAAGCGGCGGGGATTATACTTGTCGGTCGCTTTGAGCAAGCCCACGAGCATGGCCGCCTCCTCGATCTTGAGCGAGTCCGCGTCCTTGCCGAAGTATTCATTGGCGCCGTTTTGGATGCCGTAGGTGTTGCCTACGAAGGAGACGGTGTTGAGGTAGGCGACGAGGATCTCCTCCTTGGTGAATTCCCGCTCCAGGACGACCGCGACGACCATTTCCTTGAGCTTGCGCCAGATGCTGCGCTCACGACCGATCATCTCGTACAGGTTCCGGGCGAGCTGCATGGTCACCGTGCTGCCCCCGCGCGGACGGTTGCCGGAGAGGACTTCCTTGGCGATAGCAAAGAAGGACTGCGGGTCGATGCCGGAGTGTTCGCGGAAGCGGACGTCCTCAGTCGCCACGAGGGCATTGATCACGTGGGGGGAAATGTCCTCCATTTTGACGCTGACGCGGTTCTTCTCATCGAAGAGGTCGCGCAAGACCATGCCGTCCGCTGAATAAATCCGAGTGCTGAGCTCCGAATGCGGATTTTCGATCACGTCCATGGGCGGCATGTCGCTGAGGGCGATGAGCACCACGCCCACGATGGCGAGCACGACAGTGCCCACGAATCCCAAGATCATGAATCGGAAAAAACGGAACCACTTCCGGCCCGCCTTGGACTTGGCTTGCTCGAATTTGGCGGTGACCCGCTTGGGGCTGCCGACAGGGCCATCGGGTGTGGTGGAAGGCGTCAAATTGTACCTGAATTACCTCAGCCAAAGTTAAGAGGAATTCCATCAATTGATTCCAAGCGACGGCACCGGAATGCCGGACTTCGATCAATTGCCGGAGAGCAAAACCTCCTCGTAGTAAAGGAAATAGTCTTCCATCCGCTTCTTGCCGTAGGCGGTGCGGAAGTTGGCCGGGCTGATGTAGGCTGCCTTTTCTTCCTCGTCCGTGAACAAAGTGCTCAATTCCATGTCCTTGCGCAGTGCGGAGATGTAGGCGGCGGCCTCCTTCTCGCTGTCAAACTGGCTGATGTAAGGCATGTGGTACTTGTTGTTGTAGAGGAAGACGCTCACGTTGAGGCGCTTTTCGGCGAAGTACTTGGCGTTGAAGTCGTTCACCTTCTGCTGGAGCTCATTGGTTTGGAGCTTCTCCTTCTTGATGGTGACGACGACGTAGAGCTTTTCATTGGGTTTGCGGACGGCCTCAAATCCTGCGAATCGCGGGTTTTCGTTGCCGGGCTGAACTTGATTGTCGCCGGGTTGTCCCTTGTTTTCGGCCGGCTTGTCACCGCTGAGGTAGGCGAGGGTCCGGTTGATCTCGGGAATCACATCCGCGTCGGGGTAGTTGGTCTTGGTGTACTTGTAGATGTTCACCAAGCTGTCCTTGAGGCCCATGCCGCCGTAGCTCTTGCCCCGGATCATATAGACTTCCGCGAGGCCCTCATCCTCAGGGAACTGGCTGATGATGAAGTTGCTGAAGTCGATGCAGGTGTTCCATTCCCTGCGCTGGTAGGTCTCAAGCAGGGCTTTGTAGGCGGCTGCGAAGTTTTCCATGCTCTCCTTGGAGCCGTCCTCGAAGGTCTCGTTGTTGCAATACTTACAATAGCGACTATTGGGCGCTGCGGTGCAGATTTTGCGTTTCTGCTCATTGGCGCTGGACTCGTCCTCCTTGTCGGAGTAGATCTTGAAGAGGGCGTAGCGCGCCTTGAGGGTGTATTCGGAATCCGGGAAGCGGTTGACGAGGCGATTGTACACCACGATGGCGGAGTCCAGAATCTGGAGCTTGTTTTGGTAAACCTGACCGAGGCCGTAGAGGGCTTCTTCGACTTTGCCAGCTGCAAGGATGCGATCCTCCTCGGTGCGGGGCACATTCTTGATCATCTTGGCCTTTTCGGCGGAGCCATACTTCTTGACCTCCTCCTCGGAGATCTTGACAGTATCCGCTCCCTCGCTGTCCGTGATGACCTCCAGGGTCTTGTTCTTCCTGCGCCAGTTGTCCTCGTTTTTGCGCATGCCCCAAGACTGCTCGAATTTGATCTTGCCGGAACTGACCTGATCGGGCGAGTCAAAATAGAAGCCATTGTTCCCTCGTCCCTTGTCCTCACCGAATTGGTTGAAGAGGTTGGGATCGTTGAGGGCCTTCATTTCTTCAAGGCGGCGCTGCTCATCCTGCTCCTTGCGCTTGGCTTGGGCCTCGAGGTATTTGTCCACGTATTCCTCCAGGGACTTGTCGCTCATCTTGCTCAACTGCAGGAGGCTATCTTGGAGGTGGATCGTGTTCACATAACCGATGTACTCCTTGAGCGTGGCGCTGATCGTGGAGATTTCGCGGTATTCGGGCGCTTCCGCATTGATGGAGGCGGAGGCACTGTCGAAGTAAACCTGCGCATTCGGGAAGTCCTTCAGGTCGTAGAAGTAGATCTGACCAATCTTGTAATAGGAGAGGGCCTTTTGCCGCTGATTGTTGGTGTTGGCGGCGACGGACATCTTGAGGTGCTTGATGGCGGTTTTCTTCTTGTCGAGCTTGAGGTAGAGTTCGGCGATCTCATAATAGATGCGGTCGCGGTAGTCCACGTTTTTCTCGTCCTTGGCCATCTTCTTGAGCATCTTCATGAGCTTGTCCAAGTCGCCACCGGATTGGTCAGCGATCATGAGCTTGGCCATGGCCAATTTTGCATTGAAGATCAGCTCGTAGTCCGTGTTGAGCTTGGTGACGGCCTTGTAGTTTTCAATGGCCTTGGTGTTCTGCTCTTGGCTCTGGTAAATCTGTCCGAGCAGGTAACTGACCCGCGCCTTGTTGTTCGCACCTTTGATAAAGCTGCGATTCTTGTTCAAAATGCGTTGCACCTCCTCATACTTGCCCTGATCGAGCAGCACCTGCGCATTCACCAAGGCCAATTCACCACGCTCGCGCTTTTTGAGGTCGATGTGTGCGAGCTGCTCTTCCAGGATTTTCGTGGCCAGGGTGGGATTCTCGTCCATGAGGTGGCATTTCACCATCCACATGTACACGAGCGGCACGAGCTTGGAATCAGGATATTTCTTGAGGACGAATTCGAAGTTGCTCAGGGCGAGGATGTAGTTCCGCTTGTAGAACCAAGCCTTCCCGATGTTGTAGCGGAAGTTGTCAATCCACTTGTTGTCCTTCTGATTGTGCTTCTGAAGGGCGATTTCGCAGATCTCGATGACTTTGTCGAAAGTGGGGGTGTTCGTTTTGGCGTCCTCGGCAGTGCCAGCAAACCAGACCGGAATGAAGCCTTCAGGCGGTACACGGTAGGCCGCATTGATGGCATTGGTGCCCTCTTTGAGTTTGACGGCCGCGTTGTACTGATAATTGTAGAGGCTGGTCGTGTTGTGAAAGCTACGCGAGACGATGTTGTTCCGCTTCACACCGCAGGAACTTATCCACATGCCGAGGATGGCTATTGTGAAAAAATATGTAACTTTGTACTTCAACGTTGGCAAATGTTCGGGAAAAATACGCTAAAACCCGGAAACGCCTTTGTGTAAAAATCCGGTACCCGGATCACAAATATAGGGAAAAGGTCAGAGATGCTGAAAGAGCGCGCTACTCGGTTATGGGCTAGACTGGTGAAGAAGTACCGGTTGGTACTTTATGACCATGAGTCACTGTCCCAATCGCGGAATGTAATCTTCAAGCCACTTACGGTGGTTTTGGTGGGATCGGGAGCCCTGTTGGCCATGACGATGCTTACCAGCCTCTTCATTTTCAACGTTCCCGCCATCCATCGCCACATCCCGGGGTTTCAGTCCCACTTGTCGGAGGACTACAAGTCCCTGCAACGCAAGAACAATGAGCTCGAGCGCGAGGTCGCCGAGATGGATTCCATGCTCAAGGTGTTCACCTCCGCCCTCGGTTCTGGCGACGTGAAGGCCAAGCCCGATCAAAAGGTCTGGGAAAGCGCTATGCCCGAGCCCGCGCAAGTCACGCCGGATCAGGATGACCATGGGCAAACTGCCATGGCACATCAAGACGAGGGTGGAGACGAGGAGTTGCCCGTGGAGGGCAGCGGAAACCTCCGCCCCATCGTCCCGCAGCCCCGCACAGGCGCCAATGTCCTGAACCTAGTAGCCCCCGTGGACGGCTACGTCACCAAGGACTTCGAACCCAAGGACAAGCCGCACTTCGGCATCGACCTGGGCGCGGAGGAGAACTCACTCGTGCGCTCCGTCGCGGATGGCCTCATCGTGTTTTCCGAATACTCGAACACGACCGGCTACGTGGTGGGCATCTGGCACAGCAAGTACAACATGCTTTCCTTCTACAAGCACAACAGCCGATTGTTCAAGTCGGTGGGCGCGCACGTGTTTGCGGGGGAAGCCATCGCCGTGATCGGCAACACGGGCATCAACTCGTCAGGAACGCACCTGCACTTTGAGCTCTGGTATGACAACCGTCCGGTCAACCCGGCGGATTACATCAATTTCAACTAGGGGTGGCAATGTTTGGATCTTCAAAATCAAAGGGTAGTAATAAAGGTATGGCAACCGAAAACGTACTCAACACCATCGCCGAGGGCACGGTCCTCGAGGGCAAAATCACCACGAAGGGCGATATCCGTGTAGAGGGCCGGGTGATCGGCACCATTACCTGCGACGCCAAGCTCGTGATCGGGGAGAAGGGTTCCGTGGAAGGAGTGGTCGATGCCCGCAATGCCTACATCGCCGGTTCCGTGAAGGGGCAGGTGGTCGTGCGCGAATTGCTGCAACTCCAGGCCAACGGCCATATCAATGGCGACATCTACACGCAAAAGCTCAGCGTGCAGGTGGGAGCGACCTTTACTGGCAATTGCCGCATGGGGCAGGAGGCCAAGAACATGCTTTCCGAGTCCCAAACCCGCATCGAGGCCGAAAATGAGCGCCGCCGTTGCCGCCAATCCCCCAAGAAGAACGGCATCAACGGGCACTCTGGTGTTGAGGACAGGCCCCCACGTGAGCCTCGTGAATGAATGACTGAAAGCAGCGGGCGGATTACTCACTACAGCCTGTGTGCATCCAAATGGTGCTCACCATCCCGTTGTTCACCTATCTGGGCCACCGCCTGGACAAGTACATTGAGAACCCCAAGCCCATCTCGGACCGCTGTCTTCTGCCCTGCTCGGGGTGGTGATTGCCATGTTCGCCATGCTCAGATCCTTCATCAAACCCAACCCAAGAAAAAGTCCGGTACACCAGGGGAATCCCTTCCAATCCGCAATGAGTATAATAAGGTATAGCCTGCTGTCCGTCGCCATCATGGCGGTGATCATGCTGGCCACTTGGCCGTTGCGTGAGCAAATCCTGCTCTCCGCGCACGCCTCGCATTGGGGGCCATCGCACTTTCCAGCATCTCGGGCATCGTCGCCTACGCCATTGTCTATTCCGGGATCGAGAAGTGCATCACCTTGTTCACGGCTTATGTGAGCGGGAGCATGCTCATCAAGATGGTCATCGGGATGCTGGGCGTCTTCTTGGTGGCACTCAAATAAGCTGTTGGCCGCCAGCCATTCGTGCTCAGCTACTTTTTCTGCTATTTTGTTTTTACGTCTCTTGAGGTTTACTGGCTTGCGTAAATTGCGCCCGATTTCAAAAAAAGGGGTGCGAGAATCGCAAAAATGAAGAGCCGAATACCTAGATTTTGCTTCCAAATAGCCCTGATTCTTTCGTTTGCGTTTGCATGGAAAGTATCAGACCCAAGTCCAACACGGTGAAAACCATCATGCCAACTCGCCCGAGACCGGGGAGCAGCGCCTGCTGGCAATCACGAGGGCATGGAGAGGGCTGCTGACGTGATCATTCACCACGTCATGGACAGCCACGACTGGCACATCACTGACATCGGAGAGACCGCGATTTCGCTGCCACTTCCTTGGATTGTGTACAATTCCCAGAAGGGACTTGATTTCTTCATGAACACAGAGGCCATGCTTGAGGGTGACAACCACTACCTCGAGTCCCATGGCAACCTGTACTACGTGAAGAGCAATGTCCCTGTCGCTACGTTCCACGACCTCACCGACCCCGCCGAAAAGGAGGAGTTTGAGAAACGGAAAAAGAGGGTGCTGGCAAATACGTCATCGTCCACCACAAGCTCGAGCGCTACGACGAAGCCACTGGCAAGAACGTGCCGCAGAGGAGTGATGGTGGAGGTTTTCGAGAAGATGGAAGGCGTCACCGTGATCGACTTCTCGATGACCAAGACGGCTCTCCAGATTCTGATCGTGGCCATTGTGATGTTGCTGCTCTTCACCCGCGTGGCCAAGGCCTACAAGCAACGTGAAGGCATGGCCCCCAAGGGCTTGCAGTAAAGCTTCATGGACGCTGATCCTCTTCGTTCGTGACGAGGTCGCCAAGCCTTATCTGCATGGCAAGCATGGACAAGCCCAGCCCTACTTGCTCACGCTGTTCTTCTTCCTGTGATCAGCAACACTTTGGCCTCACGCCGCTCAGCTCCAACATCGCGGGCAACACGTCCATCACGCTGATGCTGGCCTTGCTGACCTTCATCCTGATCAATACCCGGAACAGCACCAAGGATTTCTGGTTGCACATCTTCTGGTTCCCCGGCGTTCCGCTCTGGATGAAACCGCTGATGCTGGTTGTGGAGCTCATGGGCTTCTTCACCAAGCTTCCAGGCCTTGGCCATCCGTCTTTTCGCGAACATCTCCGCGGGTCACTTCATGGTGCTCTCGCTCATCTCCCTCATCTTCATCATGAGCAAGGGCGGACACGTCCCGGCTGCAGGTTGGGGGGATTTCTCCGCTTTCGCTGGCATTCTCCCTCTTCATCTTCGCGGTGGAGTTGATCGTGGCAGCGGTTCAAGCATTCGTCTTTCTCGCTGCTCACAGCGCGGCGTTCATCGGCCAAGCCATGGAGACCCACGAGCACCACGGGATGACCACGGTGTGGAACATGCCCACGCCCACTGATAAGTACATTATTTATTTCTCACTATAACCGGTTACAATTATGGAAGCAATTGCAGGGATTGGGATCGGTGCTGGTCTTTGGTGCAATCGGCGCAGGCTTGGGCATCGGTCGCCTTGCTGGCAGCGGCAGGAATCTATCACCGTCAGCCCAGCGCTGTTTAAGTGACAGTCCGCGCCAGCATGATTCTTACTGCTGTTCTCATCGAGGGTGTTGCACTCTTTCGCTGAGGTGATCTGCCTCTTGGTTGTTCTTATTGAGAAAGAAGAACACGATGAACAAGGCCGAGGGAATGCCCCGGCCTCCATCCGAATCTTTTAGAGGTACATCGATGTTGGAGGGGATTGATTCTAGAGTGAAATGGTCGCGGTGTACTAGAGCTGAAAAATAAGCGCAAACGTTCGCAGAAAGCGACAAAGCAATAAAATGGATCTATTAACACCTAAACTGGGTTTGTTTGTTCAAGCGCTGCTCATCTTCCTGATCCTCGTGGCCCTGCTGGAAGTTCGCCTGGAAACCGATCATGGCTGGTATCAAGAGCCGTGAAGAGGGCATCCAAAAGTCGACTCCACGAGGCCAAGCAAGTCCGCGAGGAAAGCGTCAAGCGAAGGCTGACAACGAAGCCTGCTCGCCCAAGCCCGTGCTGAGCGTGAGAACATGCTCAAGGAGGCACGCACCATGGGTGATGCAGATCGTGTCCAAGGCCCGTCGTGACGCCGATGCCGAGTACAAGCGCACCATGGACAAGGCACTCGAGGTATCCGCGCTGAGAAGATGCGGCTCCTACCGACGGGAAAAACCAAGTGGCTAAGCTTCCATCGAGGTCGCCGAAAAGACTTGCGCCAAGAACTACAGGTCGCCAAGACCCAGGAGGACGTGGCCATAAAGTTCATCAACGACCTGAACCTCAACTGATCCCGTCATGATTGAGATCAAACTTGAGACCGTTACGCCAACTCGATCCTCGTACTCGCCCAAGAGCGCGGTCAGGTCGAGCGTGCGTGAGGATTTCCAGAAAATCCACCGGGTCTGTCAGAGCAATCCCGACTTGTGCGGATGCTCGAGAGTCCCCTGATCCACGGCGACAAGAAGCAGGACATCCTTGATGAAATCTTCAAGGGGCAGTTTTGCGACATCACCGATAGCCTCATCCGCATCATTGTCCGGAAGAAGCGTGAGGATACCTCGACGACATCGCCGAGCGTTACTTGCACCAATACGACCGCTTGAACAACATCACTCGTGGCATTCGCGCAGCGCCCATCCTCTCACCGGGAGGCACAGGTCGCCAAGATCAAGCAGGCCATCGAGGCACAGTTCAAGACCACCTTCGAAATCACCCATGAGATTGACCCCCAACCTCATCGGTGGTTTTGTGCTGTGCGTAGGCGATCGCCAGTTCGATGCGAGCATCGCCACCCGCTTGCGGGCTTTGAAACAAGAATTTGACAGTAATCCCTACGTTAAACAGGTATAACAATGGTAGAAGTAAGACCGATGAAGTTCCGCGATCCTTGCGTCAGCAGCTGAGCGGCTTCCGACCGAGGCAGAATTGCAAGAGGGTACCGTGCTCCAAATCGGTGACGGTATCGCCCGTATATATGGCTTGTCCAAAGTGCAGGCTGGTGAGCTCATCGAGTTCCAGAACGGCTTGCGCGGCATGGTGTTGAACCTGGAAGAGGTGACAACGTCGGTGCGGTGCTCTTTGGCGAAAGCGAAGGCATTAAGGAAGGGGACACTGTGCGCCGCACAGGCCGTATCGCCTCCATCCCGGTGGGCGAAGGTCTGATCGGTCGCGGTCATCAACCCTCGGCGAGCCGATCGACGGCAAGGGCCTGATGGGTGGCGAGTTCTACGACTCTCCGTTCGAGCGCAAAGCCCCGGTGATCTACCGTCAGCCTGTGGCCCAGCCGCTGCAGACCGTGAACATCAAGGCCATCGACGCCATGATTCCGATCGCCGTGGTCAGCGCGAATTGATCATCGAGACCGTCAGACTGGCAAGACCGCCGTGGCCATCGATACCATTGTGAACCAGAAGGAATTTTATGAGCGCGGCGAACTTCTATGTTCTGCATCTACGTCGCCTGCGGTCAGAAGCGCGGTTCACCATCGCTCAGGTGGTGAAGGCCCTGGAAAAAGCTGGCGCTGTGGACTACACCATCGTGGTCGCGGCTCCTGCTTCCTCCCCCGCTCCTCTCCAATACTTCGCCCCGTTCGCTGGCGCAGCCATCGGCGAGTTTTTCCGTGACACGGGCCGCCACGCAGGCGGGGATTTTCGACGACTTGAGCAAGCAAGCTGTGGCTTACCGTGAGGTTTCCCTGCTGCTCCGCCGTCCTCCGGGTCGTGAGGCTTACCCTGGTGACGTGTTCTACCTGCACAGCCGCCTCCTCTGGTGCGCGCAGCAGAACGTCGAAATTCATGCAGACGGTAATAACGGATACGCAATTGACCTTCCAGTCCTCTGGAAGAAGATCGCAGGCGGCACCTTCTGAGGCCCCTGACCGCTTCCCGGATCACCGAAACCCAGGGCAGGACGTGTCCGCGTACATCCCCACTAACGTGATCTCCATCACCGACGGTCGATTCTCGAGTCCAACCTCTTCAACTCCGGTGTACGCCCCGCCATCAACGTGGGTATCTCCGTGAGCCGCGTGGGTGGTTCCGCTCAGATCAAGCCGATGAAGAAGGTCGCTGGTACCCTGAAGCTGCACCTCGCTCAGTACCGCGAGCTCGAAGCCTTCTCCAAGTTCGGTTCCGACTTGGACAAGAGCACCATGGCTCAGCTCGAGCGCGGCAAGCGTCTGTCGAAATCCTGAAGCAAAAGCAGCTCAGCCCGGTCTGTGGAAGAGCAGATCGCCATCATCTCGCTTAAGACCAAGGGCCTGCTGGAGGAGCTCGTGCACCCGCATCAAGGAATTTGAGCGTGCCTAAGCATCGAGCATCTGCGCCCGAACCACAAGGATGTGATGGCCGGGAACTCGCCAAGCGCGGCGGTGATGTCACCAAGCCCGAGGTGGAGAAGGTCCTCATCGACACGGCCAAGCAAGTCGCGGCCAATTTCCAGAACTGAGAATTTAATCGGTAGCCTCTAATGGCGAATACAAAGGAATTAAGGGAGCGGATCAAGTCCGTCAAGAGCACGCAGCAGCTCACCTGCGCCAGAAAATGGTGGCCGCGGCCAAGTTGAAGCGCGCCCAGGACACCATCATCCAGTTGGCGTCCCTATGCCCAGAAGCTCCTCGGCGAGATCATGGGCAACATCGCAGCTGAAGTGACGGGAGACATCGAAAGCCCTACATGAAGCAGTCGCCGCGGAGAAGGTGCTCCTCGTGGTCGTCACCCAACCGCGGTCTCTGTGGAGCGCGAATGCGAACGTGAACAAGGCCGCCCTTGAGGTCGCTCAGGGCGTCTATCCCGAGCAATTGGCCGCAGGCAACCTGTCCATTTTGGCCATCGGCAAGAAGGTTGAGTGCTTCAAGGAGTGGCTTCAACATGGTGGCGAGAACCACGACACCTTGCAGACCTGAGCTTTGACTCCGTGAATGCTGTCGCTACCATGGTGATGGACGGATTCGTCTCCGGCAAGTGGGATCGTGTACCTCGTGTACAATGAGTTCAAGAACGTCATGTCGCAAATCAAGCGCCACGAGCAGTTCCTGCCCATTGCTGCGAATCCTGCTCCCGCTCCGCTGCTGCGAGTGCCGTTGCCGCCGCCAAGGTGGGTTCGGCGATTTTCGAGCCCAACAAGGTCGATATCTTGACCGATCTGATCCCGAAGAGCCTCCGCATCCGTTTAAGCAAGGCGGTGCTGGAAAGCAACGCGGTGAGCAAGGCGCGGATGGTGGCCATGGACAATGCTACCACCAACGCCGAGGAACTCATCAAGCAGCTTCGCCTCGCTTACAACCAAGCCCGTCAGGCCGCGATCACCAAGGAAATCTTGGAAATCGTTGCAGGTGCCGAAGCATTGGCAAGCGCGGGTTGATCCTGAATGGCCAGAAACTACAGGAAGAGGCCACCCATCGGGTGGCCTCTTTGCTTCCATTGCAAATTCCGCCAAAACCCCGGACCTTTGGCCCCCGATGTCACAAGGCAAAAATACCTCCTCTTACCTTTGGTGATCGTGTTTGGCGTGGCCTCGATCAGTACCAAGCAGCTGGCAAACGAGCATCCGGCACCTACTGCAACATGGAATACCCCGGCTACGACTTCACTCAGTCGGACAAATGCCATTGGGATCCGGAGGCATTGCTGAGCTTCACGCACATCTACAATGAAGGCGTTCTTGAGCATGGAGACAATTCGCATCCCACGGTGCGCTTGATCGTCTTGACGGATCGTCCTTTCTGGCCTCTTGCTGCTAGGGGTGCTGATCTATTTCCCGCGTTCGGACAAGGTGCGCGCCTTGGAGGCAGTGGTATTTGCCTTGATTGCGGCAGGAGGCTTGGGGAACATCATCGACCGGATTCTTGCTGGTGTTGGTGGTGGATTTCATGCACATGTACTTCGGCATGGACTGGACCAGCACGGGCATTTTCAATGTCGCCGACCTCTATATCACCTTTGGTGTGGCCATTTACTTGATCGCATTGGTGAACCTGATCAAGAACAAGGGCAAAGGAAGAGGAAGTTGCGGCAAGCTGAGCAGCTTTTCGCAGGCCGATTGCCTGGGCGTCGCCTCCTACCATGAAAGCGTTCCGCTACGGTGGCCGACGGAACCCATGGAATACAATCATGTTTCACCTTATCAATTGCTTCCCAGCAGGTGATCTTCCTGCGGGTGAGAGTACGTGTCCTACCTTCCAGCCGCCCTTCCCCAGAATTGGAGCATCGTCTGAGCAGGGCGGCCGTTTTCGTCCATCAGTTTGGTTGTGGTTGATTCGTCATCTGCGGCATTGTCTGAAAATATTCAGGATTGCAGCGATGTCATGTTGCCGATGCAGTCCCAAGTTGTCTGGGCGCGTGTCACGGGTTGCCAGGTTCCATTGTCGCGGAGGAAAAGAACGACTCCCGGCGGGAAAATCAGAGGGATCGAGCGAAAAGCGCCCGGTTGTTTGTCCGTCTGTTTGAAAGAGCGTGTCTTGTTCGTGTGCGGGCAGTTTGTTGGCCCAATCGTCAGCTGTCAGCGGAGGCTTGCGCGTTCCAGATTTCTTTTTGTAGGGTCTCGGTCAGTGTCTGCGCGGTCAGCGGATTGAATGCAAGCAATGTCAGGGTCAGGGCTGCGAGGATGCTGGGGAAGCGATGCGATTCATTGTTGCTCTATCGAACGAATTTTGAAACTGGGACAAAGTTATATCGTCGAAAAGGGCTCCGCTGGCAAATTGAACGAACGGGCCTCCTGAAGGACGAAGGCAGTTTGGTTGAACGAACGGGCACATTTGGCCATTTCACACGAGCAGCTTTGGACGAACGCACTCCCCATAAGCATGACGGATGGAATCCGAGGACTCGGCTGCCGCTTGCCCAAGCGGAATGGCAGAAATGAGGGCCAACGTACGGATTGGGGCAGCCAGAAAATCCATCCCTTTTCGGAGGCAGGTACGCCCACGGATTTGCACTGGCGCGAGGGAATCTTTGTATATTCAGAAGGTCGGCAATGACCTCCATCTGATAGAAGCTAAAATATTCTGGCAGCCTGGCCTATGATCTGAACTTTACCCCAGAACTCACATTCGGTTTTAAAGTCTGCAGTGACTTTTAAGTAAAGTTCAGGTAGTATTTTGTCCAAGCCCAGACTATATTTTCTCAGCTTGATAAGGTGGTGCGATCTGTCATAGTGTTCCAATCTCATCTCAGGCATGATTCAGTTGTCACAGTGAATGGGGTGAACATTCGTTCGATGGCCCTGTCGATATGCCTGCTCGTATTGGCCTCACATTCGAGATTTGACACATCTTGCTTCCTCTGGATTCTTGAGGTGGTTTTGGTACGGGAGACTGCCTGAGCCACGGGCGGCAAATGTTGTTGTTGTTTGTTATATGGCAGGAATCAGGCCTGCTGTCTGAGCACACATGTGCGATGGTCGGACGGGTGTACACATTCATGGTGACTACTTGGTGCGAGCGTGGCTGGTGAGAACAACATTTATCACTTCACGACCTTTGATTTCAAAATGCTAATAATTCGATTATTTGCGTATATTCTGGTAGCAGTGGGAACTGCCTGATAGGTACGTTCTCTCGATATTTGTACTAGTGAATTAACTGCAGCGAAATCCCTTTGCTTCCCCATCTGAACACATATTTTGTGAATTCGTTTAATTTAAACTAGTTGAAATGTGGTCATAAGGACGGGGAGAAGCCCGCCCACGTTGACTGGGATACGCAGGCACTTTGACTTTGAAAACCAGGATCAAGTTGACTCACCAAGACTTGAATGAGATCATCCGTGCACCAGCGGCACCAAGCCTGCCCTTGAATGGATTCGTTGATTTGAAGGTGTTGGAACTTTCTGGCATCAAGATGTTCTCAAGTTTGGCCTTGATGAGGACTGCACGCTGTCCTGGTCAAAAGGGCAGATCTAAAGCGGTTCTGCGACGAGCACAAGTCGCCTGGAGTTCCGCAAGCGGCGATGATCATTATCGGCAACCGCCACTTCTTCCTGGAGCCAGCCTGTTCCCGCTACGAGTACGCCCTCAAGGGCCGCCCGGAACCTGAACTCGCCCATCACCATCACCCGGATGGAGGTGTGGATCACGAACAACACAGCGCGAGCACGGTGGGATAACCGCAACGCGGTCGGCTTCGTGGACTTGCAGGAAAACCGAGCTGGACCCTAGCGGCAACCCGTCCACTCACAAAGGCCGCCTCTGAACCAGCAGGCCCGTTTCCCGCACGAGCTACCCCGACAACAACGCCAACAACCTCCTACCGCAGATCAACACCAACCCGATCTACTTCGAGAAGTCAACGGTGGACACCGCCCGTGAACAACTCGAGCTTCCAAACGGCACGACTTCCTCAAGGTCGAGAACATGCGGAAACTGAATCCGAACGAATTCACCTTCCACCCGCAGCTGGTTATCCTCGCTGAACAGCGCCCTGCAACAGACCCAGGTCATCTCTTCGTCTCCTACGAATACCGCCGCGGCGGCGAGGTCTATCAGGTCGGTGACTTCACCTATGATCCCGGCAAGCAGGCCAATGACCTCAACAGCAACGTCCTGTTCCTGAAAAATGCTGAAGCCGGACAAGATCCAGCCCTGCAGCAACAACACCCTTCCCACTTCGTGACCTGATGATGAAAACATCTACAGCCTCGGTGGCATGGCCTTCCGCCAGAAGTGGGAATTCGCCTTCGAGGTGATCTTCGACTCGCGGACGAGCGCAGGCGACCTCGGGATACCTGCTGTCACGACTCTATGCTTGGAAGCGAGATTCCCCTGATCCGCGTCCTCGGCTTGGACACCCTCCAAAACAACAACCAAAAGCGGCTCCGGACAACTTTTTCGACTACATCGACCGGATTACCATCATCCCGACAAGGGCACGATCATCTTCCTGGTGCTGGAGCCCTTCGAGATCATACGCAGCAAGCTGCGCAACGTCGCCGAGGAGGGCACTGCTCCTCGACACGCTCTACTCTGGTACACCGCAGGACGCCATCAACTACGCCTCCGACAAGAACCGCTACTTCCCCAAGGGCAGCTACCAAGGCAGCCGCGGCTCGGAGATTTCCCTGAACCTCTCAACGTGGCTCCCCCGGCTCCGTCAAGGTCACCGCCAATGGCATCACCCTGCAAGAAGGCACGACTACCAGGTCGATTACAGCATCGGCAAGGCGACCATCCTCAACCAAAACCTCACATCTTGGTCAGGAACTCAAGTGCACCTTCGAGACCAACAACCTCTTCGGCATCGACACCAAGACGATGCAGGGCTCGCGGTTCGACCTGAACATCAACAAGGACTTCCAACTCGAGCTACCGTCCTGCACCCGAATGAGCGCCCCACATCAACAAGATTGTCATCGGGGACGAACCCACCTCCAACACCATCTGGGGCTCCGACGGTATCTTCCGCAAGGACAGCAAGTTCCTGACCAAGCTTCATCGACAAGCTGTCTTTCCTCCAGACCAATGAAATTCCAACATCAATGCCCAAGGTGAATTCGCACAGCTCCTGCCGGGTCACCCGCGTGCCATCGAGGTGAATGGAGAAAAGGGCATCGCCTACCTCGACGACTTCGAAAGCGCCAAGACCACCCCGACCTACGGGCTACCGCGCTTGGTCGATCATTTCACCTCCCGGCAACAACGGCTACAACAACATGGTCAGCCGCCGGCCCGATGGAATGCTGCGCTCAGCGAAGGCTTCAACCGCGAAGCTCGCTTGGTACAGCATCGACCCCAGCTTCTACTACGGCATCACCGATGAGGTCTTCGCCGAGTCGGAGCTGAGCAACCACTACATCCGTCAGGTCACTCCCCAACGAGGTCTTCCCAAACCAGACCCGTATCACGGGCGACAACGTGCTTCGGACATTTGACCTGCAGTACAAGCCCAATCAGCGGGCATGTACAACTACGAAGCCTCCGTTGCCCTGCTCAATCCCGACGGAACCTTCAAGAATCCTGGAGTGACATGTGGGCGGGCATCCAGCGGCGCACCAGCGGCAACACCGACTTCGAGGCCGCCAACTTCGAGTTCATTGAGTTCTGGATGCACCCGTTCATCTATGACCAAAACAACGGTGGTCAGTTCATGCTGAACTTGGGTGCAGTGAGCGAGGACGTGCTCCGTGACAACGTTCGGAACTTCGAAAACGGCCTTCCCTGCGACCCGAACGACATCAATACCGTGGACACGAGCGCTTGGGGCCTGTACCCGCTCACTACGCCGGCCCACCACCCTATTCAGCAATGAGGAAAACCGAGCGCCCGAACCAGGACGTGGGCTTGGACGGCCTGAGCGATGAGCGCGAGCGCACCTTCTTCAAGGGCTACCTGGACACCCTGAATGCCAACTTTGGAAGCACCACGCCGATCGTGCAAAATGCGACAGCTGACCCGAGTGGTGACGATTACCGCTACTTCCGCGGTTCATCCCTCGACAACGTCGGCATCCTCAACCGCTACCTGCCCTTCAACGGCCACGAGGGCAACACCCCTCTGAATTCCGTCCAGAACGGCTACAGCACCCAAGGCTCGCCCACGCCCGACACGGAGGACCTGAACCAAAACAGTACGCTGAACTCCAGCGAGCGCTATTGGGAATACAAGATGAACCTGAACCCTGCGGACATGCAGGTGGGCAAAAACTTCATCGTGGACGTGATCCCGGCCGAGGTCACCCTTGTGAACCAGACGGTCGAAACTGTGAAGTGGTACCAGTTCCGGATTCCGCTGAATGCAGGTCGGGCCATCGGGGACATCCAGGACTTCAAAGCCATCGAATTCATCCGGATGTACATGAATGGCTGGCAGAAGGACGCCATCCTGCGCTTCGCGAAGTTCCAGCTCGTGTCCACGACTTGGCGCACCGCCCGCGACTACATGGGCCCGCTCACAGACACCCTGCTTCCCGACCCGCAGCCCGGCAGCTTCTTCAACATCGGCACGGTGAACATCGAGGAAAACGGCAACCGCCAACCCTTCCCCTACGTGCTGCCTCCCGGCATCGTGCGTCAGCGCCAAGTCGCAAGCACCCAGGTGGGCCTCCTCATGAACGAGCAAGCATTGGTCATGAAGACCTGTGGCCTTGCCGATGGAGACGGACGCGGTGCCTTCAAGCTCGTGAACTACGACATGCGATCGTACAAGCGGCTCAAGATGTGGGTCCACGCGGAAAACATACCCGGAGCGCCCTATCAGTTCCAGGATGGGGATTTACGAGCTTTCATACGATTGGGGTCCGACATCCAGAACAACTACTACGAATACGAGATCCCGCTGAATTCCTCAGAACCGGGGGCGGTGGACTCGCTAGGGGTTTGGGCAAATCAGTTCGACATCGTCCTAGCGGATTTGGCGGTGGCGAAAAATGAGCGAAATCTGCAAAACTATCCGGTCATCAACCGATTCGAATACGCGCTCCACGATCCAGATCGACAGGGCCACAAGGTATATGTCGTGGGTACGCCCAAGACCTCGGATGTGAAGGCGATGATGGTGGGTATCCGAAACAACAATGACGGAAGTGGGCCCATCTGTGCGGAGGTCTGGGTGAACGAATTGCGGATGGTGGACTTTGACGAGACATCGGGCTGGGCTGCGAATGCTAGGGCCACGATCAAGCTTGCAGACTTCGCGAACATCTCGGTCTCCGGAAGCATCAAAACCCCCGGATTCGGCGCCCTGGAGCAGAAAATCAACAACCGCAGCCGCGAGACCACCAAGAGCATCGACGTGGCGGGCACCTTCAACATGGGCAAGTTCTTCCCCAAAAACTGGGGCATACAGTTGCCGCTTTACATGAGCTATGGTGAACGCGTGGTCGATCCGAGGTTCAATCCGCTGGAGTCCGATGTGCAGATGGTGAACTACCTCGCTGAGCAGCCGGTTGACGACAGGGACTCCATCTTGGAATCGCTGCAAGACCGAAGGGTGAACAAGAGCATCTCCTTGAACAACATCCGAAAGGTACGAGTGCAGCAACCTGGCAGTGGTAAGACGCCGCCCAAGACCCACCTCTGGGACATCGAGAACCTGACGCTGAGCCTCTCGCACAACGAGACATTTGCCAGCAACTACACCACGCAGTACCGCATTCAGAAGAATGACAAGGCCTCCTTGGCTTATGCCTACAACTTCGATTCGAAGCCGATCGAGCCCTTCAAGAATGCGAAGCACAAGAACCCGATCACGCTCTTCAACTTCAATCCGCTGCCCAAGACCATCGGTTTCGGGATCTCGCTGGACAGGAATTATGAGGAGAACCAAATCCGCCAATCGACCGGGACGATCTTGATTGCGCCGACTTTCATGAAGCGGTTCATGATCACCCGGAACTACAACTTGCGCTGGGACCTCACCAAGAGCTTGAGCTTCAACTACCAAGCCATGAACTCTGGTCGGGTAGATGAGCCTGTGGGACGGATCACCCAAAACAACCGCGACAGCCTCTACCGCAACATCTTGAATTTTGGTGCGGAGCAGGACAGCTTTGGGCGGGATTCCTTGGGTCGCGACAAGTTTGTGAATTTCGGTCGGAACATGAACTTCACGCAGCAGGTCGGTCTGAACTACATCGTGCCATTCGACAAGTTCAAGCCCACCAACTGGATCAGTGCGACCATGTCCTACCAGGCTGGCTATGCTTGGTTGAGCGCTCCGGACAACAACCTGAGCCTCGGCAATCAGATCAACAACAACTCCACCATCACCGCCAATACCCGATGGAACCTTGAGGGATTGTACAGCAAGGTGAAGTTCATGAAGAAGATCTTGGATGAGCAGAACAAGGGGCCGGGCGGCGATACCAAACCCGGTGGCCCCAAGGTCGAGCCCAAGCCCAAGGTTCCGGTTCCCGGCCAAGAGGTGGCAGACGAGGACAGCACCAAGAAAGACGACAAGCTCCTCGTCTTGAAGAAGATTGGCGAGCAAATGATGCGCCTGGTGATGATGGTGCGCAACGTGGACGTCAACTACTCCACCAACTCCGCCACCTCCATTGCAGGCTGGATGCCCAATACCGACAACTTCGGCTTGGACTTCAAGTATCAGTACCTGAACGCGGACAGCACCCAGATGCTGCGCAGCAACAAGTGGGCGCCCGGATTGCCGTTTGTGGTGGGCTGGCAGCCGGAATTGTGGAGGGCAAGCCAGGTCGGTGACACTGCGATGCTCACGGATTTTGCGACCAAGGGTTGGATCAGTACGAACTCCACCCTGTCCACGCCCTACACGCAGACTTGGAGCCAAGCCTTGACCGGGCGGACCTCGCTCACGTTGCTCAAGGATTTCAAGATCGACCTCAACATCACCAAGAACAACTCCATCAACTCCTCGGAGCTGTTCCACTGGGTGGATTCGCTGGATCGTCACGTGCATGACAACCGTTACAGCACGGGTCAGTACTCGGTCTCCTACATTTTCTTGGGGACGGCGTTTGAGAAAAACGTGGATGCGAGCCGCAGCTACCTCGACCTGCAAGACGTGGCCCGTGGAGTGATCTCGCAACGATTGGCAGCGGACAACCCCTTCTACAGCCAGTTCCTGACGCGCTCAGGTGCCGCGGCGACGCTGGTGGATGGCAAGTATGCCCAAGGTTATTACCGCAACTCCCAAGAGGTTTTGCTCCCGAGCTTCCTCGCAGCCTACGGCGTGGGCAAGGCGGACAAGATTGGCCTGAATGCCTTCCCGTCCATCCCGCTGCCGAACTGGAACGTGAACTACACGGGCTTGGGCAAGCTGCCAGCACTCAAGAAGCATTTCTCCTCGGTGTCCATCAAGCACGCCTACCGCGGTACGTACAGCATCGGCGGGTACACCAGCAACGTGCGCTATGACGGTGACGTGACCAGCGGCTTCTCCAGCAGCTTCTTCGGGGTGGGCATCACCTCGGGTCAGGACTCCATCTACAACATCCAAAGCGCCTACGTGGTGCCGCAGGTGTCGTTCACAGAATCCTTCGCTCCGCTGGCGGGCATCAACATGAACTTCAAGAATGGCCTCACCACGAGCCTGGACCTGAAGATGAACCGCAACATCTCCCTCAGCACGGGTAACCAACAGCTGACCGAGATGCGCTCCAAGGACTTCACCCTGAGCGTGAGCTACCGCAAGGACAAGCTCGACAAGACGCTGAACTTGTTTGGCCGCACGCTGAACCTGAAAAATGCACTCAATGCTCGCTTGGATGTGACCCTGCGTGACAGCAAGACCCGCAACCGCAAGCTCGACTTCGAGGGCAACAGCGACTTCACCGCGGGCAACTTCATGCTCATCGTCAAGCCCAACGTGGACTACACGATCAACACCAAGCTGAACGTGCGGTTCTACATTGAGCACACCCGCAACCGTCCAGCAATCTCCACCAGTTTCCCGAGCAGCTACACGGCTGTGGGCTTCCAGGTGCGGTTCACGCTGTAAGGGTTGCAATCATCGCCGATCCCTGCAAGGAAGGATGTTCCGACCTTGCCGGGATCGCATCATTTTCAGGTGGTTGCCCTATCCGAAACCCAACAATTCTTGGGTGATTTTGGTGACAGGGTAATTCAGGCAGTACAGTGGCTTTTTTTCGGTGGAATCTCTATATTCGCTCCCTGAATTAAATAGCACTAATAAGATGAGTTATCCCTCCGATCTGCTGTATACCAAGGACCACGAGTGGGTTCGCATTGAAGGCAATATCGCCACAGTCGGCATCACTGATTTCGCACAGGGAGAACTGGGCGACATCGTGTATGTGGAGGTGGAAACTTTGGGCGAGACCCTCGACGTGCACGACGCGTTCGGCTCCGTTGAGGCCGTCAAGACCGTTTCCGACCTGTTCATGCCAGTTGCTGGTGAGGTAATTGAGGTCAATTCCGGCCTGAACGATACTCCGGAGGTCGTCAACACTGATCCCTACGGCGATGGCTGGATGATCAAGGTCGCCATGCCTGATGGTGGCAACAGAGGTGAACTCCTGACTGCCGACGAGTACAAGAAGCTGATCGGCGCTTAAGCCGCTCAACATCTTGTGTTTGCAAGGTCTCCGAGGTCTTCATGGCAGGGTTCATGAAGACCTCGAATATTTTCCGAGGCCCATACCTCTTTGTGATTTTCATTCGTATAGCATCAAGATGAGACACTGGACCACGCTGCTGATCGTCATGCTCCTCCCGATGTGGATGTGGGCACAGGGGGGCGAGCCTGAACTGGCCGACAAGTATTTCCGTGATGCCGAGTATGAAAATGCCCTGAACCTCTACAACAAGCTGCAAAAGCAGGAACCCGAGAACCGGACCTACAACTTGCGCGTTGCTGAGTGTCAGCAGAAGCTCGGGCAATACAGTGAATGCGTTTCCAGCCTCGAAAAGGCCTACCGTCGCAATCCCACTGAGTACATCTACGGCTTTGTGTTGGGCGATGCCTATCGATTGGCTGGCGACTTCAAGAAGGCTGAATCCACAGAAAACGAGACGATCACCAAGCGGATGCAATCCGAGGCCGACTTCATGGAGGTCGGGGCCTGGCTCACCGATCAAGGCAAAAACGAACTCGCCCTGCGGGTCTATCAGCAGGGGCGCAAGACATTGCACAGCAAGTACGTCTTTGGCGACGAAATCGGGCACCTCTACAAATTGGTTGGTGAATACGGCCTGGCCACGCAGGAATACCTCGAGCAGTATTACCTCAACCCGTCATTGATCAATACCATCAAGACGAACATCCTCACCGTGGTCAATGACCGCTCCAAGGACATCGTCGAAAAGACGCTCCTCGATGCCGTGAACAAGAACGGGAAGGACCTTGGGCTCCGCACGATGGTCTTCGACTTTTATGTCCTCACGCAGAATTTCTACGAGGCCCTCGTCCAATGCAAGTCCATCGACAAGGTGAACAACGAGGATGGCGGCCGTGTCTTCCAATACGCCCTCACCCTCCGCAACAACAAGGAGTACAAGCTCAGCAACAAGGCGCTGGATTACGTCATCGAGACGCATGAGGGCAGCAGCTATTACATGCGCTCCTTCCAGGAAAAGGCCGTGAACGGAGAAATGCTCGCTTTCGAGTCATTGCCGCCCGACACCGTCGCCATCCGCGAGGCTGTGAATGCCTACGATGCCCTGTTTGCGCAGTTTGGACGCAGGCCGGTATTCTACGATGCCATGTACCGCAAGGCCAAGCTGCTGGCATTCTACCTCTTCGACCTGGACAAAGCCCTCAGCGAACTCGAACTTGCCACCGCGCAGCAGCTCAAGCCGCAGGAGATGGCCCAGGTGAACCTGCTCATCGGCGATGTCCTGCTCATGCAAAAGGAGTACAACCGCTCCAAACTCAAGTACACCGAAGTCGCCGAAGCATGGAAGGAAGGCCAAATCGGCGCGGAAGCCAAGTACAAGCAAGGCCGCCTCAGCTATTACAAAGGCGACTTCGAGTACAGCAAGGCCCGCCTCCAGACCATCAAGGACAACACCAGCAACGACATCAGCAACGATGCCATCCAGCTCTTCCTCCTGATCCAGGACAACATCGGCTTGGACACCACGACCTATCCGCTGAGCCGCTTCGCGCAGGCCCAGCTGCTGGTCTATCAACGCGACTTTGACCCGGCGCTCACGCTGCTCGACAGCATCGCCTACGCCTTCCCCAGCAACACCCTCGCCGACGAGATCCTCTGGGAAAAGGCCAACATCCACCTGCAGCGCAACGAGATCGACAAGGCGCTCACCCTCCTCGACAAGATCATCACCGACCACGGCGAGGACATCTACGGCGACGACGCGCTCTTCACCAAGGCCAAGATCTACGACTACAACCTCAAGGACAAAGCCAAAGCCATGGGGCTGTACATCGATTTCCTCAAGAAATACACGGGGAGCCTGTTCATCGTGCAGGTGCGGCAGCGGATCCGGGAGCTGCGAGAGGCGCGGATATAGGGGCGAGCGAGAGGCTGTAAAAAAAGAGGCGAGAGGCGTCCCCAAATGAGGCGAGAGGCGTCCCGCCCGAAGCCGAACAGACTGTCCGCCTCTGGCGGGTGGATACGGTGATCCCGACCGGAGTCTCCACGCGATAAATCGTACCGCCTACCCCACCAAATCCCGTCCCCAAGCATGCAACTCCGTCAGAATCGGCTCCAGCCGCAGCCCCCGCTCCGTCAATGAATATTCCACCGTCGGCGGCACCGTTGCGAACACCTCGCGCACCACGATCCCATTCTTCTCCATGTTCCGCAATTCCTTGGACAGCATACGCGTGTTGATGCCTGTGATGCTCTTTTCCAGGTCGCTGAAACGCTTGGTCCCGGAGAACAATGTGTAAATGATCGGCATGGACCACTTCCCGCCGATGATGTCCAGGATCGCCCGCATCGTACAACGCTCCTCAGTATGTCCGCTTTTTTTCATTTTCTAAGTCAATGACAGTGAGCTGTACTTTACTTTTTGTAACTACTGTACTTAGATGTTACTACTTGCAAAAGTAAAGTAATGGGCATAGGCTTGCAAAACGAAATCAAAAATTGAAATGGCAATGAAATTGTTGGAATCAGTACAGCTGGGTGGGCTCACGCTCAAGAACAGGATGGCGATGGCTCCTATGACACGGTGCAGGGCTGACCTGAATGGGTTGGTCGGGGAATTGACGGTGACATACTACACGCAACGGGCAAGCGCCGGATTGATCGTCACGGAGGGCGTCAACATCTCCAAGCAGGCGCAGGGCAGCCCCTTCACACCGGGACTGTACACGCAGGAGCAGGTGGAGGCTTGGAAAAAGGTCACCGCCGCCGTCCATGAACAAGGATCGGTTATCTACGCACAGCTTTGGCATACAGGCCGGGTGGGGCATTCCATCGACAAAGGGGAATTGCCAGTGGCGCCGTCCGCGATCGCAATCAGCGGGCAGCAGCATTACACGATGCAGGGCCTGAAGGACTTCGAGGTGCCCCATGCCCTGACCGTTCCCGAGATCAAACAAATCATGCAGGACTATGCGCTCGCAGCGAAGAATGCCATTGCAGCGGGATTTGATGGGGTGGAATTGCATGGCGCGAATGGCTACCTGCCTGCACAGTTCCTCGCAGACGGCGCGAATACCCGGACCGATGAATATGGCGGCAGCGTGGAAAACCGGAGCCGGTTCTACCTGGAGGCAACGGATGCGATCATCGCTGCTGTCGGCGGAGCCAAGGTTGGCGTTCGCATGTCACCCACCAATCCCTACAACGACATCCTGCTCAGCGATCCCGTTGCCCAATTCACCCACCTGATCGGCGAATTGAACAAGCGGGAGCTGGCCTACGTGCACCTGATGCACAACAGTCCATACGCGCCTCCCGTCCCGCATTACCCCACGGATGTCATCGAGACATTTGGGAAGCAGATCAATCATTTCCTGATCGCCAACAATGGATATGGCCGTGAAACTGGTGAAGCTGAACTCGAAAAAGGCGTCGCGGACATGATTGCATACGGCTCATTGTTCCTGGCAAATCCCGACCTGCCCAAGCGGTTCGAGCTGAATGCGCCACTGAACCAACCCGACCGCGCGACCATGTTTGCTGGCGGAGACAAAGGATACACGGACTACCCGTTCCTGTAAGCGAGTCCACGAACCAATTTTACCCCACTTGAGGCCCGGGCAGCGGAATAACGTTGCTTGGGCCTCAGTGGTATTCGGCATACTCTCTCCGCAAATCAGGATTTCGTACTCAAGGTGCGTGCTCTGTGACCGAAGCCCAGCTCTCCTTACTCCGGAAGATAGAAGTCCGTCTCCCAGACATTCAGATGCAGCGGCGATGTCAGATAATACTGTTCGTCATCGAAGAGGCCTCGCAATGCATCCACCCGGTACACGGACTCACGCCATGCCTCCTGCGTGCTTTCGTCGTCGGGGTTGCGCAGGGTCGCCCGCCGCACCTTCATGAAGTTGTCGAGCCAGCGCTTTTCGTCGCGGCCATCGGCAGGGCTGCCGCCAGACTTCTTGTTCGTACGTTCGATCATCGCACCCAGGCCATCGGGGTCATCCCCGTCGCCATGCTGAATGCAGGCATCGTAAAGGTTCAGCAGGCTGAGTGGCATGTGCAGCTCCAATTCCAGCGCGTAGGCATAGGCAGGCTGGAAATAGTACTCGTCCACGACAGCGTCCTGCACCGCCAGGAAGACCGAGTCCGCTGCCGCCGCCACCCAGTCCGCTGGGAGGCTCTCTAGGCCCACCACAGAAGAGTCGTCATTGGTACACCGGGACTCGAGCAATGGGATATGCGCAGCGATCGGCTGACCGGGACGCAGCACATCGTACCGCCGCAACACCTCGAGCAGGTCACAGGTGCGCGTCGTGAACCCTGCCCGGCCAGCAGTGTACCCGCGTCCATCGTGGATGTTTTCGATATAAGCGTATTGGATGGTCGGCTCCCCATTCTCGAACACACTGATGCACTGGTCCGCGATCAAGCGTTGCTCGGCGGTGAGGGGTAGGCCATTTTCGTAGGGCGGAAATTCCCTGCGGCAGGCACTCAAGAGACAGGCACAGGCACATCCCAAGACGATCCATTTCCATGGCTTCCTGGGAACAAGGGATCCTGAAATCGGTTCAGCAGTAGGCTTCATGACGGCTTCTCCGCTGGAATCGCTCCGCGCAACCCGCGCCACACACCAGCTCCCAGCGCTGCCCCCAAGGTCGTTGCGCTCAGGTAAATCCACACCGCCTCCGTCTTGCCAGCCAAAACCATGGGTCCGAGGCTGCGGGCGGGATTCATGCTCGCTCCAGAGATGGGTCCGGCAAACAATGCCTCCAACAGGACCACTGCACCGATCGCGAACCCCGCCAGGACCACCGTGTCCCGCTTGCCTTGGGTCGTGAACAACACGCTCAGCATCAGGAAAAATGTCAGGAAGAGCTCCATGAACCAGGACTGCATGTGCGATCCAGAGGGATAGGTGCCGCCGAGTCCTTCATTGTTGGGGAACATCACTTGCAACATCGCAGCCCCGAGGAATGCCCCCAGGACCTGGCAAACGATGTAAACCGGGACTTGCCGCCAAGGAAACAGCCCCACCAATGCCAGTGCGATGCTCACCGCAGGATTGATATGGCACCCGGAAACCTCGCCCAGTGTATAGATCAATGCCATCACCACCAAGCCCCACACGATGCAGATGCCCACGTGGGTCACAGCTCCACCAGTTTCTTGATGCACCACAATCGCCCCGCAGCCACAGACCACCAGGATGAAAGTGCCGAGAATCTCCGCCAAATAAGCGCGAATGTCTTTTACCATAGTTGATCGATCGGGCCCATTCATGCAGCCCGTTCAAAGATAGCAGTTAGCAGATAGCATGTAGCAGTTCTGTAGGCATCAGCTCAATGGAAACTGCTATCTGCTACATGCTATCTGCTACATGGAAAAAGATGGGTCCGAGATTCGCCTTCCCTGAACCTAAACACAAAAGCCGTCCATTTTCTGGACGGCCTTTGCTGTATTTCTAGACACCGGATTATTCGGCTTCGAAACGGAGGGTCACCACTTTGTACACCCCGGCCACGTTCTTCAGGAAGATGTTCGTGTCATAGGTGCCGGAGGCGCTCACGTAGGTACCCGTGGCATAGTTCGTAGCTCCCGAGTTGCCTTTGTGGATCACACTGAAGGACTTAGCTGCGTTTTTGCTGAAGAAATCCTTCAACACGAACGTGGCCTGCTGACTGGAGTAGCTCTGGTCAGCCCCAGGAAGCGTAACCTCCACAGGGGAGTTCAAAAACGCTGAAAGGGCGTCCGCATTCCCGGCTTGGATCGCAGCCGCGATCTTGCCAAAGGCCTCGTCGGGGGTGCTTTGCGCCTTGGCTTCGTGGCTTGCAACCGCGAAAAACAGCGCTATCAAGAATGCAAGTAGTGTCTTAACCGTTTTCATAATGCTCTGATCATTGCACATACCGTGCCAATCCAAGCACCAATTTAGAAAAAGTTAAGAGTGAAATCTCCTGAATGCCTCGCCGGGCCTAACATCTTTCAGGATCGTGAGTTATCTGAATCAGTCGGCCACGGTCGGCAATTCTTGTAAATTCGCCGCATGAACGGAAAAGTTATCCTCGTCATCATGGACGGGTGGGGCATTGCCCGGGATCCCAAGGTCAGTGCCATCGATGCTGCTCAGACGCCATTTTATGACGAGTCCCTGCGCACAAAGCCCCATGCCCGCCTCCACGCGAGTGAGGAGCAGGTCGGCCTTCCCGCAGGACAGATGGGCAACAGCGAGGTCGGTCACATGAACATCGGCGCAGGGCGGGTGGTCTATCAGGACCTCGTTCGCATCGGCTTGTCCATCAGGACGGGCGAGTTCGCGACGCTGCCTGCCTACCGTTCCCTCGTTGACTACTGCCGGACCAATGCGAAGCCGCTCCACATCATGGGGCTGCTGAGCGACGGCGGGGTGCACTCGCATATCGAGCACCTGCAGGGCATCCTCCATCTCCTCGCGAAGGAGCAGGGGCTGCCGCCCGTCTATCTCCACCTCTTCATGGACGGCCGGGACACCGACCCCAATGGAGGACTCGGATACATCCGCACCCTCGAAGGCACGATCCATGAAACCGGAGTGGGAGAGGTCGCCACCGTGATCGGGCGGTACTATTCCATGGACCGGAACAAGGCTTGGGAGCGCACAAAAATCGCCTACGACCTCATTTGCCATGGCAAAGGGAAGGCGTTTGCATCCGCCGAGGAAGCCATTCAGGACAGCTATGCAAATGGCGTGACCGACGAATTCGTGGAGGCCTCCGTCATCGAAAAAGGAGGCAAGCCCGTCGCGACCTTGAGTGCAGGGGATGCCGTCCTCTTCTTCAATTTCCGCACTGACCGGGGCCGGCAGCTCACAACCGCCCTCACGCAGCAGGCATTTCCCGAGCAAGAAATGCAGACCCTGCCCCTGCACTACGTCACCATGACCCGCTACGACGACACCTACAAAGGCGTCCACGTCGTTTTCGAAAAGGACAATATCCAAATGGGTCTCGGAGAAACGCTTGCTGGACAGGGCAAGAAGCAGATTCGCATCGCCGAGACCGAGAAGTATCCGCACGTGACCTTCTTCTTCAATGGCGGCCGCGAGGAGCCATTTGTTGGGGAGTCACGCATCCTATGTCCGTCCCCCAAGGTCGCGACCTACGACCTGCAGCCTGAGATGAGCGCCCTCGAAATCCGCGACAAGATCATCCCCGAGTTGCAGCGTGGCGAGGTGGATTTCGTCTGCTTGAACTTCGCCAACCCCGATATGGTCGGTCACACGGGCGTGTTCGAGGCGGCCGTGCGCGCTTGCGAGACCGTGGATGCCTGCACCCGCGCAGTCGTCGAAGCTGCCACCACCCATGGCTACTACGCCCTCGTGACCGCCGACCACGGCAATGCCGACTGCATGATCAATCCCGACGGCAGCCCCAATACTGCACATACCACCGCCCTCGTGCCGCTGATTCTCCATTCCCCCGCTGGCGACCATCGCACCTACACCCTGCGCGACGGCAAGCTCGGCGACCTCGCACCCACCATCCTCCACCTGATGGGCTTGACCATCCCGGCTGAAATGACCGGAGAAATTCTCGTGCAAGGATGAGAAAGGGCCTTTGGTTGGGGACGCTGCTCTTGCTGATGGGTGCGAGTCTGTCCGCTCAAGGATTTTCCCATTACCGGGATCAGTTTTGGAAGCAAATGCGCGCCACCTGCCGTCCCGGATTGCGCTGGGAAAAATCCGTTACCGAGCTAGAGGGCAGCGCCGTGAAATCCAATGAGGTCCGCACATTTGACCTGGACTGTCAGAAAGGCACCGCCACCGATGCAAAAGGCACCTTGAACATCACGGGAGCCGAATTCGCGCATCTTTTTGAGTTCGCATTTGACAATCCCTACTTGGAAGAGCACCTGGACCTCAAGCGTGACGCGCAAGGGGTTACGGCAACGGTCAAGTCGGGCCACGAATCCGACTGCAAGCTGCAAGCCCAGCGTTTTTCGATCGATCCAGCAACTGGAAATCTCAGCGAGGCCCATGCCCATATCAAAAAGGGCAGCCTGCTGTATGACTTGGAGGTGGACATCACCGTGAAATTCGGGCCGGATGGACGCTATTTGTCCCATCAGATCGAAACCCGCACGGACGTGTGGCTCGGCGGCGAGGTGCATACCCAAATCCAAGCCCATCTATTGCCATGATGGAGTGGCTCGTGGTCTTCCTCGGCGGCGGAATGGGGTCCTTGGCGAGGATGGCACTGGGCAAATGGCCGGGAAATGCAGCCGAGGGATTCCCGGTCGGGACATTTCTGGCGAACGTATTGGCTTGCTTGGTCCTCGGAACAGTCGCGGGCTTCGTCGCACAGCGCGGCAATCTGCATCCCTTGCTCCGCCTCGGCATCACCGCCGGATTCTGTGGAGGCTTCAGCACGTTTTCGACCTTCAGTCTTGAGGCCATGAACCTCTTCGACGCCGGGCGGTACCTGTTGATGGCAGTTTATGTCTTGGCTTCTGTGGCTTTGTGCTTCGTTGGGATCGCGGTTGGGCAGTGGCTGGGGCGGCAGGTGGGGGAGTGAATGGGAAGTTCAAGCCTAAGAAACCATTCGACCTTGGTTTATTTTGGTAAATAACTCCCAAAGTACCCGCCTGCAAAATGATCAGTCTTTTCCAGGCCTTTCACTCCGCTCTTCTGAAGAATTGACCTCGTGTTGTGTACGACGCACAACCAAGAGTTATTGGCCAGGTTATAGATTTTTTGATTCAGTGCCTATCACGTAGCTGTCACGAAAATCGCGCAATGATCACTTTTATTGACCTACTCTAATTGCCCATTAATTTGACGAAGTTCTCAAATCTTCCTTGCGACAGAGAGAACGCTTCATGAACGGAGACCAGAGTACGTCCAAGCTTGAATACTCGTTGTGTTCCTCTGCCTCTATAGTCTTCCTCTATAAGGACTCCTGATCTGAGCAAGTCAGGAAGAATTTCGGACATGAAGAGGGTGAATTCATTACTTAGTTTCTGATGGAAGATATTCTCCGTGAGGACAGAATTTCGCAAGAATTTGGAAATTAACTTCTTGGTTAATTGTAATTTCTTGTCATCATTAAGTATTGAGACTTCGTTCACTTGGGTGGTTTCTCCACCAATTATTATTCCTTGAGAGGTAAGGAAGGGGCTAATTGCGTTTGGATCATATATCGCACTGCCGTTTGATAATGTCACTAGGCGGACATCAGATTCTGAGAAGAGTACATTCCGTACATTTGAATTGTCAAGGAAACGAATTTCTTCAAAGGAGCAGGAATAAAAGCTGCAATTGCTTAGGGTCGCTTCTTCCAAAGTTACCCCAAAAAAGAAGCAATTTCTGAACTCAATCTGAGTCACTGTTGATCTCTTAAATGTGTTGTCAGGAAAAACCAATCCTTCGATCTCGAATTTTCCTGTCCTTGAAATAATTGTTAAGTTCATGGCGACAATCTTGCCCACATTTTCTTTGGAAAAAGTAGCTTGGGGCTCAAATTTTACCACATCTATTAGAGAGCGGATGAGTATGTCGATTTTTTTTCCAGAATCCTTGAGAAAATACACTATTGTGTCAACCACTTGTTTTGAGAATGCGCCAATTCGAAGATCGCTCAAGAGTTGAGTTTTCTCTCCTTCGAGTATTCGTCTGGCGACGATGTAGGCGAGAAAGAATTCCTTGAACTCCTCATGATCGAATTGAATGGCATTTCCCGACCCTTCGTCTTTGGCAATCAGGGCATGAAATAATAGCCTCTCGCGAACCTGTCTAGCAATTGATGGACTTATCTTCTTCTGTTCGCAGAACAAATCCGCAAGAGTGAATGCCAATTCTGAACCTATCATATCTATCTGGCTAACCCACATCTCCTCCGCAAGGAGTCCAAGCAGCTCGTAATGTTCAGCAATCGGTAGCAAAGGTTGCATGATATCATTCCCTGATCGATCTAGCCACTTGTCTGTTGCCTCTCTCGAGATAATTGCTGAGACAAACTGAGGGAGATACTTATCACTTGAAACAGCCAATGTCTCAAATTGAATCCGGCCATCATTCTGGAAAACATCGACAAGTTTTTTGGCAAGGATTGCCCTTGTAAGGATTGGATTTCCTTCGGCAAAGCCTTCTGAAAGTAAGTCGTAAAATTCTCCAGCACCTCGAATTCCTCGCACAGACGCATATTCCACAAACTTTTCACGATTCCATCTGCTAATCGTTACTCTTGCGAAGGAAACATCCAGATCGCGTACGGTATCAAAAATTCTTGCTTGATTTTTGAAACTCTTGAAGTCAAAGTATGCCTTTCTTGTAGCTAATAGAATTTTCCCGCCAGACTCCATTTGCTTCAAAATCGAAGACAGAGATGAAAAGGCTTCACTATGCGCTCCTTCAGCGAACATTTCTTCAAATCCATCAAATGCTGGGATTATCACACCCAGTCGTACTAGCTCAATAAATGAGTCAAAATAGTAACCTCTGAATCTGTATCTATTTACAATAGACGCGGTTACAATTTCGTCAAACCTCATGAATGGCCTTCCTCCTAAAGGAATCGGGAGGAGAATCCATTCCGAAGTCCCATCGATATATGCTCGGGCCCGATTGCGGGCAAGTTCGCCAATTATGGTCGATTTGCCCTCTCCTGCATCGGAAGTTAGATATATTACATTTGTAGTTCCCTGATTGGGTCGGTCAAGCATGCTGCTTAGCGCTGAAACAATATTGCTTTCGTAACAATCTTCATCACCCCCGGAGTTCTCTGAGAAGTCGAGAACTTTTCCCTCGGGTGCTACAAAGTGATCCACCTCAATTTGATTCGAGAGAATTTTTCCTGCAAGTACCTTTACATTTGCTAGATTGTCAATTATCCATTTTGACGCGGGAATGAGGTTCTCATTTTCCTCCACATAAACCTCTCCTTGAATTAACTGAAACTTTCTGTCGACTAGTTCTCCTCTTTGATTTAGTATCAAAGTCCCACGATCCACTTCAAATTCATCACCATCTCCGATGAAGACGCGTATCAACTTTTTGAATTCACTAATTTTCATAATGCAATCAATTAAAAGAAAGGGAGATCAATTTATAGCCATTCCCAGCCGATTCATAAAGCCCACTCCCACTAGATGCACTTGTGCTGGGGCGAAAGTGTAGGACGGATACTTCCCAGTGCAAAATTAGTACCAAGGGAGGGTAGAAGTCGTCGTCATTTGATAGGAACGCGATCTTTTTGGCTCCTGAATTTGCGACAAAAATCATATCTGTTGACATCATGGTGTCGATTAATTTTTGTTCTGGCCGAAACAAGAATTTAGATTGCGGGAGACCACAATCTGTGCATCGACCACTTGAGAGTACATTTTTCACAATTGTTACTGGGCAATTCGTGTTCTGGCAATTATGGGAAGTGGGAGGGGCGACCACAAGGCTAAAGCCGGCACCTCGCTCTCTATAGGTATAATAAAAATGCTTGGTCGGGGCAACTAGTGAGGAGAATGCGATCTCAACATTTACGATAACGGAGCTTTTTCCCCTTCTTAATCCAACCATTCTGGGAAAATCGCCAATTTCAGTCAACAAATCTTGAGACTTTCTCGATACCTCCTTGCCTTTGTACCAACCACCGTATAAACGAATCCTGATTCTCCTGTAACCGACAATCCAATCCGCATCAAGGGCGCCAACTATTGAGGACACTACTGAGGATAGCGCCCCCTGTTGAGCACTTCTAGGGAGGTTGTCATAGTCGACAAATAACAATAGTTCCATTTGACAATTTTCGCAAAAAATAGTTTGCTTTCCAATCTCCGGTACTAAATAATCTTTCTTTTGCGAAACAGTGTCTGATTAGTTGTTGGGAGATTCGGCTCGAAATTTCGATTGCCTTTTAGATATTTGTAGGGCGAGTTCTTGGCCTTCAAAATAACTTGTGATTCGTTGCACCACCAAGTGGAACCGCGAGGATGTGGAAAGGTTTCAAATCGCTGACAAGTGGTTTTCTTGGATTCGGCCTTGCGGAATTCCTCATATGATTTGTGGCTGCCTTGCCGAGACATGCAGAGGTTTTGCTAGGGAAATTCTGCTCTTCACATTCTTACGGACGGGGCTACTCTTCCTTTGGGCATGTTGCATAGTTGAGGCTTGGAACGAATTCTTCGAGGCTACTCGATTGCCTTTGAGATGGGTTATGAAGGCCACGTCGCATTCGACTCGAAAACGGCATTGGTTGAGCATTATGAGCAGACGTTGGGGGCGATCCAGGTTCGAGGACAGCGACTCATTCTCGATTATGGGGTTGCAAAAGCATTGGTTTTTAGGTATTTTCGGATTGAAAAATGACTCGAAATGGATATTGTTCGTGAGCCGGAAGGTGTGGATCTTACTGTGGTTTCCAAGCCGAATACGCCTGAGGATGCGGCGATGATGACAGCGTGGATTCAGGCGGACAAGAAGAGGCGCGAGACTACGGCAAAGCCTGGAACGAAGCGAATATCAGGTAAATAGCAAAGGACTATGATGGGCACTAGCTCGAACGCATAGCAAGCCACTGCTTCGAGATTGCCGACCAATCTATCGTCGATTTTGCCAATAAAAGTGCGCGAATATGGCCCTTGGAAGGGCCTCGCTCTAAGGCAAAAAGCAAAAGCCACCCGGGATCAGCCCAACCTCAAAACTCGCCAATGCCGTGGACGAGTTCGGCGAAAACCGATAGACCTTGCCCTGCCGTTGGAAATCCAGTGCATCCCCGGCGTAGATATGCCCAGTGACGGGATCCACACCGAGTGAATACCAATTATGGCTGCCCTTTTCGATCCAAGGAAAGCTGGGCAATTGGGTGTCCAGGACGGACATGCGGTAAATCCCCTCATTGATGAAATACAGGCTGTCCCCCGCAGGATTCAAGCAGAGGCGGAAGGGCGACTGAGAAGGCGAAGAGAACGGCCAATCCGAGACAATCTGCTGTGTCACCACGTCCACACGGACCAGCCTGGGTGTCACCTGTCCAAGGGCATTCCCGCAGAGCACCCAAAGTTTGCCATGGGCGTCGATCCCGAGGCTATTCGGTTCGCGGCCCACGGTGATGCTGTCGATCAGGCTCGGCGTGACCGCATCCAACACCAGCAATTGGTCGGTCCCGGTCTGCGGAACATAGGCGCGGTTTCCCCAGATGGCGAACTGCTCGGTCCAACCGCCGACTGGAATGGCGGAGGTCCGGCTGCAAGTGGACAGGTTCACCACGTGGATGGCATCCGCATACAGGTCGCTGACCAATGCTTGGTTGGTGCCAATGGGCAGCATGTATCTAGGCGAATTCAGTCCTGTGATGGTGCAACTGCTTTTGAAACTGGGCAGGTCCACCACCTCGATTTTGGCGGAGTTGTTCACCACGATGTAGGCTTTGTCGCCGATCACCGTCACGCTCTGGGCCACGTCGCCGAGGGGGCGCTCATTTTCCAGCTTGAAAACATCGTCGCGGAGGCTGTCATCGCTCCGGCGGATATAGGTCAGACTGGCATTGCCGCCTTGGAAATTGCCCTCATTGATGACGAGGACGCCGTTTTCATAGTCAAATGCGGCTGGAGGCTCGGGGTCGTCCTTGCAAGAGGCGAAAAGGAGGCAGAGCCCCAGCAACGCCAATACCTTGGCAAAATGCCAACTGTGGCTGCGGCGGGGATGGATGATGCGACCTGTCCCTACGGTGGGGGAATTCACCCCCATCCCCGACCCGAGTTCATTTTTCATAACGATTCCAATTGATGGCGTTTTCATTTCACCACCCCCACATTTTTTGTCCTGAAAATGAAATGTCCAGTCGCAAATACCAAGCCCGCCCCGGCATGGGGCGCCAAGCGACTGTTTGGTACTGCGCATTGAAGATGTTGCGCACTCCGGCTTGGAGGTGGATGGCGTGATTTTGCAGCCGCTTGAGGGAGCTGCGGTCGCCCGAATAATTCTCCAACAGTGTGCCTTGCCACCCGATGTTGATGTCGGCAGTGGTGAAGCCTGGCAGGGAGCTGCTGTTGTCCTTGGTGGTGAAGCGCTTGCCGTTGAAGTCCTGGAAATACCCAATCGACCAACTGTGCCAGAAAAGCAGTAGTCGCGCTGCCCCAATGTGCTGTGGGGTATAAATGAGCTGCTTGCCGTCGCTGTCCCTGGTGGAGGAAATTGTGTAGTTTACCCGCACAGAGTATTTGGCATCCCTGATCAGCCCCTCCTTGCTCGCGACGAACTCCAACCCCATCGCCGTCACGTCATCGACATTTTCAGGCCGCCAAATCGACCCGATACCCGGCAACCAGAGGATCCAATCCCTCACCCGGTTGTAGTAGCCGGTAAACTCGGCGTTGATGTTCCTCTGCCGAAACTGCTCGTAAGGCTCGCTCCGGCTGTATTTCAGTGCAATCTCCGCGCTATGGCTCAGTTCGGGACGCAGCAGCGGGTTGCCCCCAGGCATCCAGAAACGGTCGTTCAGCGTGGGAAATCGATAATTCCGGGTCAATGCCGCCGAAGCCTTGAGGCCGTCCGTGATGTCGATTCCACCTGCCAAATATCCCAGGAAGGGGGACCACTGACCGTCCACCCATTCCTCTCTAACCAGGGCGTGTACATAATTCACCTCCTGGACCCGCAAAACCCCTGTCGCGTATCCGCTCAGGCTGCTTTGGGACAATGCGCCACTGAATCCCTGGGCTGTGCTGACATCGTGCATCCACCGGATGCCTGCGGACTTGAGGCCCAGCCGCCGGAGGGAGTAATCGTCTGTGTAGTCCGATTTTGCTACCCACCGTCGAAAGCCCGATGGTGCGTCGATTCCAGCGACGACGTTGGTGTAGTGGGAGTGCTCATCCATCAGGGCTCCCTGGGCTGAAAGGTTCCGATACGGGCGGAAGGCAGTATGCCAACCGACCATGGCGCGGACAGCGCGGTCACTTTGGTGCTCTTGCGCATCGGCGGTGAGCATGGTAGGTGGCAGGTCGCGGTCAGACTGGAGCAACCATAGCCGCGCGGAATACATCGACCGCCGCTTGGTGTAGGTCAGTTCCTCCATGCCGCCGACTTGCAGGAAGCCGGCGCTGCTCAATCTCTCCACTGGATTGCCAGGAAGTGTGCTGTTGCGGAAGGGGAAATTGTTCCGGGCTGTGTTGAGGTACCCTGCTGTATTGCTCCGCAAATGATTGTTGCTCAATCCAATGTTCAGGTTGGAGGAATTGCTGCCGAATGCGCCGAACTGTTCCCTGATTTTCAAAAGGTAACTTGGGCAATAGGCTGTTCCGTCCATGCCCTTGAGATCGATCGCCCCGCCGATGCCACCGCTGCCCAACACCAGCGAGTTGCCGCCGTACCGGACAGTCAGCCGATCGAACAAGTTCCCTGCCCCCAGGCTCAATTCCTGTTGCCCGAGCATGGGGGAGTTGAGCGGAATGCCATCCCAGTAGATGGGGGTATGCCCAGCGCCCGTGCCCCGCAGGGTAGGGGTGGAGAGTCCTCCAGGTGCATAACGTTTGGTCGCGACCGATGGCATTTCCCGTAACAGGTCGCTCAGGTTGCCCATCTGAGCATTGGCGAGGGTCAGCGAATCTGGAGTCCATTCCCGGGCACCTCCCAAGTGGTGGCCAGATTCCAATGTCACGCGAATCACCACGCCTTGGATATCGTAGGGTTCTTGGCGGACGGAATCACTTTGTCCCAGTGCCTGCAACGCTGCCCCCAGCAATCCCAGCAGCATCCATCCCCGCAGCGCCTTCATTTTTGCACCACGATTTTGCGGGTTCCAGCGCGCGAGTCCCGACGTACCTCCACCATGTAGGCACCAGCTGCCCATCGGTCAGTCGCAAACGGCAACACCATTGCGCCGTCCACATTCCATTCGTCGGATTGGGCAATGAGCCGACCCTGATCATCGAATATGCGCACCGTCAACCGATTTTGGACATCCCTCGCAGAGACGACCAGCGTCGTGCCGGGGGAAAGCACCGTCGGGAAAACATCCACGGAATCCAGCTCAGAGGGATCCCAATCAATCATTGCAATGGCCTCGCCACGGGCGTATCCGTCTCCGCTACCACCCATATAGGGCGCTTGAGCTTGAGCAAAACCTGCGATCAACAGCAGCACGATGCCGCTCACCACACACTTCCAATATGTCCGCCATATCCTCATCTCGCCCCACGTCCTCCTGCCGTATTCCGCCGGATATCCGACAGCCAATCGATGTAAAACCTGTCCGAGACTGCCAAGTCCCGGAATCCCGGCAAGATGCCACTGTTCCATGCTCCGCCTCGGAAGCCCACGCCAGCTGGCCCCGGCCATGTCGGGACATTGGCGTTGCCTGCATCTGTGAGCCGTCCATCTCCGCAAGTCGCAGTGAAACCGAGCCCCGCCGTGGAGACATTCACGCAAAACTCCCAGAGGTTGCCGCTCAGTTCCATGTTGCCATAGTATCCAGCCCCAGTTTTCACGCGATTGACACCGGAATGGCCCCCAAAGCCGCAGCGCAAGGGGCCTGTGGGCCCGTCGTAACCGTGGCTAGCCAGTCCGGCGCGATCAGTTCCCCTCTCTAGGACTTGCTCCACCACCGTTCCATCCAGCACAATTGTGTTGGCATCCACAACGCTGTCCGTGCCCCATGCAAATTCCTTCGCGATGGGGTAGATCGGTCCCCGGCAGGCCTTTTCGAATTCCAGCTCCGTCATCGGCCGTAGCCCCGCCCAGTCGAGGTAGGCCGCGACATCCATCCAACTCAGCCAATTGCAGGCACGGGTTTGGCCATCGTAATCTTCATTTGGGCTGCCGCCGTCGAGGTTGCAGGCGTAGGTGCCGGGGTTTTGGCCTGCGTGGCCATGGGAGCGCAGGACGATACCGTTTCTGTTGGCGAGGCCCGTGGTCAGGGCGAGGGCGCCATCCATGGTATCCGGCGGATTGGCGGTGCGGTTGCGCTGTTGATCCAGTGTCAGGGTGTTCAGGAAATCGACGTATTGCTCCTGGCCCAGTTCGTATTTCATGAGGTAGAATCCGCCGTAGCCCTTTGGGAAGGCGGTGGGGATGTCGCCTCCCGGGTCTTTGGTACTGTCTGCGCCGATGGCCGCTTGTGGGATCGCATTTTCCGAGTTGATCTGAAAGGGCTGCCCATTGCTGGCATCGTGGAGGGCGAAATTGCTCGCCCCATCTCCCAGCCAAAAGGGACCTTCCGGGACATGGGCCATTTCAATTCCAAACACCCGGATGTCATAGTACCCGGGGGAAAGCGGCTGTGCCAAGCCCAATTGTACCTGGATTTCTGGAACATGACCAGCGCCCTGCCCTACATTCCGCAGCATTGCACCCACACCTTCAAATGTTGGGATGATGGCAATCCGGCTGGGATCACTGACCTGATGATCTATCGGCGCGGGAGAGATGGACAATGGCTCCCAGGCTCCCAGTCCATTCCGGATTTTGGCAAAAATCCAGACGGCGTCGTGGTTGTTGGGGGCGATCCCCAAGTTCCAACCATTGTCCCAAGCAACAGTGAATTTCAGCGTCGTCTTGGAGCAGGAGACTTCGGAGATGCGGAGGTTGTTCGCTGGCAGGAGGGCAGGGGAAAACAGGAAGGCCAATAGCCAGCATCCAATATGGATGGGAAATCGCCTCCTCATGGATTCATCGAGCGGCTTTGATGAGTTTCCCGGTGCGAATCTCGGAGCGGGTTTTGGCCACGATGGCGTAAGCTCCAGGTGCCAAGTCGCTCAGATCGAGGGTTTCCATCTTGCCTCCACGCAATTCGTAGGCGCGAATGCTTCGTCCGGACAGGTCCGAGATTTGGACAGCAACGGCCTCCGGCTTCATCGCGCGCAGATCCAAGGTCACGTGATCGGACGCGGGTTGCGGAAAGACTTGCAAGGCGAGCGCCTCCTGGGGTTCAGG
>JAXLVK010000023.1:0-66679 GCA_046329055.1 Bacteroidia bacterium
GCTCGAGCACCTCACCCGCGAGGAATTGATCCAAAAATTCGTGGGCCTCGAATTCAGCCGCCTGCTCCAGTACTACCACCGTGCCGGCGACCTCAATGCCGAGACCAGCTACGATGACCGCAAAGAGCGCCGCGAACGTCCCGAGCGTGCCGACCGCCCAGAGCGCCGTGACCGTCCCGAAAGGGGAGAGGGGGGCGAATTCTTCAACGAGCGCCCAGCCCGCAAGACCAGGGAGCGCAGCGAATTCAGCGAGGAGCGCCCAGCCCGCAAAGCCAAGGAGCGCAGCGAAAACGAATACGTCAAGCCCGCAGCTTCGCGTGGATTCACCCGCTACTTCATCAACCTCGGCACCAAGAACCAGCTCACCGCGCCCAAGCTCATCAACCTCATCACCAACGTGGACAACCTCCGCTCCGTGAATGTCGGCAAGATCGAGATCCTCAAGAAGTTCAGCTTCTTCGAACTCGAAGGCGGCAGCGGCGATGCAGCAGGCGTATTGACCGGGATCGACTTTGACGGCACCGTGACCCACGTCGAGCAGGCAGAGGCCCCCAAGGCACCCGCCTTCGTCAAGGAAAAGAGCTTCGGCTTCGGCAGCAAGAAAAAGGAGGGAGGCTACACCGGAAAAGGCGGCGTCTCCAAGCCCGGCGGCTTCCAAACCAAAAAGCGCGAGGTTGACGCATTCGGCTTCTCCCCCCGCAAAAAGGAGCGCAAAGAAGGCGGCGACGGCTTCTGGACCAAAGCCCCCGCCACCACCGGCAGCAAAGCCAAGCCCGCCCCCAAAGCCAAGAAGCCCAAGAAAGCCCAAGCCACCTGGGACTGAGTCCCTTGAGGCGAGAGGCCGGAGCCTGTCCTGAGGGACTCGAAGGGGCCCAAAGCCGCCGCGCCCCGAGACATCGGGGACCCGACCGCGCGTCGGAGCCTGCACTGAGCTTGTCGAACGTGGCGCGAGTCATTGAGACCCGCAAAGATGAAACTTCGGGTTGTTCCAATGGCGTACAAGAGAATGCCACCAAGAAAGAAAGGCACCAAGCCAGTCCATCCAGCTTGGTGCCTTAGTGCCTTGGTGGCAATCAAAAAATCACCCCGGAATCTCCCGAAGCGTCTCCAGCAACAAGCCCCAGAACTTCTGCACAGAGCTCACCTGCACCCGCTCATCCGGGCTATGCGCCCCCACGATGTTCGGTCCAAACGAGATCATCTCCATCCCAGGATAATTCTGCCCGAGGATCCCGCATTCCAGACCAGCATGGCAGGCATTCACATGCGGCTGATGGCCGAAGCGGTCCCCGTAGAGCCGCGTCATGATCTTGACGATGTCCGCCTCCGGCTTGGGAGCCCATCCGGGATAGCTGCCTGCGGTGGCGACATCCGCGCCACAAAGCTCCATCGCCGCAGTGATCGTGAGGGCGAGGTCCATCTTTTCCGAATCCACAGAACTGCGGGTCAGGCATTGGATGGAGTAGCTGCCTTCGGCGACGAGGACGCGGGCGAGGTTGTTGGAGGTCTGGACCAGGTTAGGGATGTCCGGGCTCATGCGGTGGATGCCATTGGGGCAGGTCGCTGTGACCGCGAGCAGGCTGCGCTGGAAATCGGCGGCGAGCACCGTGGCAGGAGCATTGGCGGCATCGATGCTGACCTTGAGGCTGGGATCGGTGGTGCTGTACTCGGACTGCAAAACGCGGCCCTCCTGATCGATGAATGCGCGGAAGGCATCGGCCTTTTCGGAGGGGACGCCCACAACTGCGACGGATTCGCGTGGGATGGCATTGCGGAGGCTGCCACCGTCGATGCTGTGGACGCGGAGGCCGAACTGCCTTGCGCCTTGCAGCAGGAGGCGGTTCATGAGCTTGTTGGCGTTGCCACGGCCGAGGTGGATGTCCATGCCGCTGTGACCGCCCGTAAGGCCGCTGATCATGAGGCGGTAGCCCACGAGGCCCGCGCCCGATTCGGTGGCGTATTTGCCAGTGCCCGTGACGTCGATGCCGCCCGCACAGCCGATGGTCAACTCGCGGTCGTCCTCGGTGTCCAGGTTCAGCATGATCTTGCCGTGGAGCAGGCCGCCTTGGAGGGCCATGGCCCCGGTCATCCCGGTCTCCTCATCGATGGTGAACAGCGCCTCTACAGCCGGGTGGGCGATTTCCTTGGAGGCGAGGATGGCCATGATCGAGGCCACGCCCATGCCATTGTCAGCGCCCAGCGTGGTGCCACGTGCACGGACCCAGTCGCCGTCCACGTACATGTCGATGCCTTGGCTGTCGAAGTCGAATTGGGTGCTCGCATTCTTTTGGTGAACCATGTCCAGGTGCCCTTGCAGGACCACGGGCTGCCGATTCTCCATCCCGAGGGTGGCCGGCTTGCGGATGATCACATTGCCGACTTCATCGACAATCGTCTCCAGTCCCAGGGATTCGCCGAATGCCTTCATGAAGGCCGTCACACGCTCCTCCTTCTTGGAAGGCCGGGGTACCGCGTTGAGGTCGGCAAAATAGTTCCAAACAGCTAAGGGTTCTAGCGAGCGAATTTCCATAAATACAGTCCACCAATTTCCGGCGGTGAATATAGACCAAATTCGTGGAAGCGCGAAATCAGTTGAAAGGGGACAGGTGACGGTGGATAGCTGACGCCTTCTGCTGTGCGTGGGGTTCGGCTCAGTGACCGTTGGTTTTGAGGAAGGTATCCACTTGTGCTCTTTTCTCAGAATTGTGCGTGCTGGGCACTCGGTTGAGGGCCTGGCGGGCCTCAGGGAGGTGTCCGGCATGTGCTTGCATCACGGCGAGGTTCAGCCAGCCTTCCCAGTCGGTGGGAAAAGTCTTGAGCAGGTCGGTTTCTTCTGCAACGGCCTCCGGATACCTACCAGCCAAGTCGAGGAGGCTCGCATGTCCGCTTCGCAGACCGTATTGATAGGGCGCCATGCGGAGGCCATTTTCGAAGGAGCTCAGGGCTCTGTCGATTTGCCCCAGTTCCTGATGGGCCATCCCCTCATACCATTCCAAGGGCATGGCCGATGCAGGATCCAGCTTCGCCGCCCAATTGCCGGCCTTTTTGGCTTTGGCGATGACTTCCTGGGATCGATGTTTCGTTCGCAAGTCACGCAGTTCGAGGATGGAACGGTCCGCACTCAGGCGGTACCCAAAAGTGATCGCCACAACGCACCAGACGGATGCCAGAACAAAGCCTTTTCCCTTCGGCAGCCAAGAAGGTCCTGACTTGCCAGCTGTTGCCTGCTCCAATGAAACAGCGAACATCCAAAAGAGCATCATGCACTGGAACGGACGCTCCAGCGGGAAGCTGAACCCTGCGTCGATGCCAAATCCCAGCCATCCCATGAGCAAGCAGAGTCCCAGGATGGGATCGCCGCCCTGGATGCGCCCTGCAGCCATACGAACCGCTCCGACTACGCCCCATGCCCCCATGCCCAGCATCAACAGCAATCCGAGCACCCCCAATTCGCTGAGCGTCCCGAGGTACTCATTGTGTGGCTGCACGGCGACGCTGAGTCCATAACCGCCCTTGGCGTCATAGCCCACAAGGCCCGTCTTCTGGATATTCAGCTTCCAGTTGCCCGCTCCGAATCCGTGAATCGGATTTTCCGCGACCAGATCGAGGGTCCGGTGCCAAGAAATGAACCGAAAGTCAATGCTGCTCGTCTTGGGCGTGACCTCGTGGCCATGCTCCCAGATGTAGTGGAAATTGTAGGTGCCTTCTTTTTGCCCGAAAACGTAGCGGGTGCCCCAAAATGCCGTGACCAATGCCAATGCCCAAATGCCCAAGGCGATCCATCGCTTCGTTCCATTTGCCTGCTTCCAAATGATCACAGGAGCAATGACCGAAGCCGCAAGCAGGACGGGAACCAAGGAGGACCGCGCACCAGAGATCAAAATGCCAGCGACACACAATGCCACAGAAAGCCCGGCACCGATTCTCCAGCTCCATTTTTCTAGCCGCAACAGCCCATAAACCGCCCACGGCAGCCCAAAAAGCAGCGCATCCGCGTAGAAATTGGGGTTTTTCATGGTGCCTTCCGGTATGCCCGGAGTTGCCACAAGGGAAAATGGATCGATGCCACGGGATTGCAGGATTCCGAGCAGGGCTTGCAAGCCGGATGATACGATCAGGGTCTTGGTGGCGAGGTGCAGCAGGCCAGGGTTGTCCGCAAGGGCCTGCCTCGCGAGGGCAAGAAAGGTCAGGCAAAATGCGAATTGAGCGCAGAGCATCCACGCTTCCGATGCATTCAAGGCCCAAGCCATCGAGGCCATTCCCCAAGCCAATGCAGGCAAGGCCAACCACCAAAATCGATGGATCGGCTGCGGCGTCACGGGCCTTTGGCGGAGGCTCTGAAAGATCATGGGCAGCATTCCCAAGGCCATCACCATCCACTGCGGATACCGCACAGGATCCAGCAATTCCCCCCAATACGCAAATGGCATGACCCCGAGAATGGTCACAGCGAAGATCGTCGCAGGCATGGAGATGGAGTTGGGCCGCATCAGGCGACAATTTAGTCGGTTATGGGGAAATGCCCAGATGTAGGACCCCAGAATCCTGAACCTGCCGCCCTTGTTCATCACGGCGGAAATCCTTAGTTTTTTCGGATGAAAGAACGGCTTCTCCTCTTCCTTGCGGGATGTGGTATTTTTTCCGGGCTGCGGGGGGCGGCACCATTGCCGCTGGACAGCTTGCTTGCGGCTTACCGTACACAGGTCAATGACACCGCGAGTGTCTCCACCATGGTGCGCATTGGCAGGGCATATTTCTATTCCCAACCCGATTCCAGCAAGTTCTATTATGACCATGCCCTGCAAATGGCGGAGAAATGGCAGTATGAATTCGGTTCGGCCTACGCCCTTTTGAACCTTGGCGACTACTACCAATCGCGGGGAAAATACCCGGAGAGTTTGCGGCATTACCTGCGCAGCCTGTCCATGTTGGAGGCACAGGGGCGGGAGTCCATGGTCGCTAGTTGTCACAACAATATCAGTCTGGTCTATATGGCGATCGGCGCGATGGACGATGCGATGGAGCATAGCAAGCTGGCATTGAACTATTACCGGAAAGTGAACCGGATGGAAAATGTCATGAACATCCTGAACAATATGGGCCTGATCCATTTCGGGAGGGATGAGTTCAAGGAGGCGGAGGCTGCCTACAGGGAATCGTTGGAATTGCGGGAAAAGGCCGGGTCCTACAAGGGTTCTGTGCTCCACAACCTGGGTGAATTGATGGCCGAATGCGGGTACAATGACAGTGCGATGTCCTATTTCCAGCTCTCACTCGCGGAGAAAGTCGCGGCCAACCGGGTCACTAACATGCCCACGACCTATATCCAAATCGGGTTGCAGCATCGGCTCGCAGGAGACAATGCCAAGGCGATGGGGGCATTCATGACGGGATATGAGATCGCCAAGGAAAGCAACCTAGAGGCCGACCGGGCGGAGCTGTGCAAGGCGATCGGGGACCTGATGGCGAGCGAAGGAAGGTGGCAGGAGGCCTACCAATTTGAGCATGAGGGACGGATGCTCCACGACACGATTTTCAATCCGGATCTGGTCAATGACATGGCACGGTCGGAAGTGGACTATTCCTTGCAGAAAACCGAGGTGGAGCGGAAGGAATTGCAATTGCGGAAGGAACTGGCGGAGACAGGTCTGCGGAATAGCCGCTGGTTGAGTGGCTTGGCATTGGTCGCACTGGCGGTCGTGAGCGGGCTGCTCATCTGGATTTACCGACTGAACCTGAAGCGCGGGCAGATCAATCGCGACCTGAACGCCCTCAATGCCGACTTGGAGGAGCGCGTGCAGCAACGGACGGCCTCCCTGCAGGCGAAGACCGAGGTGCTGGAGCGGCATGCATTTGACCTGTCGCACAGGGTGCGGGGGCCTGTGGCCAGCATATTGGGACTGGCTGCCTTGATCGATACCGAAAACCCTGCCAACCCAAGCAATGCCAAGTACCTCGATGGCATCAAGGCCAAGACCGTGAGCCTGGACCAGGTCCTACACGAGATCAATGCCGGACTGGAGTAGCCCCGATTACGCGGACGAGAGGATTTCGTAAGCCTCCTCTAATTGTCGCGGAGCGAATTCCGCCCTAAATTGGTACGGAATCAAAAATTTGCTCCCCGCATGAGGAGGTTTCGTCGCCACCTGTTTCTGCTCCTGCTCCTTCCTGGCACCTGGCTGCCTGCCCAGAACCTCGTGCCCAATCCGAGCTTCGAGGACACCCTTTCGCTGGGCTGCGACCCCTTCATCAACGGCGAATTTGGCCAACGGGTGCAGAATTGGTACGCGCCGTCCTCTGGCACCCCGGACCATTACACCACGCTGAATCCGCAGTCCTGCTGGAATCACCAACCCAATTCCACCTACCCCGGCCCCATTTGCCTGAAGGGTCCCCAAATGCCGCGCACCGGGGATGGCATGGCGGGCATGTTCCTCTACACCATCGCGACCTTTGAGGACAGGGAATATGTCCAGGTGCACCTCAGCAGCCCCTTGGAGGTCTGTCAGCGGTACGCGGTCGAGTTTTATGTCTCCTTGGCGGAGTTCACCGAATTCGGCACCAACCGCCTGGGGGCGCACCTGAGTGTGGGGCCCGTTATCATCGGGACGAGTACCGTGATCACAGCGACTCCGCAGGTAAATGCCCAGGGATTGATCTCCGACACGCAAAATTGGGTGCGCATCGCCGATACCATCACCGCCGATCAGCCTTACGATTATCTCACCTTCGGAAATTTCTTTTCGGATGCCGTGACGCAGTTGGTGGCGAACCCGACCTCATCCGGCCTGCCGGGTTGTTATGGGGCCTATTATTATCTGGACGACGTTTCTGTGGAGCGCATCTGCCCCCAAGTGGCGATTTCGGGAGCCACGACGCTCTGCTTGGGCGACTCCACGCCGCTCTCGCTCTCGGGTGTGACATGCTATGACAGCCTGCGTTGGAGCACAGGAGAGACCGCAACGAGCATCACCGTCAAGGACGGCGGCAACTACTTCGTGACCGTGTGGAGCGACTCCTGCGTCTCGACCGATTCCCTGCACTTGGAGGTGACCGACTGCCCTCCGATGCTCGAAATGGGCAACGTCTTTTCCCCCAATGGCGATGGCCTCAACGACCTTTTCCTGCCTGTGACCGCCCAAGCATTGCTGAATGCCGAGTTGTTGATCTATGACCGCTGGGGCAGGCAACTCTGGTCCACGAGGGACATGGGCCAAGGTTGGGATGGCAAAATCAGCGGCAAGGATTGCCCGGAGGGGGTGTACTACTACACGGTGAGGTACCAAGGCAAGGACCTGAAGCTGGCGCAATCCTCAGGTGCCCTCACCCTGCTGCGGTAGGCGGAGCATCAATCAAAATCTCCCCGGAGCAAGGCGAAGAACCGATCAATCGGAGCCGCAGGGCCTTCCCAACGGCCACGTTGCGCCAATTCACCGACACGCTCCAATTCGTCAGCCCCGGGCTTGTGGATGTCCATCGGAACCTTTAGGATGCGGGGATCCTCCCGGTCAAATGGTGGCGTGACCTTGCTTTCGTACCAGAGCGAAAGCATGTTGATGGGGCAACTCACAAGGATGCGGACTGCCTGTTCGGCGACTTCCCATTCGCGGAGCTTCTCATTGATGTCCTCGAAAAATGCAATGCTGTTGGCCAATCGGATGCGGGAGCCGGCCTTGGACTTGCCCCGGGTTTGGAGGTAGCCGACTTGCGCCTTGCCATTGCCGCGGACCATGTATTTCTTGATGACCTTGTGCAGGGCGAGTTCGCCGTCCTCAAAATACCCAATCGCGCTGTGTCCAGCTTGGATCAGGATGAGCAGGAAGGGGGCGGAAACCACTGGCACCTGAACGAGGTACTTCTCCAAGTCGATGTCGGCATCTGGCGGTGGATAGCTGATTGGCATTCGGAAATGCCAAGCCTGCCCATCGATCTCCCCCGAGAGTTTGTTCTTTTCCCGGTCCCAATCATAGCGGAATCCCGGCTGTGCCAGGAGGTGCGTGAGGAGCTGGTAGGATTTGTCGTAATGGATGTCACGGCGCGTTTCCATGGGGCAAATCTAATGCGAAACCCACTTTCCGGGCGTATGCCGTATCCAATGGCGCGATTTTCAGGCTCATTGGTATGACAGGCCATGCCGGGTCGCCTTATTTTTGCGGCAGAAATTTTCCAGAGATGAACCCCTTTCAAGGTTATGAAAAGATGCCGGACAGCCTCACCAAGCTGGGACTTTCCCCGCAAGACATGCGGCTGCTGGAGCGGGTGGAATGGGTGGTGACGGAGAAGGTCCATGGCGCGAATTTCTCCTTTGTATTTGACGGAGAGCGGCTTGGGTACGCCAAGCGCAAGGAGATGCTGGCCTGGACCGACGATTTTTTCGCCTTCCAATTGGTTGCGGAACGGCTGGACGCAGCGATGATGCGGCTCTTTGACCGGATCCGGGAGTTGCATCCCTATGATCAGGCTGTGGTTTATGGGGAGCTTTATGGCGGGCACTATCCGCATCCCGAAGTTCCTGCCGATGAGCGGGTCCAGCCCATCCAAACGGGGATTTGGTACTCGCCGACGGTGGAATTCGCTGCATTTGACATCGCGGTGGAGCGGCAGGGCGAGCGGACCTACCTGGATTTCGTGGAGGTCATGCGACTATGCGAGGCGTCCGGTGTGCCCTGCGTGAAGCCCCTGCACATCGGGAAGCTGAACGATTGTCTCTTTTTCAATACCCGGTTCGATTCCAAGGTCCCCGGCTCATTGGGCCTGCCGGAGCTCAAGCCAAACTTGGTGGAAGGGATCGTGGTGAAGCCCGCGACGAACCTGATGATCCCCGGCCCCAAGACCGACATCCGCCCCATTTTCAAGATCAAGAACAAGGAATTCGCTGAGGAGCAGTTCCATGAGGCGCAGAATTGGAGCTATCAGCACGAAGGCGCTCCGGCCTCTGAGCGGCTGATGTTCCTGGTGCCGGAGGTGGGCAGGTATGTGAATGCGAACCGCTTGCAGAGCGTGATTTCGAAGATTGGCGGCTTGAGTGGGGGAGGGGAGGAGCGGAAAATGCAGGTGCAACAAGCGCTAGCAGCGGATGCCTTGGAGACGTTTTGGGAGGAGAACGTCGGGCTGCGGGAGGACCTGTCGGATGCGGATTTGCGGTGGCTGACCGAGCGGGTGGAGGCGCTTGCTGGGCAGTGTATGTCCGTCATGCCGTAGAGAAAGGTCGAGAGCTTTCCCTCAGGAATGCTCACAGGAAATATGTGAAATCGTTGAATGTCTCGTCGGAGCGGATTCCGCCTGTGGCTGAAAAGAGGGCTTGGCCCTCAACATTGTCCGTCCCCGTTCCCAGCCAAAGCTCTGTGACGCCGTCCGCCTTCAATGCCTGACGAAGGTGGTCCATGAGGCCCCGGCCTGCTCCTAGGCGTCGGTACTCCTCCTCCACGCCGATGTCGTAGAGGTAGGCCATGTAGGCTGGCTCATAAAGGGATGGGAATCGGTAAGCCAATGCATATCCGATGGGTTTCGCATCCCACAAAGCTGCAAAAAGGTAGGTGCGGTCATCGGCAAGCATCTTGTCCAGGTGTCCCCAGTCCGCGCGCTCCACGACATCGTCAATCAGCTGAGTGACAATGGTGTTCAGGACCTCACGGTCATCGGGAGAGACTCGAATGATCTGTAACATAGTTGCAATAGGATGTCTATGGAGACTCGCAGGTGGTGCCAGAGACGCGGATGCCAATTCATCCGTAGGGACAGGTCGTGCCATGGGGACAATTCCCGCCGTAGGGACAGATCGTCCCGATTCATCTGGAACCCGACGGCGGGAATCAAAACAAGGACATCTGGTCGTCGCCCTTGCCTTTTGGCTTCTTCTTGGACTTGGATTCTTCCTCCTCGTTCAGGCCTTCGTCGGCGTCGCGTGCATCGATGATCTCAAATGGGATGTCTCCGGAGCCTTCCTCCTCACCACCGGATTCACCATCCTCGCCGCCACCCTGCGCGGACTCGGAAGATGACTTGGCCTCCGGCTCACGGAAGCTGAGCAGTTCGATCTTCTTGATTTTGTCGTCGGTGAGCTTGTTGCCCACGGCCTTCCAACCCTTCACGTCGATGAACTCTTCCAGGTTCAGCACCAGGTCCTCCAAGGTCTTCTTGGTGAACTTGATCTCGACAATTGGCGCTTCCTTGGTCGTGGCGAAGAGCAGCTTGGCGCCCTCCGCGTCCGCGATGAACACGAACTTCTGGTCGATTGTGCTGGTCTCGATGCGGAAACGCTTCACGAAGACCCTTCCGGATTCCCCGTCCTGATGCACGGCCGTGACCACGGTCTCCGCGTCGAGTTTGCACATTTCCAGGATCTTGCCCCGGCCTTCCCAGCGGTTGGTCACGTCAAATGTCCGCAGCTCATAGTAACCCTCGGCGTAGAGCACCAGGATGCGATCGGCCCCCTTGAAGTTGCCGACGTAGGTGCCTTGGCCGTCGGTATTGAGGCGCTTGACGATGTCGTCGTAGTGGATGTTAATGCCGCCCAGGGTGGACACGCCCTTGCTCTTGAACTCGACCTTGTTGACTGGGAACTTGGAAACGAGGTAGCCCCCAGCGGCGCGGCCCTTGATGGAGTCGGCACCGAAATCGTAGTCAAACTGCGATTTCACCAACTTGTTGTCGGTTTTGAGCTTGACGGAGACGGTCTCGCCCTCGCCGTTGGGCATCACCGAGAAGTAGTGGACCTTGCCGGGCTGCTCGCTCTTGGTGAGGAAGTACTCCTTGTCACGGGTGATCGCGTTGACATGGAAGCGCTTCGCGTATGTGCGGCTGTCCTTCTTGTCGGTATAGATCATGTGGTAGGTCGTGCGCTCGTCGCTTTTCTTCCAAACCCCGACATGGATCATGCCTTTGCCCACAAATGCCTTGTCCGTGACCTTGATCACCTTCATCGCCCCGTTTTTCAGGAAGACAATGATGTCATCGAGGTCGGAGCAGTCGCTGATGAACTGCGCGGACTTGAGCGAAGTGCCCACACCCACAAAGCCCTCCTCGAAGTCGGCATAGAGCTTCTTGTTCGCAATGACGACTTGAGTGGCATTGATTTGGTCGAAGGTGCGGATTTCGGTGCGGCGCTCGCGGCCCTTGCCATACTTGTCCAGCAGGTGCTCGAAGTAGGCGATCGCGAAGTCCACGAGGTGGGCGAGGTCGTATTTGACCTGCTCCAAATCCTCCTCCAGCTTCTTGATGGCCTCGTCGGCCTTGAAGCTGTCGTATTTGGAGATGCGCTTGATGCGGATTTCAGTCAGCTTCTCGATGTCATCGCGGGTCACCTCGCGGAACAAGAGGTGCTTGAACGGATCCAATCCCCGGTCAATCGCCGCGATCACGCCTTCCCAGGTCTCTTCTTCCTCGATGTCGCGGTAAATGCGGTTCTCGATGAAGATCTTTTCGAGGGATGACATGTGCCATTTGTCCTCCAGTTCGCCCTTCTTGATCTCGAGCTCCAGCCGCAGCAACTCCTTGGTATGGTCGGTGCTCATCTTGAGCAACTCGCGCACGTCCGTGAAGAGGGGCTTCTCATTCTCGATGATGCAGCAGTTGGGGGAGATGGGCGACTCGCATGCTGTGAAGGCATAGAGGGCATCGATCGTGAGGTTGGTGCGCGCGTCCGGTGGCAGGTGGATGAGGATGTTCACGTTCTTGGCCGTGATGTCCTCTACCTTGCGGATCTTGAGCTTGCCCTTTTCGTGGGCCTTGACGATGCTGTCGATGAGGGAGACGGTCGTCTGCCCGTAGGGGATCTCGGTGATGGCGAGGGTTTTCTTGTCGATCTCCTCGATTTTGGCGCGAACCCGCACCTTGCCACCGCGCTTGCCGTGGTTGTAGCCCTCGACGTCGATCATGCCACCCGTCGGGAAGTCGGGGTAGAGCTTGAAGGGACGGCCCTTGAGGTAGGCGATGCTTGCCTCCACGAGTTCACGGAAGTTGTGCGGCAGGATCTTGGTGCTCAAGCCCACTGCGATGCCCTCGACCCCGTGCGCGAGCACAAGCGGGAACTTCATCGGCAGGGTGATGGGCTCGTTTTTGCGGCCGTCGTAACTGAGCTGCCAGTTTGTGGTCTTGGGGTTGAATGCGACCTCCAAGGCGAACTTGGTGAGGCGTGCCTCGATGTAACGGGGGGCCGCTGCGGAGTCACCCGTGTAGATATTGCCCCAGTTTCCCTGGGTCTCGACCATGAGGTCCTTTTGCCCCATGTTCACCAGCGCATCCCCGATGGCTTGGTCGCCGTGAGGGTGGTACTGCATGGTATAGCCAATGATATTGGCGACCTTGTGGAAACGCCCATCGTCCAGCTCGTACATGCTGTGCAGGATGCGGCGCTGCACCGGCTTGAGTCCGTCCTCCAAATAGGGGACGGCACGGTCCAGAATCACATAACTGGCATAATCAAGGAACCAATTCTGATACAATCCGGAGACGGGCAGCACCTCCTCCATGTCCCCGTCCATTGGTTCCAGGTCGTTGTGTTCAATGTCGCTCATGTTCACGCGCGCAAAATGGAGGGCAAATCTAACCCTCGCACCCTTGCCAGGAAAGGCAATCTATCAACACTCTACCTGTGAATGATTGGGAAATGAGCAAAAATCGGACAAATTTAGGAGTGCCTCCTCCTCAATTCCGCCGCGGTAGGCAGACGACCGGCATCCGGCCCTTGGTCACGACCTCCTCGACGATGCTCCCCAGTGTGAGCTGCCCGAGGTCCGCGAAGTTGTGGTGCTCCAATAAGACGAGGTCGAAGATGCCCACATCAAGCCGCAATTGATCCATCATGGCTCCGTAAGGGTCTTGGTCCCGGACAATGTCCACTTGGAAGTTCTCAATTCCATGGCCGCGCAGTTGCTCGACGAGGAACTCCGTTGCAGTCCGCACAGCCGTCTCGTCCTCCTCGGGTGCCATCGCCGTGATGATCAACGCTGACTTCGCAAGGGGATGGTCCAGTGACTCCATAAAGTCCAGCAATCCGCCTACCCCAAACTTCCGGTCCATTGGAATCAGGACCTCGCGGATTTCCTGCACCGTGGGCGCGGACTCCACCACGACCAGGGGCACCTCGGCGGCCTTGATCAGGTGCAAGGTGTTCTCGCCAATGAAGATGTCCTCCAAAATGCGGCCCTCGCGCAGTCCCACGAACAGCGCCTGCGCCTCATGGTCATGCACGGATTCCATCAGTTGACGGGTGACGTCGCCTTTGCGGAGCTCGAATTCGGCCATGATGCCCCGCTCGCGGATGGGGCTGAGGACGAGGTCCATCGCCGCCTCCAGATCCTCTTCGATCGTATCAAGGTCCACATTGAGATGCCCCGGATAGTTGAAGGACTTCTCCACCACATGGACAGCCAAAATCCGGCCTTTGTATTCAGTGGCGAACCTTGCGGCCATCTCCAATGCGTTGATGGAAGGGGACCAGAAGTCGATCGCGACCAAGAAGAGGTTGTCAGAAGATTGCATTCGCGAAAATGTCCGGCGATTGGGCCAGCCTACTGCACAAAGATCGAATTTTCAGCCAATCCTCCGCCATGATGACGAGATTCATGCAGGTCGCGGGAATAAGTCATTCCTCCGGCTGAGCGAACCGGGTTGCAATCATTTGGGAGAGTTCCCGGTACAGCCGCTCCAGCCGCTCGTCGCGTTCGTGGAGGATGTCGAGATGCTTGTCCATGGTGAGGTCATCCCCCCGCCTCGCCGGTCCAGTCTGTGCCGCAAATGGGCCATGCCGCAGGGCTTTTTCCATGCATTCCCGGATCAATGGCGCATACACGTCCAGTCCGGAGGTGCCTGCTCCCCGCACGATGTCCTCCGCGATGAGCCACATGTAATTGGAGAAGTTGCTGGCGAAGACGGCCCCGAGGTGGAGTTGCAGGCGCTGCTGCGAGTCCATGACCTCCACGCGGCTGCTAAGGTGGTCCGCCAGCGGACGCAGGCGCTCAAGCACGGCATCGGCCCCCTCCAGAAAGATCGGCACGGTGCGGAAATCGGTCGCGAGGCCCCGAGTGAAGGTCTGCAAGGGGTAAAACACCCCAATATTTTCCCCGAACGGCGCCAATTCGCTCATCGCCACCGAGCCTGCGGTATGCGCGACCACGATCCCGTGGCCGAGGTGCGGTGCATACACCCGTGCGATCTCCCCGATGCCATGATCCGTGCTCGCGACGATCACCAGGTCGAGGTCCTTGCGCAAGTTGGAGGGACCCATGCCCACGGCGATGTTTGGGAAATCCCGTGCGATCCGTCCTGCGGAGTCGAGGTGCCGCGAAAAGACCTGCACGATCTCGAACTCGGAGCCTTTCAGGGCCGATGCCAAGTTCCAGGCGAGATTGCCTGCGCCGATAAGGGCGATCTTCATCTCAGGACTCTTTGTGTTCGGGGAAAGTGGGGTCCTCCGGGGCCAGGGCCTTGCCGGTGCGGTTCTCGCGGATGCGCCGCCACATCGCCATCCCAAAGCCAATCGTCAGCACAAATGTGCCCAGCCACAGGAGGTTGATCCAGGGCTTTTGGATGGCTTGGATCACCACGATGTCATCCGGTGGATTCAGCTGCTCCTGCACTTGGATGTTCACTTTGCCGATTTCCGTGTTCACCCCCGTGAATGCCACCGAGGTGTAGAGGTCGTCGAGGTAGTGGTCCTTGATGGAGACGCGATTTTCCTTGTCGATGCGGTAGATCGGCGTCGCCTCCACCACCTTGCCCAGGTCCGTCAGGATGCGGATGTGCGCCTTGGCGATCAACTCGTATTCCGTGCCTTCGATCGGATCGGAAGTGATGCGGTCGAAGACCATCTTGGCGCGGGCCGTCTGCACGGTGTCGCCCACAGCCATCTGGAAATTGTAAAACTCAAACTTGGGCTCCTCGTCCTCCTTGACCACTGTGGAGACGTGGACATAGACGTCGCGGTCGAGGTAAATCTTGCGGGAGGGGTGGGCGAGCAGGCCCATTGAAGGATTGACTTCGGCCTCGGGATAGACCACAAACGCATTGTCTTCCCAGAGCAGGTCCTTTTGGGTCACTGGGTCGCGGCGGCGAGGCACGAATCGCAGGCCATAGAGCGTGCGGCCATTGATATGCTCAGGCTTGAGGAACTTGAGCTTGTCGTTCATGAAGGCCTCAACAGCAGGCAGGTTGATGGCACCTGTGGGGGAGGTGAAAACATCCTTGGGCAGGACAAATGCGAAAACATCGCCCGTGGCGTCGCGGAACTTCAGTTTGAAGCTTGCTTCCTCCTCTTGGATCACGCTCAGGTCGGAAATGGGCGCAATGGCCTCCTTCTTGCCCACGTAGGTGACTTGGAAATCCTTGATGTTCCGGGCGAGGCCCTTTTGGAGGAGGACATTGTCGTTGCGGGATTCGGCACTGAGGGAGGCGAGCTCGTTGGGATTGGTGTTCAGGGTGAGCACCTGATCGTAGCCGCTGCTGAAGAAGATGCCCAGGAGCATGAGCGCGAAGCCGATGTGGGCAATGGAGCCACCCGTGACACGCCATCTGCCGCCGCCCTTGGCAAGCAGGCCGATGAGGATGTCCAAGTTGGCGAGCACCATGAACAGGGCCGAAAACAGCAGGATTTCGTCCGCGAAGATGAAGGTCGCCCAAGCGATGTACCGCATGGCCGAGGTGATGAAATTCGTCTCCGCATCCGCCTGCTCCTTCCAGACCGCGAGTTGGTCATCGAGGGAGAACTGCCAGTCGGTGCCGAGGGCGATCGCGAACAAAATCACAATCGCCAAGCCGATGGCGGTGATGTAGGGGCGGAGCAGGGAGTTCCATTTGTCCTTTTTGCGGACCTTGCTCCAGAACATGAACTGCCCGATCCCCGAAAGGATGGCCAATGCGACAGCGCAGTACACCGTCCAGCGGTAGTAGAAAAAGCCCACATGCGCCGGAGGGGCCCAGTTTGTCCCGAGGATCTTGTTCAGCACCGGGACCGAGGTGAAGTTGGTGATCACAACCCCAGCCGTCACCAATGCGGAGACACCCAGGAAGATCACAAACTCGGCGGACTTGAATTGAATGCCTTTGGAACTTTTGGGGAGTTCCTTGGAGCGGGCGGTGAGGATGGCAGTGATGTCAAACACGAACGCGAACAGCAGCACCAGCAACTGCCCGCTCAGGCCGAGGTCGGTGAAGGTATGGACGGACGTGTCGCCCAGGATGCCGCTTCGGGTGAGGAAGGTGCTGTAGAGCACCATCAGGAACACAGACACGACCAGCACCAATGTCAGGCCGAGGAAGGCCTTGTTTTTGCGGTAGGCGATCACGGCATGCAGCGCGGCGACCCCAAAAATCCACGGCACGAAGCTGGAATTTTCCACCGGGTCCCAGTTCCAGTAGCCGCCGAAGTTCAGCGTCTCGTAGGCCCAATACCCGCCCATGATGATGCCCACGCCCAGGATCGCCACCGAGAAGATCATCCAAGCCGATGCTGGGCGAATCCATTCACTGAATTTGCCCTGCATCACTCCTCCGATCACAAATGCGAAGGGATGGTCGTGGACGCAAATCCGAGGAATAGAGTTGGAGGGTGGATCACCATCCAGTAATTCTGCAACAGGGAGTTGAGGCCCTTGCCGTTGACAGGAGCGAAGTCTGGACCAGAAGCAAAAATCGGGGCATCCGGGAAGGCGTCTTTCAGCGAAATGAACGGCGACGAACCGATTTTCCATACCCCAAAGTCAGCGACGCAGACCACCAGAGACATGGTAGTGAGCAGGAACAGCGACAGCAACTCCTTGCGATCCCCTGATCGGGCCTCCTTCTGTACGATATGCCGTACCACCAGAATCATCACGGCCACGATCGCAAGTATCACCAGCAGGTACATGGCCTTGAAGCCCAGGGCCCCTTCCTTCATCAGGTTGCTGAATCCGTCTGCGGCGAAGCCTGCCTTGCCACTGAAGGCGACATAGAGCGTGAACATTCCCAATGCCACGCGACCATGGGCAGGATGCCATTGGTGCGGAGGGTGTCCTGCTCACGTTTGTAAATCCGCCAAGCGAGATAACCCATAGGGGCCAGGACGGCGAGGCTGAAAAGCGCGATCCCTACTGCCGTGGGGATGTAAACCCCCAGGATCATTGAAGCCAAGATCAGGTTCACGCCAGCGACCACCGAGAGCACGATGTCCCGCCATTTGCCAGCTGTGAAATAGAGGATAGACCCCAAAACCGCATGCCAGAATCCCCAGAGCAGGAAGCTGCCTTCCTGTCCCTCCCAGAAGCAGGAGAGCATGTATTCGAGCGGGAGTTCGTTGGAGCTATGGCTCCAGACGTAGTGGTAGCGGTAGTCGTGGGTATAGATCAGGAAAAACAGCGTGCCTACCACCCCGAAGATTCCTGCGACATGCAGGAACCATGACGAGGTGCCGATCCAGCGCCAGTATTTTCGGCCCACGGCGTCCTCCTTGGAGGCCATGTAGAAGGAAATGGCAGCCTGCAATGCCCCTGCAAAGGACAGCGTCGCGAAAATGGTGCCGATGGTGCCGCCGATCATGCCGGACGACGGTCAATGGAAGGGAATGCCTGCATTCTATCTGAGGGAGGCCGTTTCAACCTCCGTTGGCATCTTGTCATTGTATTTGGAGGGGCACTTCATGAGGATCTTGTCCGCTACAAATGCATTGCCTTCGTATTTGCCTTGCACGGTGATGCGGTCGGCGCTTTTGAAGTTGGCGGGCATGGGGTCGTAGTAGTTCACGAGGGAGGTGCCGCCCGTGGTGTCCTGCATGTAGAAAGTGAACAGGTCTTGGCCATTGTCGTACTTGGCACGGTCCTGCATGACCCATTTGCCAGCGATATGCACGACCTCGCCGGACTTTTGCGCCTCGGCAAAGGATGCGTACTTGGTCACACTCGCACTGCTGCCCAGGGTAGAGAAGAGGATCACTCCCACCATCGCGACAGCCGCGATCCCGATAAGCAAGCCGATGTTAATGCTTTTCATAACGCTTTATGTTGAGGAAATGGACACTCGGCCACTCCTATAGTATCAACTCTTGGACCGCTCGCGTTGTTGGTATTCCACCACACGTTTTTCTAGTGCGCGGAGCCTGCGACCAGTCAGCAGCAAATATACGACGATTCCCAGCCATACAATGACCATGATAGCGATCACGGTATTGGCTTTCTCCCCTGCAAAGAGCCATTTCCGCACCTGCGGAACGTTGGGGAGCTGGGACTTGAGCAGGAGCCGCCATCCGCCTGCATCCTTGATGGAGAGCCGGACGAAGTTGCTGCCCTGCGCGATGTCGAAGTTGTCGAAGACGTACTTGGGGTCGGTGACCTGCCCCATGCCGATGTCGATGGCAGCGACGCCTGCCGGATCGGTCTGGACTGCGTGGGTCTCGGCGTACTGCGTCTCCCCGTCCATGGTGCCCGTGGTGAGTTCCACTCGGAGTTCGACCTTTGCGGCTGCCATGGGGCGACCGAGGCTGTCATTGACCTGTGTGGCGAGGTTGGTCGCGGTGGCCGAGAGCGGGAGCAGGATGCCCAAGCCTAGCAAGAAAGCGAAAGCGCGCAGGCTAGAGGCCAAGGTCTTCCGTCCGGTGTATGTCGATGCTTCAAGCATTGTCTTCCAAGGTTTCAATGGCCATGAGGGACTTGCGGTAACGGACCCGGATGTCGAGGATCCATATCGCTAGGAGCATGCTGCCCAGGACCGCGATCCAGAAAATGCCCGATTGGGAGGAGCTGAGCCCCTTGAGGGCGGTGGGATCGGAGCCGGTATTGGGATGCTGCCCGCCCATGGCTTTGGGGATGGCATAGAACAAGGGGTAGATCGCCGCCGCTGCGAAGATGTTGTACACCCCGGCGATCTTGGCGCGTTGACCGGGATCATCGAAGGAGCGGCGCAGCACCATGTAGCCCGCGTAAATCAGCACGCAGATCATGGCGCTCGTTTGCTTGGGGTCCCAAGGCCACCAAGCTTGGGGGTCCAGGTCGGACTTGCCGTCGCCCCAAGTCACCCGCGACCAAACGATGCCCGTCGCCAGACCTAGCAGCCCAAAGAGCAACATAAGCCGGGCGGATTCGTGGGCGAGGATGTCCCATTTCAGGTCTTGCTTCCGCAGGTAGAGGATGCTGTACACCACCGAGGCATAACCCATCAACATGCCTGCGAACCATAGCGGAACGTGGTAGAAGAGGTTGCGGGCGGTTTGGCCATTGATCGGGTTCTGGTAGGGCACCTTGGCGCTGAGTCCGGCGTAGATGGCATACATGATGCAAGCGAGGGCGGTGATTCCCAGCAACATCCTTGCAACCGATTTTGCACTCCAATCCATCGATCAATCCCTCCAAATAAACGGGAACAAAATAACAGACACGCTGGCGATTATCACAACAAAGGTGGCCGAAAAGATGATTTCACTCATGCTTTCGCCGATGGGCAGGCCCTGGATCGCCTTGCTAGATGCATTGATGCCCACGAGCATCTCTGGCACGAGCACTGGGAAGCTCAGGACAGCAAGGAGGGTCGCTTGGTTCTGCGCCTTGGACGCGATGGCCGAGACCAGGGTGAGGTTGGCAGCGAAAGCCAGGCAGCCAATGGTCACGATGAGGCCATACTGCAATGGATCGACGATTTTGCCCGAGCCGCTCAGGAGCAGGAAGAAGACCATCGTCAACATGCCGATGCCGCCCAGCAGGATGCAGTTGTAAAGGATTTTGGCGACGATGATGGCCCGCGCCCCGACCAGGTTGTAGAGGTAGAGCAATTGCCCGGGGCGCTCACCGATGAAGCTCTTGGCAACGGCATTCACCGAGACGAAGAGCAAGATCACCCAAAAGATGACGTTCCAGGCTTGCGGGGGCAGGTTGCGTTGCAGACCGATGCTCACCACGAAAACCATGCTCAAGGCATAGAGCAACATGCCGTTGAGGGCGTATTTCTGCTTCCATTCCAGCAGCGCCTCCTTCTTGATCAAGGCAATGGTTTCCCTTACAAAACTCATCGGGACAGTAGGGGGCCAATCGGCACCGGGCGCAAAGGTAGCCCAGCCCATGGCGATTGAAAAATCAATTTTCCTTTCGGGGGCCAATTCGATGTCTTGAGCCATGGAATATGACCGATGATGCAGGGGCGGCTCACTCGCATGGCCGCAGGTTCTATTTTGGCAATGGCTTTCGAGGGAGTCCAATCCCCAAAGTCGAAAAGAACCTTTTAGTTTTAAACCCAGCTGATTCGCGTTCCGTGCACCCTTGCACGGAACGTGGCGTTTTCAGGGGGGCATCCCAAGCAGGTGAATTCGCGGTTCGGATGGTGCGATACTCGGCTGGAATTGTAATTTGAAGGAAAATCGAGCCAAGGTCCCATGAAAGTCACCCCTGGAGAAAAGCGCGCATCAGAGCAGGTCGATGAGACCAGGAAGTCCATGAAGCGTCGGATGCGTAGCATGTGGGTCTGGATGGGGATTTCATTTGCGGGAGCATCCATTTTCCTGGCCCTGTTCCTGGTCTTTCCGCGCTGGACCCATAGCCACAAGCTCATTTCTGTGGATTTTATCCATTACCAGGGCAAGCCGCTGCTTGTGAGCTACTGGATGGAGTACAGCACGAGCGAGGACAATGGAGACTGCTTGGAGGGGTTCGTGGTGCGCACGGCGGATGGCAAGTCGGGCAAGGAGCTGAACGAGGTTTTCATGCCGCACGAGGCCAATGGGATGCCCTACGGAGGCGAAATGCTGCTGTTGGAGGACGGCTCGATCTGGGTGAACTGCACCAATGCGGGCAACTTCATGGTCACCATGCCCGCCTTTCTCGCCAAGCTGCAACTTTCGCAGGACGGTTCCCTCGCCTTGGTGCCCGACGCCGTTCCAGCTGGATTGGGAGTCTCAGGGGCATTCAGCCACGGCCGCATCCCGATGAGCAATCAGTACAACGAACCGATGTGCTATGATATCCCATCAGCCAAGGCGACGCCGGGAACATGCCCTTGGGAAGAGGACCGCATTGCACAGGGCGATTTTTTCCTTGCACACAAGGAGGCAGGCTCGACCCGCTCACGGCTCTGGTACGTCCATTCGCGGACTGCGGTGCCGGACCCCAACATCAGCGTGGGCTTCGTGAACGGTGACAGGCCACTCCCCGGCGTTCACATCTTCAACGATCTCAAAAGCAATTATTACAAGATCACGGAGGAGCGGCTCGCTTATTATCAGACCATGGGCGATTCTGGCGAATTCAAGTTCACCGCAGTCGGCGAAGACGACTACCTCGTGAACGCGCTTCTGAGCTACCATGACAGCGCTTGCGCGATCCTGCAGCTGCCTGGCAAGGATCCCTCCGAGCCGAGGTATGCCTGCTATTTTCCGGATGGACACAAGGGCTGGGAGGTGACATTGGACACGGATGACAAACTTTATCTGGCATTTGTCCCGCATTGGTTGGACGATCAAGTGGTGCTCGTCGCGAAGGAGTCCATGGCGGTGGGGATTGATCCATCCAGTAGCAAGGTGCTCTGGGAATGGCGGCCCTGAAATGAAAGCGGGAATGCTTGTGGCACTCCCGCTTCAGAATACGATCCAAATACCTGATTATTTCATGACTTGCACCTTGGCATTGCGGGTCTGGGAGCTGGTTTGCACCCGGACAATGTACATGCCGTTGGCGAGGTTGGAGATGTCGAAGTCCATCGTGTTGGCACCGCTGATGAGGTTGACGGGGCGGTTCACGAGCATGCGACCGTTGAGGTCCATGATCATGACATTGGCTGCACCCTCAGCATTGGTGAGGTAGTTCACGAAGAGGTTCTGCGCGACGGGGTTGGGGTACACCTCCATGCGATCCTCGGTGACCGTGATCGGGTCCTTTGCCACAGCGGGGGCGGTACCGCCGCTCATGCGGACAAAGTTGCTGGCCGACGTGGCGGCATTCAGGGTGTAGCAAATCGTGCTGCTATTCGCGCCATTGTATCCAATCACCTTGACCGTGTAGGTCGCTCCTGCGGTAGCCGTGTTGTAGATGATGGATTCAGCGGTCGTGCCACCGTTTTCAGATGAACCCAGCAGCGTCGCGCCAGTGCTGTTGTAGAGGTACACATCGTAGTCGCCAGGCAGGTTGGTCAAGGTGATTTTCACCTTGGGCGCCGTGCTCGTGGTGGTGAACTTGAACCAATCGATGTCCGTCGCTGTGCCGATCTTGGCGATGATGTTGGTATTGGTGGCGATGGTCTTCGCGGTGCTGACGGTCTCATTGGTCTCGTAGGAATCCGTGCAACCACTGGCGCTGGTGGTGAAATTGGTGCCAGCGATGTAGGAGCTGCTTCCGCTGCTGCAGACGGCTTGCACTTGCCAGTTGTAGGTGGTGGAGGCTGCAAGCCCGCTCAATGCCTTGCTGTTGGTGGTGCTGGTGGTGCTGGTCCACGTGGTGGTGCCATTGACGCGGTATTGGACATTGTAGCTGGTGGCGCCTGTGACGGCGGTCCAGCTCAGGGTCGCACCGGAGGAGGTGATGCTGCCTGCTGCGAGGCCGCTGGGGTTGCCGCAGGTCGTTCCACTGGACAGGGTCACGCCGTAGTCTTCCACCTCGCCATAGCTGAATGCCTCACATTCGGTCGGTGCGGCATTGTATTTCATGCTGATGCGCATGCGGGTCGTGGTAGCTGTCGCGGTGGTGGGCACGGTGAAACTGCCAGTGCGGGCGGTTGTGGAGGTGGCTCCGGCGTCATAGACAAGTTCGCCAGCGTCGATGAAATCTTTGTCGTTGTTCAGGTCGATCCAGATTTTCCAGTATTCGGGGTAGGCTGTCGAGGTGAAGCCCGGTGTGAGGGTAAAGCTGGTGGCAACGCCTTTGTGAGGTTGTCATTACTGGCAGCAGGAAGCTGCCGTAGCCACTGTTGTTGCCGGAGTTGTTGGTGTAGGAGCCGACGACCACGGAAGCAATCCACTCATCGGCGGTGGACCCGCCCGAGCTGGAGCAATAGGTCGGGGTGGTGCTGCCTGAGCATCCGGTGGAGGTCTGCAAGCCGGAGCGGCTACCCGTCATGGTGGCGACAATGCGCGCCTTTTGCCCGACGGTGAACATGTTCATGGCAGCATCATCGGTGTAGTCCATGTAGTTCATGTACATGATGCCAGGGCTGGTGCTGGTGCAGCCGTCGGTGACCACGCCAGTGGGGGCACCATATTTCATTTCGCACTGGTTGGGGGTGTCGCTCACTGCGTCGCTGCCTGCGCATTCGGAACTGGTGGTGCAAGTGCCGTTGCCGTCCGCGTCGTCACCCCAGATGTGGTAGAGGTTCAGCCAGTGGCCTACTTCGTGAGTGGCGGTGCGGCCCTTGTTGTAGGGGGCGGTAGCGGTTCCTGTTGCCAGGCGGTGTAGCTGATCACGACGCCGTCAGACGGTAGCGCTTTTCGGGAATTGGGCGTAGCCGAGCAGACCTCCACCCATATTGCAAACCCAGAGATTGAGGCACGGCAGTGTTCCATGCATCCTTGCCGCCATTGGCGGTCCGCTTCACATTGTCATTGGAGGTGAATGATGTAGTGGTGGTGCTGGTGCGTACGTTCAAAGGTGGCTGCGCCATTGGGTTTGTGGTGGCAAAGGCAGGAAGTTGATTTCAGCTCCGTGGCGATGGAGGCCCGCGCCGTGGGGTGATTCCTGTCCGGCACCAGCGGGCGGAAGTCGCTTTGCCTGGAGACCATCTGCCTGACCAGCGTCCTGAGATGTTCTGCGTGGAGTTGTTGTGCTGCACTACGCACCACTACCGGATGCGTACTGACATCGCGGTCGGCATCGTTGTAGCGTATCCGTGAAGTTTCAAACCATTGATGCGTGCGCGACGGAAGAGATTAGTCCATGGCTTGAGCCGCGCCTGATTCTTCCATGCAGCACACTCTGCCAGTATCTGTTACCGAGGCCAAGCCACATCCGAGCATGCATAAGGCAAATTTTCTTCATAATGTTCTTACCTACAGATTGTTGAACCTAAAACTGATTGACTAAAGCGCAGTGAATTTATTCTCTTGAGCAAATCATAACATACGGACTCAAAGATGCGAAAGAAATGCCTGGAGATATGAATACCGGATGGTAATGTTGTTTGACTGCTGACAATCAGGCAATAGAGTCAATAGGAGAAGCTTCCATTACAGAAAAATCGGGGTGATACACCACGCCCACGCGGCAGCATGCTGATGAAAGAAATTGATTCGCGTCGCATCACGATTTCCGCGAAGAAGAATCGCCTTGAGCTGTGAATCGGATCATTGGGGATCGACCCTGAATTTGTTGGGTTAACCTTCTGGAATAGCTCCCACTCCGGCAGGTGCTTTGCCACCATTCGGTGAAAACCCGATCGATTTCGCAGGTTTTGGGCCTTTGCAGTTGCCGGAATAAATCAGGACGTACCGCGCCACGGAAAAGGTTCATGTAGTTGCTGAAGACCTCATCTTCATCAGGTAGAGGACATCCAAGGACATGCTCATCCCGGCGTGAAGAATCGATGGTTGTCCTGAAAGGCCCGCGAGTCATAAACAAAGAAACTCTTGGTCTCGTCGTTTACGTAAAGAGCTCACGCATGTTGGATGATTGTCGGCGACACATCCATTTTGCGAAGTTTGGATAGACACCCGTTGTAGCTGGTTGCCATCAATACATCCAATTCCATCACAGATTGATTCCCTGCTCAGCGACAAAGGCGTTAATCATCAGCTTTGTGCTCAGCCATATTGTTGCAGGAGTCAACGAGCAGCCATAATTAGCATACCGCGATTCCCAATATTCTGCGGATCCCGGAAACTTTTTGGCCGAAGACAGCCTTTCTTGATCTTGACGCTGCTGCAGCCAAGAACCGGAATCTTGTTCACAAAATTGCCTACTGACATACACGGTATCGGTAAATGTACTTGAGACATCCAAGCAACTGCTCAGTGTCTGAAATGCAAAAATCCGAATCCTCTTTCCGGGTTTTGCCCGCACGATAAAGCCGCGCGTAAGCTCGGTATCCCGGCTCTTCGGAGACAGATCACGAACAATTTGCTGTCTTCGCTGGTGAGCAGGCTCGATGTAATCCGTGAGCGAGCGCGGAAATCGTCCGCCAGCGGCTTTCCGGCGATGCAGGCTGCCCGAGAGAGGTATGATATCACCATGGGTTGCCGCATAGCGGAACTGGCGGCTCCAGCTGGGATACGGAGCTCCTCAATCGTGACGTCCGGGGTCACCATGTGCATCGGGGAGCCGTGACCCTTGTAGGTCTTGACCACGATCCCATCCCGCTCAGTCAACGGGAAATCCGTGGTGGGGTAGTCGTCATAACTCGCGGGATTGCCCAGCGTGATCGCCAGGTTGGGGTCCATCCAGACCAGCTTGAGAATCCCTGATCTTCTCCGAATGCGAGACACCGTTGCCAGCCCGGATGATTTGTGCATCACCCGCTCGCAGGGTCCGCCATTCGCGCAGTTTGGTATCGTAATGTTCAATCTCGCCGTGCAGCACGAAGCTCATGATCTCAAAGCCCTTGTGGGGATGCAGTCCGATCGTGCTTTCCTCTCCGGGAGTCCAGGCATGCGCCCAGTAAAAGAGGTTGGAATATGCACGGCCCCTGCCGCCATCACCGGGAAACCCGATCGGTTTGTTTTCCAGGATCGCTCCGTGGTTGAATTCCCCGTAGCCTTGCTGCGCCTTGGGAATGATGTCCAAATGCATGTGAATGCTTCCTTTCTGTGCAGGATAACCTTGGCGTATGCCAGATAATCGAATAAACCGGCGAGGAAGGGCCTTGCTCAAAGGACCCACATCCTCTTCACCATCGTCCCAGTCCTCCGCCGCGCGGCACTGCTACCTTGATCACCGCCTTCGGCAAGCCCCGCACCACAGCACGTGCGCCCTCGTCGCCGCGCAATCGACTCAGCATCGTGAAATAACGGGCTGGGAAAACCATCGGCGCGCCTGCGTGGCCGTCGTAATGGGCGGCGATCACCTTGTCGGGGTGCGCATCAGCAGCCTCCACGAGCCGGTAGTAATGCTCCACCTCCACATAGGGCTGGTCCACCAACGCAATCATCGCATGACTCACGGTCGGAAACATCGATTCCAGGAACTCAATGCCGCAATGGATCGAACTCGCCATCCCCGTCTGCCAATTCAAGTTCTGGATCAGGCTCAGGTCGTGGTACATTTCCAAATGCGGTGCGATTTCAGCAGCATTTGCCCCGAGCACCACCACCGTCGGGAAGCAACGACAAGCAAGCAACCGCTCCGTCACGATTTGGATCAATTTCTTTCCCTGAAAATCCAGCAATTGCTTTGGGTGACCCATCCGGCTGCTGCTCCCTGCTGCGAGCAATATGATGCCGACATCCGTCATGCCAGCATGGGCTTGCGGTCATGGATGAAGCCCTCGCGGTCCCGCAGAAATCCCGCATTGCGGCGTGACATTACCGCCTGCACCTCTGCCACCACCGCCAGCGCAATCTCCATCGGTGTTTGTGCCCCGATGTCCAGTCCCACCGGCCCATGCAACGCAGGATGTTCCATCAATCCGCCTCCAAACTCCCCATCCATGCGTTCCAGACGTTTGCGCGGACCCAGCAACCCGATATAGGGCAAGTTCAGCTCACGCAAACCATTCAATATCGCGGCGTCGTAGCCATAATTGTGCGACATGACCACGGCGGCAGTGAAATCGTCGGGAGCCAATGCAGCCACTGCCTCCTCGCGCTTCAGATGTTGGACGGACTCCGCTTCCGGAAATCGGATCGGCAATATCTTGGCCGCGCATTCATCCGTGACCGTGACCCGCCATCCCAATCCGGCCGCAAGCTGCACCATGGGACGAGCATCCTCGCCGCCCCCAAACACCAACAGCCGGGTAGCCGGCACGATTCGCTCCACCGCGAAGAGGCATGCTTTCCCTCCAAAAACCACCCGCTGTAAGCCCTCCTCCGCCACAAAATTCGCGGCAACTCCGTCCGCCCACTCAGCGCGGTCATTGCCCGGGGCGCTCAACACAAACATCCTCCCGATCTCCTCCGCAATCCCTTCCAACATCGTGGCGCCCCATTTTGTTACCGTCCCTTCATAGCCTCGTTGCAATTCCTGCAGCCTGGGCATCACATGGTCGGCACTCAGCGATTCGATCCAGACCTTCACCACGCCATTGCATCCCAGGCTCGCCCCGATGATCCGGGCATTCTCGTCGGTCTTGGTATCGTAGGTGATCAGTTGAGGCTTCCCATCCAGCATCACCTGTCGAGCGATGCGCAGCGCATTCCCCTCCAAGCAACCGCCCGAGATGGACCCGATCCAATTCCCATTGTGCAGAATGAGCATCCGCGCGCCTGCGCCCCGGTAGGCAGAGCCCTCCACATCCACCACAGTGGCGAGGGCCATGGATCGCGCATCCTCAGCACCTGCCAGTGCATTCATGATGTTACGCAATTCGAGACGAGAGCCGGACATCCTTATTCCAATTGAGTCGTGACAATGAGAAATTGGAAGATAGGAACATTTTGAGAATTCAGCTCCCGATCAATCGCTTTCCAATGAGGAGAAAGTGTTTTCAATCGCGATTTCAACCGCCTTGGCAACCATGTCCACCTTGTATTTCGTGCCGGGGAGCGGGTTGGCGCCTAATGTCGCAAGTCGTCCTGCCTCCTGGTACACGCCGCGTCTTGGGTTGCGGTCTTGGAGGTAAGCCTCCACGTCCTTGAGCCGGAGCGGGACATTCGCCACGCCGCCGATCACCACACGAGGATCATGGATGCGGGAGGCGTCCTTGCTGTTGCCGATGACAAGCACCTCCACCAGCGGCCATTCTGCCCTGGCCCGGCTGATGGTGCGGTGGTAGGCATGAACTTCGTTTTGGATGGGCGCTGGGAGCAAAATGCCCGTCAAGATGGCGCCCTGCGGCAGGAGATGGTCATATTGCGCGGCCTTGCCATCGCCGAAAAGCTGTGTGATCTTCATGTTTTCTTTTCCGTGGATGGTGATTTGGGCGTCGTAGGCCATCAATGCCATGCCGAGCGTGCTTGGATGTGGCCAAACGCAAGGTCCGAGGTCGAAGCAGACGCCATATTGGTGGTTGCCTTCGCGGGCAGGGCAGGAATCGCCGCCATTTTTGAAGCAGGTGAATTCCTCGTGCCTGAAGTACCAGCACCGGCTACGTTGCAGGAGGCTGCCTCCCATGCTTGCTGCCCTGCGGATTTGGGGATTGGCCAGTGAGCCAGCGGTTTTTGCCAGTCCGGGATAATTCGTGCGGATGATGGGGTCGGTGGCAACGCGGTGGATGCTCACCCAGGCTCCGATGAGGCAGGTGCCGTCGGAATTCAAGCGGATATCATCCAGCCCAGGAATGCGTGCCATGTCCACAATATCTCCACCGCTGACATGGTGCCTGTGGCGGTCCATCACGTCAGTGCCGCCCACGCGGTATTCGCCCTTGGCGGATGCTGCGGCTTCCAATGTCTTGACAATGCTGCTCATCTGCGCCTCCTAGTCTTTTTGAACCAATGATTGCATTCCCGCCAAGATGCGTTCCGGTGTCACCGGAGCGGTAAGGGGGCGGTATCCCGTGGCATTGAAGATGGCATTGGCGACGGCCCCTGCAACGGGAACTGTGCAAAGCTCTGCGAGCCCCACTCCCTTTTGCTTGACCATGTCGAATCCTTCTTCGATGAAATCGATCTGAATGGGTGGAATGTCTCCGATGCCCGGAATCCGGTAATCCTCCAACCCGCGCGAAAGGACACGTCCCGAGGTTTTGCAAAGCGCCCTGTCCTCGTACAGCACGTGTCCGATGCCTTGGACTGCGCCGCCTTGGCATTGGTTGATGGCGATTTGTGGGACATGTACCTTGCCCACACGCATGGCTCCACGGACTTCGGTGACTTTCACCTTACCCGTGTCCTCCACTTCCACCTCCACGATGTACACCCCGTATCCTCGGTTCTGCCCGACTTCCATCCCTTGGTCGAGCGGCATCAGGCCCATCGGGTTGAAGCCGTCGTTGTGGCCACGGGTCACGCGCTCCTGAAGCAGGGTGATTTGCTGAATCGCCTCCTGCCATGGCATCTTGCCACCTGCGTGTGCAATTCCTCCTGCCTCGGCCTTGGCATCTGAAAGGCTCTTCTTCCGGGCAACTTCCTTGACGATGCTGTCCCGCAGTTTTTCCGCAGCCTCAAAAGCCGCAGGGTAGATCGTTGCTGTGGTGCGGCTACCTCCGGATGTCGGGCCGATGGGGAAGTTGCTGAAGCCGACCTCGACCTTGACGCTGATCGGGGATATGCCAAACACATTTGCCACAGCCTGCGCCAAGACGGTACGTGAGCCTTGGCCCATGTCCTGCACGGCATTTCGGACCACAAATCCTGCTGGGCTAGCCTCGACCTCCACGATGGCGGATGGCATATAGAGGTGCATCCATCCGCCAAATGCCACTCCCACTCCTTTTCTGAATCCTTTCGGAGTCTCAGCATTGAGCCGCCTTTTCCACAGGTCCTGCTTCTCCACCCAATCGAAGAGCTGCAAATAACCCTCGTGCTTCTCCCATTTGCGGCGGAATGCGATTGGCTCGATTTTCAATTGGTGGGCCAACTGATCGATCGATTGCTCCAATGCAAACAATGCCCCTGGCCCTCCAGGTCCGCGAAAGGCAGCTCCGGGTTGGAAATTTGTGAGGACATCGTAGTCCGTCAGGTCCTTGGAAATGCCCGTATAGCCAATGCCGGAGATGTCCGCCGTGTTCGAGCCGATTGCGTAGCCTGAATTGCCATAGGCCGACATGGTGTAGGCGGGGTTGCTGCCATCCGCGTCGGCGGTGATTGCAACTTCGATCTCCGAGCTTGGGCGGTAGCCAGTCTCGGTGAATTCTTCGGAACGCGAATAGATCACGGCCACGGGCGCAGCAGCTGCCTTGGACAGATCGATGGCGGTGCGGATTGCAGTGTAGAACGTCAGCTTGGACCCGAATGCCCCTCCGACATTTTCCGCCACCACCAACACATCCTCCAATTTCAATTTGTAATGCTCCGCGATGTCCTCCGCTAGGAAAAACACCGATTGTGTCGAAGCATACACCGTCAGCTTGCCGCCTTCCTTCCAATCCGCGACGGCACAATGCGGCTCCAGGCAGGTATGGAATTGGGTGGGAGTTTTGAAGGTCGCGCCGAAGTAGTTGGCGGCCTTCTTGTCGGCTTTTTCGGTGAGGCGCTTGGCCTTGCCGCTGCCAGAGGACGTGATGCTGATGGAAGTCCTGCGGACGTTTCGGTCCCAGGAGCCAGGGAAGGGCGGCGCCTCTGATGCAAGCGGGATGGCTTTGTTGTCTCCGGGATGCAGGAGGACGCCACTGGGGTTCATGCTTTCGCGGACGTCCAGGACGAATGGCAGGGGCTCGTATTCGGCGATGATGGATTGAAGCGCTGCGTGGGCTTGCTCCTCGGTCTCAGCGGCGACTGCTGCAAGGGGTTCGCCTTCGTAGTGAATGATGTCGTCCTCCTTGATGCGAATGACGGCCTTCACGCCCGGCTTGGACTTGGCGGCCTCGATGTCGAGGCGCTTGAGCTTGCCGTGTGGGATGCTGGAGCGGAAAATCGCGCCTGTGAGCTGCCCGGGGAGTTGGATGTCGGTGGTGTACTTGGCAGCGCCTGTGACCTTGGAGGGGCCGTCATTGCGGATGTAGCTCGGTTGCTCGGGGCCGTCGAACTTTCCTTCGCAGGCGTCTTGGACAGCGGTGTAGATATTGGGGTAGGCCCCGCAGCGGCAGTAGTGTCCAGCTAGGGCAGCGGCGACGTCATCGCGTGTCGGGCGGGTTCCCTGGTGCTTGGCTTTCCAGTCATTGTAGAAGGCGACCGATTCTGTGATGAAGCCCGGAGTGCAGAATCCGCATTGAAGGGCGTCATTGGCGAGGAAGGCCTTTTGCACGGGGTGCCAATCCTGGCGGTTGATGCCTTCGATGGTCTGCACGCTTCTGCCGTCGAGGTGGGTGGCGGGCAGGATGCAGGAGCACCGCGGCTGACCGTCAAGGAGGACAGTGCAAGCGCCACAAGCGCCGGATCCGCAGACGAGCTTTGTTCCAGTCAGGTGGGCTTGCTCGCGGATGACTTCGACGGCGCAGGTTTCGACCTCGACCTGAAACTGCCGGGATTCGCCATTGATGAGGGTTTTGATGGTCTCAGCCATGTCAGTGCAGGGTGATGATGTCGCAGAAAAGGGTGTCGGGGAGATTGGAGGGCAGGTCGAGCGGTCGGCCGTAGCGGAGCTGTGCGCCATGCAAGCCGTAGCTGAGTGAGGTGTCGCTGCTGTGCTTGGCCAGGATTTTTTCGTTGGGGAAATGGGCGACCAGCCAGTGTTCGCGTGCGTTTTGCATCTCCGGAGCGGGTTCTAGGGCGGGAGTCAGGTCACGTTGGATGGCGGCCTTGCTGAAATCCCGGAGCAGGACCATTCGCCAACCTTGGGGCGTGCAGATGCGCATCCCGAGCAGGTCAGTATCGAGGAGTCCCACTGGAGCGAAGCCCTCCTTGTGCCCATGCACCTCGCAGGGGCCGATGCAGGCGTCCGCGTAGGTAGCGCCGTTGGCGCGGGCGTGTGCGACCGCGAAAGCGACAGCCTCCTCGGCGTTCCATTGGTCAGTCCATGCAGCGGACAGGATGCCCGGCAGGAGGAAGGCCGAACCCATCCCCAGACCTGTCATTTTGAAGAATTCCCTTCGATTCATTCCCATAGCGTATTCTATTTTCGAACAGTCATTCGATTAAGTTCATGCCTTGATCGCATCCCAGAGCATGGCAAAGCATTCCTCCACGTGCGCGTCCGAGAGCGGAAGTTCCCCGCTGCTGAAGAGCGTTGTCATGCGATCGGTCATCCCGCCAAGTGTTGCCAAAATGAGCTCAGGGGCCACATCTTTGAGCAATAGTTGCTCCTGTCCCATCCGGATGAGCTGCATGGGGATGGCCATTTCCAGGGATTTTGACTCAGCAACTGTCTTTTGGAAATAGCTCGATGCCTTCACCCGTTCGTAGAAGAGCGTTGCTTGGTGATGCCGGATGCGATGATGCAGGTAAGCGATCCAGAAATGCTTGAGGTTCACCTTGTAAGGTCGGTCGGGGCGAAACTCCTGCACGACCACCGTCACCATCGATTTGAGCACCTCCCGGAAGAGGGATTGGATCAGGTGATCCTTGTCCTCGAAGTAGGTGTAGAGTGTTGACGGTGAAACGCCTACGCGTCGGGCGATGTCGGCCATCTTGAGTGCATTCACGCCCTCCTCGGCAACCACGGCAAAGGTCGCCTGCTTGATGGCCTCACGCTTTTCAAGATCCTTGAGCCGCATGCCTCAAATTTAGGGATTTAATCGAATGGTTGTTCGATTAAATCCTGGAACGAGAATTTTTAGGAACTCAAAGTGGCATTTTGGGCATGCACTAGGAGGGTTAATATTTTGATTTTCAGATATTAATCTCGTTGAAGTGGCCTCCGGAGACGTAACTCCAGCGAGAATCTAGTTTTGTCGATTTGTCTCGAAGAGGGAAATTCGTTTTGTCAATGTCAATCAACCTTTTGTTCTAAAGAGTAATTTCTTCGATATGCCCAGCTTGATTCGCCCTCCGTACGCTCTTGTCTGAAAACCACAATTCCACTTCTGGAACAGAAAAGAAAAAGTCGGCACTTGCCGACTTTTGTAGTAGCCCCGCCAAGAATTGAACTTGGATCTGGTGTTTAGGAAACACCTGTTCTATCCATTGAACTACAGGGCCAGATAGATACAGAGCGCAAAAATGCAGAGTTTTTCCCGGTGATGCAATGCGGTTGAGGCGGGAATTTGCGCAAATGAGGGCAAGATTGGGCACCTTGGGCTTCGTCCATCCCGGTTCGGCAATAATCTGCCGACCCTAATCCTTCGATTCTGCCTCCGCTTCCAGACTGTCCTCCGCCACGATGTACAGCGGCCGTTGCCGGACATTCGCCCCAATCCGGGCGAGGTATTCGCCGATGATCCCAATGCCGATGAGCTGAATGCCGCCGATGAATAGAAAACTCACCATCTGCGATGCCCATCCAGTCTGATAACCTGCTGAAAAGAAGTAGCTCAGCACAGCATAAATGATCAGCAGGAAGGCAATGCCAGAAACTGCAAATCCGGCCATGGTGATGAAACGCAGCGGTGCCTCCGAGAATGCCGTGATCCCGTCGAGCGCGAAGCGGATCATTTTGGCATAGGTATAGCTCGTCTTGCCGCTGTGCCGCGAGTCGCGGTCGTACTCCACAAACGTTTGCCGGAAACCCGCCCAAGCGATCTGCCCGCGGAGGAACTTGTTTTGCTCGGGCATCTGCTTCAACACGTTCACGACCTTGCGGTCCATGATGCGGAAGTCCCCCGTATCCAGCGGGATGTCGATCTTGGTCAGGCGGCGCAGGATGCGGTAAAACATCTTGGCGGTCCACTTCTTGAGGAATCCCTCGCCCTTGCGTTGCCGTCGCTTGGCATAGACGACCTCGAATCCCTCCCTGTGCCTGCGGTACAAGTCGGCGATGAGCTCAGGCGGGTCCTGCAGGTCAGCATCGATGATGACCACAGCCTTTCCCGTGCAATGGTCAAGCCCAGCAGTGACGGCGATCTGATGTCCAAAATTCCGACTCAGGTCGATGTAGCGCACATGCGTATCCGCCGCGGCCAAGTCCCGCAGCATCACCAGCGACCGATCTTGGCTACCGTCGTTCACGAAGAGCATCTCATAATTCACCGCCATCCCAGACAATACAGCCGTGAGCCGCTCGTGCAGCATGGAGAGGTTGCCCTCCTCGTTGTGGACGGGAACGATGACCGAGATATCAGGCGGTTGGGCCATGGCTCCAAGTTAGGATTTTTGCGCTGTATCAGTGCGTGGTGGATGTGGCTGCGCTGTCTGTGGCAGGCGGAGTCACCATCAAGTGCCTGTAGCGGTTGTTTTTCCAGACGGGCTTGCCGTTTTCAAACCGATAAACGTCCACGCCTTTGGAACGGATGAGGAGGTTGTCGATGGTGACCTTGGGCGGGAGCCGTTTCCAGCGGGTGACGTTGAGCCGGAAGGTATTTTTGGGGTCGGTCATGACGAATTCCCTTTCCATCAATGCCCAGTCGCCGTTGAAGCAGACGAGGTCCCAAAGCAGGCTGACGTATGCCCAGGCATGCGTTTCGGTCGCACTCGTTTCCTCAATGCCCAGCTGTGTCGTCGGGAGTTGGTCCTCGCGGATTTTGGCCCAGAGGCTGATCACAATGGTGTCCTTGGGCTTGCCGTGGAATGAGCCGTCGTAGATCAGGTTGTTGTCCTTGAGGATCACCGTGTTGCCCTTGCCGCCATGGTAGCCTGCGTCGTTGCCATCCTTTTCCCAGTCCACCCAAGTGAGGTTGCTGTCCTGCCGGGTTGTCTTGAACCCAGATGGAGCCTCCACCAGGCTGTCGGGGACCAATTCTCGTCTAGATGCAATTAGGAGGGCCGTTTGCGGATGCATTTCCCAGAAAATGACCTCGCCCTGCTGATAGACAGGCTTGCCCATGGGTGGGAGGATGGGCTGCACGAGGGGCCCATCATGCTTGTTCGACTTGCCAAATCGCATCGCCAGGATACGAGCCTGGCCGAGGTCCTTCATGATCTCGGGTTCTTCATCGGTTCCTGTTACCCATTGCAACTGCTTCCACGTCTGGTTCAGGGAGGTGCGGCTCATCATCACATTCATCATCGGGATGCCTGTGCGGATCGATGCCTCGAAGGCTTGGGCGCAGTAGGTGGGCTCATTCGCGATGAGATTTTCTGATCCGGCATGGAAATACGGCAGGACCGTAATGGCATTGAACGCATTCGGATCCACATATTTCATCCATTCACTGGGTTGCGATCCGGGAATCAAACCCGGCTTGCCGGGCATCTGCAACTCGGCCATGGACCGCTGAATGTGCTTGTGGATGGGGTAATTCAGCGCAAATCCCTCGACGAGCGTCCACACCAATGAGATCGTCCCGATGGCAATCCCGACAACCTGCAGTTTCTTGCCCTTCAGCCAAGCCATCAGCCGCCATACGAGGTAAAAGCCAAACGTCAGGCAGGTGTAATAGAATACCCAAGCGAACCGCCCCAGGCTGCGGAACTGCCGGATCGGCGGAAACCACTCCGTGAGCAGCTCAGGCTTGATCGCAAAGGGGAACCCGCAGGCGAAAACCCCGACCGCTAGCCCCGCCAGCATCGAAACAACAATCATCCGGTTCTGATCATCTGACGCATCAGGATTTTCCACCAATCGAAAGCCCTTCAATCGCCGCGTGACCGCACCATATCCAAGCCTGCCGAGCGTCGTCATCCAGAAAATCGCAAACGTCAGCCCACCCAGCAGCCCCACGTAAGCCACTCCCTCCCAATCTGGTGGAAGCTCCTTGAAAATCTTTCGGGGGATTTGGTCCAGGGTCTTGAGCGCCAGCGGAGCGAAAATGGTTTTGTAAGAGGCGACATATTCGTCGATCCCATAGGGATGCTCGGGTCGGTCCGTGACCCGGTCGGTGAGTTTCAGGCTGATCGCGAACAATGCCATGGGAAGCAGCACCTGCAAGCCATAGTGGAGCAGTTTCTGCAGGTGCGGCATTTTGCGCCAGCCCAGCAAGGCATAAAACCCCCAAAAAGCCGTCATGAACACCGCCGAAATCATCACAAAATAGGGATGAAGCCAGCCCAACAGGAAGACCGTCACAGTGATCGGGAGGGAGCGCAGGATGGAGGGTTTCTCAAAGAACCTCAGAACCAAATGCCAGATCAGCGGCACCACGAATGTGTAGCCTAGGCCATAGTGGTTGTTGATCCGGACGAGTTGCGGAGACAGCATGGCAACCGCCACCGCCGCCAAGGCGGCCCACCACGGCCCGACTTGCCACCTTCGCAAAATCCTGTAAATCAGCCACCCCGTGAGCAGCAACGTCAGCAACAACGCGCAGTTGATGATCCCGACCGTCCAGTCGGCGAGCCCGAGCACCTTGATGGAATTGCTGAGGAGGGGCTGCCCATCCGCGAACACGATATGGTCCCCGTACGGATAGTTCATGCCCTCAAACCAGGTGAAGGTGCTGTCGTACTTCGCGTGATACCAAGGCGTGTAATAGTTCTTCAAGCCATCGTGCCCACTGCCCATGAAGGTGCCATTCGGGTGGAGCAGCACGTCATGGTAGAAGTACCCGATCCCCAACAGGATAAGGCCAAACAGCAAAACAAGGGGCCAAGGGCGATTACGGGGTGTCACGGGGCGAATGTACGGCTTTTTCGCGGCGCCCATGATGGAGAAAGGCAATCACCACATCCTCCAAAAAGCAATCGGTCGCGAAGCAAACGCCCCGCGACCGATCCATGGAAAACGAGCCTGATCAGGAGAACAGCTTCTTGTTTTCTTCAATGAATTTCGTGGAATAAACCCCGCTGCGGAAGACTTCGGACTGCATCAACTTCCTGTGGAAGGGGATGGTGGTCTTGATGCCTTCCACGATGAACTCGTCGAGGGCGCGCTCCATCTTGGCGATCACTTCCCTGCGGGTGCGTGCCGTCACGATGAGCTTGCCGATCATGGAGTCGTAGTAGGGTGGGATCACATAACCTGCGTAGGCATGGGAGTCCACACGGACACCATGGCCACCGGGCTTGTGGAACACCGTGATCTTGCCGGGGCTCGGGCGGAAATCGTTGTCCGGATCCTCGGCGTTGATGCGGACCTCCATGGAGTGGATCTCGCCAGGGAAGTAGTGACGACCGGAAACCGGCTCGCCTGCTGCCACCTTGATCTGCTCCTTGATGAGGTCGTAGCTGAAGACTTCCTCGGTCACTGGGTGCTCGACCTGGATCCGGGTGTTCATCTCCATGAAGTAGAACTTGCCAGTCTTGTCCACGATGAACTCGACGGTTCCGGCGCTGTCATAGCTCACGGATTGTGCAGCCTTGACAGCGGCTTCGCCCATCTTCTGGCGGAGCTTTTCGTCCATGAAAGGCGCCGGACTCGGGCATTCCTCCACGAGCTTTTGGTGGCGACGCTGGATGGTGCAGTCGCGCTCGCTCAGGTGGGAGACATTGCCGTATTGGTCGCCGACAACTTGGATCTCAATATGGCGGGGCTGCTCGATGAATTTCTCCATGTACATGCCATCGTTGCCGAAGGCAGCACCTGCCTCGCGGCGGGCGTCTTCCCAAGCTTGTTCGAGCTGGGATTCCTCCCACACGATGCGCATGCCCTTGCCACCACCGCCGGCGGTAGCCTTCAGCAGCACCGGATAGCCGATTTTCGCAGCGATCTTGAGTGCTTGTGGCATGTCCTTGAGGAGTCCGTCCGAGCCGGGAACGACAGGGACACCGGCCTTCTTCATCGTCGCCTTGGCCATGGACTTGTCACCCATGTTGCGGATGGCGTCTGGGCGCGGGCCGATGAACTTGATGCCGTATTCAGCGCAGACCTCGGCAAACTCAGCATTCTCGGAGAGGAAGCCGTAGCCCGGGTGAATGGCGTCCACCCCCGTGATCTCCGCAGCAGCGATGATGTTGGGGATGTTCAGGTAGCTCTCCTTGCTCGAAGGCGGGCCGATGCAGACGGCCTCATCGGAAAACCTTACATGCAGGCTATCCCTGTCCGCGGTGCTATAGACACCCACGGTCTTGATGCCCATCTCCTTGCAGGTGCGCTGAATCCGGAGGGCGATTTCGCCACGATTCGCAATGAGGATTTTCTTAAACAAGGCCTTGTGCGTTTAGTCCAGTTCAATCAAGAAAAGGGCCTGCTCGTACTCGACGGGCTGGGCATTTTCGACAAGGATCTTGACGATCGTGCCATTGACGTCGCTCTCGATTTCGTTGAAGAGCTTCATGGCTTCGATGATCCCGAGGATTTTGCCCTTGGTGATATGGTCTCCCACCTTGACGAAGGGCTCCTTGTCGGGGCTCGTAGCGCGGTAGAAGGTGCCAATGAAGGGAGCCTTGAACTCGTGGAGTTTCTTGCCGGAAGCGGAGCCGGCTTCGGCTTTGGGAGCGCTAGCGGGCGCATCCGCCTTGGGAACCTCCACAGGAGCAGCCTGAACCACCGGAGCAGCTTGCACCACGGGTTGAACCACGGGCTGTGCCACCGGAACCTGGGCATAAACCACACCCTCAGGCTTGCGCTGCACCCGCAGACGGAAATCTTTTTGCTCGATCTCCACGTCCGTCAGCGTGCTGCGGTTGATGAACTTCAACAGTTCCTGGATGTCTTTGATATCCATATTCAAGGAATTATTGCAGTGAGAACTAGTCTTTGGCGCGTTCCATGTAGGAACCGTCCTCAGTATTGATTTTGATGCGGTCGCCGATGTTCACGAACAGCGGCACGCGCACCTCAGCACCTCCCTCGACCGTTGCGGGCTTCAGGGTGTTGGTGGCGGTGTCACCCTTGATGCCGGGCTCGGTATAGGTCACTTCCATGATCACAGTGGCAGGCTGCTCGACCGTGAGAATGGATTCGTTTTCCGTGTTGTAAAGGATTTCCACCATGTCCGACTCCTTGAGGAACTGCGGCGCGGGAATCTTGTGAGGCTCGACAGGGACCTGATCATAGGATTCGGTATCCATCATCACGAAATTCTCTCCCTCCTTGTACAGGAATTGGAAGTTGCGGCGCTCCACGCGAACCACATCGATTTTCGCGCCGCTGGGAAATGTGTTTTCCAAAACACGGCCTGTGGTAACGCTTTTCAGCTTGGTGCGGACGAAGGCAGCTCCCTTGCCCGGCTTAACGTGAAGGAATTCCACCACGGAATAGATGTCGTGGTTGAACTTGATCGTGAGTCCCTTCCTGATTTCTGACGTATCAGCCATATCTCAATTTAATGTGTCCTAGTTGAAAGAGGGGCAAATTAAGAAAAATTCCCAAAGGCTATGCAGGCGACATGCCGGATTTCGGTCGGTCAACCCCGCACAATTCCTTGGATTTGGGATTATTCCGCCGCGTATTGGTGGAATGAGCGGACCAATGCGCCTTGGAATGGAAGGCTGTCCACCAAGCTCAGGTCCTTCAGCCGCCGTAGCACCAAGTCTGCCCCACGGGAATAGAAAACCGTGCCTTCGAAGAAGTCCGCGTCGAAGCCCGTGATCGTATCGGCGAGGATCGTGCCCGTTTCGTCGATCAGGTTGCCATTGAGCAGCGACAGGTCCATGAGGTATTCCGTGCCGAACCTTGCAGCGAAATAGGGCGTTGCCCTCAGGTCGGAATAGTAAACTGGGAACCTGCCACCGATGATCACGTCCGCGTTGGGGTCAACATTTGCCCTGTAAATGCGGCTGCTGTCATGGCTCATCAGGACCGGAGCGTTGTAGCGGTTGAGCTGCAAGTAGTCGATGGCAAGCCCATTGGAGAGCGTCGCGCGCGGAGTCAATGCCGTCTCGTCATAGACCACCACGAGGCTGTCATCTTTTTGCAGGAAAAACTTGTTGCTGTTGTAAAGGCATACACCCGGCTTGCCTTGGAAGTCCACGACCTGCGTGTCGCCGTTCTTGCGCTTGACAAATGCGACGGAGCCTGCGACCGTGTCTGCGATCAGAATCTGCTTGTCACCCACTGCAAAATGATGTGGGGCGATGGGCAGGTCACCGAAACGTTCCTTCACGCTGCCGAATGCCGGACTCACCACCAACAATGCCCGTTGGTTGGCGCTCGAGATCCAGACCTGATTGTCCACCATCCAGGCGTCGCTGAGGTCGGCGTCGGACACATCCACCTTGGAATTCCAGGACGACTCCATGGTATGGGCGTCCATGTCGTAGCGCTGCAGGCTCAACTCTCCGCTCGGGAGGCGAACCAGAAGGAAGCTGCTGTAAGTGCGGATGGCATACTTGCTGTCATCGTCCAATCGGCATCCCGTCCAAGCCAAAATCAGGCCCAGGAACAGTATCCAGTGGATGGATTTGCGCAGCGCCATCTGCGGAGGAGATCCCGGACGGGATCAGATGGCCCACTTCAGGTAAACGGCACCCCAGGTGAATCCCCCGCCAACAGCGGCTAGGATCAGGTTGTCACCCTTCTTGAGTTGGTCGCGCCAGTCCCAGAGGCAGAGCGGGATGGTGCCGCCAGTGGTGTTGCCGTAGCGGTGAATGTTCACCATGACTTTGTCCTCTCCCACGCCCATGCGCTCAGCGCAAGCATCGATGATGCGCTTGTTGGCTTGGTGAGGTACGAGGTAGGCAATGTCGTCCGCAGTCAAGTTGTTGCGAGCCATGATGTCGGCGCAGACGTCGGCCATCTTGGTCACAGCGAACTTGAAGACAAACTTGCCTTCTTGATAGACGTAGTGCTCGCGGTTGTTCACCGTCTCGATGCTCGCGGGCTTGCGGCTGCCGCCTGCGACCATGTGGAGGTGCTTCTTGCCGCTGCCGTCACTGTGCAGGCTGCTGTCGATGATGCCGAGGCCCTCCTCATTGGGTTCGAGGAGCAGGGCGCCGCAGCCATCGCCGAAGAGCACACAGGTATTGCGGTCGGTGTAGTCGATGATGGAGGACATCTTGTCCGCCCCCACGATGACGACCTTTTGGTGAGTGCCAGTTTCGATGAACTTGGAGCCGATCACGAGGCTGTACAGCAAGCCGGAGCAAGCAGCCTCCAAGTCAAATCCCCAAGCCTTGGTCGCGCCGATGGCATCGCAGATGATGTTGGCGGTGGCAGGGAAGACGTGGTCCGGGGTCACTGTGGCGCAGATGAGCATGTCAATCTCGTCTGCCTTGATGCCGCGGCGCTCAAGCAGTTCATTCACGGCTGCGATGGCCATGTCGGAGGTCGCGCCTTCCTTCATGAGCCTGCGTTCGGAGATGCCGGTCCGCTCCAGGATCCACTCATTGTTGGTGTCAACCAACTTTTCCAACTCTTCGTTGGTGAGGCGGTACTCCGGGAGGTAGTGGCCCATGGCCGTGATTGCTGCTCTTCTCATAAATCTTCGATATCAGACGATGATGGGGCTGTCAGATTGGGATGAGGCAAATGCGGCTTCGATCTTGCCCACAAGCCCGCTTTCTGCTGCGGTCACTGCGCTCAAGATCATGCTTTCCGTTGCCTTTGCCGTGCTGATCCCATGCCCGATGATGGAGATGCCTTTCACCCCCAAAACAGGAACCCCGCCGTAATTTTCAAAATTGAAAGTCTCGATGAAGCTGTCGCCGGGGAACCTCCCCTTGAGCAGCTCATACATGGACTCGCCGAACTTGAGGACGATGTTGCCCGTGAAGCCATCACAGATGAAGGCGTCCGCATGGCCACGATAGATGTCGCGGCCTTCGACATTGCCCACGAAGCGGTAGCGGTCGGTGGACTTCATCAGGGAGTAGGTGGCCTTGACCACATCCGGGCCCTTGCCTTCCTCCTCGCCCACATTCAGCAGGCCGATCCGCGGATCTTCCAATTTGTGGACGCTCTCCAAATAGACCTTGGCAAGCAACCCAAACTGAAAGAGGACCTCCGGCTTGCAGTCCACATTCGCTCCTACATCGCAAAGAAGTGCCTTTTTCCCACCGCCGATCTCGACCATGACCCCGATGGTGGGGCGCATGACGCCTTCGATCTTGCCCAAGCCCATCACGGAGGCCACGAGCATGGCGCCCGTGTTGCCCGCGCTCACGAAGCCATCGAGCTGACCTTGCTTGACCATGCCGATGCCCATGTTGATGGTGGCACGGGGCTTGGAGACGACCGCCTTGGTGGGCGATTCATCCATGCCGATCGCTTGGTCGGTGTGGACAATGGAAAAGGCCGCGGGGTTGTGACCCCGGGCCTCCAATTCTTTACGAATGATGGCTTCATCACCGATGAGGACAACTGTTGCCCGCTCCCCCAGATGTGCGGCTGCCAGCAAGGCACCCTCAATGGGAGCGACGGGGGCAAAGTCCCCGCCCATGATGTCCACACCGATACGCATCTATTAGATGTCGTCCCGGCCTTCCATGATTTGCCGGCCGCGGTAGTAGCCGCTTTCCAGGCAGACGCGGTGGTAGAGGGTGGCTTCGCCGCTCACTGCATCGATGTACATCGGCTTGGAGTCCAACTTGTGGTGGGTACGGCGCTTGTCCCTACGGGTCTTGGAAATTTTTCGCTTAGGGTGTGGCATAATGCTATCCTACTTAAATCATTAATTCTCTTGGTCTTTCAGTCGCTTGAGAGCATTCCATCGGGGATCCTCGGCGTCCATCTCCTCTTCCTCTTCTTCCTCCACGGGTTCCGGTTCCTTGGGGGAGCCGTCTGGGTTCATTCCCAGCAGGTTCAGCACTTCCGGCGCACACAGGTGAACAGAAGCATCCGGAACCCTCCGAATCGGGATTTGCAGGACGATGAAGTCGTAGAAGTCTTGAGCGAAAAAGATGGTCGGCGTCGATTCCTCGATCAGCACCACCTCGTCCGTGTCAAACTCCAGTTCTTCATCGAAGGAGTACACGATGCGGGCACCAAAGTCCAGTTTGTGGGGATACGGCTCCAAGCAACGATCGCATTCGAGCGTGATCTCTCCCTGAAAATGAATTTTGGCATCCAAGTGGGTGGACGACTTGTCGATCACCACTTGTACCTGCACGAGGCCCTCTTGAATGGGCGAATACTCAAAAGCTTCAAAGAACGCCTTATCAACGGTGAACTCCTCCTCATTCAGTCCGTACCGCAGCTTGGGTACATCGACAGAATACTTCCTTTCAAACACCTTGTCCACCGTAGAAATTTTGAGGTTGCAAAGCTAATAAAATCCACAGTGATAGAGAAATAAATGTGGAAATGGCCGAGGATTTTTCCGGAAGGTCGGCCTATTCGCCGCCATCCTCCTCGCTTTCCACCATCTCTTCTTCCTCCTCTTCTGCTTGGATATCAGCAGGTATGTGCCTGCGGTCGCGGGCTTTGGGGTTGAACAGCGACCCCTCTTGCAAGTCGAGGTTGTCGCGGCGCTCCCGGTAGATGTCCATTGCTTTGTACATCGCATGGACGAAGCTCGCAGGGTCGGCCTCTCCCTTGCCAGCGAGGTTGTAGGCCACGCCATGGTCAGGTGAGGTGCGCACCACGGGCAGGCCCGCAGTGAAGTTGACACCCTCGAACCCGGCCATGAGCTTGAAGGGGATGAGCCCTTGGTCATGGTACATGGCGAGGATGGCGTCAAATTTCTTGAAGGTGCCCATCCCGAAGAATCCGTCAGCGCTGTAGGGGCCCATCGCAAAAATGCGCTCCCGTTGTGCGTCTTCGACGGCCTTCTGGATTTTCTCCTTGTCTTCACGGCCAAGCAGGCCATTGTCACCCGCGTGCGGATTCAGACCGAGGACGGCGATCTTAGGCTTCTCCACATTGAAGTCCGTCTTGAGGGACATGTTCATGATGCGGAGTTTCTTCATGATCGTCTCCACCGTGATGGCCTTGGAGACTTTTTCCAGCGGAATGTGGCCTGTGACCACGGCGACGCGGATGCGGTCGTGGATCATGAACATGAGGCTCGTGTCCAAGCCAAATTGCTGGGCGAGGTATTCCGTATGGCCCGGGAATTGGAATTCCGGGCTTTGGATGGAGCTCTTGTCGATGGGCAGGGTGACGAGTGCGTCGATTTCCCCAGCCTTGAGGTCGTTCACAGCAGCCCGCAGCGCCTCGAATGCGCCCTTGCCAGCCTCAGCGGATGGTTTCCCCGGCTCCACGTTCTCGGCATTGGTGATGCACTCGATCACGGAGACCTTCTTGGGTTGGGCCTGATTCGGCTGCTGGATGACGTTGTAAGAGAACTTGTCCACGCTCAGCAGCTTGCGATAGACATTGAGCACCTTGGAGGAGCCGTACACGATGGGTGTACAGATTTCCTTCAGGCGCGGCTCAGTCAGCCCCTGGATCACCAGTTCGGGCCCGATGCCGTTGAAATCTCCGATGGAGATGCCTATTCTGAGGACTTTTCTCGGTTTTTGCATAGAAAGGGTAAAGGTTGCGTGACCTCTGCTTCAATGGCAGGGCCGGTGCTCCCGAAGGCGGATCAGTAATTGCTCAGGAACTCCGTGAGCAGGCGCACGCCAACTCCAGTTCCGTTTTTGCCACGGTAGCTGTCTGCGGAGGAGAGGAAGCTAGGCCCGGCAATGTCAATGTGGATCCAGGGATAATCGGTGAACTGCTCGAGGAATTTTCCAGCAGTGATGCAGCCGCCTGAGCTGCCACCGATGTTTTTCATATCGGCAATGTCGCTCTTGAGCTGATCCTTGTATTCCTCCCAGAGGGGGAGTTCCACGAGGCGCTCATAGACACGCTGTCCAGCGGCTTGGAGGGCCTGCTTGGTCGTGGCGGGAGCGGTGCCCATGAAGGCGCTGCCGTGATAGCCCACCGCGACGATCTGCGCACCGGTGAGGGTGGCGAGGTCGATCACGAGTTCAGGCTTGTATTTCTTCGCATAAGCCAATGCATCGGCCAAGATCATGCGGCCTTCGGCATCGGTGTTGAGCACTTCGACTGTGGAGCCGTCGTACATCTTGATCACATCGCCAGGGGTGTAGGCGTTTTCGCCGGGACGGTTGTCCGTGGCAGGCACCAAACCGATCACATGCACTGGCAGTTCGAGGGCGGCAATGGAGCACATGGTGCAAATGGTGGCAGCAGCGCCAGCCATGTCGCTCTTCATGGAGTCCATGCTGTTCGGCGTGGGCTTGAGGCTCAAACCACCAGTGTCGAACACCACACCCTTGCCAACGATGACCACAGGCCGCTTGTTTTTCGGCTTGGCGGGCTTGTACTCCATGATGGTGAAGGTGGGCGGGTCGATGCTGCCGTAGTTCACCGCGAGCAAGCCGCCCATCTTCAGGGACTCGATCTTCTTTTTGTCAAAGACCTCGGTGCTGAACCCGTACTCCTTGCCCAGTTCCACGGCCTTGGCAGCGAGTGCCTTGGCGGTGAGGGTGATCACGGGTTCGTTGACGAGATCGCGTGCAGTGGTGACCGCCTTGGCGATCTTGCCTGCACGCTCCACCAATGCCGTTCCATTCTTGAGGTCGGAAATCACAGTGGCGGATGCCAGGGTGTTTGCCTCTTTCTTGGACTTGTAGCGAAGGAACTGGTAGTTGCTCAGGAAGATGGACTCGGCGATGGCCACGATCTGCGCTTCATCGCCCTTGGCGAGGCCAGGGTATGAAATTGCCAGTTTCTTGAAGTTGTGGTCGTTTGCCAGCGTGGTTGCGTTGTAGCTACCCTTGCGAAGGCCCTCGCAGATGTCGCTCGGGTTTCCGAGTCCTATCAAAGCTAGGCTGATGGATCCATCGAAGCGGTAGGTTTGCAGGCCCTTTTCGGCGGCGGCGGCATCCACTTGGAGGTCGCAACCGAGAGAGCCATTCACATATTCCGCAGCCTGGGCCACGTTGGCATTGGAGACAAAGACCACAAACAGGAGGTCTTTCGCTGCCTTGGGCGCCTTGCCAGCATGCTTGAGTTCCATTCTTAGTTCTCGGAGTTTTAAAAATGAGCCGCTAAATTTACGAGGGAAATGCAGAATCTAAAACCGAAGAAGCACCTAGGCCAGCATTTTTTGGCGGACGAGAACATTGCCCGCAAGATCGTTTCCCTGTTGAATGTGAACGTGGAAGGTCCAGTGGTCGAAATTGGGCCGGGGATGGGCGTGTTGACGAAGTATTTGGTGGAGCGATTTGAGGAAGTATGGGTCGTGGAGTTTGACCCGGATGCCGTAGCCTACCTTCAGGAGCGGTTTTCTGGCACCGGACTGCGCATCTTCCATTCGGACTTCCTCAAGTGGGATTTCGGGCAATTGGAGGGGCGCAAGGCGAGGTTCATCGGCAACCTTCCTTATAATGTGTCCTCGCCCATTTTTTTCCGGCTGTTGGAGGAACGTCAGTCCGTGGAGCAGGGCGTTTTCATGGTGCAAAAGGAGGTCGCGGACAGAATCTGCGCCCCCGCAGGACTCGCTGGCAAGGAAGGAGGCATCCTCACGGTGCTAGTGGACGCATTTTACCACCGCAAAAACCAGTTCAAGGTGCCGCCGACTGTGTTTCGTCCGCCGCCGAAGGTCGTGAGCGCAGTGTTCACTTTGGAGGCCAAGGCAGGGGTGGAGGCAGATTTCGAGCGGCTCCGCAGGGTGGTGAAGGCTGCCTTCGGTCAGCGCCGGAAGACTTTGAGAAATGCCTTGAAGGGGATCGAATTCACTGCTGAATTGCCCGAAGGGATCCTCGAGCGCCGCGCAGAGACCCTGAGTACAGAGGAGTTTTTGCATTTGGCTGCCTTGATGGAGGGATAATTTTTTAGTATTTGGCTATATTTTTGATAATTAGTATTGCTTTTTTGAAAATTTAGGCGTTGTTTTGAGCCATCGAATAGCAAATCGCCCTGCGACAATACAATTGCGATACTTCCAGAGCGAGGAAGGAATTGAGGGGTAGGGGAGGAATGTAATCGAATGCAACGATGTCTGGATTGAATCCGACCTTGGTGAATTCCATCAGGTCAGTCATTGAATATGCTAGGACCCACGTGTACCGCATGGCCAATACGGTATTGCTGGAGTCGTATTGGAAAATCGGCCGATTGATCGTGGAGGATGAGCAGGACGGCGCTCATCGTGCCGGCTATGGGAAATCGACCTTGAAGAATCTGGCAAAGCAGCTCACGGAGGACTATGGGAAGGGTTTTGATGAGAGCAATCTCCGAAACATGCGCTCCTTTTTCCTAGCTTTTCCAAAATGTGACGCATTGCGTCACGAATTGAGTTGGACGCATTATCGGCTTCTGAGTCGGATTGAAAATGAAAACAAACGGAGCTATTATTTGGACAACAGCATTCATTGTGGCTGGAATAGCAGGGTGCTTCAGCGGCAAATCAACAACATGTCCTATGAGCGATGTGTGTCTTACCCCATTCCAGAAAGTCCGATCCTACCTGAGCATCTGATCAAGGATCCATACATCTTCGATTTCCTCGGAGTTCCACCTGATACCAAGACCTCAGAAAGTGATTTGGAGTCTGCGATCATTGATCAGATCAGGGAATTCTTGCTCGAAATGGGCAAGGGCTTTGCCTTTGTGGGAAGGCAGGTGCGGATTGCATCGGATACTTCGGATTTTTTCATCGACTTGGTCTTCTACAATTATATCCTGAAGTGCTTTGTCATCATCGACCTGAAAATGGGATGTCTGACTCATCAGGACATCGGGCAGATGGACATGTACGTGCGGATGTACGATGACCTCAAGCGTGGGCCCGGAGACAATCCCACCATGGGCATCCTCTTGTGCGCTGAAAAGGACGAAACCATTGTGAAGTACTCTGTCTTGGCAGAGAGCAAGCAAATTTTTGCGAGTCAATACCTGCTCTACCTGCCGCAAGTGGCCGAACTTCAGCGCATCATCGACCAAGGGCGGGAGCGGCATGCGAGGAGAACATCGGCGGGTGGTTCCTGATGGGGTGTAATTTCTCCTCTGGCTTGGCTTAATTTGCCGCATGGCGAATTCCAAAGCCCCTCTTATCCTGAATCCTGGCCCGGTCGCGGTGCCTCGGTACGTGATCGAAGCCATCGGGCAGCCGGTGGTTCACCAACGCTCTTCGGCGTTTGAAGAGATGTTCAACCAGCTCCAGGGCGACCTGCAATACGTCTTTCAGACGGAGCACCTCGTCATGGCCATGCCCGGCTCAGGAACCTTTGGGGTGGAATCTGCCATCTTCAGCCTCTTCAAACCCGGTGACCAAGTCGCAATTCCTGCCATGGGCAAGTTTTCCCAGCGTTGGGTGGCGTTTGCGATTCAATTGGGGCTGGATGTCGTGCCGCTCGGGGTCACGTGGGGGCATGCCTTCACATTGAATTATGTGCAGCAAGTCCTGGAGGAGTATCCCAAGCTCAAGGGCTGGGTGCTGACCCACGTGGAGACCTCGACGGGTGTGGCAATTGACTTGGAAGAGATCGCCTTTGCCATACGACAGGCCGCACCGAATCAGCTCATCGTGGTCGATGCCATCTGCACAGTCGGGATACAGCCGCTTTATATGGATGCCTGGGGCCTGGACGTGGTGGTCGCCGCGAGCCAAAAGGGCTTCCTCAATCCTACAGGGACGGTTTTTGTGGCAGTGAGCCCCTTGGCTGCCAACGCTTTGATCTATCCAGAGGCTGCGGACTACCGTGACCTCGGACATTATTTCCGGTACCTGATCCAAGGCTCCTACCCATTCACGCCACCCACGCAACTGTTTTATGGCGTGCAGGCGGCATTGGCACGCATCCGTGAGGAGACCCTGCCCGTGCTCTGGAACCGGACCCATGCAATGAGTCGCTATTTCAAGCGCGCAATCCAGGATATGGGTGGCGCGATCTTCGGAGAAGGCAACGCGGACGCACTCACCGTGCTGAGTTTTGGCAGGCAGAGCCACGACCGCATCCGGGAGGCCCTGGTCATGCGGCATGGCATCGAAACGGCTGATGGTCAAGACCAATTGCAGGACTTGGTCATCCGCGTGGGACACTTCGGGCCAGTGACGTTGGCGGATATGGAGGCCTGCATCCATGCCCTGAAGCAAGAAGTGGAGGTGAAACAATCATGAACATCCTGCTGATCGATGCATTCCCAGCTGCGATGGTGGAGAAACTCGCAGCCCTCGGGCATCCGGTGCGGTACGAGCCGGACTGGACCCGGGAGCAGGTCCTCGCCAATGTAAATGAGGTGGACATCCTGGTGATGAACTCCAAGGTCAATGCCGACCAAGCCCTGTTGGATGCCGGACCGCGGCTCAAAATGGTGTGCAGGGCAGGTGTGGGCATGGATCATTTCGACCTCCCGCTGTTGGCTTCCCGTGGAGTCATCGCCTTCAATACCCCCGGGGCAAATGCCATCCCGGTTGCGGAACAGGCCGTGGGCATGCTGTTGTCGCTCATGCACCGTATCGCCCGTGCCAATGCGCAGGTTCACAATTGGCAATGGTTGCGTGAGGAAAACCGGGGGACTGAACTCTACGGCAAGACCGTCGGAATCATCGGCCATGGCAATACCGGGACGCGGATGAGCCGTTGCCTGAGTGGATTTGGCTGCCGGACATTGGCTTATGACAAGTACAAGTCGGGATTCGGGGACGGGATGGTGCAGGAGGCGAGTCTGGAACAAATCTGGGAAGAGGCCGACGTCTTGTCCCTCCACATTCCACTCACGGATGAGACCTTGGGCTGGGTGAATGCCGATTTCCTCGCCCGGTTCCACAAGCCGATCTGGCTGCTGAATCTTTCCCGTGGGCCCATCTTGCCCCTGGAAGGCTTGATCGCGGCATTGGAGGACGAAAGTGTCATCGCGGCCGGCTTGGATGTGCTTGAAAATGAGCGCCTCGATAAGCTCACCGCCGATCAACGTGGCAGATTAGAACGCCTGTTTCAGGATGATAGGGTGATTTTCACTCCGCACATTGGCGGGTGGAGCCACGAGTCCTTGGTGCGGATCAATGACCGAATAGTGGAGGAAATCGCCGCATTTGTGGGGCAGCGGGTGATCTGAGGGCGGCTACTTCTTGTTGCCCATGTCCATGAGCCAATTTTCGAGCCGCAACAACTCGCCCGTCGAGGGGTCAAAGGGGATGTTTTTGTGGAAGGCCTGCAGGTCGGCGAGGTGGCGCTTCGCACCCAGCAACGTCTTCTTCACGTCCAAGCTGTTCTTGTGCCATTCCATGAGGATTTGGATCAGCTTCATGGGGCGATAGATTTCGCTGTTTTTCTGGGTGCGCTTGACGAACTGCCTCATGTTCAGGATTTTGGTTTCGAGGACGTCGTAAAGTCCAGCTTCGAAGAGCACCATGATCTCGTGCAGGCGGAAGGTCAGGTTCCAACCCATCTTGTCTCCCAGCAGCGGCGTGGCATCGTTCATGGTGCGCAGTGCCTCGCTGATGCGCCCGGTTTTGAAAAGCAGGCAGCTATTGTTGTAGTGCCAGATGGCGGCTCGGAAAGGCGAGGCGCTGAACCGGGGGTGTGAAAGGGCCTGCTGGATGATTTCTCCGGCCTTGGTCCAGTCTTCAGCGAAAAATGCGATCCGGAATGCAGTACCCAGGACGATGAGCCAGTTCGTTTCCTCTCGGGAGAAGTAGGTCATCGTTTCCTCGACATAGCTCTGCGCCTCCTTCAGGTCACCCTTGCGCAGGGAAGACTCGGTGAGTTGGAAGTAGGCACTGCCGAGGCGCTGCTTGGAGCGGACCGCCGGTTCCTTGCGGATGAGTTCGAGTTGCCGCTTGCAGTACTCCTGCGCCTCACCATATTTATATGTGTACTGCAGGAACAGGATCTTCGATAGGAGAAAGTAGTAGCGAGCGAGCGGAGACTCCGTCTCGTCGGCAATGACCTCGATCTTGGCGATGTTCTGTTCGATCTCGGCGAGCTGATCGTCCTTGAGCGATGTCTGCGTGAGGATGTTCGTGATGGCGTAGTGGTGCAGGGCGGCCTCATTGACCTTGTAATTGACCTCATTGAGGCGGAGGAGGTCCTCGGTGCCCTTTTGGAAGTCCTTGACGGAGAGGTTCACGCTTTGGCTGCGGTGCAGGAGCATCTGCGCCCAGAAGTGCTCATTGTGGAGGCTGAACTTCCGGCCATTGGCCACGACCTGTAGGAGGAGGTTCTTGCTCGCCTTGTACGCACCGCGACCGAGGAGGATTTCGCCTTGCAGGAGCCGCTTCTTGCCTTGCAGGGATGCGTTGACATAGTCGGCATCGTAATCCGTGACGCTTTTGTCATCGAGGATCACGTCTTCGAGAATGCGCTTGAGCCGCGACTTGGTGACACGAAATGTGTTTTCGGGCGCCTTTCCATAGAGCTTGTCCGAAAAAAACTCCTCGTCCTTGTCCTTGTACCGTGTAACCAATTCGAAGAGCTTCCCCACCTTCTCGTATTCGAAGGGTGAAGCGTTCAAATGGTTGCGGATTTGCCGGATTTCGTGGTTTTTGAGCTTCTTGAAGATGTCGTAGATCAGGTCCATGGGGCACCTAGCGTAGTTAACTTGCTATGAAGTTAGGAAAACATTTCGATTCAATTGCGTAACCGATTCCTTCAAAAGTACATGAAAACGGTGCCAAGTCGGCGTAACTTGCTTGTGATTAGAGGCGTGGAGTCACGGCTCGAACAGGTTTAGTTTTGGCAATGCTATTGGATTGAAGGAATCTGGGCGTTTCCCTGAAATCTACCTATACGTCATGGACTTGAATTTGTTGGGGTAGAGTTTGGAATAATGAAAACCTAGGTTTTATCTTTATCCTCTGTTTTGTCCTTAAAGTGGAATTACAATTAATTCGGATGGAATTATGATGAAACGAGTCGGAATTTGGCTAGGGCTATGCCTGCTCTTCTGCTCGAGCGTGTTTGCTCAATCCGATGCTGGCAAGATCAAAGGAACCGTTAAAGACGAGACGGGCGCGCCTGTCGAGTTCGCAACGGTGGTGATCTCTTCCAATGGCATCATCAAGGGTGGAGCGAACACAAATGAGAACGGGGAATTCAGCATTGCACCTGTGGAGCCGGGACTTTATGAGGTCAAGGCCTCGTTTGCCGGCAACGTGATCGTCGCCAGTGGCATCACGGTGGCTGCGAACAAGACGGTGGATGTTCCCCTGGCGATCGAGACAGGTGTGGAGTTGAAGGAGGTGACCATCACTGAAACCATCCCGATTGACAACACCACCACCGGCGGTTCGATCAGCAACGCGGATGTGAAGAACATCGGTCTGCGAAACGTGAACACGCTGGCTGCCATCGTGCCCGGTGTGTATCAGAGCGACGACGGTGACGCCATCAACATGCGCGGTGGCCGTAGCAGCTCCACGGTGTACTTCGTGGACGGTGTGAAGGTGCGTGGTACCTTGAACCTGCCCCAGAAGTCCATCGGTCAGCTCTCCGTCATCACTGGTGGTACTCCTGCTGAATACGGTGACGTGATCGGTGGTATCATCTCCGTGACCACTTCATCCCCGAGCTACGAACTCAGCGGTGGTTTGGAATTGCTGACTTCGCAGTTCCTCGACCCCTACGGTTACAACCTCGTGGCGGTGAACCTGTCCGGTCCGCTCATCACCAAGTACATCGACTCCATCGATTACAACAAGCCGATCCTTGGCTTCTTCATCGCCGCTGAAGGCGAATTGATCAAGGATCAGGACCCTGCTCAGGGTGGCGTGTTCAAATTGAAGGACGAATACTACAAGGACCTCCAAGAGAATCCTCTGACCCTGGACGAAAGCGGCAACTTCTTCCTGAGCCGTGCCAACTTCACCACTCCTGACATGGTGGAGAAGTCCAAGTTCAAGCTGAACAACAACGGTCAGACCTTCCGTACCAACCTGCGTCTGGATTTCCAACCCTCCGAGAACATCATCGTGAAAGTCGGTGGCGGTTTCGTGGATCAGTCCAGCGATCAGTGGAGCATTGCAAACTCCTTGTTTGCCAATGAGGCCAATCAGCTGTTCAAAGGCCGTCAATACAGTGGCTGGGCTCGCTTCCAGCAGACTTTCAAGACGGACGAAAGCAGCCCTGTCCAGAACCTCTTCTACCAATTGCAAGTTGACTTCTCTCGCTATGACCGCGAGTTCATGGATGCCAATCACCAGCGCAACCTCTGGGACTACGGCTACGTGGGCAAGTTCAACTATGACCGCCGCGAGGTGTACCGTTACGTGGATCCGATCGACAACGCCGACATCCACAACCCCGACATCTCCTCCAACGGCTACTACATGACCGCTGGTTTCTCTCCGATCAACCTCACCTTTGATCCGAGCACTTCCAAGAACCCGGTCCAAGCCAACTACAACAACTTCATTTTCGACTATATCGAAAACAACGGTATCGTGAACCCCTTCACCGGGATTCGTGACTACTCCGTGCGGAACCTCGACTTCCTGAGCTTCTACGGTGGCATGCGCAACGGTGACCCCACTGACCAAATCTACTCTCTGTACTCCGGCCCCGGCTCCAGCCAAGGCGGTTACAGCAAGTACAGCTTTGATCAAGGTCGCCTCACTGGCCAAGCTTCCGGCGAAATCAAGGGTCACGCCATCAAGGTCGGTTTCGAGTTCGAGCAACGCGTCGAGCGTTACTGGGGCGTCGCCAACCGTGCACTCTGGCAGTACATCCGTCAGCTGACCAACCGTCACCTGGCTGGTATCAACCAAAACCCCGCAAGCTGGGAATTGGTCACCGTCAACGGTCAGTTCCAAGACACCGTGCATGCACCGAGCTTCTATGAGCCGCTCGATCAAAGCACCTTCGACTTGAACCTCCGTGGCATCTTGGGTCTGCCCTTCGATGGAACCGACTTCATCGTCACTGACAACCTCGACCCCGATCTCCTCGATCTGCGCATGTTCAGCGCTAACGAGTTGCTCAATGACGGTAACCAATACGTGAACTACTACGGTTACAACTTTGCAGGTGAGAAGACCAAGCGCGTCCCCGCAGAAAACTTCTTCACCGACGAGAAGAACCGTCCGATGAACGCTTTCTCCCCGACCTACATCTCTGGCTTCATCCAGGATAAGTTCGAGTTGGAAGACATCATCTTCAACGTGGGTGTGCGTTTCGACCGCTTCGATGCCAACCAAAAGGTTCTGAAAGATCCCTACGTCCTCTTCCCCGCTTACTCTGTGGGTGAAGCCAGGGCTCAAGGTTTCGATATCCCGGCCAACATTCCGGACAACTGGGTGCCTTACATGGATGACGCTCTGCAGCCCACCAATCCTGACGGTGTGCTCGGCTACCGCGATCCCGAAGCTCAAATCTGGTACGACAAGAATGGTGCTCCCACCAGCTCTGCCAGCCTCCGCTCCGGCGGTGAGGTTCAGCCCTACCTGAAAGATGACAAGGTGAGCATTGAGTCCTTCGAGGACTACACCCCGCAGGTGATCGTGATGCCCCGCCTCTCCTTCTCCTTCCCGATCTCTGGTGAGGCAGTGTTCTTCGCTCACTATGACGTGTTGGCTCAACGCCCCGGTTCCACCGGTACCTCCAGCGCATCTGCCCTTGCTGGTCAGATCGCGGACTACTACTACCTCGCCAACAGCTCCACCATCACCGTGGTGAACCCCAACCTTCGTCCTGAGCGCACGATCGACTACGAGGTCGGCTTCAAGCAAAAGTTGAATGACTACCTGGCCCTGTCTGTGTCCGCGTTCTACCGCGAGATGCGCGACATGCTCCAGATCACCAACTTCTTGGATGCCTATCCGACCACTTACTCGACCTACAGCAACATCGACTTCGGTACTGTCAAAGGCTTTACGTTTGCACTGAATATGATCCGTATGCGGAACATCCGCATGTCGGCGAGCTACACCCTGCAGTTTGCAGCAGGTACGGGCTCGAGCTTCACCTCCAGCCGGAACGCTCTGAGCGCAGTCGATGGCTTCACCGCCATCCGCGCCCTGCTTCCTCTGGACTTTGACCAACGCCACCGTTTGGCGGGCAACATCGACTATCGCTTCTTCGGCGATGACAACAAGGGCCCCGGCATCAATCTGGGAGAGAAGACGCTGTATCCGCTTGCAAATGCGGGTGCAAACCTGACCTTCTACCTCGGTTCCGGTACTCCTTACTCGGTGAACGCCCTCGCCAATTCGGCTGACGTTCAGAGCGGGATCAACCAAAACATCCAGCTCAGCGGTACCCCCAACGGTAGCCGTCTTCCCTGGCAGATGCGTTTCGACCTGAAGCTGGACAAAGACCTCATGTTGGGTGGAAAGACCAAGCTCGACTCCGAAGGCAAAGAGATGTCTGATGGTAAAGGCAACGTGCTCAAGTCCAAGCAGTACGCCCTGAACATCTACATTCAATTCCTGAACCTGCTCAATACCAAGAACGTGCTGAACGTGTACAAGACGTCTGGCTTGCCGCTGGACGATGGCTACCTCACCACGGGCGTTGGTCAGCAGGCGATCAAAGCCGCCATCGACGGTGATGCATTCAGCTACCTGTACACGCTGCGGATGCAAAATCCCAGCAACTACAGCCTCCCCCGGAGGATTCGTTTGGGTGTTCAAATTAACTTCTGATCCTGGCGAGAATGAAGATGGAAAAGATGATTACGAAATCGGTATTGAGCCTAGCATGCCTGATGCTCCTCGGGGCGACAGGGCTGTATGCCAAGGAGAATATTGGCCAGAAGCGGGCCAATGAAAAGGGAATGCGCACCTCTGCCAACTGTGCCCCCGCTAGTTCTTCTGTGGAATTGGACATTAACAACGTCCGGGCATTGATCCACAACGGCGGTGACTTTTGGTGGGACTTGGTGGGCAACCCCCGCTACGAGGTTCCGAAACTTCCCAGAGCTCAAGCTGCTTCTGCTCGCCACTCCTCCTTTGCGGGTTCGCTCTGGATCGGAGGTATCGACGAAAGCGGTCAGCTCCGTGTTGCAGCGCAGACCTACCGTCAAGGTGGTAACGACTTCTGGCCCGGTCCTCTGACTGCCGGCGGCGCGACCATCGACGACGTGACCTGCTCCGCATGGGACGATCACTACCTGATCACCAAAGAGGAAATCTCCGCCGCTCGTGCAGCCTACCTCGATGCCGTCACCAATGGCGGTACCTTCAACGTGGACCTCTATCCTGCGGTGAAGTCTTGGCCTGCATTCGGCGAAGATGCTGACGGCAACCGCCTCTCCATGGCTCCCTTCGTGGACGTGGACGGCGACCCGCTCAACTACACCCCCTCCGCTGGTGACTATCCCGACATCTCCCCCACAGCAGGCGGCGGCTCCCCCGACCAAGCCATCTGGTGGGTGATCAACGACAAGGGTGACGTCCACACCGAAACTGGTGGTGAGGCGATCGGCTTGGAAATCCAAATGCTCGCATTTGCATTTGCCACGACCGACCAAGTCAACGACATGACCTTCTACAAGTACAAGGTCGTGAACAAGAGCACCCTGCGCCTGAACAATACCTACATGGGTCAATGGGTTGACTCCGACGTCGGTAACTACTCTGACGACTACGTTGGTTGCGACGTCAGCCGTGGTCTTGGCTTCGCTTACAACGGTGACGCCAACGACGAAACTGCTGCAGGCTATGGTGCCAACCCGCCCAGCTTCGGATTGGACTTCTTCCAAGGCCCCTATGGTGACAGCGGCGACCGCTTGGACATGGGTACCTTCGTGTACTACGAAAACGACTTCTCCCTCCGTGGCAACCCTGAGGTCGCTACCCACTTCTACGGCTACCTCCGTGGCTACTGGAAAGACGGTTCCCACATGGTGGACAACGGTCAAAACGGCTATCCCGGCACGGCTGCTGGTCCTGAGACCCAGTTCATGTATCCTGGCGACCCCGGATTCTGTGGTGGTGGTGGCAACGGCGGATGGTCTGAAGTCACCGCTGGCAACCAGCCCTTCGACCGCCGGTTCCTCCAGTCCGCAGGTCCCTTCACCCTGCAGCCCGGTGCTGTGAACGACATCGTCGTGGGTGCTGTGTGGGCCCGTGGTTACTACAATGACCAGTTGGGTTCCGTCTGCGAACTCTTCACCGCAGACGACATCGCTCAAAGCCTCTTTGACAACAACTTCAAACTCCTCGACGGCCCGGATGCTCCGGAACTCACCATCGACGAATACGATCAAGAGTTGTTGGTCAAGTGGGACTATAGCAACCAAGACGTGTTCAACAACTACCACGAAAGCTACCTCCAAGCTGACCCCGCCCTGAAGGCTCAAGGTCTTGCTGACTCGCTGTTCGCTTTCGAAGGTTACCTGATCTACCAATTGGTGAATGCATCCGTGTCCGCCAACGACGTCTTCGACACCGACAAGGCCCGTATCGTGGCTCAGTGCGACCTCAAGAATGGTGTTTCCACCATCGTGAACCGCACCAGCCAAAGCGTCTCTGGCTTGACCCAGCCGATCATTGTGGACGTTGTCATGGTCCAAGGGGCTGACGAAGGTGTTACCCATAGCGTGCGTGTCACCGAGGACTTGTTTGCCACTGGTGCAGACCGCCGCTTGAAGAACTACACCACCTACTACTACGGTTCCTTGGCTTATGCTTACAACGCAGAGCCTTCTGGCGGCCGTCGTTTCGTTCAAGGCAACCGCTTCTTCAAGAACACTGCCGCTGTTCCTCACAAGATCGACTTCGAAGGTCTCGGTACCGTGGTCAACTCTGACTACGACACCAGCCCCGAAATCACGCAGATTGCAGGTGTTGGCAATGGTGGTCACTTTGTGGACCTGACCGCAGCATCTATCAATGATATCCTTGCAAATGACTCCGTCGCTAGCCTGACCTACCAGTCTGGTAAAGCTCCGATCACTGTCAAGGTTGTGAATCCCAAAGAAGTGCATGCAGGCAACTACCGTTTGGAAGTGGTCGGCAAGAGCTACGTCGGGGAGACCTTCACCATCCGGAATGACAGTGTGGTTCTGATCGACAGCACCTTTGCTGATTGGGAACTATATGAAGGTGGTAACCTGATCTATCAATCCACCTACATCCAAAGAACTCAAACCGGAGTCCTCGGTACCAGCGTAACCAATCGCCCCGAGCCGGTGAGTGGCATCGAGCGCCTGATTCCTGAGCACGGCATCTCCGTGGCAGTCGGTGACGTGATCGAATCTGGTGACACCCTCATCGATGGTGTGATCGGCGCAACGATGACCTTCGATGATCCGCTTCAAACTTGGCTCTTCGGAGTGCCCGACCAAGATGGTTTCGACGCATGGGATTGGATCCTGTCTGGTGACAAGGACACCGACCGTGGCCACAGCGGTAACGCCTACAAAGTGAACAGGGTCTTCGACAAAGAAGAGCACTTCGAAGCCCTGATCAATGGTATGTGGGGTCCCTTCTGCATGGCCCGTCAGTTTGTGAACGATGACGCAGCAGGTGATGTCCGCCCCGGTGTGGATGTTCGTCCTACCAACTCCGGTTTCGGTGTGAGCGCTGCAACCGTCACCAACCTGAGCCAATTGCCTGACGTGGATGTGGTCTTCACCTCCGACGTGAGCAAGTGGTCCAAGTGCGTGGTGATCGAGACCAGCCCTGGCAAGGTGCTCGGCAGCGGTGCATGGCCTATGGCTGCTCGTTGGGACTACCCAATCGTGAACGCAGGCGACACTGCTCGCGACTTCGGTGCCGACCTCGTGACCCAACAAGGCATGAGCTGGTTCCCTGGCTATGCCATTGACGTGAACACTGGCCGCCGCTTGAACATCTTCTTCGGCGAAAGCTCCTGGGATCGTGACAACAATGGTTATGACATGTTGTGGAACCCGACCTCCAGCTTCGGTGCAACCGGAACCAACGTCGGTGGACGCCACTTCGTGTATGTCACCCGTCAGACCTATGATGAGTGCGCGTACCTCTACAACTTCCTGTCCAATGGCACCTTGCCTACCGCAGGAACTGGTTCGCTCCTCTTCCTCGATCAAAACGACCCCAACACCGACATGCGCGAGGCTTACAAGCTGGTCGCATGGGTGGGTTGCCCGATGCTCTACCCCGGCTACTCCTTCAAGGATCCCAAGGAAATCCCCACCAACGCGACCATCAAGTTGCGTGTGAACCAGCCCATCCGTTCGCGGGGAGGCACCACGGATTACCCGATCTTTACTTGGAGCACCGACGACCTCGCTGCTGAAGCTGGCGTGACCGCAGTGGCTCAGAACTCCCTGCTGAACAATGTCCGTGTCGTGCCGAACCCCTACTACGGCTTCAGCACTTACGAGCGTTCGCAGTTGCAGACCATCGTTCAGATCACCAACCTGCCCCGCAAGTGTACCATCAAGATCTACAACTTGAGCGGTACCCTGATCAGGACCTACATGAAGGATTCCGACAACCCCAGCCAAAACTGGGATTTGAAGAACGCCAGCGGTACGCCTGTGGCTTCGGGTCCGTACATCATCCACGTGGACGGTGGCGATCTGGGTGAAACCATCGTGAAATTCATGGCTATCATGCCGGAACTGGATTTGAATGCGTTCTAACATTCAACGGATAAGAGAGATGAAGAAAATTCTAATTCTTGGATTGGCACTCTGCGCCGCTGTGGGACAAACCTTCGCTGGCAATGACCAGCGCGCAGGCCAGGCCGGAGCCACCCAGCTCTTGGTGAATACTTGGGGCCGCTCCAGTGGCTACAACGGTATCAACATCGGGAGTGCCTCCGGTATCGAGAGCATTATCACCAACCCTGCTGGCTTGGCAATGACACGCCGGACGGAACTGGTGTTTGCTCACACCCGTTACCTGGTGGGCTCAGACATCTCCGTGAACAGCTTCGGTATCTCCCAAGCCCTCAAGCGGGCCGGTGTGATCGGCATGTATGTCACGGCGTTTGACCTGGGCACCTTCATCCGTACGACCGAGGCCAACCCTGAAGGGGAACTGGGCACATTCCGCCCGACCTTCATGAACCTCGGCCTCACCTACGGCAAGAAGTTCACCGACCACATCTCTGTGGGCGCGACCATCAAGCTGGTGACCGAAAGCATCAACAACGCGAATGCAAGTGGCATCGCCTTCGACGCAGGTGTGCAATACCGCACCAACCTGGGCAAGGACTCCCTGCACAATGACAAGTTGAAGATCGGTATCACCCTGCGCAACGTGGGTTCCACCATGCGCTACGGCGGCGACGGTCTCTCCTTCCGTGCCAACCGCGACCCCAACTTCACCTCGCTTTCCAGCCGTCCCACGGCCAAGTTCGAGATGCCGTCTGTACTCGCGATGGGCTTGAGCTACGACATCTGGATGGGTGAAAATCACCGCATCACTCCCTTGGCTGCCTTCATTTCCAACTCCTTTACCCGTGACAACGTGGGTATCGGCCTGGAGTATGGCTTCAAGAAGTACTTCGCAATCCGTTACAGCTTCCTGTACGAGCGCGACATCTTCAGCAACATCAACCGCAGGACTGCGTGGACAGGCCATGCGCTTGGAGGTTCTTTCGAGATTCCCTTCAAGGTCGGCAAGGATCGTACCTCCAGCTTCGGTCTCGATTACAGCTACCGTTCGACGAATCCCTTCAACGGCACGCACGTGATGGGCATTCGGATCGATCTCTAGTCTGGAATTTTCTTAAATTTGCACAGTGGGTTGGCTTATGGTCAACCCACTGTCATTAATTTTGTGGCTTGAATAGAGAATAATACTGCAATGGCGGATAGTCAATTTTTTACAAAAGAGGGAATCGATAGGCTGCGCGCTGAGCTGAACGAATTGAAGACGACAGGGCGTAAGAAGATCGCTGCGGCCATTGCCGAGGCGCGTGAAAAGGGCGACTTGAAGGAGAATGCCGAATACGATGCCGCCAAGCATGCCCAGGGCCTCCATGAGGCAGAAATCGCAAGGCTTGAGGCCATCGTGGCCAATGCACGCATCATCGATGAGTCGCAGCTCGACACTTCCAAGGCGCTGATTTTGAGCACTGTGCGGCTGAAGAATCTCAAGGATGGCAAGGAGATGAAGTACAAGCTCGTCTCCCCCAAGGAGGCAGACATGCGTGCGGGCCGGATTTCGGTCGAATCCCCTGTCGGTAAGGGTCTGCTGGGTCGCTCGGTGGGCGAAGTAGCCATGGTGGAAGTGCCCGCTGGCAAGATCGAATTTGAGATCCTCGAAATCACCTACGAATAAGCATGGCAAGCATCTTCACAAGAATTGTGCAAGGTGAGATACCTGCGCACCGCATCGCCGAGACCGAGCAATTCCTCGCCTTCTTGGACATCACCCCGCTTCATGAGGGCCATACCCTCGTGATCCCCAAGAAAGAGGTGGACTACATCTTCGACTTGGACGAGGAGACCTATATCGGGCTTCAACTTTTTGCGAAAGTGGTGGCAGAGGCCGTGAAGAAGGCCATCCCCTGCAAGAAGGTCGGCGTGGCGGTGATTGGCTTGGAAGTGCCGCATTGCCATATCCACCTCGTGCCCATCGACGCGATCGGAGACATCAATTTCTCCGGTGAGAAGCTCAAGCCCAGCCAAGAGGAGCTCGCCGCGACAGCTGCGAAGATCCGGGCACATGTGCCGGGCAACTAGGAGTCAATTCTCAATTCGGAACAATTGACAATTGGGAGTTTCCTGTCCAGGGGCTTCCTGATGGCTACTTACCTTTGGTGCGGCCGGGATTGTTGGCTACGAAGGATTCCCAGCTGCCGTGCTTGACGGTCTTGGTGCCGCCGGATTTGGTGGAGGCGACTTTGGATTGGAGGCTGTTGCCCTGGAGGATATGGCAAACGGCCACGGCGATCCCGTCGCTCGCGTCCAAGGGGAAATTCTCAATGTCAAATTTGAAGTTCAGCAGGCGCTCCACCATGGCCATGACCTGTTCCTTGGAGGCATTGCCATTGCCCGTGATGGCCATCTTGACCTTTTTGGGGGCGTACTCATTGATCGGGACTTCGCGCTGAAGGGCTGCAGCAATTGCCACGCCCTGTGCACGTCCCAATTTGAGCATTGATTGCACGTTTTTCCCGTGGAAGGGCGCCTCGATCGCCAACTCGTCGGGGAGGAATTCCTTGATCAGGCTCGTGGTGCGTTCAAATATCCGCTTGAGCTTGAGGGGATGGTCGGATTCCATTTTGCGCAGGTCGATGATGCCGTAATGCATCAGGGACATCTTGCTGCCTTGGCTGCGGAGGATGCCGTAGCCCGTCACACTCGTCCCAGGGTCAATGCCCAGAATGATTCTTTCCGTCGACTCTTTTTCCGCCATCGGTTTAAAATTAGGCATCCTAGACGTAATTTAGGCCGTTCCGCAAGGAGTTTTATTCAAAAAGTCCATCGATATGATCCTGAAGTTTTGGGGCGCCGCCCGCACGGTCACTGGGAGCATGCACCTCCTCCAATTGGAAAACGGCAAGAAGATCCTGCTGGAATGCGGTCTCTATCAAGGGTCAGAAGGCTTCGCCGAGGACTTCAACAGGCATTTTCCCTGTGATCCGGAGGACATTGACCTGCTCATTCTCTCCCATGCTCATATCGATCACTGTGGCAACATCCCACAGCTCGTGAAGCAGGGATTCCGAGGCACGATTTACTGCACCCATGCGACCTATGACCTGGTCGTGATCATGCTGCAAGACAGCGCGAATATCCAGGAGCGGGATGCCATTGATGAAAACAAGTGGCGGGCGAAGCGCAGCCTTGAGCCGATCGAGCCGCTGTACAAGGTCGCCGATGTCCTTCCGGCCCTCGACCACTTCGTTACCCTGAGCTATGAAAACTGGCACAAGGTCGATGATGGGGTCGAAGTGCTCTTCCGTGACGCAGGGCACATGTTGGGAAGCGCCAGCGTAAGCCTCCGCATCCAAGAAGGGGCGCGGACCATCACCCTTGGCTTTACAGGTGATGTGGGCCGTCCCGGCAGTCCGATTCTCCGCGATCCCTTGCCCATGCCACAGAGCGACTACCTCATCAGCGAATCCACTTACGGCGGCTTGCGCCATGAACCGATCGAGGAGGCAGAGGAGCAATTGCTCGCCATCATCCACGAAGCCTGTGTCGAGAAAAAGGGCAAACTCATCATCCCGGCTTTCAGTGTGGGAAGGACGCAGGTGCTCGTGTATTTCATGGACCGCCTCAAATCGCAAGGCCGTCTCCCCAACATCCCGGTGTACGTCGATAGCCCACTCGCTGTGAATGCCACGCAGGTCTTCGAGATGCACCCCGAGTGCTTCGATGAGGAGCTCAGCCGCTACATTCAGCGAGACTCGAATCCATTTGGCTTCAATGGCCTGCACTATATCCGGGAGGCCGAGGACAGCAAGGAGCTGAACACCAAGGAGGGCCCCTTCATTGTGATTTCCGCATCGGGGATGATGACCGCGGGCCGCATCTTGCATCACCTCGCCAATGGCGTCAGCGACTCTCGAAACACCATCTTGGTCACAGGATTCTGTGCGGAAGGCACCCTCGGCGCACGCCTGATCGCTGGCGAATCGCCGATCAAGATCTTTGGTGAGGACCACGAGGTGCATGCCAACATCGTCCGGCTCACGAGCTACAGCGGTCACGCGGACGAATTGGAACTGTCGAATTTCATCCAAAGTGGATTTGACATCACCAAAACGCAACGGATTTTCCTGGTCCATGGCGAGGGCGACCATGCCGACAACTTCCGTGGTTACCTGCTCAGCAAGGGCTACAAGGATGTGATGGTCCCCATTCGCGGAGAAACTGTCTTGATTTGAGCAAGCCGCGCCGGAAACCATGGTTGCAAGCCTTCAAGGTGGCGGTGACGCTGCTGGCTGTGGCGTATGTGGTCTGGAAGGTCAGCGAAAAATGGGACACCATCCTCGATTTGTGGGCTCAGCCTTGGTCGGGTGTTCAGTGTGCCTGCCTGGTGGTTTCTTGCCTGCTGATGGCTGTGAACTATGGCTTGGAGGCGCAGAAATGGCGGCTGATGGTACGCCCCTTTTACCCGAATTTGAGGCTTGTTCCCGCGACATTCGCAGTATTTGCAGGGATGGCAGCGGGCGTTTTCACGCCGAACCGTATTGGTGAATATGCGGGGCGAATCCTCTTCCTGAAGGAAGGGCGACGCGTCGAGGCGATCATGGCGACCTTCGTGGACCGCATCTGCCAATTGCTGGTGACGCTGATCGTGGGCTTGCTGGCGACTGTGGCCTTGCTGCTGCTCGCGGAGCGGAGATTGGCCATGGACATCCTGGGTGATCCACTGGCGCAGGGCGTTTTTGTCTTCTTGAGCGTGGTCTTGGGGCTGATCAGTGTCGCTGTATTGGTTTTTCCGAAGCGGGCTGCGGCATTGATCCCGGGTCGCTGGAACAAGGCTGCTTGGGTGCGCAAGGCGCGATTTGCCCTGCAAAACCTCGAAATGCGTCGTGTGGGGCAGGTGCTGGGCCTGAGCGGGCTGCGCTATTTTACATTTGCCACCCAATACGTTCTGCTCATGTACGCCTTCCAATATGGCGGTAGCATGGTCGATGCCTATTGGATGGTGGCATTGATCTTCCTGGGCAAATCGGTGCTGCCGGTGATGGGGGTGCTGGAATTGGGGGCACGTGAGGCCGTGGCATTGGTGGTGATGACGGCATTCGGAGCGGCGGAGGGAACGGCGATTGGGAGCACGCTCTTGCTGTACCTCGTGAACATCCTGCTGCCGACCCTGCTGGGGGTGGCAGCCATGCAGCAACTGGGGCACAACCGCGAAATCCAATGGTTGATCTCGGAAAACGCAAGCCTGCCTATGCCTGGGTTGCCTTGGACTTGGTGAACCTGCTATTGTTCAGAGGTTTTGTGATGTCCCCGGTACATGAATGGGTGATCGATCATATCTGGTTGCTGGTGTGGTTGTTGCCGCTCCTGCACTCCGTGGTGATGGGCAATTTGTTTGGGCCCATGCTGCAACACCACCCACAACCCAACCGATGGGGGCATGCGCTGGGTCTGCGCAAGGTGGAGCGTTGGTTGCTGGGTTATGCCGAGCTTTTTCTTATGCCTTGTTTGGATTCATGGTGGGGTTTACCTGACCGGCCATGATGACCTTTGACCGGAATGGCGATGGCGGCCTCCTCTACTTGGTGGCGGGCTTGTTGGGTCCTGGAGCCATAGCGCTCGGGCGTCCTCTCCCTCATCTTTTACAATGGCAGGAAACACGAGTTGTGATTCGGGGGGAACGGCGGTCGTTTTCAGATTTGGTGGTTGGACTCATTCACAGGGCGCAGGGGAGCATTGTGGATGAGCATCTTGGTCTCTTCCTATATCATCTTGATGGAATGCGCACTCTTCGTGGGTCCGCGGATGAATCCAGAGCTGAGTCTGGGCATGAGTCTGGTTCTGGCTTTCGTGAAGCTTTATCCCCTGCCGATTGCTGGTTCACTTCCTGCATTCGCGAAACTGGCTGGAATTTATCACGATGACACTGAGCCTTGTGGACCTTGGTCAACCAACTGATTCATGCGCCTGGAATCTTGCATTATGGGCCGGGCTTTCATTCAATGTGATGGTGATGGCTCCGGGATTTCCAATTGGCGGCAGGCTGCGTAACTTGGGGCGATGCTGGTCGGCGGATTCATTTTCACGGCTTTGTTGCTGTTTTATGTGGGCTACTTGGTCCGCTGTGCTTGGCATTGGGGGAGGTTGAGGGCGAATGCTTCTGCGGATGAGCCGCTGCCCAGGGTTTCCGTGATCATCCCGGCCCGGAACGAGGCGGCGAACATCGAGGCCTGCCTGAATGCCGTGTTTGCGCAGGATTATCCGGCGGACGCCTTGGAGGTGATCGTGGTGAATGACCATAGCGAGGACGCGACGGCTGGGATCGCAGTGGCGGTGGCGAGGAATCATCTGGGGGCGGATGCGGTTTCATTTGCCCATCCAATTGGTGAAAATGTATCTGGCGGAGGGAGTTCCTCGGTTGGAGGGCGATTCCGGCTCCTGAACCTCGATGCGCAGACCGGACCGGCCTACAAAAAGGCAGCGGTGGCATTCGGCATTCGCCAAAGCCGCGGGGAGATCATCGTGACCACGGATGCGGATTGCACGATGGGGCCAGGTTGGTTACGGGCGATGGTTGGCGGATTCAGCGAGGAAACGGGACTGGTTTCAGGGCCGGTGGAATTGGCGAGTTGGGATGGCTTCACGCAAATGCAGGCATTGGAATTCATGGGCTTGATCGCGGTGGGGGCGGCCTCGATTGCGGCTGGCAGCCCCACGATGTGCAACGGTGCAAACTTGGCGTACCGTCGGCGGGCATACGATGAGGTCGGAGGATTCAGCGGCATCGATCATATCGCCTCTGGTGATGATGAGTTGCTGATGCACAAGATCGCAGCGCAGGGACACTGGAAGGTGGCCTTCATGAAGCGCAAGGTGGCCATCGTTCGTACCCCGGCACAGGGAACCTGGGCAGAATTCAAGGCCCAACGCATCCGCTGGGTGAGCAAAAGCGGCCAATACAAACGGCGCGGCATCACGGCGATCTTGGTGCTGTCCTACCTGGCGGTGCTGGGCTTTCCGGTGCTGGCTGTGGCCGGAATTTGGGAGCATCGGTTGTGGTGGCTGATGCTCGGGCATCTGGCATTGAAGATCGTGGCGGAGGCTGCCGTGCTCGTCCCCGCCGCGAGATTTTTTGATAAATTGCGCCTGCTGCCATGGTTGCCCGTGGAGCAGGTGGCCCATATCGCCTACGTGCTATGGGTGGGCATCGCTGGGCAACGCAAGTCGTATCAGTGGAAAGGCAGGACAGTAAAATGATCGAACTCAATTCCATACAGCGCCAAATCCTCCGGTCCCTGCTCTTTCCAGAGCCATTTGACACATTGGTGGAGGAGGTGAGCGCCACGCAGCCTGTGATCGCTGCCGAGCTCAAGTTCTTGATCCACAAGGGCCTGGTCTCGCCGATGGAGGATGCCAATGGCCGCAGCAAGCCCAGCATCTACTACGACTCCGACAATATGCGGGCGTTCCGTTATCAGATCACGGCATTGGGCCTCAAGCATCAGGAGGCTTAAGATGGCAGGCAGCAGCCCCGGTGCATTGGCGTGGCGGCGCTTCCGGCGCAACCCCTTGGCCATGATCGGGCTGGCTTGGATTGTGTGCTGCACGTTGGTGGCCATTTTCGCCTACCCACTCATGCCCGACCGGACGCACAATGCAAATTTTCAGGTCATCGAATTGCCCAAGCAGGGCCCGGGCACGGCATTCACCCTGATCCTGCGCCCCAACCGCGGGCAACTGCCGCAACCCGGCTGGCTCGGCCGCTTCTTCCATGGCCGCCCGGACAATTTCACCCCCATCGCTGTGAGTGGCCGGGAGAG
>JAXLVK010000024.1:0-66000 GCA_046329055.1 Bacteroidia bacterium
AGCGGGCGGTGCACTTCCTGCCACAGGTGACCAAGGCCCGGAAATTTGACTACCAACAAGGGGTGGACGGCATCCGGCTCATGCTCTGGGGCATGTTCAAGAAAGTGGTGATCGCCGACAACCTGGCGGTGTTTGTGGAGCAGATCTTCCGGGGCTACGAACACCTGTCGAGCCTGACGCTGGTGCTGGGGGCGGTGTATTTCACGGTGCAGGTCTATTGCGACTTCTCGGGGTACAGCGACATCGCCATCGGCACGGCCAAACTGCTGGGCTTCGAACTGATGAGCAATTTCCGGTTTCCGCTGTTTGCCCGGAGCATCCCCGAGTTTTGGTCGCGCTGGCATATCTCCCTCACGACCTGGCTGAACGACTACCTTTTCACGCCGGTGTCACTCGCTTTGCGAAACCTTCGGAAAAACGGGATCGCATTGGCCATCTTGACGACCTTTCTCGTCTCGGGCTTCTGGCATGGCGCACGGTGGACGTTTGTGATCTGGGGGGTGGTGAACGGGTTGCTCTTCATCCCTTACGTGATCCAAGGCCGGCTGATGCAACGGGGCGAGGTGGTGGCCAAGGGGAAATGGCTGCCAACGGTGAAAGAAACCTTGCAAATGGCGATGGTCTTCGGCTTGTGGACCCTGACGCTGGTCTTCTTCCGGGCAGAAAGCCTCCCGATCGCGGCGGGATATTTCAAAGGGATGGCGACCCATTGGGGTGGGCCGGTGCTGTACAAGGCAGGCCTCGCCTATGTGGTAGTCTTGCTGCTGCTGGACTGGCTGAACCGCGAAGACGAGCGAAATCCGCGGGTGTTGCGCATGGGTCCCCGGGGTTTCCGGATGGCGGTGGAATTGGTGATGGCGATCGTGGTCTTCTTCAACATGCTGAGCGGTTACAAGGAGTTTGTGTATTTCGATTTCTAGGGAATGAAGGAATTTCTGAAAAAGGTAGGGCTGCGGCTGGCCATTTTGGCGGGGATTTGGGTGGTGTTCACCCAAGTGCTGCCCAAGCGGCTCTACCTTGGACCGGAATATTCCCGTTGGGAGACGGTGTTTGGGCATTTGGAATCGCTGAAAGCCGCACCCCGGCACGTGAACCTGGTGCTGGGCGACTCCCGGCCCGAGATGGGGCTTGCAAGCCAACACCTGCGCGCCTGGAACTACGGCCTTGGGGGCACAAGTCCGGTGGAAGGCTACTACATGCTCAAGCAACTCCAAGATGTGCCCATCGACACGCTCTACCTGTCCTATTCGCCCTATCATTTCCATTACCAGGACTGTTTCCACAACCGGAGCGAGCATTTCGGGTTCATCGACCCCGGCTACATCGCAGAAGTGGAAAGCCTGAGCACCGCAGTGGGAGACACGGTCTTCCAATGGAACAATCCGACCCGGCTCTCGACGACCTGGATGCCAACTTCTCCTCCAAATGGGTGCAACGGCAGATCCGGTACCTGCCGCCGCTGCATGGCCTCGACAACTGGAAATGGTATTTCCGGGAACGGCCGGCGATGCAAGCCAAGATGGAGGCCCGCCAACTGAGCTACCTCTTCCCCAGCAACAGCTGCCCCAAAGACACGAGCGTGCAGGAATACTATTTGGAGCAGCAGGCCGGGCGGTTTGTCTTGAACCGGGTGAATGCGTTCTATTTCAAGAAGATGCTGGCAGAAATCGGCCGGCGGGAGGTGCACCTGGTCTGGATCAACATGCCTTTGAACCGCGGGGTGCGGCAACCCAGCGACCGCTACTACGCGGACTTCGAGACGTTTTTGCACAATTGTCTTCCGAGCGACATATCATATCATCCATTCACCTACCGTGACGCCTGCGACTTCAAGGACTTCAGTCACCTGCACGAGGTTGCCGCTGAGGCATTTACAAAATCGCTCTGGAAGTAGTTCTGCCACAGAGGCCGACCTTGGACAAACCGGCGCACTTGGTCATGTAAGAATTTCATTGAGTTTGTAGTCATAATTGGCTGAAAACCGGGCCGCCAAAGGCAAGTTTGGTTTGACTGGCGCCAAACCGCCCCCAATTGAAAACCAAAGATAATTTGCTTCTGATTTGGAAATGGGAGAATCTTGGAAGCGTTGGTGCTCAATCTTGTCGGAGAAGGAATCGATCGGCCAAGTTTGGCAATTGGGCGGTTGAAACGGTAAGGCTTGAAATCTAGAAAAAATTGATGGGCACATTTGCGTTTTCGCATCTGATAATTTGTTAGTTTTGTCACCAAAGTACAGTTCTCAAGCCTGTTTGGCGGTCCATTTTACAGTAGCACATGCTGGATTCAAGCGATACCTGAAGTGCTTGTCAAATGGCCTCAACGATTGATGATTGAAGGAAATTGAATTTACGTTCGGTAGTATGAAGCTAGATTTTGTCCCTGTAAAGCGAAATTTTGTGCGCTTTCTTGTGCTCTTGTTGCTCACCATGGGCGGGTTGTCTGTGCCTGTGCCTGAAGCATCTGCAGAAGGTACGGCGCAAGCGATGCCCAACGCCGGCCAAGGCACGGCACTGTTGATCCAACCGGCCACGAGCTCGGGTCCGCTGCTGAACGCAGCCTCGGAAAACCGGGTGAAGTTCAACATCCAAAACTTCGCGACCGAGAACTTCTACTTCGGTTTCAACCCGCGGATGCGCGCCCCTGCCAACGGTGTGCCCGCTAACGTGTACTACCGGATCATGAACCCGCTGGGTGTGCAAGTGGTGGCGCCGACCCTGGTGCCGACTGTAGGTGCGGGCTTCATCCCCAACTACGCCCAAGCCGTGGCCGGCCCCAATGTGAGCGGTCTGAACCCCACCGGATACACCCCGATTCAATTCACCCCCGCGATGAACGGGGATTTTTACATTGAGATCTACCGGTCCAACGACGGCGGGGTGACCCAAGTGGCGGGCAACAACGGCGAAGCCTACTTCATCTACTTTGACTTCACGGTGTCCACCGCGGCCTTTGCCGTGCGCCCCGGTCGCGTGCACAGCCAAAAGTGGTCGTTTATCGTGTACGATCCCTTGAACGTGAACTTCCTGCCCAGCCTTGCGCACTCCTTCCTGGGGAGCTACTATGCATTGACGCAAGACAGCTCGGTGGTGCGGGTGAACTTCCCGCTGGGCTTCAAACCGCTGGGCTACACGATGGCCATGAACTATTACGGGGTGAACAACACGAGCAACTTCCCGGTGGACCGGGTTTCGGTCTATACCGGTACGGTGACCCCTGCGTTTTTGAACGGTTTCCGGGTCTTCCTTTCCGACCCGGATCCGACGGCCTTCACGCGGTCCACGGCTGCGGCCGCGCCTGCGATCACCAACCAGGTCTTTGGCTGCCCGGGGAACTACTTCATCCCCTTCTTCATCGACAAGCCCGGTGACGTGGCGATCTTGCTGGACCTGAACGGGACATTGGGCTACCAAGCAGGGACGACCGACGTCTTGATCGAACGGTATGGATTGCCGGCCGGCAACCAAGTGGTCGGCTGGAATGGTTTGGACGGTTTGGGTGCGCCCGTGTCGGGCATCTTGCCGATCGACATCACGATCACGATCTTCCGCGGCCGGACCAACGTGCCGATCTTCGACGCGGAATTGAACCAAAACGGCTTCTCTGTGGACGGCATCTCGCCCATTCCCGGTGCCCGCAAGCTGTTTTGGGCGGACAATACGTTGGCTGCCTTCGGGACCTGCCCCTCTGGTGCAGGTGCTGCCACGCAAGGCACGAACAACTCGACCGGTGCCGGGGTCTCGATGACGGCCTCGTTGCTGGGTGTGCTCGGCCCCGCCCACGCTTGGGACGGTGGCGCCACATTTGCAGTGCCCGCCCCGATCGGTGGCTTGGGCTCCGCAACCCCTGAAGCCTGCGACGACTTCGGCAACGCCCGGACGATCAACACCTGGTTTTGGGCCAATGAAGTGGCCTCGACCCCTGTGTCCCGCTTCCTGCCCGACTGCGACATCGACAATGACGGTGTGGTGGACGCGACCGACATCGACGACGACAACGACGGCATCCCCGACTTGGTGGAAAGCGGTGGCATCGACCCCAATGGTGACGCCGACAGCGACGGGATTCCGAACTTCCTCGATCCGACCTTCCCCGGCTTTGTGGACACCGACTTCGACGGTGTGAATGACAACTTCGACACCGACATGGACGGCATCATCGATGCCTATGATGTGGACAGCGACAACGATGGCATGGCCGACGGCGTGGAAGCCAACGGGGGCACGGTCCCTCCGGGCTTTGACAATGGCACAGGCACCTTCACGGGTACTGTGGGCAGCAACGGCATGCCCGACAATGCCGAAACGGTGCCTGGCAGCGGCGTGAGCCGTCTCCCGAACCCCGACACCGACGGCGACGGCATCCCCGATGCCTATGACATCGACAGCGACAACGACGGCATCGTGGACAACTACGAAATCCAAACCGGCGGCGGCCCCTACGTGCCCCCTTCTGGCGTGGACGCCAACGGCAATGGCCGGGACGATGCCTATGACGGTGGCGGCGCGATCACGAGCACCGATATCGATGGCGACGGGCATCCCGACTACCGCGACCTGGACACCGACAACGACGGCATCCCGGACATCACGGAGTCTGGCAACGGCAACTTTGACACCAACAACGATGGTGAGATCGACAGCACGACCGATGCCGATGGCGACGGCTTGATGGACGTCTGCGATGGCACGAACACCAATGGCGGCCCTGCCTTCGTGCCGGGCGGCAGCGGCGACGTGAACGATCCCAACAACATCAACAATCCGCTGAACGACGTCGATTTTGACAACGACGGCCTGCCCAACTGGGCTGACCTCGACAGTGACAACGACGGCATCCCGGACATCACCGAAACCGGCAACGGCAACTTCGATGTGAACAATGACGGCAAGATCGACAGCGCCACGGATGTGGATGGCGATGGCTTGCAAGATGTCGTGGACGGCTTCAACAACAATGGCAGCGGCGGCTTCGTGGCGGGTGGCTCAGGCAACGTGATCGACAACGACAACCTGAACAACACCAACAACGACATCGACGCCGACAATGACGGCACCCCCAATTACCTGGACCTCGACGCCGACAACGACGGCATCCCGGACATCACCGAAACCGGCAACGGCAACCTCGACGTGAACAATGACGGGAAGATCGACAGCGTGACCGACGTGGACAACGACGGCTTGATCGATGGCGTGGACGGTGTGAACAATAATGGCGCAGGCGGCTTCGTGGCCGGCGGTGCAGGCGATGTGATCGACAACGACAACATCAACAACACCTCCAACGACATCAATGCCGACAACGACAACTTGCCCAACTTCCTGGATGTGGACAGCGACAACGACGGAATCGCCGACATCGTGGAAACCGGCAACGGCAACTTTGACGCCAACAACGACGGCCAAATCGACAGCGGCACCGACGTCGATGGCGACGGCTTGCAAGATGTGGTGGATGGCTTCAACAACAGCGGCGCAGGCGGCTTCGTAGCTGGCGGTGCAGGAGATGTGATCGACAATGACAACCTCAACAATCCGTCGAACGACATCAACCTCGACAACGACGGCCTGCCCAACTACCTGGACCTCGACGCCGACAACGACGGCATCGCCGACATCACTGAGACGCTGAACGGCAACTTTGACACCAACAACGACGGCATGATCGACAGCAGCACCGATGCTGACGGCGACGGCCTCATGGATGTCACCGACGGCGTGAACAACACTGGTGCTGGCGGCTTCACCGCAGGCGGCGCGGGAGACGTCATCGACAATGACAACCTCAATAGCACCTCCAACGACATCAATGCCGACGGTGACGGGTTCCCGAACTTCCTCGACCTCGATGCCGACAATGACGGCCTCGCCGACATCTTCGAATCCAACAACGGCGCTCTCGACGTGAACAACGATGGCATGATCGACAGCAGCACCGACGTGGACCGCGATGGTCTCAGCGATGTCGCTGACGGGGTGAACAACACCGGTGCAGGCGGCTTCACCGCAGGCGGCGCAGGTGATGTCATCGACAATGACAACCTGAACAATGCCACCAACGACATCAATGGTGACAACGACGGCCTGCCGAACTTCCTCGACGTGGACAGCGACAACGACGGCATCGCCGACCTCGTCGAAACCGGAAACGGCAACTTCGACGTGAACAACGACGGCCAAATCGACAGCGCGACCGACGCTGATGGTGACGGCCTCATGGATGTAACCGACGGCGTGAACAACAACGGCGCAGGTGGCTTCACCGCAGGCGGCGCAGGGGACGTCATCGACAACGACAACCCCAACAACGCCTCCAACGACATCAATGCCGATCCCGACGGTCTGCCCAACTACTTGGATCTGGACAGCGACAATGACGGCATCGTGGACCTGGTCGAGACCCTGAACGGCAACTTCGACACGAACAATGATGGCATGATCGACAGCAGCACCGATGCTGACGGCGACGGCCTCATGGACGTGACCGACGGCGTGAACAACACCGGCGCGGGCGGCTTCACCGCTGGCAACGCAGGCGACGTGATCGACAACGACAACCTGAACGCCACTGCCAATGACGTGAACGCCGACAACGACGCCCTGCCCAACTACCTCGACCTCGACGCCGACAATGACGGCCTCGTGGACATGTTGGAGGCCAACAACGGTGCCCTTGACGTGAACAATGACGGCATGATCGACAGCAGCACCGATGCGGACGCAGACGGTCTGGCCGATGTCGCCGACGGCGTGAACAACACTGGCGCAGGCGGCTTCACCGCAGGTGGCGCAGGCGATGTCATCGACAACGACAACCTGAACAATACCGCCAACGACATCAACGCCGACAGCGACGGGTTCCCGAACTTCCTCGACCTCGACGCCGACAATGACGGTCTGCCCGATATCACCGAGAGCTTCAACGGCGCCCTCGACGTGAACAATGACGGCATGATCGACAGCGGCACCGATGCAGATGGCGACGGTCTCAAGGACGTGGCCGACGGCGTGAACAACTCCGGCGCGGGTGGCTTCACTGCAGGTTCCGCAGGCGATGTGATCGACAACGACAACCTGAACAACGCCGCCAACGACATCAATACCGACCCCGACGGCTTGCCCAACTACCTCGACGTGGACAGCGACAACGACGGTATTGCTGACATCACCGAGACCATGAATGGCAACTTCGACACCAACAACGATGGCCAAATCGACAGCGCAACCGATGCTGACGGCGATGGTCTCGCAGACGTGGCGGACGGTGTGAACAACACGGGTGCAGGTGGCTTCACCGCAGGCGGCACAGGTGACGTGATCGACAACGACAACCTGAACAATGCCAGCAACGACATCGACCTCGACAACGACGGCTTTGCCAACTACCTCGACCTCGATGCCGACAATGACGGCCTCGCTGACCTCGTCGAAACAAGCAATGGCAACTTCGACGTGAACAACGATGGCATGATCGACAGCACCACCGACGTGGACCTCGACGGTCTCGCCGACGTGGCCGATGGCGTGAACAACTCCGGCGCGGGCGGCTTCACCGCAGGTGCAGCAGGTGACGTCATCGTCAACAACAACCTGAATGCCACCGCCAACGACGTGAACGCCGACAGCGACGGCCTGCCGAACTTCCTCGACCTGGATGCCGACAATGACGGCTTGCCCGACATCTTCGAATCCATGAACGGTGCCCTCGACGTGAACAACGATGGCATGATCGACGCAGCCGCTGACGTGGACGGTGACGGTCTCAAGGATGCAGCCGACGGCGTGAACAACTCCGGCGCAGGCGGCTTCACCGCAGGTGGCGCTGGCGACGTGATCGACAACGACAACCTGAACGCGACCACCAATGACATCAATGCCGACAACGACGGCTTGCCGAACTTCCTCGACATTGACAGCGACAACGATGGCATCGCCGACCTCACTGAAAGCATGAACGGCAACTTCGACGCCAACAACGATGGCCAAATCGACAGTGCAACCGACGTGGACGGCGACGGCCTCATGGATGTCACCGACGGCATCAACAACAGTGGCGCAGGTGGCTTCACCGCAGGTGCAGCAGGGGATGTCCTCGACAATGACAACCCCAACAACCCCGGCAATGACATCAATGCAGACAACGATGCCCTGCCCAACTACATCGACCTCGACGCCGACAATGACGGTATCGCCGACATCGCCGAGACCCTGAACGGGACCCTCGACGCGAACAACGACGGCATGATCGACAGCGCGACCGATGCAGACGGAGACGGCCTCAAGGACGTCGCCGACGGCGTGAACAACACTGGCGCGGGCGGCTTCACCGCAGGCTCCGCAAGCGACGTGGTCGTGAACAACAACCTCAATGCCGCCGCCAACGACATCAATGCCGACACCGACGCGCTGCCGAACTTCCTCGACGTGGACGCCGACAATGACGGCATCTCCGACATCGACGAGACGCTGAACACCGCGCTCGACGCGAACAACGACGGCATGATCGACAACGTGACCGATGCAGATGCAGACGGCCTCATCGACGTCGCTGACGGCGTGAACAACACTGGCGCAGGTGGTTTCACCGCAGGTGCTACCTCCGACGTGATCGTGAACGGCAACTTCAATGCTGTCACCAACGACGTCAACGCCGACCTCGATGCCCTGCCCAACTTCCTGGATCTGGATAGCGACAATGACGGCCTCACCGACATCGTTGAAAATGCCAATGGCTCCACCACCAATGACCTTGGCGGCGGCGGCAGCATCGACGGCATGTACGGCAGCGCTGGCATCACCGACGCCAACGGCGACGGATGGCAAGACGGTATCGGCAGTGCTCCGATCAACGACTTCGACGTGGATGGCAAGCCCAACTACCTCGACATTGATGCTGACGACGATGGTATTCCGGATTACATCGAAGGTGTCTGCACTGGCTGTATCAACTCCACTGGTGGCTTGCCCGCTGGCGCCGATGCCAACAACAACGGTATCATCGACAGCTACGAAGGCATCAACGCTGGCAACAATGGCGTGGGCGGCAACAGCGGCACCACTCCTTACAACCACGAGAGCACGGGTCTGCCCGACTTCATCGACCTGGATGCTGACGACGACAGCTACCCGGACTGGACCGAAGGCTTTGACCTGAACTGCAACGGCGACGCTTGGGACGATATCATCCTGATGGCCTTCAACTACGAAACCGCCAATGGTATCCCCGGCAACTACACCGCATTGGACACGGACGGTGACAACGTGCCGAACTGGCTCGACAACGTGGTCGGCCCCGGCGCAGTCCATGGCATCCGCATGCCGTTCATCACCTTCGGTAGCCCATTCTACGTGGATGCCAACGGCAACGGCCTCGTGGATGTCTATGACCCGCTCGTCCTCGGCACCATCTCGCCCACGCCCAACTGTGACGCCGTGGCCGACGATGACTACCGCGACCTGAACACCACCACCAACCTCCCCGTCAACTTCCTGAACAACAATGCAGTGAAGGTCGGCGAGAAGTCCCGCATCTCTTGGAGCATCAGCGAGCCTGAGAATGTGAACCGCTTCGAAGTGGAGCGCAAAGTGGCTGGTCAGATGGACTTCGAATTCCTCGGCTCCGTGACCGCGAACCCCAATGGCGTGATCACTGGCGACTACACCATGGACGACAATGCTCCGGCAATCGGCTCCAACCTGTACCGTATCCGCGTGATCGGCATGGACGGCGACGTGATCTACTCCAGCGTGATGGAAGTGATCTTCAGCAATACCAGCATCGTAGGCCTGAGCCCGAACCCTGTTGGATCGCTGCAAATGCTGAACCTGAGCTACGACCTGACCGATGGTGACGCCCTCACCGGCTTGGAAGTGATCGACGCCCAAGGCCGTCTCGTGATGACCCGCGACCTGAACCTCGAAGGAGCTGGCAGCGAAAGCATCGACGTCAGCAGCCTTGCGAAAGGTCAGTACTCCTTCATCGTGACCGGAATCCAGACCCGCAAGGTCATCCGCATCACGAAGATGTGATCGATCAGAACTGAAAATGAATCGGCCCGGTGGATGTCCTTCGGGCCGATTTTATTTCTTGAATTTGCAGTTGGGAAAGGCGTCCCAATAACCGGGATCAGAAAGGCAATTGGAAATCAGGTCGTCTCCCACATCATCTCGACGATCGTTTCCCCGTTCCGCTTTTTAGCAAACAGGTAGGCCATTTGCCATTCGAGGCTCTTACCTAGACGACAGGGCATCACTTGGCCGATGAAGGAATCATTCATTTCCTCAATGTCCGACCAATATCCTTGCAGCCAACAAGGCTTGCCGCCAAAGTGCCCATCTTCGGTACTCATCTCAATGCCTTGGGCCTGCAATCCCAATCTGATCGCTTCACAGCCGTCAGTGAATTCGTCATCCATGAAATCGGCGTCACTTTCCATGGAATGCAGTTGGAGCCATTGGCCAGTGTACTGATTGCGGTTGTCGATTGTCAGAGGCAGGTCTGCTAATTCACCTTCATCATCGTCATCGTCGTAATCCGAGCCTAAATTCTCCATGTGGGCTTCAAGATCCTCGATCACCTCATAAACCCCATTGTCCGACAGGTCCACCAATTCGTATTTGCCTTCGCGGAGGCGGAAAGTGAGGTAGTCGCCATTGCTAACCTTGGTGGTGTACAAGAAGAACAGCGGCCCGTCCAAATCTGTGCGGAGCTCGTTCGCTTCCAGCCTCAACAGGGGCTTGAAATGCTTGCGGTAGCGCTCCGGTTGATGGAATACTTCCTCTAAGCTGGGCTCGAGGACGATGTTCGTGGGGACATTGGTTCGGGAAAAGAAATGGTATGTCATGGGTTTGAAGATAGCTAGATTCCTTCTGGAACGGATTCGTTCGGTCGAAATCCAGACGGAATTAAAGTCGATCTGATTTCATTTCATCGATTTTTGGGTATAAGCTCACTTCAAAGCTGCTCCCGACTTGGCCGCCAGAGGCGGGAGGGTCGATCGATCGGTGTGCGGAAGGACGCCGCCGCCAATCTCAGCTTCCCCTGCGATCCAGCACCATGTCGATCAGTTTCTCGACTTCGGCGGCTTGGCCATTTTCTCCGGCTTCCATCATCTCGTCGCGGGTGGAGTTGAGGACATTGAGGTATTTGTCAAAGATGGAGGCCCGCACCACGGGGTGGCTTGCAGCTCCGCGGATTGCATCCAATAGCCGTGCTTGGAAAATGGGGGCGGCCATGGGCAGGATGTTGTAGAAGCCATTGGCGCTGCTTTCGTTCCAGTCTTGGATCTCGGTCAATGCCTCCAACCAAACTTCTTGCGCGGAGCGAATGGCACCGAACCATTCGCCCAAGTCCTTGAAGAACAACCCTTCGAGCAGCCTGCCTTGCCCATCGAAATGCCGGTACAGCAATTCGCCAGCCAACTCTGATTGCCTCCAACCGTCACCAGCATCTGGGTCCGCAAATCCGCCGCTGCTGAGCTTGCCCTGGGCAAATGCATTGATGAACACCACGATTCCCCTGAATGCACTGCCGGGCGCATCCGGATCGCTGATCAGGTCGCTGTGTCCTGTCAACTGATCGATGAAATATTCCAGCTTCTCGACATAGTCCTCGTGCTGCGCCCAGCCTTCGACAGCTACGACAGCCGTCGCCCGCTCCATGATCTCACTGTCCAGTTCGCGCTGGGCAATGGTCCTCGCCCGGATCGCCGCCGCGAAGAGGTGGATGCCCTCCAGGTAGTCCACAAAGGATTCGGAAGCCAGCAGGCCCATGATGTGCATTCTTTCCATGGGGATGAAGATAGGGGGAAATCCTTATTGAAAACGCAGGGAATGAAGCAATGCGTTGACGGCGGCGATGGCTTGATGCAGCCGCATGCCCCAGTCTCCACTGATCTCGGTGCAAGCCCAACCGCGCTCGGCGAGCAACTTGCGGTGCACCTCGTCCATAGTGGTCCGCAAGTCATCCGGGAGGCGGGTGCCATCTTGCACATGCGGCACGTCAGCGCTCAGGTAGAGGCGCAAGTGCGGGCGCAGGCACTCATCGTCCAGCCTTCCCAAATCGAAGTCCAATCCGAAAAAATGCCGCGCATAACCCGCAGTGGTGCTCGCGTCCGTGTCAACGAACACCAATGGATGCGGCCCCGCGCAGGCGTCCAGGGTCGCGTCCGCATGTGCTTGGACGACGCGGTGCAGGTCCTCGACTGTGAATGAATTGGAATTGGCGATGAGGTCGCGGGCAGCCTCGGGCACCCAAGTGGCATGGAAATGCTGGGCCAAGGCTGCTGCCAGCGTGGTCTTGCCGACGGATTCCGTGCCGAGGAGGGCGACTCGGATGGCGTACCATGGCCGGACAGCAGACGGGAGGAAGGCCCAGTTTGCAAATGGGTTTCGTCGGATGTCGGTGGCGGAGATGGGATGCTGATCGCGAGGTGGGTCAAACGGGATGTGCCGGATGCCCATGAACCGCGCCACCATTTCCCCATAAGGCTCGGAGGTGACCAGGACCTCATGACCAGGCAACACCTTTAGAAAGACATCGGCCCAAGCCTCGGAAGCCTCCTCCGAGGACTCCGAGGAACTGCTGAGCTCTGATTCGCGGTAGGTGTAACAGCGCACCTCAACCCTCGGCTCATCTGCAAATGTCTCCTCGATCCAAGCCACCCTGCGTTGGCCCGGAATCTCCTCATGCTCGCCTGCACAGACCAGTACCGTGACCGCCTCGCAATGCCCCAATGCAAATCGGATCATGGCGGCGTGGCCCTCATGGAAAGGCAGGAATTTTCCGAAGACGAAGCCCCTAGCCATGCTGCATCTGCCGCCTCCAATTCAGCAAACCAAACACCGCCAAGCCAAGGAAAACCACGTATTCCGCTGCGAGGAAGGCAATGTCCTTTTTGAAATAGAGCACGATCGAGACCACATCCACCGCGATCCAGAGCCACCAAGATTCCCATTTCTTACGGGCAAGCAGGACGGTCGCCGCAATGCTCGCCATCATGACCCAGGCATCGATGTAGGGGAAGGCGGCAGGTGCCGGGAAATACGCAGGCAGGCTCAAGTGCACTCCGGAGAGCCACCAACCCATTCCCAGCGTCCCAAGGAGGATTCCCACGAGCCACATCGCCCTCTGCCGCCAATTCAGGGCCGAAACCGAAGTAACGCCCCCTTGCCGCCGCCAATGGTACCAGCCATAGAGCGTGATCACCAGAAAATAGACCTGCAGGAACATGTCCGCATAGAGCTGCACTTGAAAAAAGAGCAGGAAGAGGAAAATCTCATTGACGATCCCGGTGGGCCAAGTCAGGATATGCGGCCGACCCGCCAATGCCACCGAAACCAGTCCGAACAATGTCCCGATCAACTCGATCCAGCTCACCGGGTGCCCCGCGATCTCAAATGCGATCGCCTCTATGCTGAAGGGGTTCATTTAAATGTGTAGCGGATCGCGCCGTAGAAATTGATCGGGGCCTGGACGAAGAGCTTCCGACTGCCGTCCCAATCCACATAGCCATTGTTGTAGTACTTGGCGTTCGTGAGGTTGTTGGCGTAGAGGGAAAGGCCGAGGCGTTTCAGGTCGTAGTGTACGCGGGCATTGAGCAGGGCGTAGGGCTGAATGCTGGCCGAGTTCGCGAAATCGATCCAAGAACTGCTTTGGAAGCGGGCGCTTGCGGCGAATGTCCAGCGGTTCCAGTTGAAGATGGCCTCCTGGTTCAGGATCCATGCCGGAGTGAGCACCGGAGCGAAAGTCACGCCCTGCTCCCGAATGCGGCTGCGGTTGAATGCCGAGTTGTGAACCAGCCGGAGGTGCTTGCCGATGCGGACATCCATTGAGCCTTCCACCCCAGCGCGGTAGCTGAGGTCCACGGCATTCGTGAGGGCGAGGCCATTGGGACCAAACTTTCCATTCAGGACGATTTCGTTGCGGAAGTCCATGTAGTACAGGTTCAGGGAGAAAACGAACCTGTTGCCGGACTTGCGGAATCCCAACTCATGGTCAAAGACGCGCTCCGGCTGGGTGATGAACAGCAGGGGATTTCCCAAGCTGTCCGCAAGCAGGTCGTCGCTCCCGCCAAACATGTCGTTGCGGGTGGGTTCCCGTCCCGTGCTGCCGAAGCTGTAATAGAGGTTGAGGTCCTTGGGTAGGGAGAGGACAAACCCTGCCTTGGGATTCAGAAAGGTCCATGACAACGGCGACATCTCCACATTCCCTCTATAGCCAAATGCAACATGTCGCAACTGCGTGTCCAGGAACAGCCGGAACTTCCAGAGGGAATACCGCAATTGGGCTGTCGCACTGACTTCTGCCTTGGAGCCTGCATTGCTGTAAAGTTCCCCCAAGGAGCGTTCGCTGCCGATATGGTTGCGCCGGTAAACGTTACCAAAGGCTTTCCCTTCGAATTCGAACTTCCTGCCTTGTAGGTAGTGGCTGTACATCATGCCGAGCAGGTGGGACCGGAAGTCATAGCGGTACATCTCGTTCGTGGAGGGGAGGCCCAGAAAGTTGTTCAGGTCGAAGTCATAGCCTCCCGTCAGTTGACCGTAGTATGCCTGAACCGAGGCTAATCCATTGATTCCTACGCTGTGGTCGTAATTCAGGCTTGCCAATCCTTGGAAGAAGCGGTCGCGCTCGTCGCTGTTGGCATTGGTGCGCCGGTCGATTTCGATCAAGGAGTCCCTTACCCCCAACCATGCAAGGCGATTCCGCTGAAACCCTCCCAACACATCCATTTCCAAGGAGGATTTGTCGAAGACCTTTTTCGCTTTGAGGTAAATGGACTGGGAATTGTTGCTGGACCGGTACTTGTAGCCACTGGAGTAGATCTGAGAACCCCGGCCATAAAAGGTCCAGCCCTTGCGTGAATTGCTTTGGTATTCCGCATACGCCCGTGTGCTGTTGAACGAGCCATACCCAAGTCCGACCTCCAGTTTGCGTTGTCCTGTGAGCCTGGGGGTGGTCATTCGAATGCTGCCCCCGTAGCTCGCCGTTCCATTCTTATTGATGCCCACACCGCGCTCCACGATCACCCGACTCACGGAATTGAACATATCGGGAAAGTTGGAGAAATAGGCACCCTGGTCCTCGGGTTCGTTCAGCGGAATGCCATCCAGGCTCACATTGATGCGCGTCTGATCGATGCCGCGTATCCTGATATAGGAATAGCCTTGGGGATTGCCTGCATCCGAGTAGGCGGTGATGCCGGGCGTCTCCTGCAAGATTGCTGAAGGCTCCTGCCCCGTTGACTTGCGATTGAGATCGCTCAGATTCAGGATCTGCAAGGAGATTGGAAACTCTCCGTAGAGCCATGCTACAATCTGCACGCTGATTTCCTCGTCGGTTGGAACCTTGGCGCGAATCTTTTCCAGGAGGGAATCGGGCAAGATGATCCGGGTTGAATCCGAGGGTATGACTTGGCTCCAAGCCATGGTGGGCAAAAATGCCAGCATCGTCAACAAGGCAAGGATGGTGGTGCGCATGGGTCGCTGTGATTTCATTCGAAGAAAGCAAAAAACTCAGGAGCCGCAAGGCTCCCAATGGGAAAACCTTGCGGCTCCATGTATTGAAAAAGAGATTATCTCACCAAGGTGCAAGGTCCGGTAAAGTCCCGGTCGCCGACGCGGAGGCGGTAGAAATAGACCCCTTCGGTGACGGGTTGACCCTTGAGGTCGTTGCCGCGCCAGCCTCTGTTCTTGTTTTGGGTCTCGAAGAGCTTCACGCCCCAGCGGTCATGGACCTGGAGGTTGAAGGGCTGCGTACCTGTGTACTGGATCAGGAACTCGTCCGCCACACCGTCGTCATTGGGGCTGAAGACGTTGGGGATGAAGAGGTCGGGCACCACCACCACAAATGGGCCGTGGACAATCGTCGAGATGCAGCCCTCGGCATTGGTGACGTGGAGGGTGACCTGGTAGGTGCCGGGTTGCAGGAAGGTATGGGTCGGATTGGCCTCCGTGGAGCGGCCGCCGTCGCCGAAGTCCCAGTCGTAGCTCACCGCGCCGGGAACCTCATGGAAGAACTTCACCAAGGTATTGGGGAAGGACAGCTCGATGGGGTAGGTGGGGTCGGAGCCAAAGTCCACACGCAGGGTATCGGAAACCACGACCACGGTGCTCTGCGCGACACTCTCGCAACCGCCAATGCTCACTGCCGTCAAGGTGACCGGGTAGCTGCCGGGGCGATCATAGACGTGGATCGGGTGCGGTTGGTTGGAGACTGGGCTGCCGTCGCCGAAGTTCCAGGTGTAGAAGATCGCGTCCTCCACCTCTTGCATGAAGCTCACGGAGTGGGGCACGCAGCCCGCCGGGAGTGAATTGATGTATTCGGCATTGGGGGACTGGAGGACGGTGAGGTCCACCGAGGTAGTATCGTTGCACCCGCCCATGGTGGCGACGACTGTGTAGGTGATGTCGCTGCCAGGCCAAGCCATCGTGGAGGGCGAGGTCGGATCGGCCAGGCCCGTGATGGGCGACCATTGGAAGGTGACGCCGTTGATGGGGCCGGTGGTGGCGGTGAGGAGGACGCTGTCGCCGGAGCAGATGGTGCCCGTGTCAGCTACCGCAGAGAGGCCGATCTCAGGGATCACCGTGAGCAGCATGCTGTCTTGGCTGGAGCAGAGGCCCGTGTAAACTGTGAGGGTGTACAGCCCGCTCGCGGTCGGCGTAAGGGTCGGGGTGAGTGAAGTCGGATCGCTCATGCCAGCGCCGGGTGTCCAGTATTGGAAGACGTCGGCGGGGTTGGCAGGGTTGGTGGTGGTATAGGAATAGCTGCCCTGGAACTGGAACTCCTGACCGCCGCAGATGGTGGCATTGTCCCCAGCATTCGCGATGGGGGAGGGCAGGAGGGTGACGAGGACATCGTCGGAGCTGCTGCCACAGCCATAGTTGGATTCGGCGACCACGTGGTAAGTGGTGGTGCTGACCGGGAATACAATCGGATCCTCAACGCTCGGGTCCACGATGCTGAGGGCCGGGGTCCAGGTGAAGGAGTAGGACAATGCCGTGCTGTCGCCGCTTGCCATGGCATCGAGCATGATGCTGTCGCCGAGGCACATCTCGCGGTCAGGTCCGGCATCGATGGTGGGCAGGGTATGGACGAAGAGCGTCATCGGGTCGCCATAAGACGGGCAGCCATTGCTCCAAACCACAAGCGTGTAGGTCGTGGTGAGGGGCGGTGATGCGTTCGTGACATTTGCATTCGGGTCATTGACCCCTTGGAATGGCGTCCATTGATAGGTGTACGAGGGCCCAGCGTTGGTGGCGATGCCTACGAGTGTCGCGGAATCCAGCAAGCAGATGTGTTGATCCGGCCCTGCGTCGGCGACTGGGACGGGATTCACATTCACGATCACCGATGATAGGGTGTCCGTGGTAGTGAGCTGGCTCTGGCAGCCATTCCCTGCGGTCACGACCAAGGTGTAGATCGTGGTGGTATCGGGCCGGGCACATGGATTGGCAATGAAGGGGTCATTCAGGCCGAGGGAGGGACTCCATTGGTACTGATAAGGCCCGGATGCCCCGGTGATGTTGGGGGTGAGGATCTGGCAAGGTGCGCTGTCCCCGCAAAGGATGATGTCAGGCCCGGCATCCACGATGGGCTTGGGCAGGATGGTCAGGTAAACCGAGTCGATGTTGGAGAGGCAGCCATTGGCATCGGTGATCTGGACATAGTACCAGCCGCTCACGGAGGGGTTGGCGATCGGATCATTGTCAAACAAGGAGTCCAGACCACAAGCGCCGACGCTGGGATGGCACCACCACTGATAATAATAAGGTGAGGTGCCTCCGCTTCCCACGACCAGCAGGGTGTCTCCGCCCTCGCCTTCACAGAAGGAGGGGGTGCCAACAGTGGTCGCGACAGGGGCGATGTTGGTGGGGACCGTGACGCTGCCTGCACTGGTGCAGCCGCTGGCATCCGTCACTGTCACGCTGTGCAGGCCGCTTGCCAGGCCCGTGGCCGTCGGTGTGGTCTGCCCGCTCGGGCTCCAGCTATAGGTATATGGCAGGACGCCACCTGTCGGGGTCGCAGTCGCGGTGCCGTTCGCGAAATTGCAGGTGGGTGGTGTCGCAGTGACGATGAGGTTGAACTGCTGCGAGGGGGCCACGTTGACGGATCCGGTTGCGGTGCAACCATTGCCATCGGTGACGGTGACCGTGTGGGTGCCGCTGGCGAGTGCCGTGGCGGTCTGCGTGATCTGTCCGCTCGGGCTCCAGATGAAGGTATAGGGCAAGACGCCACCGGAGGGTGTAGCCGTCGCGGTGCCATTGCTGTTGCCGCAAGTGGTGGTCGTCGAGGTCATGTTCACTGAATAGGGAGCAGGACTGGAAACGGTGACCGAACCGGTGCCAGTGCATCCATTGTCGTCGGTGACGGTGACTGTATGGGTCCCCGCGCCGAGTCCGGTGGCAGTCTGCGTGGTCTGCCCGCTCGGGCTCCAGGAGTAGGTATAACCGGGAGTGCCGCCGCCAGGGGTTGCTGTGGCGGTGCCCGTGTTGGGGGTGCAGGCGGTGGGGGTGGAACTGGTGGCTACGGTCACTGCGGCGGGCGCAGTCAGGGTGATGCTGCCGCTCGCTGTGTTGCCGGCGTCATCCGTCACGGTCACAGTGTAGGTGCCTGCGCAGAGGTTGGTCAGGTTCGGAGTCGTCGCTGCATTGGACCAGAGGTAGGAATAGGGAGCGGTGCCGCCGTTGGGGGTGGCATCGGCTGTTCCTGTGCATTGGCCGAAGCAGAGCGGGTCGGTGCCCGTGACCGTCACGGAGAATGGCGCCGCCGAGCAGGGGTTGACCGACGGGTGCAACTGCGAGACCGGGTACAGTCGCACGTGGTCGAGCGTGAGTTCCGAGCATTGGGAGCAAATGTGGCCCCAGTTCGTGAACTTGATGGTATGCGAGGTGGAGGTGGCGTCGAAGATCACAATGAACCGCCTGCCGATGTCCCCGAAGTCGGTGGGGACCGTTTCCAGAATGGTGTAACCAAAACCGATGTCCAAGCCGAAGATGCCAGGCAGGGTAAAGACACCAAAGTCCTCGCCACCTGTCCAGAATTCCAAGACGTAGCGTGAGCCAATGGTGAGACCAGTGACCGTCTGCTCGATGCTCAAACCCGTCGCGCCGCCGTAGCCGGGGGTGCTGTTGATCGGGTAGCCGGGCGGGATTCCTGTGACTTGGCAGTTGTTCTTGATGAGGCAGCTCGTGTCATTGGTGGTCGGGCTGCAGGGTTCGCAGAAGCTGTTGCCGAAATAGGCGGCGACGTTGCCTTGGGGGACCGCCGAGTAGAGCGTGGTGAACATTTGGCTGTAAGTGCCCGTGCCGCCTCCGGTGGAAGTCCATCCGGTCATGTTGCAGAGGTAGGCGTTGGAGTTGGGGCACCAAGAGCAGCCGTTGGTGTTCGGCGTGCAGTTGTTGTTTTCGAAACTGCCGTTGGTGATCAGGTTGGTGACCGCCAAGCTGATGGAGTCATTCTGATTGAAGCAGTAAATACAGACCAATTGCCCGGAACACAGGCTAGAGAACGATACAAGGGCAAAGAGGAGCAGTGCAAACTTTTTCATGCGATGCATACAGCGGGTGTAGAAGAACCACCAAAATCCGAATAGTCAGCGATCCAAAGCACCGATTGTGTTGCCCGTTACGGGGCTCTCCATTGATCGGCAAGTAATAATGACAAGGGATTCGAAAGGTAGTGAAAAAAGGCATTCGCCCCTGATTTCGAGGCTGGTTTTTCCTGAGAATCGTCGCCAATTGTGGAAGGTGGCGCGTGAACGGTAAGCGTCATCGAACATCCAATGAGCAGACCACATCCACGCAGCAAGAATTTCACATTTGCTCCCTTCAAACCTACCGTCTAAATTTGGCTGGTGATGGTTTTTGGAGGTTTCTGGGGTGTCAGGAGGTCTTTTTTCTCCAATCCTCTCGGAATGAACCAATTCCACACATGGTTTTCTTAATTTTGTATCAATGACGCTCGGATACGTACTGATTATCATTGGCATTGCCCTGTTCACGCTGTTGACTTGCGCCGCCTACGCGGTCTATGCAGAGCGCCGTGTGGCTTCTTTCATCCAGCAACGTGTGGGTCCCAACCGCGTGGGCCCGTGGGGATTGCTGCAGCCGCTGGCAGACGTGATCAAGCTCCTGCTGAAGGAGGACATCGTGCCCACCCAAGGTGACAAGTTCATCCACTTCCTGAGTCCGGTCATCTCCGTGGTGATCGCCCTCACGGCATTTGCGGTGATTCCTTTCGGTCATGACGGCACGGTGCACATCGCCATCGCCGACGTGAACATCGGGGTGCTGTACATCCTGGCGCTCACCTCCATCGCCGTGTATGGCATCACGCTCGCAGGCTGGAGCTCCAACTCCAAGTACGCCCTGCTCGGTGGCTTGCGCTCTTCCGCGCAGATGATCAGCTACGAATTGTCCATGGGCCTCACGGTCGTGAGCTGCATCCTGCTCACCAACGTGCTGAATGCCAATCCGGGCATGGGTTACCTGAGCCTCACCACGATCGTGGATACACAGGCAGCCTCAGGCTTCTGGAACTGCTTCATCAACCCCATCGGCTTCTTCATCTTCGTCACCTGCTCCTTCGCAGAGACGAACCGCACGCCCTTCGACTTGGTCGAGGCCGAGCAAGAACTCGTGGGTGGTTTCCACACGGAATACAGCTCCATGAAGTTTGCCACCTTCTTCGTGGCAGAATACCTGAACGTCATCATCGCCTCCATGTTCATCACCACCCTGTTCCTGGGCGGCTACCATGGCATCGGGGAGCGCTGGCTGTTTGACGTGGGCAGCTGGAGCCCGCTGGTCCAAGTCCTCTGGAGTCTGGGCTGGTTTACTGCAAAAACATTTTTCTTGGTGTTCGTGTTTATCTGGGTACGTTGGACTCTACCCCGCTTCAAGTACAATCAGCTCATGGGTATTGGCTGGAAGAAATTCCTTCCCATCGCCATTGCCAATTTGATGCTGGTCGCAGTGCTGGGGTACATCTACAAAATGTACTTGGCGCCGATCTTCTGAGGTGACCATACGTTTGGGTCCGGAACGTGCGTATTAGAAAGGAAAAAACAGTGTCATGGAATCTAATTTCTCGGACCGCGTAAAAGACGTCATCTCCTACAGCAGGGAAGAAGCCTTGCGACTGGGTCATGATTACATTGGACCGGAACACTTGCTGCTTGGACTCATCCGTGAAGGGGAAGGCAAGGCCATCAAGGTTTTGGTTCAGCTCGGCGTGGACCTGAACAAATTGCGCAAGAGCATCGAGAACGCCATCAAAGGCACCATCACCGTGATCAATCTGAACAATCTGCCCTTGACCCGTCAAGCGGAGAAGGTTCTCAAGATCACCTACCTCGAGGCCAAGCTGGACAACAGCACCCTCATCGGGACCGAGCACCTGCTGCTCTCCATCCTGCGGGAGGACAGCAACGTCGCCGCCCAAATCCTGTCCAAGTTCGGCGTGACCTACGATGTCTTCCGTGCCGAACTCGAAGAAAAAGAAGACTACACCGCTTCACCCTCATCTACCACCACCAATACCCCTAAAATGGCTATGACCAATGAGCCTGCCGATCCGCAGGACGTCGGCTCCGGCGATCGCCCCAAGCGCTCCTCCAAGTCCAAGACCCCGGTCCTGGACAACTTCGGTCGGGACCTGACCGCAATGGCGGAGGAGAACAAGCTCGACCCGATTGTGGGTCGTGAGAAAGAAATCGAACGTGTGGCCCAGATCCTGAGCCGCCGCAAAAAGAACAACCCCGTGCTGATCGGGGAACCCGGCGTGGGCAAGACCGCCATCGCCGAGGGCCTCGCACTGCGCATCGTGCAGCGCAAAGTCAGCCGCGTCCTCTTCAACAAGCGCATTGTCACCCTGGACATCGCCTCCCTCGTCGCCGGCACCAAGTACCGTGGCCAATTCGAGGAGCGCATGAAGGCCGTGATGGCCGAGCTCGAGAAGACCCCGGACGTGATCCTCTTCATCGACGAGTTGCACACCATCGTGGGTGCAGGCGGCGCCTCCGGTTCGCTGGACGCTTCGAACATCTTCAAGCCGGCCCTGAGCCGTGGCGAGATCCAGTGCATCGGCGCGACCACCCTCGACGAGTACCGTCAGTACATCGAGAAGGATGGCGCCCTCGAGCGTCGTTTCCAGAAGGTCATCGTGGAGCCGACCAGCCCCGACGAGACCATCCAGATCCTCAACAACATCAAGGAGAAGTACGAGGATCACCACAACGTCAACTACACCGAGGAGGCCATCAAGGCTTGCGTCACCCTGAGCGACCGCTACATCAGCGACCGCCACTTCCCGGACAAGGCCATCGACGTGCTGGACGAGGCAGGCAGCCGCGTTCACATCAACAACATCCAAGTGCCCAAGAGCATCCTGGAGTTTGAGGCCAAGATCGAAGAGGTGCGCCTGACCAAGAACAAGGTGGTCAAGAGCCAGAAATACGAGGAGGCTGCACGCCTTCGCGACCAGGAGAAGAAGCTCATCGAGGACCTCGAGCGCGCCAAACTCCAATGGGAAGAAGAGTCCAAGACCAAGCGCTACACCGTCACTGAGGACGACGTGGCCGACGTGGTCGCCATGATGACCGGCATCCCCGTTACCAAGGTTGCCGCCGGCGAAGCCTCCAAGCTCGTCCTGATGCAGGAGGAGATGAAGAAGGTGATCATCGGGCAGAACGACGCGATCGAGAAGCTGGTGAAAGCCATCAAGCGCTCCCGCCTCGGCCTCAAGGATCCCAACAAGCCCATCGGCTCCTTCCTCTTCCTCGGCCCCACCGGCGTGGGCAAGACGGAGATGGCCAAGGCGCTCGCACGTTACCTCTTCGACACCGAGGAGGCCATGATCCGCATCGACATGAGCGAGTACATGGAGAAATTCACTGTGTCACGGCTCGTGGGGGCCCCTCCCGGCTACGTGGGTTATGAAGAAGGCGGTCAGCTCACCGAAAAGGTGCGCCGCAAGCCCTACTGCGTGATCCTGCTGGACGAAATCGAGAAGGCACACCCGGATGTCTTCAACATCCTGCTCCAAGTCCTCGACGACGGTATCCTCACCGACGGCCTCGGCCGCCGGGTGGACTTCAAGAACACCATCATCATCATGACCTCCAACGTGGGAGCTCGTGAGGTAAAGGACTTCGGCTCCGGCGTGGGCTTCAAGGCAAGCGCCAACCAGGCAGCCGAGAAGACCAAGAGCCTGATCGAAGGTGCATTGAAGCGTGTGTTCCGCCCCGAGTTCCTGAACCGCGTGGACGACGTGGTCTTCTTCCAGCCGCTGGAAAAGACGCACATCTTCCAGATCATCGACCTGCAGCTCGCGAAGGTGTTCAAGCGCATCAACCTGATGGGCTTCGAGGTCAAGCTCACCGACAAGGCCAAGGATTACATCGCCGACAAAGGCTTCGACCAGCAATTCGGTGCCCGTCCGCTGAACCGTGCCATCCAGAAATACCTGGAAGACCCGATCGCCGACGAGATCCTGAAGGGCTTGAGCGAAGGCGACACGATCACCGCCGACATCGACGACAAGACCAGCGAGATCAAAATCAAGGTCACCAAGGCCAAAAAAGCCAAGAAGGCCAAGTCGGAGGACGAAGTCCCGAGCAAGGAAGAGGGTTCGACCGAATAAGTCGGATCTCTTGAGATATGAATCATCAGCGACGCGAAGTCTTGACGGGCTTCGCGTCGTGCATTTGATGGAAGTCGCACATTCGCAATAAAACGCCCTGCCGGAAAACGGCATTTTCGGGCGGGATTGCTTTACTTTGGTTCAGAAACCACCATGAATTGCATGAAAAGGTACACCATGTTCTTCCTGCTGCTCCTGACGGGCAGCTTCATCCAAGCACAAGCCCTCAAGAATTTCACCATTGAGGAGTCCGTGCTGCAAGAGCGGACATTTGCGCCGCAGCGCGTTCAGCAGCTCGATTGGATCCCTGGCACGGAGAAATTTGCCTACGCCAAGATCGTGGACGGCGAGCAGCAGTTGCTGGCAGGTGAGGCGGCTAGCACGAAGCGGGAGGTGCTCTGCAACTTGGAGGATTTCAACAATGCGATGAAGGCGGCGGGATTTCCACTGCGGAATGCCCTTCCCGCTCTGCGGCTCATTTCATCGACCTCGTTCCGGTTTTTGGAGGGGAATACATTCTGCAAGTACGATTGGGTGGCCAAGAAAGTGGAGAAGCTCACGAGCTACAATGCCAACGGCCAAAACATCGACATCAACGACCAACATGGGGTCGCCTATACGATCGCGCAGAACCTCTACATCTCCCTGCCCGGCAAGCCTGACATCGCCGTGACCAATGAGAAGAGCCAAGACATCCGCCACGGCGAGCCCGCGCACCGGAATGAATTTGGCATCAACAAGGGCACGTTCTGGAGCCCCAACGGGAATATGCTGGCCTTCTACCGGGTGGACGAGAGCATGGTCACGAACTACCCGCTCTTCAACCTGCACAACCATCCGGCTACGCCTGAGGTGGTCAAGTACCCGTTCGCAGGGGAGAAGAGCCATCATGCGACCCTCGGCATCTACAACACCGCGACCGCCAAGACCGTCTATCTGCAGACCACGGGCGATCCGGAGCATTACCTCACGAACATCACCTGGAGCCCGGACGAGAAGAGCATCTACGTGGTGGAGCTGAACCGCGACCAGAACAAGCTGGCTGTGAACCGCTACAATGCCGCGACCGGGGCATTTGAAAGGACCCTGTTCGAAGAGAGTGACGACAAGTGATCGAGCCCAAGCATGGCCTGCAGGGATTCCCGGCCGCCCCGACGAATTCCTTTGGTGGGCCAACGCGATGGCATGAACCACTTATCTCTACAAGACGGACGGTAGCCTCGTGGGTCAGGTGACCAAAAGCGCAGATTTCTTAGTAACGGACCTGCTCGGCTTCGACTCCAAGGCCAAGATGCTCTATGCCACCGTCACCGGAAACTATGGCGCGGATCGTTTCATGGCATTTGACCTGGAAGAGCATGACTGGAACGCCGCTCGCGACCGAGTCCGGCGTGCACACCAGCATCCTGAGCCCCAGCGGCAGGTAATTGATCGGAGCGTCTTTTCCAGCGGACGTGCCCAACCGCACCACTATCCGCGAGACCAAGAAGGGCACCGTGACACAGGAGCTCCTCAATGGCCCCGAATCCCCTCGCCGAGTACGCCATCAGCAAGCCCAAGCTGTTCACCATCAAGGCAGCCGACGGCAAAACCGACCTGACCCGCCGCCTGATCGCCCCCGTGAATTTCAACGAAGATGAGGTCTATCCGGTACTCGTCTATGTCTATAACGGCCCCGGCATTCAGCTCGTGACCAATACCTGGGGAGCAGGCGCGCCGCTGTGGATGCAATACGCCGCACAGCAGGGCTACTACGTCTTCACCGTCGATGGCCGCGGCTCCTCCAACCGGGGCAAGGCATTCGAGCAGGCGATCTTCCGCGACTTGGGCACCAATGGAAATCGCCGACCAACTCAAAGGCGTGGATCACTCCTGAAGAGCCTCCCAAAACGTGGACAAGAAACCGGATGAATGTCCATGGATGGAGCTACGGTGGCTTCATGACCTGCAACATGACGCTGCGCGCGCCCGGGACCTTCAAAGCAGGCGTGCTGGTGGCGGTCCAGTGACCGATTGAGCCTGTACGAGGTCATGTACACGGAGCGCTACATGGACACCCCCAGCACCAACAAGGCCGGCGACAAGAGCAAAGTCGGCCAATACCTCAAGGACCTCAAGGCAAGCTCATGCTCATCCACGGCACCAATGACGATGTGGTGGTCTGGCAACAGCCTCGACGTGGTCGAGCGCAGCGTCAACCACGGTGGCTAGATCGACTACTTCTGTCTATCCGAACCACCCCCACAACGTCCGCGGCAAGGACAGGGCGCACCTGATGCGGAAGGTGCTGGATTACTTGATGGAGAACAATCCGAGGTGAATTGCGTGGGAATCCTTGGGACATGACGGAGTGCGAGATCATAGAATGGGTCAAGGTGCACTTTTCGAATCGACGCAAGGCGCTGGTTCCGCTGCTCCGTCAGCATTTGGACGAATCTCCCCAATCAGATAGAATTTTTGAGGCGATCATAAGAGATTCCCCCTTGACTTACTCGTTCGTCAAGTCGGGTAGTTATAAGAAGGATCTTGCCCTGCGGGCAGGTACCCCTAACCTTGATCAGTTGGGAGACTGTTGCGAGAGTTATACTTGGTGGTTGAGGCGGAGGATCAGCAACAGCCCAATCCGCATCATCCAATGGTTCCGGCGAATCAAGGTATCTTCGAAATCTATTGAGGATTATCAATTTGTTTTTGCCTGTTTATTTCTCCGAAATCATTCTGGAGGAAGAGCGTTCTGAATCACTCCAATTTACATGGGAGGCAGGCTTGGGCCTAGACTTACTTCCTTTTGCTGAGCAGGAAAGATGTCGGTTCATTCATTTGACTCTTGATGAATTGGGATTTCAGCGGTTGCAGAGCCCATTCTTTAACCTGAGATTTCCAGAACTCGCTACAGATGCGGTACCTAAAGACGCATCACTTTACGAATGTTTGTTTTCCGACCTGTGCTACCCCTCTGATGGATCGATCACACGGCGTACTTAGGTAGGCGGCAGGTTGATCAACAAAGTTGACGAAGGAACCTTTTCCCCTGTGTCCATGAAACCGCCTTCAAACAGTTGAAAAGGCCGCCCCTGACCAGAATCACCCACTCCCCAATTGCAGGGGGCGAGATTTTCCCTAATTTGAGTCTTGGTAATCGGAAAATCGACTCCGGCGCGAAGGTCTGTCCTCGCTGGAGTCCACAAATTGTAGAAATCAATGCGAAATAAGCTCCTTCGAGCCTTGCTCTTGCTGGATGTCTGGGCGGCGCAGCGGCGCACGCCCAAGTGCCCATTCCCTGTCCGGACCACGTGGTGGTGATCCTTAAAAACCACGCCTATTCCCAGATCATCGGGAATACGGACGCGCCCTACATCAATGCCCTCATGAATTCGGAGCTTCGGCCAGGGCTGTTCACGCAGTCCTACGATCATTATCATCGAGTCAGCCGAACTACATCGACCTGTACTCCGGCTGCAACCAAGGCGTGCTCCTCGACTTCCCGCCCAGTGGCTATCCCTTCACCACCCCCAACCCTCGGCCGTAACTTCGATCGATTCTGGGTTCACTTGGGCGAGCTATTCGAGGACCTGCCCAGCATCGGTTCGGACATCGAGACCAGCCTGGCCCATGTCCGTCGTCACAATCCCGCCGCGAACTGGGTCGGCACGGGCACCAACCAAATCCCCGCCGCAACCAACCTCCCCTTCACGGCATTTCCCAGCAACTTCGACTCTCTTGCCCACCGTCTGCTCGTCGCCCCAACCCAGGACTACTACCAGGCCCACGACATGCACGACGGATCCGTCACCACTGGCGACACTTGGGTGCATGACAACCTCGACGCCTACGCCGCCTGGGCACGGACACACAACAGCCTGCTCATCCTGACCTTTGATGAAGACGATGGCCTCATCATCAGCCCCAACAAAATCGTCACCATCTTCGTGGGTGAGGACGTAGTCCACGGCCAATACAGCAACAAGCATCAACGACTACCATGTCCTTCGTCGATCGAGATGTACGGCTCAAGGCCCATCTGCAACGCCGCCCAAGTCACCACCATCCGCGAGTGCTGGGCCGGCATCGCCGCCGCCGACCCCATTTCCCGACGAATCCGCATCCGCATCCATCCCAATCCCAGCCATGACCACCCTGGATCAGGCCGCTGGGATGTCTACGAAGCCCGCCTCTACAACCCACTGGCCAGTTGATGGTCCGCCAAGGACTGAGCGGAACGGAGGGACAGCTGGACATGAGCGCTCTGCCTGCGGGTATGTCTATCTGTTGCAGGTGCAGCATCAGCATGGCCTGTACCAGACCAAAGTGGTCAAGGAATAGGCCTTCCCCCAGTGAATTTGTCGGTTTATCAGACTCCCGCCGCTCAAATCCGCTATCTTAGCCCCATGTACAACCCGGAAATCCGAACGGTTGAGGTCACGCGCTATGTGCGTCCGCTGCGCGAGGGAGGCCTCCGCATACAGCCATCGTGGAGGCGGATGACGAGTTCCTGTACGTGATCAAATTCAGGGGCGCGGGCCAGGGCAAGAAGGCCTTGGTTGCGGAGCTCGTCGGGGGCGAATTGGCGCGGAGGCTGGGACTCAGGGTGCCGGAGCTGGTGTTCCTGAACCTGGACGAGTCCTTCAGCCGGACGGAGCCGGACGAGGAGATCCAGGATCTGTTGCGGTTCAGCGTCGGCCTGAATTTGGGCCTGCATTACCTCTCGGGATCGATCACATTTGACCCGATCGCCTCGCACCCGGACCCGTTCACGTCCTCGCTTGTGGTCTTGCTCGACAGCATCATCACGAACGTGGACCGCACCCGCCGGAACCCCAACCTCCTGAACCTGAGCCGCGAGCTGTGGTTGATCGACCATGGCGCCGCCCTCTACTTCCACCACAATTGGGAAAGCTGGGAGGGGCATCTGGAGCGGACATTTCCTGCGATCAAGGACCATGTGCTGCTGCACCGCGCTACGCAACTGCAGGAGGCGGCGGCCCGCGTGAAGGAGCGCCTCAGCAAGGAGGTGTTCGAAACCATTCTCGCCTTGGTGCCGGATGAATGGCTGGTCCATGAATCATTGGAGCTGAGTCCGGCTGAGCAGCGGGAGCGCTATGTGGCCTTCCTGGATGCGAAATTGCGCAAGATCGATGCACTCGTCAACGAAGCAGAAGATGCCAGAAAAGCACGTCTATGAATATGCGGTGATCCGCATCGTGCCCCGGGTCGAGCGCGGCGAGTTCCTGAACGCAGGGGTGATCTTGTTTTGCAAACGGAAGAAGTTTCTCGCGATGCGGTTCGTGGTGGACGAGGCCAAATTGCGGGCATTTGCCCCCGGTCTGGACTTGGAGGAGGTGCGGGCCTACTTGCAAGCCTGGGAAGTGATCTGCCAAGGCAAGCGTGAGGGCGGCGACATCGCCATGAAGGAGGCAAGCGAACGTTTCCGTTGGCTGACCGCCGCCAAGAGCACGATCCTGCAATGCTCCAAGGTGCATCCGGGCATTACGGACGACCCTGACCGGGTGCTGGACGATCTATTTCAGCGGTACGTTTTGTAAATTCAGTCCCATGGCAACGCGCTACCGGCTTCCCTTCAAGACGCGACTCGTGCTGGCGATGATATTTCCCTTCCGGAGTCGCTCGTCCGCGCCGCCCACCCTGCGACAATTGCAGCGCGCGAGGAAGCCCGTGCCGCAGTTTTTCCTGACGTCGTGGGTCTTGGGTCGCCCTCCACGTTGCCACAGCGTCACCGACCGCATGATTCCCGTCCGGGACGGCGAGATCCCCGTGCGCATCTACCGTCCCGATGAACGCACCGACCTGCCCCTGATCCTGAACTACCATGGCGGCGGCTGGGCGGTGGGCAACCTCCAAAACAACGATTACTACTGTGCTGCATTGGCGGTACATGTCGGGGCATTGGTGGTCTCGGTGGATTACAGGCTTGCGCCCGAATACAAGTTTCCCAAGCCCGTCCACGACGCCTACGATGCCCTGCTCTGGGCGACTGAGAATGCGAAAGCGCTCGGCGCCGATCCAAGCCGCGTCTGCGTCACAGGCGACAGTGCCGGGGGCAATCTCGCTGCGGTGCTATGCCTAAAATCCCGCGACCTCGGCGGCCCCAAGATCAAATACCAAGTGCTGATCTATCCCGCTACCGACTCCGGCTTGGGGTACGAGAGTCTGGACCGCCACGCGCAAGCCCCGATATTGCGGAAGGTGGACATCCTGAACTACTTGGACATGTACTTGGCGCGGCCTGAAGATCGGTTGTCGCCCTATCTATCGCCCTTTCTTGCCGAGAGCCTGCGTGGATTGCCGCCTGCATTGATGGTGACCGCAGGCTATGATCCGCTCTGCGACGATGGGCAGCAGTACGCCGATCGTCTGCAAGCCGAGGGCGTTCCAGTGGAGGTCTTGCATTACCCGGAGGACATCCATGGATTTTTCACCCTGCCCAATCATTCCCGCAGCGGCAAGCAAGCGATCATGGAAGTGGCCCGGCGGATCAAGCAGTGCATTTAGATTGGGATGGAGGAATGTCCGCTTTGATTTGGGGGATGGTGATGCTGGAATTGTATTATGGCAAATGGCGCTTTTCAGCAGAGACGTCACTGTGTATTTAACGGCTTAGGAAAATTTGTTGAATGAAAAATCATTTTACCTCACTTTGTGTTTTGCTTTTGCTTGGAATTCAGTCTCTTTTCGCTCAATACCCCACTGCCGTCGGCACCCGTTGGGAATTCATGCAATTTCACGAGGATATCGAGGACATCGTCCATGTCGTTCCTGCATTTACGGACGAGGTTGTCGGGGACACCGTGGTGGCAGGCCAATCTTATCAGATTGTAAGGCGAGTAGGCCAGATTTATGAGTCCTACTACACTGCCGCCTATTATTATGATACTTTGGATGGCACCTACTACACCCGAGTCAACAATGATGAGGTCAGGGTTCTGGATTTGTCCCTGACTCAAGAGCGGCTCCTGTACAAATTTGGCTTGTCTTTGGGAGATACCTTGTCAGAGGTGCCGCTGAACTTGCTCAATCTCACAGCAGCGGGAATGAGCGGCGATCTTTCCAAATTTTACGATCCGGACACCAATTGTCTGTATTTCGGGCTCTGCCCAGGTACTTATGCATTGGCACAAAGCTCTGTCAGTTCCCAACCGTGCAGTACTTGGGCAACCGCGTACAATATTCGTTTCCTTGACAATATTGGGACCATTTACAGTGAGCCCTTCATCACGTTGTTGGATTATTATGGCCAACACTATTACCTCAAGCGGTTGACGAGCGGCGGCAATACCCTGTATGTCCATCCCTTGTTTGCGACTGGTGTGGACGATGATCTGGTCGGTCCCAAGATCGACATTGGCCCCAACCCCACCACACAATATGTCAAGATCAGCAGCGAACAGCCCATCAAGTCCCTCCGCGTCATCAATGCCTTGGGGCAGGAGTTGCTCATGAGAGATGTCAATGCGTCTTCCACCAACTTGGACCTCAATGGATTGCCCAAGGGCTTGTATTGGCTGCGCATCCAGGGGCAAGACCATGCGGTGACCCGCGTGGTTCGCTTGGACTGATTTTCGAGGACCCGTCAATTGTCGCAAAACGCCCCCAAGGATGACGGAAGCGACATCTTTGGGGGCGCATGATTCTCCCGAACTTGCCCATATAAAATCCAATACAAGAGATTTATGGCAGCACTTAACCCATTCCTCCACTTCACTGGCAATTGCTTTGAGGCTTTCCAGCATTATCAGCGTGCTTTTGGCGGCGAATTTCACAATCTCATGCGGTACAGCGAAATGCCCGGCGCGGATTCCAATGTTGCAGCAAGCAATGGCATCGTCCACATCGCCCTGCCCATGCCTGAAGGTTTGCACCTGCAAGGCAGTGATTACCCTCCTGGGATGGACGGTGCGATCATTGGAAACAATTTCACCATCGTCGTGAACACCAAGACCGAGGAAGAGTCTCGGCGCATCTTTGAGATTTTGAGCGAAGGCGGCAAAATCGTCATGCCCTTGGAGCCGACATTTTGGAGCCCGCTTTATGGCATGTGCGACGACAAGTTCGGAGTGGGTTGGATGGTGAGCATGGCGCAATAATCCTCGCTGTGATGTCGAGCGGAGGCCACAGGCCGGAGTCGAGAACTGCGAAGCACATCAGGAGCTCCGCTGAAAAGGGACAAAGACGAGTACATCTAGCGCACCCAATAACACGCTAGATGTCTCGGCTGCGCTCGACATGACAAGGGGGCGACCCAATCAAAAATACCGGATCACCAGGTTCAGAATCTTGTTCTTGAACTTGGCGTAGGGCGCAAATGCCAGCAGTGTGGACGGCACGAGGGTGCTTTGCCGCATCAGGGGCTTTTCATTCGTGAATGCGAGGAATCCTGCGTGACCATGCGCCTTGCCGATGCCACTCCAATTCACCCCGCCAAATGGCATCTCCGTATGTCCGAAGGCGATCGTGGTTTCATTCACCAACATGCAGCCTGAGCTCGTGCTCCGGGCGACCTTCTCGATATTGCGTTGTGATCGGCTGAAGACATAAAGCGCGAGCGGCTTCTCCACCTTGCGGATGATGGCGAGCGCCTCGTCCAAGTTGCTGTAGCGCATCAAGGGGAGGATCGGGCCAAATAGCTCCTGCTCCAAAATCGGATTGCCGAGTTTCACCTCCGTCAAAAAAGTCGATCCAAGTAGCGGTTTGCAGTATCGCCCTTGCCGCCGATGAGGACTTGCGCGCCAGCGGCGACGGATGCCTGCACGAGTCCCGCAAGCCGCTCCTGATGCCGTGGCGTGATGATGCGACCGAAGTCCGGGCTGTCCTGCATCTTCGAAGCCGCACTGCCATAAGCCTTGTCAAACGTCGCTTTGATCTGCGCCGCGAGCTTGCTCAATCTTTCTCGTGCACCAGGACATAGTTGGGCGACATGCAGCTCTGTCCAGCATTCACCAGCTTGCCCCATACGAGCTTGCGCGCCACGTCGCTGAGTTTCGCAGTCTCGTCCACGATGACGGGGTTGCGGCCACCGAGTTCCAGGGTCACCGAAGTGAGATTTTCTGCCGCCGCATGTATCACCTTCTTGCCCACTTCCGGGTTGCCCGTGAAAAACACATGGTCAAATGGCAGGGCTGTGGGAGTGCAGTCGCCGCCTGGATGGTCGCCATGGAACACCGCGACCTCCTCGGGGAAGATGTCCTTGACCATTTTTTCGATCAAGGCACTAGTTGCTGGTGCAAATTCGCTGGGCTTGACCATGGCCGTACAACCCGCCGCCACCGCTGACACCAGCGGCCCGATGGTGAGCATGTAGGGAAGTTCCAGGGAGAATGAGGGACACGCCTTTTTTGGCTCATAGGTCACCTGACCGCGTACCGATGAGTGCCATGGGCGTGGAGAGGCTTGGGGCGCAGCCAATCGTGTACATGCGCGATGGCGTCCTTGATCTCGGCCATCACAGGCAGCACTTCCATGAGGTCTGCCCTCGTGGGTAGGCTTGCCCAGGCCCAAACGAAGCGCCTCCTGGATGTCGGGCTGATGCTTCATCACCCATTTCTTCATCTTGCGGAGCTTGGCGACCTGTTCGGAGGCCGTGCTACCCTTGAGCTTTTCCCAGAAATAAGCCTGCTGACGCTGAAAAACTTCCTCGTGGCGATTCATGGGGATAAGTTAGGGAATTTTTGAGGATGGCGGATGTGGAAGGGATTCCAGATGCGCCGAATCTTGCGACTTGCCGTTTCCATGGAAGGCAGTGAGGCTTTACACTGCAACCCACGCGTCCTTAAAATGCCTCGCCGAGACACCTTTCGGGCTCGGCGAGGGGGCGATTTTTGATTCTGATTCAGCAAAAACTTCAAAAAAGTCCAGTTACGGGCGGACGCTCCCAGATGCCAGGTTCGACCTCGATCAAGGTTCCCCAGTAGAAGCCATCGACATAGACCGTCATCACACGCCTGGCGGCGAAGGCACCTCCTCCCAATTCTTGGGTCACGATCCTCAACCGGTGCCAACGTGCGGTTGCTGGAGTCGGTCAAGGACATGGAAGCAACCTGACCCTGGTCATCGAATTTTGCACGCAGCCGTCCTACCAGCGGAATCTTGGATCCGGCGTGGAAGATGGCGGTCAGGGCAAGGTTGCGAACCCCGGGCTCCACCTTCAGGTGCTTCACGGGCAGGTCGAGCACAGCACCACTGCGGTCCGATCGCAGGATCAGTTCGTCCTCCACCACAATGCCTTGACGGACTTGATCCGCCACCTTGGGATCGAGTTCACTATCCGTGCGAAGGAGGATGTCGTCGCTGATGGTGAGTTCCGCCTTGCCTTCCAGCTCCGATTCGCGCACCCAGTGGCTTGCCGTGAGTTTGAGGAAGTTCTCCACGAGTTCCGTGCGGCCCTGTTGGAGGGATTTGGACATTTGCTTTTCAATTGATGCAGTGTTCATTGTAATAGAAAAAATGAGGGTGATACTTGAAGTAAATGACCTGTCATACCTTGCTCAGCGGAAGTGCTGCGGCAGGATGACAGGACAAAGTTTGCCCTACTCGCCACCTCCACGATTGTACATTTTTCGGTGATCCTTCCACTGGGCCTGTTGGTCGGTTTCTGACTAGGGCGTATTTTCATGCGAAGAACCCAAGTCATGCGCTCTCGAAAAGTCTTTCGCATCTATTCTGCCCTGCCCGAGACCGAGCGCCAGCGATTCGATGCGTTCTTGTCCTCACCCTACTTCAACACCAGCCAACGGCTCATCGACTTCCGGGATGGCCCCGGAAAACGCCCTGGTGCAACAACCGGGCCGCGACCTGTCACCCGAGGAGGCTCTGGAACATCCTGCCCGGCGTCACGACTGACTACCGCGCCAATGGATCTGACAAGCTCTGCGCGGAAATGCTGGCCGCGTTGAATGAGTTCTTGACGATGCAACAGTTTAGGGATAGGCCCGTCACCATGGCGAGCCACCTGCTCGATGCCTACGTGGCCCACCAATTACGAGTGGGTACTTCGAGCCTGTACGAGACCCTGCAGGAGCGGTACCGACAAGAGTTCGAACGGGACGCTGAGGGATTGTATGCCCATGTGAGCCTGTTGCATGGCTTTGGGCGCTACCTCTGGAAGACCACCCGGATGCTGTGACATTCATCATCTACAGGCGATTGACGGGAAGCTGAACGAGTATTTTTTCGCGCAAAAGCTGGAGTTGGCCGCTGCGGTGGAGGCCTACAACAAGGCCTACAAACTGATGTGGCCTTGCCCTTCCTGGATCTGCTGCAACAGGTGATGTCCGATTCGCGGGAGGATTTTCCGCTGCTGGTGCAGGCGCAGTCACTGGCTTGGAGGCTGACCCGGTTCGATGACGCCAATTGCTACCACGAGTTGAAGGCGCAGCTCGAGGAACACGGCGACAGCCTTCCTGAATCGGAGGTGAGCACGCTCTACCGCCTCCTGCTCAACTATTGTTACGCTCGGGTGAATGCTGAGGAGCCGGGGTGGGAGGAGGAGGTGAATGCCTTGCATGTGAAGCTGTTGGAGAATGGGATTTTGGTTTCACAAGGGCAAATTCCAGCAGGGATATTCAAGAACATTGTGCAGGGGCGCTTAAATGTTGCCGACCTTGATGGGGTCAGAAAATTTTTGGAGGAATGGGGAAGCCGAATTCAGGACGACACTCAAGGCGCTGCCTTGATATACAATCAGGGGCTCTTGGCCTTTTATGAGCAAGATTTTGGGGTTTGCCTGCGTGCGATGGAAACGGTTCTGCGGGACTATCGTGCCGATGTGCATTATGGCATCGATGCAAGGGTGATCGCATTGATGTGCGTTTTCGAGCGAAACAAATCAGAGGATTGGATGCAAGAATTCGAGGCACGCCTGAACGCGTTTCGCTTGTATTTGATTCGGGACCAAAGGATGGAGGAGGCACGTCGGGTTCGCCATCTTGAATTGGTTAAACATTTCAGAAAGCTGATGAGCCTGCACCAAGATGCTCCAGGACAGAGACAGCAACGAGCTCTGAAATTCATCGAAGGAATTCAAAGCCTGAAGCCTGCCTCCAAACGTCGATGGTTTGAGAGACAGGCTTCAGCCTACGAATAGTCCGAACAATAGATCGATTCGCTTGTGGCTACGCCGTGAAAGTGGGCGTATTCTCGCGCTCTCCCCTGTCTGTTGGAGCGATTGCCACCTCCAGATTGTCGATGATCACCAGCCCGCCGTCGCACTCCGTCATTGTATTCGGCACAAAATCCCAATTCACGTGATGGACATGCAAGGTGACGGGTGTCGAGGCACCTTGAGGGATGGCCACGGAAAGCAGAACGCGCTCGTCTTCCTGTACATTGCCACTTGCGAGGCAAGAGTTGTCACAATCGTAAAGCGCCCATACGCAGTCATAAGGCAGGGCGGGGCTGAAGCTTCCCCAAACGGTGGCAGCAGATTCGGCGGCTTGAGAAGGGGCGAAGGTGAAGTTTTGAGTTTTCATTTTGATTCTGTGATTTTTAGTGTGGGTGAAAAATTTGATGACCCAAAGATTCGTGCCCATTCGTCGGTTCCGTTGTACTTAATTCATGAATCCTTCCTTTGAGTTCATGAAGTGGGGTTTTGGGTTAGTCTAGGCTCCCGAAACAATTGCCCCCAGGGCAGCCGGGGGCAATCGCAAAGAAGTTGTGACATTAAAGTCAGACATTTCGGCACCTTCATCCGGTTACGACTGGGTACCATAATGATAAACGATGAAGGCAGAATTATGTTCGGATGATTATTATTACCCTTTCGATTCTAAGACCTCATGGCCCCACAGCACCAAGATTCGCGGTTCAACGGTACCTGGCCCATCCTCCAGGCGGCAACCATCCCCGGCGTTCCCCTACACGGGCAGCCTCACCATTTCTGATGGCAAGGTGGATGGGCACCGGCTGCGGTGGAAGACGAACGGGGGCGAATACACTGGAATTGGCTTGGTGATCGACGGGCGCTTGTGGATGGCATTCGGGGAAGGCGAGGCGTATGGACTCTGCATCTACCAGCAAGGCGCGGGGAGATTGGAGGGGACGTTCACTGCGCCGAGTTATGGCGGGTTAGCGGGTTGGGAACATGTGCTGGACATCGACAGCCTGCCCACAGAGGAGGCCATCTTCAAGATCGAGGGGCACCAACCCGACAAGGTCTCCTACACCGGGCAGATCGCCTTCAAGCCGTATGGGGAAATGTACCTGATGCGGTGGGTGTTCGAGGGCGCGACGGGGAGCTGGGTCGGCGTGGGGATGCAGAGGCATGGGCGGCTGGTCACGGCTTATGGGGCACAATCCGATTTTTCATGGGGCTGCGGCTGCTATGAGGTCCAGGAAGACGGCACCCTGCGCGGAGAATGGGCGATTCCGGCATATCCAGAGGCAGGTCGGGAGGTATTTGGGATGCGCCACTGAGAAGAAATTGAGGATGCGAGCCCCCGGCGTCTAACCCCTTCGACCGAGCTCAGGACAGGCTCCTGGCTATGGAACATTTGTCTCCGGCGAAAAGCTCTGATCCGGAAATTATCTTGTCCTCGTTTTCAGGAATCAGCCTCAGCGCAGGATCACCTTCTGGGCGCCGACTTGGCCTTCATAAGTATAGGTAACCATGTACAGGCCTGCGGCAGTCCCCATTGGGCGATGCCAAATCACCTTGTCATTTCCAGCCACCACATCCCGGATGATCGGGTCCCCGACTGGGCGGCCTTGCATGTCGATGACTTGGTATTGCAGGGTTCCCGCTGCGGGCAAATTGGCGGACAGCAGGAAGTGGTCGTCCACGGGATTCGGGAAAATGCGGTCCAGGATGCTGCCTTCAGATCGGGGATTCACGGCCGTGGGGACCACGCAGATGAGGGCGTTCCCGGCATTGATGCGGCCCGCGCCGATGTTCCCGACGTATGCCTGGTTCAGTGCATCGATGTTTTCGGCCGAGCTTTGGAGGCAGTTGAGGACATCGTCGGGGCTGAGTGTGCTGTCCGCTGAGAGCATGAGTCCCGCGAGGCTCGCCACCATCGGGGAAGCCATGGAGGTGCCGCTCATGAAGCTGTAATGGTCGTCGCCACCCGCCACCGTGCTGTAAATACCGCCCCCGGGAGCCATCACGTCGATGGAGTAATGCCAGGTGCTGAAGCCGGATTTGCGGTCGTCCCACTCCGTCGAACCCACAGAGATCACGCCATCATAGGCGCTGGGATAATGCACGGAATACGAGCTGGTATTGCCCGCAGCGGCGACCAGGACGATCCCCTCGTCGTGCGCGGCTTGGCAGAGGTAGGCCATGGAGCCATTGTAGCTCGTCGAGCCGAAGCTCATGTTGATCACGTCGAAGTGGTTGGAGACCGCATAGTCCAGCCCGGTGAAGGTGGCATAGAGGTAGGGGTCGCCGATGGTGCTGTCCTCCTTGGTCTTGACGGGCACCAATGTCAGGTTGAAGCCGATGGAGGCCACGCCGTTGCCGTTGTCAGTGGCGGCGCAGGCGATGCCGGAGGTATGGGTGCCGTGGCTGAATGTATTGTCGTTTGCGCCTGCCGGGGGATTGGCGTCATTGTCGCGGTCGGCGAGGTCATAGCCATGGACGTCGTCGATCCATCCGTTGCCGTCATTGTCGATGCTGTCGCCGGGAATCTCGCCGGGATTCGTCCAAATCTGTGGCGCAAGGTCCTCATGGGTAAGGCGCATGGCATCGTCCACGACAGCCACGGTGACCCTGCGGTCGCCCTGGGACACATCCCAAGCCGTCTCTGCATTGACCTTGCCGAGGCCCCATTGCAGGAAGTTCAGATCATTGGGGGTATAGCTCATCTCATAGACCGGGAGCTGCTCGGCGTACTCGATGTAACCAATCGCCTGCCAATCCCGGATCAATGCCTCCACGTCCGCCGTCCGGTCGAAATGCAGCTCATAGATGTGCTGGACGTGGACATTTTTGGTCTTGAAGGGCTTGTAGAGCGCCCGGATGGGGTAGCGTTGCAGCAGCACCTCCGCCTCTGGAAATGCCGAAAAGTCTGGCCTCGCCTGGCCCTCCGTGAATTGCGGGAACTCCCTCGCATCCTCCGACACGATCTTCACAAAGAGCTTGCCCGGCTGGAATCGCTGGGCACTCAGGCGAATGGAAAGCAGCAAAAGGAGGATCAAGAAGGGCCACGCTTTTTTCATGATGGAAAATTAGTCAAAAATCGTCGGGACTTTGCTGGTGCGAGCAAGACAGCCTGGAGGAATTTTGTTTAATAATTTGACGACATAAATTAAACAAAGTCACCTAAATTGAGTTCAATTCAGAAAAATCCCTTCGCATGAAATCACTGCGCCTCTTTCTTGCTTGCTCTTTGTTTGCCTTGATCCCCAGTCTCTTGTCCGCCCAGATCCTGCTCGTGGGCACCTCCCACAACACGCAGACGGGCCATTACGACGTCGTGCGCTGGAATGCCCATACCGGGGCCGTCCTCGGCACTGTCCCAACCACCGAAAACGGAGTCGTGATGGGCGCCTCGGCCTTCGATGCAGCCCATGGCCGGTACTATTTCCGTGGAATCACCGGATTGCAGGAGGTGTCCTTCAATCCATCCCAAGTCAACTCCACCACCCTGCAGTTTGACCTGGCCAATGCCGAAGTGGACATGCGCCTGGGCAAGCTCTATGGGCTGACCTATGACGTGATCTTGGACACCACGGGGCATGTCGTGGGCGGTCACCTGGATTTCATGCAATACCGCATCGCGGACTCGACCGAGACCACGCTGCTCAGCATCCCCAATGTCGCCGGCTACCTGTCGGATGCCAGCGCATTTGACTCCAATCACGGCACCTATTACTTCATGGCCGTCGATAGCACCGTCGGGCTGAGCCTCTACCGCATACAGACCACCGGCAGCGTCCCCACCCTGTCCACCATGCCGCTGAGCTCCGCCTACACCCACTACACCCTGGAGTACGACAATGACAGCAACACGCTGCTCGGCTTCGGGGGCACGCCGGACAGCTCCGGCTACACCGATCATCTCCAAGTCTTGCGCATGGACACGCTGACGGGCGCGACCACCCTCGTGGAGGACCTGTTCAACCTCGTCGGGTACCAAGTGGCGAGCACGAGCTACGACCAAGCCACGCATACCATGGTCTTGATCGGCGTGGACAGCAGCTTCAATGCCGGCATGATGGGTTACGACGTGGACGCTGACAGCCTCATGGCACTCGGCCCCATCCCGAACCAAGCAATGGAAATCGAAACCGACAATACCCTCTACGCCCTCGCGAAGTACCAAGCCACAGCCATTGATCCCGCGCTGCCGAATATAGCCATCACGCTCTGGCCGCAACCTGCCACAGATTGGTTGGAAATGGAGCTGCCGCCGCATACCAGTACCGTCCATGTCTGTGACCTGCAGGGCAGGGAGCTGCTGCGGAGCAATGTGTTGGATCGCCTTTCACTGCAGGGGCTGAGCCCAGGCATGTATGTCCTGCAAGCCCGGAGCGAAAGTGGCGCCCTCCTCAGCAGCGGGAGATTCCTGAAAATGCAGAATTGATCATCGGACGAGAACTCGTTGAATGAAAAAAGCCAGCCCCGGGGCTGGCTTCTTTCATTCAGCCGATGCGGCCATATCGAGCGCGTCGTAGTTCCCGTCGATCTTGACCCCGTCGCGATAGACGTTGCCGCTTTGGGTCAGGATGTAGAAATGTCCGTCCACGGCATCGATGGCAATGCCCTCGTAGTCGGAGCCGATCTTTTCCTTGTTGCGGTAAACTCCGCCCGTGGTGCCGAGGATGTAGTACCCGTGGCTGTCGGCGGCGATGTCCACCCCGTCGTATCCGGTGTCGATCTTGGTGCCGTCCTTATAGACATTGCCGCTGACGGTCAGGATGTAAAATGATCCGCCATGGGCAGCCAATGCCACCGCCTCGTAGTCCGTGCCGATCTTTTCGCCGTTTTTGTAAACGTTGCCGCTTTTGCCGAGGACATACCATCCTGTGGCGTCCGCCGCAATGTCTGTCGCATCGTAGTCCCAGGCGATCTTTTCCCGGTTCCGGTAAATGCCCCCATTGGCCCCGAGGATATAGAAGTCTGGCCCTTCGGCTGAGATGGCGATGGCATCGAAATTGGCGGCCACTTTGGTGCCCGTCTTGAAGACGCCGCCACTTTTCCCGAGGATGAAATGGTTCAGCGATGCGCCGGATAGTTCTTGCGTGGGATCAATCATGGCATTTCAGATGTAGGTCAATGGAAACAGATGAATTGGAATTCCTCCCAAGATAAGGGTTGGGAAGATCAATCCTAGGGGCATTCTATTTCATCAAGACGAGCCTGTCGGTCTGTGTCGCCTTCCCGCCAAAGGTCGTGCGCAGCAGGTACGTCCCGCTCCGCAGCGTGGAGGTGTTCAGCTCGTAACGATTCCTGCCGGGTTGCGCGCTGACTTGGTCTTCGAAGACCCTGTTCCCCATCGCGTCCACGACCTCGATGCGCACAGGAGATGCCTCTTCCACTGAAAAGGTCGCTACCACGGACTGTCCGACCGTTCCGGGATTCGGCTGCAGGTGGATATGGTTCGGGTCCTCGACAAGGCGGCTCTCCACGATGCGGGAGGTATGGGTGTTCCCATTGGCATCGATGGCGCGAATCTGATAAAACAGCGGCTGGTCATAGAGTCCCGGGCGATCCACGTAGCTGAACCGCTCTCCCTGCCGCAGGGTGACTTCGCCCACGGTCTCAAATGAAAGGCTGTCCGTGGCGCGCAGAACTTCATACTTCTGGTAGTCCTCCAGGTCGAAGTCCCAAGCCACCTCAATCTCCTCGGAGTTCCTGGGCTTGGCGTCCAGGTATTTCCATTCATAGGCCAGAATGGGGCTGGGAACCACCGATACATTGTCGATGTAATAGTAGGCGCCGGTATAGGAACCGCCCACCGCAGCGGCGGTCGCAGTGAGGGCATCCGTGAAAAAGTTGCCTACCGACACGTGGGTGAAGGCTTGCCCTGCCACGAAGCTCCCGGTGACTGTGGTCCAAGCCGCCTTGTCAGTGATGATGGCTGTGGAATACACCTGTGAGATGTTGTTCATGGAGGCCGTCGCACTGTTGTTGAACTGGAAACCCATGTTGTTGGCACCAATGGTGGACAGCTCGGTGAGGCTGATGCTCATGGTGCAGGTATAGGACTGCCCGATGACCAGCGGACTCGTGAGGGCCACGCAGTAATACTCGTGGTACAGCGCAGTTGCATGGCGGTTCACCTCAGCGACATAGCCATTACCGGAGGCGGGGGTTTGGTTCCCTGCGAAGTTGTTGGGGACTGTGCTGTTGCAAGTATTGAAGAAGTCGGGACTGTTCTGGCAGCTCACCCAACTCGCCGGAGTCGGGCATCCGGTCAGGGTTTCAAAGCTGGGATTGGTGACCAGGTTTTGGGCAAATGCGGTGCTGATGCAAAAGCACAGTGCCAGCAGCAAGCGGGATGGATGAGGGCGAGACATGACTGATTCTCAAATGATACCAAAGAAATCAAAAGGTACGAAGAAAATGAACGCTACCGGACCTGTCTTGAAATTCTGTTTGGGGTGGGGGCCAAAAAGCAGCATCGCCGAAGGCTTGGCCCTCGGCGATGCGGTATGCGATGAATCGACTTTGGATCAGCCGTTCATGCTCATCAGGAACTCCGCATTGTCGCGGGTGCCCCTCATGCGGTCTTGGAGGAATTCCATCGCCTCGATCGGGTTCATGTCGGCCATGAACTTGCGCAGCACCCAGATGCGGCTCAGGTCCTTGGACTCGAGCAGCAGGTCCTCGCGACGGGTGCCGGAAGACAGCACATCCACGGAGGGATAGATGCGGCGGTTGCTCAGGCGGCGATCCAGCTGCAATTCCATATTGCCGGTGCCTTTGAATTCTTCGTAGATCACCTCGTCCATCTTGGAGCCGGTGTCGATGAGGGCAGTGGCGAGGATGGTGAGCGAGCCACCATGCTCCACCTTGCGGGCAGCGCCGAAGAAGCGCTTGGGCTTGTGGAGGGCGTTGGCGTCCACACCACCGGAGAGGATCTTGCCGGAGGCAGGCATCACCGTGTTGTGGGCGCGGGCGAGACGGGTGATGGAGTCGAGCAGGATGACCACGTCGTGGCCGGATTCGACCATCCGCTTGGCCTTGCTCAGGGCGATGGTGGCAACCTGCACGTGGCGGTCGGCCGGCTCGTCAAAGGTGGACGCGATCACCTCGGCATTCACGTTCCGGGCCATGTCGGTCACTTCCTCAGGACGTTCATCGATGAGGAGGACGAGCAGGTAAGCCTCAGGGTGGTTCGCCGCGATGGCGTTGGCGACCTTTTGCATCAAGACGGTCTTACCGGTCTTGGGCTGTGCCACGATCAGACCGCGCTGACCCTTGCCGATGGGGGCGAAGAGGTCGAGGATGCGAAGGCTCATGTCCTTTTCACCTGGGCGCTCAAGCCGGAATTTCTCCTCGGGGAAAATCGGCACGAGGTGATCGAAGGGAATCCTGTCGCGGACCTCGTCAGGGCGGCGGCCGTTCAGAGTTTCGACCTTCAGGAGGGCGAAGTAGCGCTCACCTTCCTTCGGAGGACGAATCTGACCGAACACCGTGTCACCCGTCTTCAAACCGAAGAGCTTGATCTGCGAAGGGGAGACATAGATGTCGTCCGGGCTCGGCAGGTAGTTGTATTCTGGGGAGCGCAGGAAGCCATAACCTTCAGTGATGACCTCAAGCACGCCGTGGTTGCTGATGATGCCGTCGAAGTTGTATTCCTTCTCCTTGCGGCGCTCTTGGTAATGACCGCCGCCACCTCCGCCGCCACCTTCTTCACGGTTTTGTTGGTTTTGTTCGCGGCCTCCGCCTTCTTGGCGACCACCTTTTTCGCGTTCCATCCCCCGCTCCATGCTGCGGTTCAGGTATTCGCGGTGCGGTTGATCGCGGTCCACAGAGCGGTTCTCGCGGGGTTCGCGGTTCTCCCTGTTTTCACGGGGCTCGCGGTTCTCGCGGTTCTGGAAGTCGCGGTTCTGGAAGTCGCGGGGTTGCTGCTCGCGTGGCTGTTGCTCACGAGGCTCGCGGTTTTCGCGGTTCTGGAACTCACGGTTCTGGAATTCGCGGTTTTGGAAGTCACGTGGGCGTTCTTGGTTGCGCTCGATGGGCCTTTCCTCACGCTCGTTCCGCTCAAAGGATTCGTCACGGTCGCTGAAAGGATTGGCGGGGCGCTCTTCGCGAGTGCGGTCACCAAATGGGTTGTTGGGGGCGCGCTCGACGCGAGGGCGCTTCATGCGATTTGCCTCTTGGAAGTCGCGCTTTTCGACGCGGGGCTTGTCGCTGAAGTTTTCGTTGCGTTCTTCTTTGATGGGAGCCTGCTTCTTTTCCACGGCGCCGGAAAATGGCCGTTTGGACTCCACTTGTTTGGCAGCGGGTTGCTCCTTCACGGGAGCCTCTTCGATCTGGGGAGCCGCAGGCGCTTCTTCTTCCGCCATGGGCTGTGCCTCCTCCTTGGGTTTGCGACCGGGGCGTTTTTTTGCCACTGGTTCGGCAGGTGCCTCTGCGACCTCTTCCTGAGCGGGCTGCTCGGCCGTGGTGGGATGCTCGAGGATTTTGTAGATCAGGTCCTGCTTCTTCAACCCCTTGTAGTCGGGCACTCCTATCTTTTTGGCCACCTCCTTCAATTCACCCACAGATAGGCCATTCAACTCAATTATATCGTACATAACCGATTTGTTACTCTCAAAATTTCAGTGAAACTCTTGCTGATTTCCGTAGCACACTAGTTGCTCCTGCTGTCCCACCAACGACGGAAAAGGAATTGCTCAAGAAGTTTGAGCAGGGGCAGATTGGCGGCAAAGAACGGCAATGCATTTTATTCTTGCAATACGGGGAAATCGAAAATTTCGATCAAGTGAAGTGTTGGGAAAGCATTGAATAAGTCCAAAATGACCACTGGAAACGGATGTCCAAGGTCAGCCCCAATTCCAAGCTCAAATTTAAGGACAGGGAATGGGAAGTGCAAAGTATTTGTCATGAAAGCTGCCAGCATTTTGCCCCTCCGAAACTATCCCCTCGATTCGCATCCTGCCATGCGGGTTTGGTGGGGAATTCGTTACTTTGCGCAAAATTTTATGAACAATGCTTGAGATTCGGAAAATCCGGGAGAACAAGGAGCCTTTTGTGGAGGGCATGAGGGCCCGCAATTTTGAGAACCCTGAAAAGATGATCCAGAACCTGCTGGACATCGATCAGAGTCGCCGCGAAGTCACCCTGCAAGTCGAAACCCTGCGCGCTGAGGGCAAAAAAGCTGCCTCTGCCATCGGTGACCTGATCAAGTCAGGCAACCAAGCCGCGGCTGACGAAGCCCGCGCAGTCGCCGCCGAATCCAAGACCAAGATCGCCGAGCTCGAGGAGCGCATGAAGGCCATGGACGAAGAGCAAAATCGCCTGCTCCTCACCCTGCCCAACGTGCCCCATCCCAGCGTGCCCCGCGGCAAGTCCGCGGATGACAACCATGTGGTATCCCTGCACGGCGAGGTGCCCAGCCTCGGCGATTGGGCCAAGCCCCACTGGGAATTGACCACGGAGCTGGACATCATCGACTTCGGGCTTGGCGCCAAGATTTCCGGCGCAGGCTTCCCCGTTTACAAAGGCCAGGGTGCTGCCTTCCTGCGGGCATTGAAGACATTCTTCCTGGACGAGGCCATCGCCGCAGGATACCTGGAGGTGGTGCCGCCCCTCGTGGTCAACGAAGACTCCGGCTACGGCACGGGACAGATTCCCGACAAGGAAGGGCAGATGTACTACATCCCCGAGGACAAGCTGTACCTGATCCCGACCGCTGAGGTGCCTGTGACCAACCTTTACCGCGACGTGATCGTGGAGGCCAAGCAGCTCCCCATCAAGAACTGCGCTTACTCCCAGTGCTTCCGCCGCGAGGCGGGTGCCTACGGCTCCCATGTCCGTGGCCTGAACCGCCTGCACCAATTTGACAAGGTGGAGATCGTGGAGATCGCCCATCCCGACAAGAGCTACGAGCGCCTGGAGGTGATGATGCAGCATGCACGCGGCCTCCTCGACAAGCTCGGTCTGCATCACCGCGTCCTGCTGCTCTGCAGCGGCGACATGGGTTTTGCATCCGCCAAGACTTATGACCTTGAGGTCTGGAGCGGCGCGCAGCAGCGTTGGCTCGAAGTGAGCTCTGTCTCCTGCTTCGAGACCTTCCAAGCAAATCGCCTCAAGCTCCGCTACAAGGAAGACGGCAAAAACACCCTCTGCCACACGCTGAATGGCTCGGCACTGGCATTCCCCCGGGTGATGGCCGCCATCATGGAAAACTTCCAAAACGAAGACGGCAGCGTCACCCTCCCGAAAGTGCTGCAGAAGTACACCGGCTTCGAGAAACTCTCCAAGCAGTGAGCAATTAGCATGTAGCAGATAGCAGTTGCCCTGCCGCTGAAGCATGCAGAACTGCTATCTGCTACATGCCATCTGCTATCTGAAAGGGGGCATTCGATTCACACCGCTTTGTACACGGGGAATGCGTAATTTTCCTCCCTGAGGAAATCTATGCGCTGGATTTGCTGGATAGCGTCTGCTCTGCTGGTGCTGGGGACATGGCTGCCGTTGGCGGCGCAGGTGCCCGTGCCTGACAAGGACTCCTTGCGCTGGGGATTTCAGTTTCCGGACGACGATACTGTGGCGGTCAAGGACACGGTGCCTGCGCGAGACTCTGTCCGCATGGCGGAGGACTTGGGGGGGCTGGAGGCTCCGGAGGGCGAGGGCGCTGGTGCGAAGCCGGATTCGGTGCGGAAGGACCGGGCAGCGGAGGGGCCGGATTCGGCGGCTTGGCGCATCCGGGAGGTGGTGACGGAGCCAGGATTGGAGGGGGCGATGCAGCGCATGGTGGCGAGGCCGTTCAAGTCCGCGAAATCGCCGGAGGACTGGGCCAAAATCCGGGAGGAGGTGGCGGCGAGGATGACGGCGCGGGGCTATCAGACATTTTCCGTGGACACTTTTCACAGGGAGGAGCGCAGATTGCGGCTCTCGGTTTTTGTGGGGAAGCGGTATTTCTACGACAGCCTGTTTTTGCCGGGGCTGAATGAGGTGGACTATGGCCGGGCAGAATTCGACAAGGTGCAGCGGCGGCACGATCCATTTTCCTACGTGGACATGCGCAGTCGGCTGGAATCCTGCCTGCGGGCCTACCAAAACAAGGGCTTTCCCTTCGCGGCATTTGACAGCTTGCAGATGGGCTACCGGGAAGGAGGCGGCGACTCGGTTTATACTTCGGTTGCCTACAAGTTCTCCCCCGGCAAGCTCGTGACCATCGACAGCGTGATCATCGATGGAAAGGTGCGTGAGCGGCCGGCATTCATCGAAAACCTGGTCGGCATCTACCCCGGCGACCCCTTCAACCAAGAGTCGATCGACAGGGCGCGGCGCATCCTGAACAGCTCCCCCTATTTCAAGAATGCGGCGACTCCACGGGTGGAGTTCATCAGTGAGGACAAGGCACGCGTCACCCTCAAGCTGGAATCCCGCAAATCCGGCAAGTTTGACCTGCTCCTCGGCATCCTCCCCCCCTCCAACAACACCGCCAAGCTCCAATTCACGGGACTCATCGACTTCCAATTGGTGAGTCCATTGATGAAAGCCGGGGAGGTGCTGGAATTCCGCTTTGACAAACTCGTCGGCAGCTCTCAGAAGTTGCACTTGCGCTTCGCGGCACCCTATCTGTTCAGTTCGCCCATGGGCGTGGACGGGGAGTTCAACCTGCTCAAGCAAGACACCACCTTTCTCACGCGGTCGTTCAAGGTGAGTGTGCCCTACGCATTCAGCCCTACCCTGTCCATCCGCGCCTACTACAAGAACAAGGTCTCCACCCTAATTTCCACCCGCAAATACGAGCTGGACACCACCCTGGTGCCGCCTGTCCTCGATGGCAAGGACCAGACCTACGGCTTGGGATTCTCCTGGGAGAGCCTTGACGACCGCTACAGCCCCACGCGAGGATTTCGCATTCGCGCGGATGGTGGCATCGGCAAGAAGAAGGTCGTGAAGAACCCCCGGCTCACGGAAAACATCTACGAGGACGTGCAGATCAGCCTGCCCAAGAAGGAGACCGAACTCCGGGTGGAGTGGTACCGCCGCTATACCAAGCGCATGGTCCTCATGCTCGCCAACAGCACCTATTGGCTGGACCAGAAGCAGTATTTTCAGAACGACCTGATGCAGGTGGGCGGCAGCCGCAGCATCCGTGGATTCAATGAAAATCAGTTTTTCACGAACTTCTACTCGGCCCTCACAGTGGAGAATCGGTTTTTGCTGGAGGAGCGGAGCTACCTGTTCGTTTTTTCCGATATTGCCTACTTAGAGGACAAAGTGGGGCCGGTGAAGGTGATGCGTCCATGGGGCCTCGGGCTGGGATTGACCTACGAAACCAAGGCCGGAATGCTGTCCATCACCTACGCCGCCGGACAAGTTGCCGGGTCGCCCTTTCAGCCCTCACGTGGCAAGATCCACGTCGGATTGGTGAACCAGTTTTAGGAAAGATGGAAGATCAGCAAAGCCTCGAACGGATTGTGAACGTGCCCTGCAGCTCCTGCGGCGGGGAGATGGTCTTTGACCCCGGCAAGCAGCAATTGCTCTGCCCCAACTGCGGCAGCACCCGCGAGATCCCCAAGTCCAGCGACATGGTCGTGGAGCGCGACTTCGCGGATGCAGGCAACTTGGCGGAGCGCCCCACAGGCTTCGCTGTGCCCAGCAAGGTCTTCCACTGCAACGGCTGCGGCGCCAATACCTCCGTGGACCCCGAGACGGTCTCCTTCAACTGCCCCTTCTGCGGCTCCACGAATGTGAACCCCGAGGCGCACGAGAACCGCATGATCCGCCCCTCAGGCATCCTGCCGTTCAAGGTCACCAAGGCGAGCGCCCTGGACAAGTTCAAGACTTGGATCGGCAAGGGCTTCTTCGCCCCCGGCAACCTCAAGCGGCTGGCGCAGCTCGACAAGATTCGCGGCGTTTACCTGCCCTTCTGGACCTACGACGCGGATACCTTCAGCGAGTGGCAGGCCGAGGCGGGCTACCACTATTACACCACCGAGACGACCACCGACAGCAACGGCAATACCCAATCGCGCCAGGTCCGGCATACCCGCTGGGAATGGGTGAGCGGTTACCACGACAAGTCATTCGATGACGTGCTGGTCCTCGGTTCCTCCGGTCTGGAGCAAAATTTCGTGGACGACATCTTCCCCTTCGAGCTCAAGGAAGTCGTGAATTATGACGGCAAGTTCATCCTGGGCATGGAGTCGGAGGTCTATCAGAAGGACGTGCAGCAGGCATTTGACGTCGCGGACGGGATCATGGATGATGCCATCCGCGGGGAGGTGATCCGCAAGGTGCCCGGCGATACCCATCGCAACCTGCGCATCGACACCCGCAAGTCGGCGATCACGTTCAAGCACATCCTGCTGCCCATCTGGATCGCGGCCTACATGTACAACAACAAGGTCTATCGCTTCCTGGTGAACGGGCAGACGGGCAAGATCTCCGGCAAGAAGCCTGTGGCGGCCTGGAAGGTCATCGTCCTGATCCTGGTCATCATCGCCATCATCGCGGGCATTGTGATCGCGACGCAGGCTGGGAAATCGTAGGGTACGTCTGCTGGGCCCCGCCGCCGGGAGGCGGCGAATTCGATCGGCGTGTCCCGAGTCTCGGGGCCGCCTCGTCCCTAGTTATAAAACGCGCCGAGCAAGCACTGCTTGTCCAGGATTTCCATCATCTCTTCGAATGCCACGCCTTGTTCCAGCAGGCCGTCTTGGACGGGCTTCATGCAGTCGCAGTCGTCGAGTTTGATGGACCATTCTTCCTCTGCCTGGATCGCCTTGGAGATGTCGGGGTCGTCGGAAGAGATCACCGCCGTCAGGAATTCATTGGGCGTGTTTTTCCGAATGGCTTTGATGGCCTCCATGAGCTTGGTGCGGTCCCAGTCCTTTTCCTGTCCAGCCATGTCGTACATGCACTTGCAGGCTTCAGCGGCGATGTTGCCGGCCTTGTCGCCCTCCTTGGGGGAGGGGCCGACCCATGCAGGATTGCTGTCACAGCCCGCAAATAGCAGGATCACGGGGAGCAGGAGCGGCAGGAAACGGAGTCTTTTCATTGGGACGCAGGTGTATTTGCCGCAAATTTATTGAAAGGAAGACGAAGCCAAATCCCCAGCCTGCATTTTCCCGAAAAGGAAGCCCCGCACATTGCTGCGCGGGGCTGGTACTTTCGAAAATGGTTGGATGGATGCCCGGCTTGAATCAGAGCGCGGGCCGTACCGGTTGTGGTTCTGATGGCTGCCATGTATTCACCAATACTGGCAAATGCGCCGTAAGACCTCCGGTGCGGTCTTGCCTTGCGGTCATCTTGACCCCGTTGGCAGCCATCGCGATACTCGCAGACGGCTAGCCAAGTAGGACTCATAGCCAAGCATGACCTCGGCCATCACCCCTGGTTCGGGGCCTTTCAGGTTTCGTTCGGAGCAACGGTGCGTCGCGCCGCCTTTTCCCTGACTTACAAAACAAATGTCCATAACCGTCTTTTTTAGAGTGAAAACAGTAGTTGGTTGAAGCGTGCTCCTCGCCTGGTCCGGTCGCCACGCTCCAACGTGACCGGACTTCATTGGCATCTTCGCCTCCCGCAGGAGGCGATGGACAGTACCTAAAAGATGTATTGCCTTTTGTAGGCTTTCTCTTTGTTGATGATCAAATATACGTAAAAAATGTCGCCTTGTGGCCAAATCCCGGCGAGCTGCATGGATTCGGGGGTGAGCAGCAATAGGGCTAGGCGGGCGGTAAAACTTGGTGTATGAACGGCTTTTGCTGGTACTGGGGGTGTGTTTTGACCAAATTTACTTTGGAAAATGGCATTGAAAATGCGGTCATTTCCAAACAAAATTATGTCCGTTCAGCGAGATGGCCTTTCAGTTCCTCGACGACTTCCTTCACGAAGGCCTCCAATGCGTCGAGCTTCTCAGGCACCTGGTCGAGGTCCTTTTTCTCACGTGTCATGTGCTCCAATTCGCGGAATTTCTCCTTCAGCTCCTCGGAGCCGGAATAGGCCGCGGATGACTTGGTGCGATGCGACGTGGCACGGATGGTCTCCCAATCCTCCGTCTGCAAAGCCGTCCGAAGCTCCTCGATGGCCTCCGGCAGCTTCACCACGAGCTTGGTCAGGATGCCGATCACAAATGCAGGCTCCCCGCCAGAGACGGCGTCCAGCATGTCCATGCTCGTGAGGCGGTATTTCGCGGAGGGCGCTTTGGTTTCAGGGGACGGCTGCTGGGTATCGGGACCCGTGGCGGTGAGCTGCTCCAAGGCATCGGCCTGTCCGGCACGCAATGCAGGCACTGCCCGTAGCACATTCATCAACTCCGTCATCAAGAACGGCTTGGAAATGTAGGTGTCCATGCCAGCATCTAGGCAGCGCTGCCGATCGGACTCCATTGCATTGGCGGTCATGGCCACGATCACAGGGCGCTCTGCCTTGGGCATTTTGCCCACGATCAGCCTCGTCGCCTCCAGGCCATCCATCACGGGCATTTGCACGTCCATGAAGATCACATCGACCTGGTTCTCCATCACGTATTCCACGGCCTCTTGGCCATTGGAGGCGTTGCGGACGGTGTAGCCGAGGCTGTTCAGCATGCCGTTGGCCACGTCTTGGTTGATAGGGTTGTCCTCAGCGACCAGGATGGAGAGCGGATGCTGCATGGCAAATGCCTGGGTCTGGTCATTGTTGGAGGCGGCGACATTGCTCACCCGCTGGCCCATGAGGGCCTGGAGGAGGTCATCGCGCTTGAGCGGGCGGCTCAGGACCCATCCATTGGGGCCTACGTCGTTTTGGAGGATGATCGCGATGTCCGGCTCGGCGTACAGGGCGAAGTTGAGCTTGCGGTGGGCGCAGGCTGCGGCGATGCGCTTGGCGAACTGATTGGGGCCGCCATGCGAGAGGCGCAGGTCCACGATCAGGAATTCGACATCGGTCTGGTCCAATGCGGCATCGGTGGCTGACTCCAGGCTGTCATGCACCTGCAAGTTCACCTTCCAGTGCTCGAGGTAATCGCTGATGAGCTGCACGGTGGGTTGGTGCTGCATGGCGAGGACGACCTTCTTGCCCTCAAGTGCCCTTGCGGGATGCGCCTGCCCCGGGAACTTCCAAGGCTCGCTCATGCCTGCCTCGAAGGTGAAGTAGAACTCGGTGCCATTGCCCGGTTCGCTCTCCAGCCACATTCGGCCGCCCATCATCTTGGCCAGGTTGAAGCTGATCGCCAGTCCCAATCCGGTGCCGCCGTACTTGCGGGTCGTGGACGCATCCACTTGGGTGAAGGACTCGAAGAGGGAGTTGTGCTTTTCCTTGGGGATGCCGATGCCGCTGTCCTTGACACAGACCTGGATCGTGGCCTTCTCGCCGTCCACCTTTTGCAGGCTCACGCGGACGGTGATTTCCCCCTTGGCGGTGAACTTGATGGCGTTGCCGATCAGGTTCGTGAGGATCTGCTTCATCCGGGCGGGGTCACCCAGCATGGGGCCGCGGATCTCGGGATCGACCCAGTACAGCATTTCCAGCCCTTTGGAAAATGCCCCAAACGCGAGGATGTCCATGACCTCCTCGATCAGGTGCCGCATCTCGAAGGGGATGTGTTCCAGCTCCATCTTGCCGGATTCAATCCGGCTGAAATCGAGGATGTCGTTGATGAGGCTGAGCAGATTTTGCCCGCTCACGCGGATGTTCTCGACGAATTTGCGCTGCTGCGGGGTAAGTTGTGTGCGCTCCAGCAGGTCGGTCATCCCGATCACACCGTTCATGGGGGTGCGGATCTCGTGGCTCATCTTGGCGAGGAACTCGCCCTTGACCTGATTGGCCTGCTCCAGGGCCTCGGTGCGTTGCTTGACCTTGGTTTCGAGGTTCTTGCGCTGCCTTTCCAGTCGGCTGATGCGCAAGCGGCCCAGAACCACCATGGTGCCAATCACCAGCAGGAAGCTCAAAATTCCGAACCAAGTGGTCAGATAGAAGGGTGTCCGGATCACAAAATGGAACTTGACGGGCTCCTTGGTCCAGACCCCCGCCGCATTCCCGGCAATCAGTTCAAATGTGTATTCACCCGATGGCAAGTAGGGATAGACGGCGTGGTTCTCCCTGGAAGGGGAGGAGAAATCCTCGTTCAGGCCCAGGAGGCGGTAGCGGTATTGGATTTTTTCCGGCAACCGATGGGTGACACCCGTGAACTCGATCCGGATATGGTTTTCGTCGGGCTCGAAGACCGGGTTGATGGGGACGCCGGACCAGGCCTCTGTCTTGACCTTGCGCGCTGCCCAGTCCACCTGTTGCAGCTCCAGCTGCACATTCATGATCTGCACCATGGGAGGATTGGGATCCTGGAAGTCGCGGTCAGGATGGTAGCAGGCCAGTCCCTCGATGGTGCCGAACCAGACCAGCCCTTGGTCGTCGCAATAGGCGGCGGCTTGGTTGCATTCCAGCCCGATGAACCCATCCTCGCTCCCGTAGCTCCGCATCGCCAGCACCTCGGAGTTGGCTCCCAATTCGATCTTGGTCACACCAAAATCGGTCCCAACCCAGAGATTGCCCTTCTTGTCCTCCACCAGGCAATAGATGAGATTCCCAGCTAGGCCCTCCTCCACGGTCAGGTAGCAAGGCTCGTTTCCGCGAATGCAGGTAAGTCCTTCATACGTGCCCACCCAGAATGCCCGGTTGTGGTCTTCCAGGGCACTCACCACGTGGTTGTTGATCAAGATATCTGGAGCCTGGAAGCGCTTGACCTCGCCCTTGTGCAGCCGGATGATCCCATTCGTTTCTGAGCCCAAGTAGCAGACGGAATCCTGCCCTCCGAAGGTCTGCGCAAAGCCCTCTTCTTCCAGATGGAGGTCCGGTACGGCCATGGGAGCGGCGCTCAGTCCATTGACGGCTGAGAGGACGCCATTGGCATCTATGCCCATGACCTTGCCTTCGTTGGTGACCCCGAGGTAACTGGTGCGGAAGGGCTTGCCAGTCGCGGGAACGGTCACATGCTCGAATTTGCCATCGGCATAGCGGAAGCAGCCGTCACTCTGTGCGGCGATGTACATGCTGCCGTCATCCGCCTTGGCGATGGACAGGATATAGGGCGACGGGATGCCTGGAATCTTCAGTTCCTGGACCAGTCCGTCCTGCACCTCGTACAGTCCTCGCTCCGTCCCCACCATCAGGTGCCCGGGTCCGATTTGCTCGATGGCAAATACCGCCCGGTTGGCAAATGGGGTCTTGACGCCGTAGATCGAAAATGCCTCTTTGGAAAACTTGAATGCGCCAGCGCCATTGGACCCGGCCCAGATATTGCCATTTTGATCGCCCAGCAGGCATTCCACCGTGACATCCTTGAGCCCATCCTCGGAGGTGAATTTGCGGAATCCATTTTGCGACATGCATGCCAGCAATTCGGAGCCCGCGAGCCATATCTGGCCGGTTTTGTCCTGGAAGATGTCCTTGATCACCCCAATGCTCTCCGGCAGTGTGTCATTGACAAAGCGTCCCGAGATCAACCGCCATACCTGTCCATTGGTGTTTCCGCCCATGATGGTGCCATCGGCGAGTCGCGTCATGCATTCGACCTCCTTGCGGGGGGCATTGGGATAGCGGGCGCTGTCTAGTGGGGTGGCGATGCCTGCGTTGACTTGGACGATGCCCCTGGATGTCGCCACCCACATCTTGTCCTCAGAGATCGGGAGGAAGGCATGCGCGGTGTCGAGCGGGATGCTGTCGCTGCGGAGGATGCGTTTCGCGCGCTTGCCGTCCCAGCGATAGAGCCCCTTGCCCAATGTCCCGATCCATATCGAGCCATCAGCGCTGGCGAAGATATGATTGAACCGGTCGGTGGGGACGCCCAAGGCCTTGCCATAGACTTGGAAAGTATGTCCATCGAAGGAAATGAGTCCATGCTGCTCGCAAGCGAGCCAGAGTTTTCCGGAACCATCGATCGCAGCGGCCTCGATGTCATTTCCGGGGAGGCCTTGATCTTCATTGAAGGTGAAAAACGTCTGCCCGTCAAACCTGCTGAGGCCGCCGCCCTTGGTGCCCATCCAGATGAAACCGCGGGCATCCTGCACCATGCAGTTCACCTGTGACTGGGAAAGGCCCTGTTCTCGGCTGAAGGTCCTGATGCGAAAGGAGAGGTCGCTGGCCTGGGCAATCAGGTATTGCCCACCACTCAATAGAAGCAGTACCGCAAGAAGGCTGCGAAGGCGACCGTAGTTCAAAACCAAAGTTTAGTCTGCAAATCTAGGCGGGTAGGCGCTGGATTTCAATTCATAATGCCCTGTGTTTCTTACGTCTGCCCCCATTGCGCACATATCGCGCTTTTTGCCCCAAAGTGGATTCGCCATGCCTTCAAGCCCCGGTTCTCATGGAATTTTCCCCGGTTCTTGCAGCATTAGCACTAGTTTTGGCCATGGTTACTGAGATACCTGCACAGGATTGGAAGGCGCTGCTGCGCTTGGCGATGACCGTGGATGAGATGGCGCCTTGGCGCTGGCTGACGGATGCGCAGGTCTTTGCGGTCCATCCCGCAGCCGTGGCTGAGCCGGTGTTTTGCTCGGTCATGGGGCAAGGCGATAGCCTGAAGGGGCTGGCACTCTATCCCGGCAGGCAGGGATGGCAGACCTATGTTCGCATCGGGCAGAGCTCCGCTGACGAGGATCCCTTGGAGGCATTGTGCCTGGACCGCTGCGCGCTGTTGCAGTTGGTGCCGGTCGGGGAGGCTTCGCAGGACGATATGGCCCTGCTCCGGGCGGTGGGTGTGGAGCCTGGCGCCGTGGTGCCGTCCTTCAACTGCTACAGTCCCGGCTATGCGCCGCAGGCTCCGGATGCCGCCGAGATGGCTTGGCTCTTGCCCGTGTTGCGGGAGGTGGTCCATTTCTTGGGCGACTTGCCCGGCTCCGGGGAGGTGGTTCCCGAAACTGGGCAGAATGACCTCGGGCGCATCCTTGCCCGGAAACAAGTGGGGGATGCATTTGTCTTGGATTGGATATTGCCCGGGTCGGCGCAGAATTTCTCACCCGAGACGGTGAAGCTGTCCGAGGAGGAGGCGCGGGTGCTGCGGGACTTGCCCGTGGCGCAGGAGGTTTGGCTCTTCGAGGATGTGCACCTCCCCGAGCCGCAGGAGGATGGCAGTGGAAGGGCGTTTTTCCCGAGGGCGGTGATCTTGCTCGGCTTGGAGGACCAGCAATTCAGGGGTGCGAGCCTGCTCAGGCCGCAGGATTTCCCGGGTGCATTGGGGCAGGTCTTGATGCGGCAGATGCTTCAAGTGAGGGCTGTCCCTGCCAATCTCGTGGTGGCGCGCCCTGCGAACATGATCTTGTTGAGACCATTTTGCCAAGCACTCGGCATCGGCATTCACTTGGAAACGGAGATGGATATCCGCCCTAGCCTGAGGGAAGCCTTGATGGAAAGTTGAGGGAGGCGAGGGGCTTACTTCGCCTGGTCGATGTGCCCGTTCAGTTGCAGGGTGATGGGCTCATTGCTGCCTTGGAGCATCACGGAGATGATCTTGTAGTGGTCGCCGAATTGGCCAGCGGTGGCGAAATTTACGCGGACCTCTCCGGTCTGACCGGGTTGGATGTTGCCCTTGGTGAAGTCGGTCATCATGCAGGCGCAGCTCGTGATGGCTTGTGAGATCGCGACCGGAGTATTGGTCATGTTCTTGAACGGATAGACCGCCTTCACGGTGTCGCCGGAGACCACAGGCTTGAATTCCATTTTCAGGTGGGAAAACTGGATGGGCGTGCCTTGGCCGGGCTCGACTTTAAAGTCATCGGGAGCCGGGGTGCTGGTCGTATTGTTGCCGGAGGTGGAGCCTGTCTTGCCCTTGTCTTCACAGGAGCTGAGGGCCATCATGGCACAGAGACCGAGGAGGCTGAGGCGGAGCGAAAGTCGTTTCATGCTGTGATCCCAAATAGAATTTCCGATGCAAATCTAAGAAAGGATCGCAGAATTCAGGATTGCCGTTGCAGGGCATTGACCACGGGGTGGGTTTTGAGGCCTTGGTGCCCTGGTGGCAAAATTCACTCGGCTTTGGTTTTTATTTACTTTGGAGCCAATGGAAGACGCCATTCGCGGATACATCGCATTTTGGATTGACGGCAAGGTCGTGGATTACGGATTTGGCTCGGGCATGACGCAGGTCGGAGCCGGGAGGTCGATCATTGCGGAGATGGAGGTCTTGGAGGATCGGCTGGAATTGAGGGCGCATTTGGTCACGGAAAGCGCTGTCACACTGAAGGGCTTCACCGTCACATTGCGCCAGGCTGTCGCTCCCGAGGACCGCGTCCTCATCAATGGCTACCAAAGCTGGACCGAAAGCAGACAGTTCCGCCCAGATGAGTACATCCCCCGGCTGCAGGCTCCCATGGCGCGGTTGGTCAATACCACCGGGGACTACACCTTCTACAACAATCCCGCAAAGGCCGGGGAGCTGCATTCCTGGTCGTTCACGACCCTATTTCTCGCCAAGACGGACCGCACCCGGGCATGGTTGGACCTCAATCCGGAGGAGGGTTATTCCATCTTCGAATGGCGCTGCGGCTTGGGCGAACTCGTGATCCGAGGCGATGTGGGGGGCCGAGTCGCCAATGGCAAGACGAACCTGCTCCATATCGGCATCTGGGAAAATCCCGGCACGGAGGTCGGCGGAATGCCCACAGCCCATGCCCGCCCCGTCAAAGCCCCCGCGACCGGATGGACGAGTTGGTACAACTATTACACCAAGATCACCGAGGACATCATCCTCGACAACCTCCGGGCTTTTGCCTTCCGCGAGCTGCCCATCGACTATTTCCAGATCGATGACGGCTGGCAACCTGCCGTGGGCGACTGGACGGAGGCCAATGAGAAATTCCCGCAAGGCATGGCCTTCCTCGCCGACCAAATCCACCGCTATGGCTACCGGGCGGGGCTTTGGCTTGCGCCCTTGATAGTGGAAAGGGACAGCAAGGTCTATCAGCTCCACCGCGATTGGCTCGTGACCCACGACGGCGAGCGCCTCCTGGAGGCAGGCTACAATCCCGGCTGGGGCGGACTCATCCATGGCACCTATTACCTCCTGGACCTGGAAAAGGCAGAGGTTCGCGACCACCTCAAGGTGGTTTTCAATACCGTCCTGCTGCGATGGGGCTATGACCTCGTCAAGCTCGACTTCCTTTTTGCTGCGGCCCTCATTCCCCGAAATGGCAAGTCCCGTGGCCAACTGATGTACGAAGCCTGCGCCTTCCTGCGCGAATGCTGCGGCGACAAGCTCATCCTAGGCTGTGGCGTCCCTCTCGCCCCGGCTTGGAACGTCTTCGACTATTGCCGCATCGGCCCGGACATCGGCTTGAATTGGGAGATGCATTCCGCCAAGCTCATCCGCCTCCGCGAGCGCATCAGCACCCACAATGCCCTCCACAACGCCATCAACCGCAGGCAGTTCAAGCAGTTCTTCGCCAATGACCCCGATGTCTTCATCCTGCGTCGCCACAACCAGGAACTCAGCCCCCATCAGCAACGCAGCCTCTTCCTGATCAACCACATTTTCGGTGACTTGCTCTTCACGAGCGACGACATCGGGAGCTACGATGCCGAGCGGATGCGGCTGTACCGGTCTGCATTTCCGGTCAGGCAGGTGCGAGTGACGCGGGTGGAGCAGGATGGAGAGCTGTACCGGATTTGGTTTGGGATCGGCGGTGAGGAGGGGCCCTTGGCGCGGCGGTATTTTGTCGGGGCAAACCTGAGCCGGGATGACAAGCAGATCGCCTTGCCGGACGGGGAATGGTACCACCCCGGCGAGGGTTTTGTCCAGAACCCCGGGGCCACCTACTTCAAGCGGTACGAGACCCGGGTCTTTGTGGCAACGCCACAGAACCAATTGGGCATCACAGGCAGCGACCTCCACATGTTCCCAGGGTGCGAGGTGGAGGAGCTGGAACAGGTGGGGGAGGAAATCCGCCTGAGCCTGCATCCGCATTGCAAGACCTCCGGGACACTCGTCCTCACCCTTGGGGAAAAGGACGGCATCACCACGCTCAACGGTCAGCCCGTCAAGCCCTTCCAACGCAACGGCGCATGGCTGCTCTCGGTCACAGTGCAGGACGGCAAGATTTCCTGAAAACATTCCGCGAGGCCGCGGGTTCGATTGCAAAAGAATTCTCCATGGACACGACCCCGAATCAGGACAAGACCACCCTCGTGCTTGGCGCAAGCGACAACCCGGAGCGCACGAGCTTCACGGCGCTGAACATGCTCACGGAGGCGGGCGTGCCTGTGCTTGCAGTCGGGCTCAAGGAGGCCACGGTCGCAGGGGTGCCCATTCGCAAGGGGACGGATTGGTTGCCTGAAACGCCAATCCACACCGTGACCCTGTACATGAACGCGCAGAGGCAGCAGGAGTACGAGGACCTCGTCCTTCGCCTTCACCCGCAGCGCATCATCTTCAATCCCGGGGCCGAAAATCCCGCCCTTGCCCGCAAGGCGGAGGATGCTGGAATCCAAACTGTGAACGCCTGCACCCTCGTCATGCTCACCTTTGGGCAGTTTTGATGCGCAGGGATTTGCTCCGAAAAAGTCCAAGGATTGAATGTGAGATGGATTATCTGTAACTTTCTATCGGAAATAGAGACAGCGCCTATGTTTTCGGAAGTTGTGAGCAGCCGTACCGCTGATGTGATCGTAAGCGTGCAGACGGCTTACCTGCCGGGTCAGTCCAATCCTGAACTCGACAGCTACACCTTTGCCTACCGCATCCGCATCACCAACGAGTCCACGGAACCCGTGCAATTGCTGCGTCGGGCTTGGCTCATCACGGACGGTGTCGGGCGCAAGCGCAAGGTCGAAGGCGAAGGCGTGGTCGGGCAAAAGCCTGTCCTCCTGCCCGGGCAGAGCCACGAGTATGTGAGCGGCTGCGAGTTCAAGACCTGCATCGGCAACATGCGTGGCTATTACGTGATGACGCACCCCTCGGACCGCGACCACGAATTCAAGGTCCGCATCCCGAGTTTCACCATGGCCACGCCCCATACCCTGAACTGAAAGTGAACACCGCCTCCGTCACCTACTTGGGCGAACTCCGCACCCAAGCCACCCACATCCGCTCCGGTCAGGCCATCATCACCGACGCCCCCGTGGACAACCATGGCAAGGGCGAGGCATTTTCCCCCACGGATTTGCTCACGACCGCCCTCATCACCTGCATGATCACCACCATGGGCATTGCAGCGCAGGGACGCGGATGGGACATGGGAGCCGTCAGCGGCGAGGTGCTCAAGGTCATGGCCAACAATCCCCGCCGGGTCGAGAAGGCCATCATGAGCATCGAAATCCGGGGAAATCGATTGGACGCCGAGCAGCGGCATACATTGGAGCAGATTGGCATACATTGCCCCGTGGCCAGGAGCCTGCATCCCGACCTCGTCGTGGAAACGGAATTCAAATACGTGGATTGATCAGTGCGATCCTGCTCGGCTTGCGGACGCTTCCAACTTCAACAACTCCCCTCCATCGATATCATAATGGCTTGCCACGTAGGTGGCACGGCCCCCCTTGATGACAAGCACCTGCGGTGACTGGTGTACCACATCGAAGCGCTCGGCGACCATCCGCGACAGGTCCCGGTTCGCCAGCAAGTCGAGGAAATGCAAGTCATAGTGCTCGCCCAAGGCATCCAAGTCCATCTCCAGCTTGTATTTCGCGGCAGCAGAGATGCTGCAACGGGTGCTGTGCTTGAACACCAATTGTGGCCGCTTTGAGGATGCCTGAACGATGCCTCCCAGCTGCGGAAACTGCTCCAAACGTTGCCAGCCCATGACTTATCTGTGATTACCTACCTTGGTGCCCCGGCACTGTTGATGACTCTTCATATACGTACAAGAGGTGACCGCTGTCATCGCGACAGCCAAGGCGATCAAGCAGACCAAAACGCGTTTCATGAGAGATTGTGATTGACTCTAAAACTAACAAATTCCCATGAGATGTTCAAGGATTTGACCCCTGCCAACCCCGATATTCCTTCAAATTCGCAAAATTCTCTTCGGTCAGGCCTCTTCCCGCCGCCATGGCGGAAACCTGCGGTTATCGCCTGCCCAGTACAAGATGAGCTGATTCCCGTCCGGGTCGCGGAGGTGCGCCTCCCGCCACAGCCAGGTCTGATCCGTGGGCAGCAGGTCAAAGGCGATTCCCTTCCGCTGCAGCTCCTCCACCCTCGCATCCAAATCCGGGCATTCGAAATACACCACCACGCCCGGACCCGTGGGCAATTCATCGACCTGATGAATGGAAAACGTGCTGCCGCCATCCGGGCACTCGAAGCGCGCGTACCGAGGATGGGTGTGCACGATGAGCCGAAGACCCAGGTTTTGGTAAAACCCAATTGCGGCCTCCACGTCCAGGGACGGCACTGTGACCTGATTCAGGAACATGGATGGACGATTCGGGGACTTCCGTCAGCGGTGATTGCCGACCTTGTGGGCCATGCAGGACGGGCGTGAGTGAGCGACCGTGCAAGAGGCGAGGGCGGCGATGCTGAGCAGCAAGACGACCGCGATTGTTCCAAGTTTCTTCATACCGATTTCGTTCTCTTTTTCAACGGGAAATGTGGTGTGGGATCGCTGTGCGCATCATCGCCAAGGCTTGGGACTGCTTGCCCGGCTTCGCCAATGCTGTGTCAGACAGGCTCGGGCCCACCCAACTTCCGATTGCGCCTGCGGCAGCCATACTCAGGACCAGAATGATGACGTACTTTTTCATGACGATCCTCGCTGTTGATTTCTACGGGCAATTTGAAACCATGACCCGTTATTCACAACCAAATTTTTCGATGTGGATAACTTTGGATTTGGGTGGAATGAGTGGAAAATCCATGGTTTTTCAAACGCGGTTTCCCTGTGCCCCTCGCAGGCATTTTCGGGCGACATCCGCGATTGCTGGACTTATCCACAGTTTTTGGATGGGGATTCGCAGGATTTTGAGGCCTGGGATGGGGCAGGCAGGGCTTCGATTGTCCGACATTCCCGCTGAAAACCTTACATCAAAACCCAGCTAATTTGTTGGGCATGAAAAGTCCTCGTCCCCGTGCAGTAGAATTGCCAAGCGATGACTGAAGACGATTTCCGGCAACTGATCGACCCTGCAATGCGGGAATGGATCGCCGCCCACAGGGCGGAGGATGCGCATCGGCTTGCCCTTCAGAAGCAGAAATTGCCCTTTTCGCAGACATTGGCTGTCGGTCAGGTTGCGCTGCTTCAGAAGGCTGCCGCCAAGCTCCCGCGCATGGCCGCCGCCCAATGCGTCTTCAGCCTTCGCGCATTCGAGCAATCCACCTCGGAGGCAATGGCTGCCGCGAAGCCTTACGGAGCGGGTGCGCGCGCCCTCGACCTCACCTGCGGATTGGGCGGGGACAGCTTCGCCATGAGCGGGCATTTTGCGCATGTAACCGCCCTGGAGCCGGATGCGGCCGTCGCGGACATGGCCCGGTTCAATGCCTCCCTGCTCGGCATCCACAACCTGGAGGTCGTTCAGTCGCGGGCGGAGGATTTTTTGACGAGTTATTCGGGGCTGGGCTTTGACCTGATTTATGTGGATCCGGACCGCCGGACTGCTGGGGGCAAGCGGGTGCATGCCTTGTCGGATTGTTCGCCGGATGTGGTGACGCTGCTGCCAAGGATGCGGGAACTCGCACCCCGGGTGCTCATCAAGGCCTCCCCGATGCTGGATTTGATGGCGCTCGAGCGGATGTTTCCGGGCGAGGTTTTCCTATGGGTACTGTCCGAGGGGAATGAATGCAAGGAACTGCTGCTGGAATTTGGCCGGGGACCGGGCCGGGGCGTGATCTTCCTGCGCAAGGGCGAGGTCGGACGTTTTGAGGCCGGGCCGGATGCCGTTGCTGCGAAAATGGCGGCGATCGAGGAGCCGAGCTTTGTGATGGAGCTGGATACCGCTTTGTACAAGGCGTCCCTCGCTCCGCAATGGCTGGCGAGCTCTGGCTTGGCGGGTGCAATGCAATCACCGATGGGATTTGTCTATGCCACGGAAGATGCGCCGGACTTTCACGGACACCGCTACCGCATCCTGGATCAATGGCCTTGGAAGCCGCAAGCGATTCGCTCCGCGCTGAAATCTCGTGGCATTCAACGGGTGCAGTTTGTCCGCAGGGACTTTGACTTGCCCACGGCAGATGTCCTCAAATCAGTCGGAATTCCGGAAGGAGGGGCATTTTACCTGCTGCTCACGCGGCAGGGCGACGGGAACAGGGTCGCGATCTTGGCGGAAAGGCTGGGGTGAATTTCCTGAAACGTAAAAGTCTCCCTTTTTGATGTCTGCTAGTGGCCGACTGGATGAGCCACCAATTCGGTAAGAATATTGAGGACTGAGCCCAGCGCCGCGTGCCGAGCCATCGGCAGGGTCTAACGCATGTAGCCGAAGGCGAGACACCATCCCTAAGACTCCAGGGGAGTCGAACCGCGGATTTTGGATTGTATCAAATTTGTCCTACGACCTGGCCGACTGTCCTAGGCTCACATTGATCGTGGATACCGATGAGGTCAGGGCATGCAGGGCCCAATGGTACAGGGAACACTGCCAAAACAGGCGCAAAGCCAACCCATTAACTGTTTCAGAAGCTCCTCTGGAGGTCGATCATCTCCAATGCGGCGACAGCTGCTTCCTCGCCTTTGTTGCCGAGGCGGCCTCCGGCCCGGTCGAGGGCCTGTTGCATGGTGTCCGGCGTGAGCACCCCGAAGATCACGGGCAGGTTGTACTTGAGGCTCACGTCCTTCACGCCTTGTGCCACTGCTTGGTTGATGAAGTCGAAGTGTTTGGTTTCGCCCTGGACCACGCAGCCGAGGCAGATCACGGCATCCAATCCCGGATTGCCCTCGATCACGAACTGGGCCGCACTGGGCAGCTCGTAGGAGCCCGGCACCCGGTAAACCAATACATTTTTCTCTGGAACTCCGGCTGCGAGCAGGGTCTGCTTCGCGCCATCGGTCAGGGCATCGGTCACCTCTGCGTTCCACTTGCTCGCCACAATGGCGACCATGTCATCGCGGTGATCCTCAGCGCCTTCGTACCGAATATGGGACAGGTCGTGACCCGGCTGACTCATTCTACGTCCTCGGGGGAGAGCTTGGCAATGTAGCGGTCCACGCTGCCGTCACGAGCTTGATCGCTGAGCGGGAACTTCTCCTTGATGGATTTGTAGAGTGCCAGCGCCTCTTCTGCCTTGTTGGCGGACTCGAGGTTGCGGCCTGCATGCATCAGGTAGAAGGGAGTGGAGTACATGTTTTCCTTGGGGGTGCGGGCAGCATCCTGGTAGTTCTTGGCAGCAGCCTCGAAATCACCTTTTTGCTCGTAAGCATAACCCAAAGCACCGTAAGCGGCGGCGGAGATCATGCTGTTGCCCTTCTTGTGCTCCTCAAGCGTAGCAATACCCTCGTCGAGGTTGTTGTTCTTGAGGTAGGCGGTGCCCAGGTAGTAGCGGGCCATGTTGCCAGCGTCGGAGCTGCCGAAATCGTCCACGATGTCAATGAGGCCAGCGTTCACGCCGTCGCCATTGATGGCCTTGTTCACGGAGTCCTGCTCGTAGTACATCTCGGCGTAAACCATTTGACCGAGGGCCTCTTGGTTCACCTTGTCGCGTTGGCTCCAGTTGTAAATGAAATAGCCAACAATGGCCACAACGGCCGCGCCGCCGATCAGGAGCAGATTCCTGTACTTCTCCATGAAGGATTTGGGGGCAGTTGCAGAGGCGGAGGAGCTGGATTTGCCAGTCTTTTCCTCTTCGTAGATGACTTCGTCGTCCTGCTCGATCACCTCGTCGTCCTGCACTTTGGACCTACCCTTGTTTCTAGCCATAATTCACCGTAAAAATTTGAGCCTACAAAGCAACGAAAACCAATCGGTAAAACAAAATCAGCATTGATTCTTTCATCGGATTTGAGGCAATCAGAAGCGATTTTATGAGGTCAAGGTACCACATCGGCAAATGGTTTTTGACGAGGCCCAAGATGAACTTACAGGAAAAAGGGAATTTCGATTGTCGGAAACAGGGGACAAAGAGCTAATTTTGCGGCCATGCAAAAAATTAGGAACATCGCGATCATCGCGCACGTTGACCACGGCAAGACGACCCTGGTGGACAAGATGCTGATGCAGGGGCAGGCATTCCGCTCCCATGAGACTCCAGGAGAACTGATCATGGACAACAATGACCTGGAGCGTGAGAGGGGGATCACCATCCTCTCCAAGAACGTTGCCATCCGATACAAAGACTTCAAAATCAATATCATAGATACCCCTGGCCACAGCGACTTCGGTGGTGAGGTGGAGCGCGTCCTCAACCTCGCGGACGGTGTGCTGCTGCTCGTGGACGCTTTTGAAGGTCCCATGCCCCAGACCCGCTTCGTGCTGCAAAAGGCCATCTCCCTCGGCCTCAAGCCGATCGTGGTCATCAACAAGGTGGACAAGCCCAACTGCCGTCCCGACGAGGTCAACGAGGCCGTGTTTGAACTCATGTTCAGCCTTGACGCCACCGAGGACCAACTCGATTACCCCGTTTTCTACGGTTCGAGCAAGCACGGTTGGATGAGCACGGACTACAAGCAGCCCACCACGGACCTCACGGCCCTGTTCGAAGGCATCTTGGAGCACATCCCTGCTCCCAAGGTCGGCACCGGCACCACACAGCTGCAGATTACCTCCCTCGACTTCAGCAGCTACACAGGTCGGATCGCCATCGGCCGTCTGCAACGCGGTACCCTCAGCAACAACGCTCCTGTCGCCCTCATCAAGCGCGACGGCACCATCAAACGTTCCCGCCTCAAGGAGCTCTTCATCTTCGAGGGCCTCGAAAAGGTCAAGGTGGAAACCATCGCCGCTGGTGAAATCTGCGCCCTCGTCGGCCTCGACGACTTCGAAATCGGTGACACCGTCGCCGATCCGGAAAATCCCGAGCCACTCCCGCCCATCAGCATCGATGAGCCGACCATGAGCATGCTCTTCACCATCAACGACTCGCCCTTCTTCGGCAAGGAAGGCAAGTTCGTGACCTCCCGTCACGTCAAGGAGCGCTTGGAGAAGGAGCTGCAACGCAACCTCGCCATGCGCATGGAGGCCACCGACTCTGCGGACTCATTCATCGTCTATGGCCGGGGCATCCTGCACTTGTCCATCCTCATCGAAACCATGCGCCGCGAGGGCTACGAACTCCAAGTGGGTCAGCCCCGTGTCATCATCCGGGAGATCGACGGCAAGAAATGCGAGCCTGTCGAGGACCTGAGCATCGACGTGCCTGAGGAATACTCCGGCCGCGCCATCGACCT
>JAXLVK010000025.1:0-65178 GCA_046329055.1 Bacteroidia bacterium
AAATTTAAGCAATTCGCGGCAAATGAGGGCAATTATTCTCTGATTAGAGGGAGAATCCCTGTTCCACGCGACTCAATGCAATGAAGAGGTTATTCCGCGTCGCCGGGAGGCGACGCTGTCGATCGGCGTGCGGCGGGACGCCGCCGCCTCAGGCTGCTCAGATGTACTTGATGAAGCGGTAGATGAAGTGGTCGGTATGACGAATCACTTCGACTTTGTCCATGATCTTGTTGATCAGGAAGATGCCTAGACCGCCTTTGGTGCGCTTGCGGATGATCTCGGCAAGGTTTTCGGGCTGGTACTCATTGATGGGGAAGGGGTCGCCCTTGTCGGTGAGCTCGATCACAAGCTCCTTGCCGCTGCGGCTGATGGTGAGCTTGATGCGATCGCGCTCGTCGCATTCGTGGTGGTGGATGATGCTGTTGGCGCAGGCTTCGTCCACGGCAAGCACCAACTGATGGGTCATCGCGTCCTGGACGTTCATGGCCTTCAGTTCTTCCTCGACGAATGCTCTGATCTTGGGTAGGCTCTGCTTCGAGCACGCTGCTACGTAATGTGTCTTCATGCGCCGAGCAGTTTTTCCGCTTCCTCCCTGGTTGCCACGATGGTCATCAATTGCTCCAGGCCCAGCAATTGAAACACTTTGAACACATTGTCAGACATGCCGGAGAAGACAATCTTGCCATTGTGGGCATTCAGGATCTCCAGAAATGAGATGAATACACCCAGTCCAGCACTGGAGATGTAGCGCAGACCCGAACAATCGATATGGAAATGGTAAATGTCCTGATCGATTCCCGCTTGGATCTTCTCGTCCATCTGCATAGAGGAGTTCGCGTCCAAATCGCCAGTGGGCGACAGGGTAATGTGCTTCGTGCCTCTTTTCTCAGCTATCTGCATTGCTTTTTTCTACGGTGTATTTCCGATTAGGTTGAACTCACAAGAATTTGATTACCAAGATGCTGTAATCGTCCTCTATCCGTCCTCCAGTAAATGCCTTCACCTGCGACACCAATGTCTCCACGATGAGCCGGGAGTCGGTCTTGCGCAGGCGAGTGACAATGTCCTGGAGCTTATCAAACCCGAATTCCTCCATCTTGTTGTTCCGGGCCTCGATGATGCCGTCCGTGAACAGCACGAGGAGGTCCCCAGAATGGATGTCGATCTGCTCCGGCTCGCCCACGTATTGGCCGAAACCGTCGTTGCGGACGATGCCCAGCCCCGGCCCGCCTTGGGTGAGGATGCGCATCTGGTCATTTTGGCTGTCATAGTACAAAGTCTCGCAGTGCCCGGCCCGCAACAGTTCGAGTTTCCGCTGCTCCATGTCGATCTGGACATAGGTCAGGGTCATGAAACTGCCTTTGCGGAGGCATTTGCTCAGAGCCTTGTTGGCGGTCAGGACGAAGTCGCGCACCCCCATCTCCAACTGCGTGAGCGCCTGGAAGATGCCCTTGGTCTCGGCCATGTAGAAGGCCGCCGTGGTGCCCTTGCCGGACACGTCCCCGATGGCGATCTTGTATTTCTGGCCGAGTTGGGTCACGTCATAGAAGTCCCCGCCGATCTCATCGACTTCCTGGCTCTGGACGAAGAATTCGATCTTGTCCGTGCCGGGCAAAGCTTGGGGCAAGATCTGCTTCTGGAAGGTTTTGGCCATCCGGAGCTGCTCACGGTACACCTCCAAGTCGATGGATTGGGCCACGAGCTCTGCATTTTCGATGGAGATGCCGCTCTGCTCAGTCAGTCCGACGAGGGAGAGCACGGTCGCCTCCTCGAATGAGCCCGCGAGTTCATTGAGGAGGTAGATCACCCCGATGGGCTTGCGGGTGGTCTGGATGGGCAGTGCGAGCAAGGAGCGGATGCGGGTCCGCGCGAAGCGAAAATGCTTGTGGCTGCGGATGTTGCGGATGTGGACGTATTTGCCCGACTCCAGGACTGCCCGGGTGATGTTGTCGCGGCGGCGGAGTTCCTCGATCTCGGCCATTTCCACATTCTTGGAATAGGTGACAAGCAGGTTTTCCTTGTGGTGGCCGTCGCCATACAGTTCGATCCATCCACCGGTCGCATTGCTCGTGAGGAGGCTGGCGTCGAGGAGGGTGCGCAGGATTTCCTCGGAGTCGAGGTTGCTCTGGATGCTCTGGTTGATGCGCTGGATCGTGGCCAACTCGGAGCTGCGTTGCTCGAACACGCTGCTCGTGGGCAGGTTGAAGATGAGCACCAAACCAGAGAAGAGGGTGTAGATCACCGGGAACATGAAGGCGAGGCCCACGACAAGGTAGCGCCGGGTGAGCAGGCCGCCGAAGTCCTCGCTGTGCGGGAGGGCGTCGTAGGGGAACTTCTGATAGAAGGCGACGAACAGCAGGACGATGATCAGGATGAGGAAGAGGCTCCGCAACTTCTGGTTGAAATTGAGGTAGGCGCTCCAGTTCACGTTCATGCTGAGCACGAGCGAGGCCACGAAAAACACTGGGATCAATGCCCGCGAGAAGATGGTCTCCAGCTGTGATGGCTCATCGACGGCGCCGCCCATCACAAAGCCCAGCTGCGGGTCGGTGCCCAGGAACAATCGCACGATGCCCAAGAAGAACACGGCTTGCATGATGTGCCAGGAGATGACCTTGCGCTTGTTTTTCTGGTAGAGGATGAGCTTCCGGTACACGAAGAGGGTGCTCAGACAGAAAACCAGCAGGGCATACAGCTTCACTGAGGCACTCAGGGCCTTCACCTGTGGGTACAGCGCGTCCGTCTCCATGTAGCTCTCGATGATGGAGAAGAGGAAAATGACGCTGATGCTCGATATGCCGATGACGACGAGCTTCCACAGCAGGTCGATCACATCCCATTTCTCGATCCGCCGCAACACCTGGTCGATGAGGATGTAGTTGCAGATGAAAAATGCCGCGTAAAATGACAGCCGCAGGGGCTCGTTCAGGAATTTGGGATAGATCGCATAGCGAACCGTGAGGTGGCTGACCCAGTAATAAAAATTGACCACGAGGATGGGAATCCAGGTGGAAACGCCCAGTAGGAACAGGAGGCTATATTTACTGACCAGTCGCAATCCGCAAATCCTCGGTGCTATTCACCCGGCGACACGCGAACGGTCGTTAATGGGTGACGGCCTGCAAATTAGCCAAAGCCCCAGCGAATACAAAAGGAGGGATTGACAGTCCTGTGGAGAACGGCCTGTTTTGAGGACGTTTGAGATGGGAGAGGCAGCGGCGTCCCGGCGAATGCCGATCTCCCCCCCCAACGGCGAAGTTGGATTTTCGTCTTAGCAAATCAGTGCACAACCCGATTTCCTTCGAACCCCGCCGCTGGAGGCGGATGGGCGTGCGGCAAGAGGCCGCCGCCTCGATGTTAATTTACTATCTTCACAGCATGTACATCGTCTTCGACACAGAGACCACGGGCCTGCCCAAGGATTGGAAGGCTCCGGTGACCAAGGTTGACAATTGGCCGCGGCTGGTGCAACTGGGCTGGATGCGGTTCGATGCACAGCATCAATTGGTCAGTGAGGCGAATTGGATCGTGCGGCCCGATGGGTTCACGATTCCGGTGGATGCGTCGAAGATCCACGGCATCTCGCAGAAGCGGGCCATGACCGAGGGGCTGCCCGTCCGGGAGGTGCTGGACTTGTTCCTGGGTGAGGTGGCGGCATCGAAATTTGTCATTGCCCACAACTTGGACTATGACGAGAAGGTCATGGGCGCAGAATTCATCCGGGCGCAATTGGACTCTCCCTTCAAGGGCAAGAAAATGGTTTGCACAAAAACCGAGGCCACCGACTTTTGCCAGCTTCCCGGCAAGTTTGGGTACAAATGGCCGACGTTGGCGGAGCTGCACAAGATCCTCTTCGGACATGGATTCGAGGACGCGCACAATGCCCTCGGGGATGTACGGGCGACCGCGCGGTGCTTTTTTGAGCTGCGGCAGCGCGGGGTTTTGTGAGAATGGCCTATTATTGAGTACAAAATACATCCGCAATGAAACACCATCGTTTTTACCTGCTCTCCCTCGGCCTCCTCACCATGCTGGCATTTGCAAGCTGCAAAAAGGAGGACACGACCAAGCCCAACCTCTCCCTGAATGGCTCAAGCACGATGAACATCGACCTTGGCAGCTCCTTCACCGACCCGGGTGCAACCGCCGTTGATGAGACCGATGGCGACATCAGCAGCTCCATCGGCGTGACAGGCAGCGTGGACAGCTCCACAGTGGGTACCTACACCCTCACCTACACCGTGAGCGACAAGGCTGGCAACGTGTCCATCACCACCCGCACCGTGAATGTGAACATGAGCCGGAGCGCCGCATTGGGGGCTTACCATACCACCAACAACTGCCCCACGCCGCAGAGCTTCGTCGCCACTGCCACGAACTTCCAAGCTGGCACCAACAGCAATCAGTTCGTGATCAACATGTTCTACTACAACGGCGGCACCCTCACCTGCACCCTGGACGGCACCACCGTGACCGTGGATCCCGGCCAATCCCCGAATCCGCAGCTGCTGCCCGTCACAGGCTCCGGCACCTTCAACGCGCAAGGCAAGGTGCTCACGATGAATTATGTCTTCGACCCGAGCGGGCAAAATGTCTCCTGCACGGTAGTCTATACCCACGACTGAGGCTAGCCCTCGGCGTCCAAAACGGGGCGCGACCTCTGGCGGAGATGCCTGGGGTCGCGCCCTGCCTTTTTCCAAAAAACCGCCTCTGGGTGTAATTTGGGTGTACGATGGGTGTATCTCGGGTGTAGCTGGAGTGTACCAAATTGGGACTCGCCTTGGATCCAAGTTGGAACCAACAGGAGACTGATACGGGGGGTCCTTGGGAGAGCTGCGAAATCAACCTATACGGATAATGGAGTAGATTCTGGATTCTTTGAGCCAGGGAATGTCGTTTGCCATCCCTACCACGTACTGTGTGGTAGGGATGGCAAACGACATTCTTGGCCCTCCCCCCAAAAAAAATTTTCAAACCCTTTTGTGGAATCGTCGTAGCGGTCGCACCCTTCTGTCATCCACGACCCGCGCTGGGGTCTGGATTCTGAAAAACAGTACGACGATGAATGTCAATACCGCAACCCCTAGGGCGGCACGGATTCCCCTTGCCCAGATTGGACGGTGGTTCCTCAAGGACGCCCGCCACTTTCAGATCCTTTCGCTCTCGATCTTCCTGTGCTACGGCATTGTGGATTTGGGATGGAACACACACCTTGACCGCATCCTGCTCACAGTCGGGACCTGCCTGCTCACACAGGCACTGTGGGTGAAAATCACCAAAGCTCCCTGGCATTCCCTGAAGAGCGCCCTCATTTCCAGCCTGGGCCTCTGCCTTCTACTCAAGACAAACATGCTCAGCACCGCTGCCATCGCGGCCGTGATCACCATCAGCAGCAAATTCATCGTGCAGATGGACCGCAAGCACATCTTCAATCCGGTGAACTTCGGCATCATCCTCACCGTGATGCTCACCGGGGATGCCTGGATCAGTCCCGGCCAATGGGGCAGCAGCTTCGTCACATTGTTTTTTGTGGGGTCGGCTGGCCTCATGGTCTTGCTCAAATGTGGGCGCATTGACATCAGCCTTGGCTTCATTGGCTCGTATTTCGCGCTGGAGTTCATCCGCACCGTGCTCTGGCTGGGATGGCCCATCGACCACTGGACGCACATGGTCACCAATGGCGCGATCCTGCTCTTCACCTTCTTCATGATCACCGACCCAGTGACCACACCCAATCACCAAGGGGCGCGCATCGCATGGGCAGTCATGGTGGGCCTGCTCACGTTTGCCCTCAATCACCTCTTCATCCTGAACTCGGGTGCCCCCATCTGGGCCCTGTTCATCATCTCACCACTGACCCTGGTCTTCGACAAGGTCTTCAAGGCTCAAAAGTTCTCTTGGCTCTGAACCCGCAGGGCTGACATCCATTCACCTCAATCATTTCTCAAAATCATGTTCTCAAAAATGAAAACAGCCCTCGCGCTCCTGCTGCTGCTCACAGTGGGCGCTGGGATGCAACGCGCGCATGCCTTCTGCGGGTTCTACGTGGCCAAGGCCGATGCCAAGCTCTTCAACAAGTCCTCGCAAGTGATCGTGGCCCGCGACGGCAACCATACTGTGATCACCATGTCCAGCGACTACCAAGGCGACACCAAGGATTTCGCGATGGTCGTGCCCGTGCCGGAAGTGCTGAAGGAGAGCGACATCCGCGTGGTGCAGCAGTACATCTTCGACAAGTTCGACGCCTATACCGCTCCCCGTATGGTGGAGTATTGGGACACGAATCCATGTGGTTATTACCCCACCACCACGGAAATGGCCACATACAAGGCAATCCCTACCTCTCGCGCAGCCGAAAAGGATGATGACATGGACCTCTCCAACAGGGATCTGGGTGTCACGATCAAAGCCAAATACACCGTGGGTGAATACGACATCCTGATCCTGGACGCGAAGCAAAGCAGCGGCCTCAAAATCTGGCTCACCCAAAATGGCTACAAAATCCCTGAAGGCGCTGAGGAAGTTCTCGATCCCTATATCAAGGACGACATGAAGTTTTTCGTGGTCAAGGTGAACCTGGACAAGCAGAAAGAACTCGGCGTTCAAACGCTGCGTCCGCTCCAAATCCAGTTCAACAGCAGCCGCTTCATGCTCCCCATCCGTCTGGGCATGGCCAATGCCGAGGGCGCTCAGGACATGATCGTCTATACCTTCACCAAGAAGGGCCGCGTGGAAACCGCCAACTACCGCACCACCCTGCTGCCCACCGACCGCGAGATCCCCGAGTTTGTGATGTCGGACAACCTCTTCGGCGACTTCTACAAGGCTTGCTTCGAAAAGGCGTGGAAGAACGAGGGCCAAAACAATGTGATGCTGGAATACGCCTGGGATGTGAGCTCCACGCAGGGCGTGAAATGCGACCCCTGCCCTACGCCTCCCATGACCTTTGCGGAGATGCGCGAGGCTGGCGTGTGGTGGGTCTCCCCCGACCAATGGAATGGCAGCTACGTCGGTGACCTCTTCGTGACCCGCCTGCATGTGCGCTATGCCCGCAGCACCTTCCCGCAAGACCTCATGTTTGTGAACACTCCGAACCAGAGCAATTTCCAAGGCCGCTACGTGGTGCGCCATGCCGCCCAGGGCTACATCGATTGTGAGCAAGCCAAGCAGTACAAGGCCGAGCTTCGCATGCGCCGCCAAAAGGAACTGATGGAGCTCGCTGCCCTCACGGGATGGAGCACGAGCAAGTGGCAGAGCTACCTCGGCGCCAACATCACCCCTGACCCGGTCACGCCGGAGCCGCCCGTCCTCCGCGACACGCAGCCACTGCCCGTCCGCACCTCCATGGGCTGGATCGATCCCACCCCCACCCTTCCGATGCAGACCAAGCTGATGGCCGTGGATTCCCAGCTGCAAGGCAGGACCACGACCGCAGCGAACCTGACCACCGACATGGATACTGCCACGGGCATCGTGGACGAGGCAAGCAGCATCGCGCAAAGCAATGCCTTCTTGAAGTCCGCCATCGATGCGCCGAAGCCCTTCATCAAGCGACCCACCATCCTGTTCACCATCGCAGGAATCGCCCTGGCTTGCGGAATGGTGATCCGCTTCGCTGGCCGGAAATCCAAGCCCAAGACATGACCATCCCTTTTCAATACGAGTGATCGTTGACCGTGCGGCCGCCCATCTGGGTGTGCCGCTGCGGTCGTTTTCAGCAGTTCCATTGACCTCCCAATCCAATTCACATGAAAAAGTCCACCATTTTCCTGACCCTTGCCTTGCTCATCGGCTGGCAGCGGCTGTTTGCATTCTGTGGCTTCTATGTCGCCAAGGCGGATGCCACCCTCTTCAACAAGTCCTCCCAGGTGATCATCGTCCGGGACGGCGAGCGCACCGTCATCACCATGGCCAGCGATTTCAAGGGCGAGGTCAAGGACTTTGCCATGGTCGTGCCGGTGCCGGAGGTCTTGCAGGAGAGCGATATCCGGGTGGTGCAACAATCCATCTTCGACAAATTGGATGCCTATACCGCCCCGAGGTTGGTGGAGTACTGGGATCCGAGTCCGTGCCCGATCGTCTATAAAAGGATGCCGATGAAAATGGCGGAATCCAAATCGCGAATGGACGACCGCACCACCTCAGTCGGCTCAACCCGGGAGGAGCAGTTGAAGGTCAAAATCGAAGCGAAATACACCGTCGGGGAATACGACATCCTGATCCTGAGCGCGGAAGAAAGCGGCGGCCTCAAAACTTGGCTTACTGAAAATGGCTACAAAATCCCCAAGAACGCGGACGAGGTCTTGGACCCCTACATCAAGGAAGGGATGAAATTTTTCGTGGTGAAGGTGAACCTGGAGCAGCAAGCCGCCCTCGGCGAACAGAACCTGCGCCCGCTCCAAATCCAATTCAACAGCAGCCGCTTCATGCTTCCCATCCGCCTGGGCATGGCCAATGCGAAATCGGACCAAGACATGATCGTCTATGCCTTCACCAAGAAGGGACGCGTCGAGACCGCCAATTACCGCACGACCAAGCTGCCCACGGACCGGAACATCCCAGAATTCATTCAGACGGATGGGAAGTTCGGCGACTTCTACAAGGCTGTATTCCTAAGGTCCTGGGCGAACCAAGGCCGCAGCACGGTAATGCTGGAATATGCTTGGGACGTGAGCGGGCAGCAGGCGGTGAAGTGCGATCCCTGTGTGACGACGCCGATTTCCTATGCTGAGCTCCGCGAGTCGGGCGTGTGGTGGGTGAATCCGAATTCGATGGGGGGCTACACGGGCGACCTGTTCGTGACGCGGTTGCATGTGCGGTATGGCCGCAAGACCTTTCCTCAGGACCTGATGTTCCTGAACACTCCGGATCAGGATCGCTACCAAGCGCGCTATGTGATCAACCACAAAGCGCAGGGAAGTCTGAATTGCAAGGAAGCCACTGCGTACAAGCGCAAGCTCCGGGATCGACGAGCCAAGGAACTGAAGGAACTCGCCGCCCTCACGGGCTGGGACGTGTCCAAGTGGGCGAGCTATGCGATGATGGATGGGGAGCCTGATGCCCAGCGCTCAGTCGCTACGGATGGCCCCAAATCTCCAGCCGACACCAATTTGCAGGTTCCCTTCCGCGAAGGGCTGCCCGCCTATTCTGTGGAAGACGCTCCTTCGGATTCGGGCGATGCGGCCTTGGGTGCAGTTGACGAGAGTGGTCCTTCGGAGGCGGAGCGGATTGAGGCGAGCGATCGATTCCTGGGGACGGCTGAGGCTTCGGTGGGCTCCGGATGGGGCAAACGTACTTGGCTGTTTTTGTTTGCTGGCGCGATGTTCGTGGTCGGTGTAGGGATTAGGCTGGTTGGGCGGCGGCGGGCTAGCAATTGAGGGATACCGTGCGCGGTCACGATGGTTTCTCTTTGGTTTGTCCTGTCGAGCGGAGGCCCAAGGGGCTCCCGATGCTTGGGAAGACCACTGGGTCACATAGAGCGTGTTACTGGACATGCTAGATGTACTCGTTGTCGTCTGTTTTTTCGGGTACTCGTGATGTACTTCGCAGTTCTCGGCTACGCTCGACATGACAGGCTCAAATAGAGCAGTTTATGCCCGCGTGCAGTATGGTTGAGTGAGTGTTTTGTTGCTTTCGGACAGACTAGGCCCCTTCGAGTTCCTCAGGGCAGGCTCCGACCTAGTGCCGATTGGCTTTGGGCCTGAGGCCTCTCGCCTCGATGTGGCCTCTCGCCTCGATGTGGCCGCTCTGCTTGTTACTCGTTCCTGCCGCTGCGGAGGATGGAGATGAGGAGGAAGAAGCCGATGATGCCTGAGAGGACGAAGAGGCCTGCGCTGATTTGTGGGATGGTGCCGTCCTCGCGGTAGCCGGGGGAGGCGTTCATGATCAGGGCGCCGGAGACCAAGGTTGCTCCCAAGCCGATGCTCAGGCTCAGCCGGTTGCCGATGCTGTCCAGGGTGTCCATGAGCCGATCGATGCCGGCGTGGCGCACCTCGATGGAGATTTGGCCTTTGCGGATCTTGCGGAGGATGGCCTTGACCTCGCTGGGAAAGGCAGACAGGAAGCCCCAGAGCGATTGCCCTTGGGACAAGGCTTCCTTCATGATCATCTTGGGGCTGAACTGCTCGGCGATGAGCTTGGCTCCGAAGGGCCGCACGTGCTCCAAGGTGTTGATCTTGGGGTGGATCGTCTTGCCGATGCCTTCCAAAATGGCCAACGCGCGGAAAATCAGGAAGACCCCCGCTGGCACGATCATCTTGTTCTTGTAGATGATGGACTGCAACCGCTCGGAAATGTCCGCGATGGAGCTTTCGTCCACGTCCAGGTAGGCGAAGTCCTCGATGAGATCGTTGAGTTCCATCTCAAGCACCCGCATGTCCTTGATGTCATGCTCGATCGCCAAGGAGCGGAGGCTGCGGGCCATCTGCCCTGCATCGTGGCTCGCCATGCCCACGAAGACGCCCGCAAATGCAAACTTGTCCTTGGGGAGCATCTTGCCCACCATCCCGAAGTCGATCAGGACGATGCGGCCATTTTCCTGCACCAAGACGTTGCCCGGGTGGGGGTCGGCGTGGAAGTAGCCAAACTCAAATATCTGCGTGAGGTAGATGTCCAAGCCCAACTCGGCGATGGTCGTGGGCTCCAGTCCCCACTGACGCAGCTTGTCCACGTCGGTGATCTTGCAGCCCTTCACGAACTCGATGACGAGCACCCGGTCCGTGCTGATTTCACGGTAGGGCTTGGGGACGTAGAACTTCTTCTGGTCCTTGTAGAAGTTGCGGAACTGCTCCATCGCCCGGGCTTCGGTGAGGTATTGCAGTTCCTTGGCCATGGTCTTGTCGAACTGATCGACGATGTCCACGGCATTGAGGATGCCTTGCTTCTGGAAATATCCGTCCGCGTAGCCAACCAGGTCCTTGATGATCTGAAGGTCGCTCTGGATCTGCTCCCTGACGCCGGGACGCTGGACCTTGACGACGACTTCCTCCCCGCTGATGAGCCGCGCACGGTGCACCTGCCCGATGGAGGCCGAGCCGATCACGTCGTTTTCGAAGTAGGAAAACAGCTCCTCGATCTTCTTCCCCGTCTCATGCTCGATGACCGCGATGGCCTCCTCCGTGGGGAAGGGCGGCACGTTGCTCTGGAGTTTCTGGAGTTCCGCGATGAGTTCCTCTGGCAGGACGTCGGGGCGGTTGCTCACCACTTGGCAGAGCTTGACGAATGTGGGTCCGAGTTCCTCGGCAGCCATCCGCACGCGTTCCCAGCGGCTGTATTCAAAGACGGGGCGCCCCCTGCGTTGCCAGGTGAGACGGCGCTTTTGGGAGACGAATCCTCGGAGTTTGGAGTGTGTCACCAAATCCTCGAATCCATACTTGAAGAGTACGGCGATCACGGCGCGGATTCGCCGGATATTCTTGATGGTGCGCGTGATCTGCATTCTTCGCGAGGGTGCCCGAAATTAAGAAACATTGGGTGATTTCATCACAAGCAAAAACGACCCCCTGCGAATTGGCAGGAGGTCGTTTGCACTAGTGCAGGTATATCTGGGCGGATTAGGCCTCAGCGGCGACCGGCTCAGCAGCTTTCTTGGAAGGAGCCTTCTTCTTGGACTTGGCATCCTCCTTTTTCTCGGGCACTTCGATGCCGAGTTTGGTTTCGATCACTGCCAGGCGATCCTGCAGCTCTTGGAGCTGGGATTGGGTAGCCAGGTTCATGCGGGTCAGGATTTCCTCAGCCACTTTCTTCAGTTTGGCTTCGAACTCCTCACGGCGGGACTCAGTGTTCTTGAACAGATCGTCCACCAGCTTCTTGCCTTCTTCTTGGGACAGCTTGTCTTCGTCAACGAGCTTCTCCACGGACTTTTGGAATTTTTCGAAAGTGGTGGAGACCATACCCACGCCGGTGTACACGAATTTTTTAAACAGATCCTCCATTTGATGAGAGATAAAAAGGTTATTAAAAGAATGAATTCGCAGGAGGACACTCAATAATCGTGCGATAGCGTGGTATGGCAGAGCGAAAATGGCAGCAAGTGAATGTGAATCAGGGCCAAAACCAAGGTTTAGTGCGGATAGGCCATGATTTCAGGAATTTGAAAAAATATTCATGCCAGTTTTGGCATGGTGGCAGATTGTCAGTCGGATGTGGCAGATTGGCAGATTTACCTGACAGAACTGCTGAATTGCTTTGGGTTGCTTCTGGCTTTCTATCGAACTAGGGCAGAGGCCTTGTGCCAGTCGGCATCGGGCCTCCGACAAGCCGGGGCGCGGCAGAGGCCCCTCGCCTCATTTGATGTAGTCCACAATCCTGGTGATCGCCTCGCGGCCCTGCTCCAAGTACCGCCAATACACATGCCAGACGTGCATGAGGCCATGTGACACTTGATGCGTGACATCGATGCCAGACTCGCGAGCTTTCTCCGCCAACTCCATGTCCTCGTCCACCAGCACTTCCGTGTCGCTCATCTGCAAGAGCATGGGTGGCAGACCTGACAGATCGGCATAGAGGGGTGACACCCGTGGGTGATCGAGCGGATAATCGTCGGCGTAGTTGCGGGCCCAGGCCTTCATTTCCCGGTAGTAGAACATGGGCGTCTTGTCCATGAACTTGAAGATGCTGGGCTTGGAGACGGTGAGGTCCACCCAGGGGGAGATGAGGACTTGCTTCGAGGGCATGGGCAGTCCGCGTTCGCGGATCTCGAGGAGCATGGACAGGCAGAGCCCGCCACCTGCTGAGTCACCACCCACCACGATGTCCGCCGCGTCATGCCCCGTATCGAGCAGCCATTCGTAGCACCGGACGGCGTCGAGCATGGCGCAGGGGAAGGGAAACTCCGGGGCGAGCCTGTACTCTGGGATCAATGCACAGATTCCGGCCTGCCGCACAATCTCCGCCACGAGGGCGCGGTGCGTCTGCTTGGAGCCCAAGGCATATCCGCCGCCATGCAGGTAGAGGAAGACCTTGTTGTGATCCGCCTTGCGGGGGATGATCCACTCGCAGTCGATGTGGTCCACCTGCACCGGCTCCGTGTCCACCCCGGCAGGCATAAAAAACAATGCCGACCCGATGTCGGCAGCTTTTCTCATGGTGGGGATGTGGTACTCCATGCCACGCAGCGCCCAAACGAGGGTGCCCAGTGTGGACCGGATCAAACCATGTTGAATTGTAGGCACAGCAGTTCTTCCAATTTTCCGAAGGTTAAGTTACTGTGAACAATTGCAATTCCCAAATGTCTAAATCGATTTTGGAGGCAATGGGTGCATGACTACTTGGGATTCATGACCTTGCCCAAAAAGAGCACCATGTCGGTGGATTTGTGGGTGATCATGAAGAGGAATGGCCTATCCGCCCGGAAATTGAGGGGGGTGGTGCTGGAGGAGATGGACCTGCTGAGTACGACTGCTGTCGCTGCGGCGGCTTCCGTTCCAGCTTCGTCCACGGCCACGAAGGCCTTGTGGATCACATCGCTGATGGCGACAGACTGCGGTTTCTGGAACATGCGTGACATGTCGGCGGATTGGAACAATACCCCGAGGCCCATCCCGGTCAGGACGGGTCGCACGGAGCCTCCCAGGTCCAATTTGAAGCGGGGAATCGAAATGTCGAGCGAAACCATGCGCCACTGCTGCCGCAGGGTGTAGTGCAGGCCCTGCCCAAGCTGGTCTTGGACGGATTGCATTTTCCCAGGTGCGGGCAGGATGATCGTCATTTCGACCTCGTCACCTTGGTAGGGAATCTTGATGGCTTTGTAGTCGGCTTGATCGGTGTAGGCGAACTTTTGTTGCCCCAACGGCAAGTTCATCATCGGGACGGTGACGGGGTTTCCGTCCGCGGTATAAAAAGGCTGGTCCTTGGTGCGCGCCTTGTCGAAGGCCCATTTCCATTTCGATTTGAAGTAGATGGCATTTGTGAGGACGATTTGGGTACTGGCATCGATGGCGCCACGGCTGAGGAGCTCTGGGATGCGGCGTTCGGTGCGGCTAGCGACCCAGTGGTTGATGGTCTGCCGGGCGGTTTCGGCATCCTTGGTGTAGGCGAGTGGGGTGGATTCACCGAAGTAGATGTCGCGGATGATTTTTAGGAATTCGGGACGCAGCTCGTTGCCCTTTGCGGGCCACACGGCGTTGGCCATGGCGAGGGTATAGGGCGCGCGGGGGTGGCGAATCATGGTGGCCAATGCCCTGAGGGCGGTGTGCAAGGTCCACTCGTCCGGTAGGCCCAATGCCTCATCTAGGAGCTCAAGGGTCTTGCCGTCGGCCCCTTCTGCGGTCATGGACAGTGCAAGCCATAGGCTGACCGGGGAAATGAAGAGGTTCTTGTTGGGTGCGTGAGTGCTGGCGCCGTTCAGGAAGCGGTAGCCGAACTGGTTGCTGGCCTCGACGACGGCGGGCCATGATGGGCCGATGGAGTCGGGTGGGGTGTGATGGGGCGGCATGTGAGGGGTTGGGCGGGAGAAGCCTGGGTTGGTGAGCAGGAGGAGCAGGATGGTGATGGAGGGGAGTAGGTGACGCATTTTTATGGGGTGATTGACTACTTCCGCCTGAGGCGGACGGTCGGGTCGGCATTGGGCAGGATGCCCTTCGCCTCATGTGGGTGGCCCTTCGCCTCAAAGAAAGTGGGCTGCCCCGAGATTGAGACAGCCCACGTGAAATTTTCTTGCGGATGAATTAGAGCTTGGCGAGCAGCTCTTTCTTCTTCTCGTTGAACTCTTCCTCGGTGAGGATGCCTGCGGCTTTGAGCTCGGCGAGATCTTTCAGGGTCTTCATGATGTCCTCCTTGCTTTGGGGAGGGGGCGTATTCTGGTTGTTCTGCTGATTTTGCTGGTTCTGCTGCTGTTGCTGCATGTTCTGCATCATCATGTTCGCCATCATCATGCTGGCCATGTCCATGCCGCCGCCGCCGTTTTTGGCTGCGTCTTCCATGGATTTGGCTTGCTGGAACTGCTGGAACTTGTTCAGGTCGCCGACCATGTTCATCTGCGTGTTCTTGCGCAGGAACTCGTTCACTTCCGGAGGCAGGGTGATGCTCTGGATCTGGAAGTCGGTGATGTCAAGGCCGAACTGCTCGAAGTAGTCGTGGATGCGGGGCATGAGGGCCTTGGTGAACTCGCTCTTCTGCGCTTGCAGTTGCACGAAGCTCAAGCCTTGCTCAGCCATCTCGGCCACGACCTCGGTGAAGCGGTCCACGAGCTTGCCGCGGAGGGTCCCTTCGAGTTCGCTCACCTGGACATTGGGGTCTGTGCCTGCGAATTCCTTGAAGAATTTGCCCGCGTCCTTCACCCGGAAGTTGTAGGCGCCAAATGCACGGATCTCCACCTGGCCAAACTTGGCATCGGGGATATAGACCGGGGTGGGGGTGCCCCACTTGAGGTCGGTGAATTGGCGGGTGTTGACGTAGTAGATGTCCACCTTGAAGGGGGACTCGAAGCCATACTTCCAGGAGCGGAGGCTGGTAAGGATGGGCATGTTGCGGGTGGTGAGCTCGTAGCGGCCGGGCTGGAAGATGTCGGCGGCGGAGCCTTCATTGATCATGAGGGCCACTTGTGACTCACGCACGGTGAGCTGAGCGCCCATCTTCACTTCCATGTCCTTGTCGGGAAACTTCCAGATGATCGTGTCGCGGGAGGCATCCACCCATTCGATGACATCGATGAACTGGCCACGGATAAAGTCAAAAAGTCCCATATTCGATTAGAGTGTGTAATTCAATGCTAATGTACCGCTTTCACGGCGTTTTTCTCTTTTTTCCAGAGGGGAACGGTGGAGCAGGGTTCGCCATACATCAATTTATCGGCGACGGCCCGTAGCCGCACGATCAATTCCACATAAGCGCTCTGGGGGATCGGAATGTCACCGCAACCTTTCACGACGATTTTCTTGCCCTCCCAGGCTGCGTAGTCGATGCGGTCGAGTGATTTCTGCCAAATTGTCCTTTCCAAATCATCACGGCTACCAAATACGACTGAGCGCGCAAAAGGTTGGAGCTGAATGGCCAGAAGCATCCAAGCCCAGCCGGGGATGATGGCGTCAGCGGAGCAATGGATATGGACATGCTGCCCGCTGTATTGGCTCCAATCGGTGGAATCGAGCCAAGCGCGGTAGTCGGCCTCCTTCAGGATCATGCCCATGAAAAGCCGCTCGGCTATGTCGATGCCCACCCGAGGCGCAGGGTCGTGGTAGTCCGCGAGGTCGAGCGTGACCAATGGACTGAGGGCGACCTTGTTGATGATGTCTTTTTCCATGTGCGGATGCTGGGATTAAGGTACGGAAATGCCGCGTCAAATGGAAAACGGGGTTCGTGGCGGATTGGTTTTGAAATAATCGCAGGACGGGGAAGCCGAGACCGCTGGAAGGTTGGGCATTTTGAGAACAAAGGCTGGGTTGCCCTGAAGCCTAGCCAATCCAATTCCTGCGCCGATTCCGTTCATTTCTGGCAGGATGGCATTCGACTTCATGGTGCATTTGGAGGGGGAAGGATGCCCATTATTTGAACAATCTGGGCCATGATGAGCCCACTAGGTTTGTCCTGTTGATCGTCGCAAGGGCCTCTGCCCCCACACGGTGAACGGGACCGAGCCGAAAATCCCTGGTCAGAGTAGGCAAGAAAATTATCACTCTCTTTTTCAATTACGACAATGGCAACTCCTATCGCCCTCAAAACTGGCACCGCCGCGGTGCTGAACTTTTCCAAAGTGGACAACATGGTTTCCGTGGAACTCAACCCCGATGGCCTGGCCAATGGCAAGATGGGCTGGGTGCGGATGTTTGAGATGAATGCCGCTGGATTTGGGAACAGCAGCCCGGTATCGGTGGACCTGACCAGCGCATTGACCAACTACAAGAATGCCGGCTGCACCACAGTGACCCTGTGCATCGTTCTCTCCAATTGGGGCGGCCCGGGCAACTGCGTCGGTGGACTGAACTGGACAGGCGGCAGTCAGGCGATCAGCGTGACAAACGTCGCTCCCTATACCTCCACGCAATTGTGCTACGTCCTCACGCTCTGAGTGCACGGTTCGCAATGATCCCAAACCGAGACCCTGCCGCTGGTGGGGTCTTGGTTTTTTGTGGCGGATTTTGTCCGTGACTCTGCTTGGGCGACCCGGAAGAACAGCCCCCGAGCAGGTTTTTTCACCCAATTTTTCCCTCTGAGTGACAGGACTGCCACAAATATGAATATAACTTTTCACCCACTCAATCAGCCAATCACTTCAATTCATACAGCTATTACGTGCCAATTGGGCAACTTTGCCACATTCAACAACATAACTAATGTCCAATTCTGTAATTTTTCCCGCCCTCAGCGCCCCTCAACTTTGGCTCATCAAATCGGTCGCAGTGGCTCGCCACGAAAGTCCGACGACGAAAAAAGTGGAGCCCAGAACCCACTGCCAAAAAACGGCCTGTCCCGACCAGGAAAAACCGGGGGCGCATTCCGAAAAGCCACATGAGTAGGAAAAAGATTCAATTGTTCACTTTTATGAAAACTTCTAAGAACACCACAGCGATTCTCCTTTTGCAATCGCCGTTGATGGCACCCTTTTGCAGCACCGTCTTCGCCCAGGCCCAGGAACGGGCTATTACCGCCTCAAGACCATGTTCCGTGGCGACGGCGAATGCTCCTCGAAGGCAACCAAGCCGCTCCCAAATCCAACGGCGTTGCCTTCATGGACAAGTGTCAGAACGTCACCGGCCAATACTGGAAATTCGAGGACGCAGGCAACGGCTACTACCGCCTCAAGACCATGTTCCGCGGCAATGCAGAATGCCTCGAAGGCAACCAAGCTGGCTCCCAAGTCCACAATGGCCTGCCTTCATGGACAAGTGCCAAAACGTCTCCGGCCAACTCTGGAAGATTGAATCTGCTGGCAATACTACTTCCGCCTCAAGACCCAATTCCGTGGCGATGGCGAATCCTCGAAGGTAACCAAGCCGCTCCTGTTCACGGCGGCAATGCCTTCATGGACAGCAACCAAAACGTGAGCGGCCAACTCTGGAAATTCGTCCCCGTGGATGCCAAAACCGGCCGCGAGCTGCCTGCGACGAACTGATGTTGTTCCCAATCGGGGTGGAGATCAGCGAAGAAGCCTGAACCAAACTTAAGTCCTCAGTTCCTCAGCCGCCCGTGATCGCGGGCCGGGTTGCGATTGGCTGCCAGGTTCCAACTCCGTGAGTTTGGCTTCGATCCAGTCTAGGTGAGATGGGCTGCAGCTTGTCGATGTAGGCACGGACCTCAGCCAGATTCATCTTAGGGGAATCGCCCACCGCAGGTCGAATAGGACAATCACAGCCTTGGCGAGGTGGATGGCAGCTCGCTTGGTGCTCGGCGATCTTTCTCAGGTAGAGGTGCCGGAGCAGGACTGAGGTGATGACCTCAAGGCCATCGCGGTCATTCGTTTCGTAGCTGATGCGCATGAGGAGGTTGTCGTGGTAGAGGCTCCGCCGAGGTGGTGATTTCGAGGTGGGCGAGGTGGCGCTTGGCATCAAGGAAGTTTCCTTCGCCGAAATCGAGCGGGGCCGAGCCGCGGAAGATGCGCTCCTTGCCCCCGCTGGCAACAGTGCGTGGCATTCATCCAGAAATGAACGGACCCACACGAGTTCGCCCAGTCGGATGCCCACCTGGATCGCATTTCTCGCCATGATTTCTGTAGATGGGCCCAGTCCAAACATCAGTTCGCCGATGCAATTCCTGGAATATCAAAAAGACCATTTCCAAGTCTCAGGTACGCGCAGTCGCTGCTGCTCGAAATAGTGGTTGAGGAGTAATACATAAATATTCACCCGCTCGACCTTATCCATGGCCCAGGCGCTTCGCAATCAGGCCAAGAGTTGACTGGCATCCTGTTGCTCATAGTGTCCCAATTGCAGCCTGATCAGCCCATGGTAGATTGCTGCGAACGGGGCCCGTGCCAAGAATTCCGGATCAGCCAAGCGCAAGGTTCCGTCTTGAACCCTGTGCATCAACTCTGGATGCGTGACCGCAAAACCCTTGGTCCCCAACATGGAAGACAAGTAGCGGAGCCGAGCGATCACATGGACACCATCCACCTTTTGAAACAATCGCTCCCAAGGGGGATTCGCAATCAGCCTGCCTTGTTTCGCGGCCAAATCCACTGCAAGCTCCTCTAGGTCAAGGGCATGCCCCCAGCCCTGAACCGTCATGGGAGATGCAGGCAGAGACGAACGGAGCGTGGCAATGATCCGCTGCGCTGGGGCTAGTCCTTCCCGGCGAAGCAACGCCTCCGCAAGGACCAACTGCCTTCGTGTATTGTCTGCCTCAAGGTCGATCTTGATGATGAACTCCTCCAAGAGGTCCTTGATGTAGCCCGCAGAATGCGCATCCTTGGATTGTCAAACGCCCTCCCAGGAAATGCCATCCTCCACATCGCCTCGTCAGCCATTTCGGGACCTTGGATGCTGTGGCTTGATCACCTCCATCAGCGGCTCCAAATCGGGGCTGAATCTCGTATGGTTCAGTCGGAAATAGGCCAAGAACCGCTTCCACTCCTGGAAATCGAGCACTGACGCAAGTTGAAAGCACTGGTGCTGCATTGACCGTTGATGATATAACTTATAGTGCCAATAAGCCCATCAGGAGCGCATGGCAGGCATTGCAATGCTCATCTAGTATAACTATGATTCCCAACTGTATTTGGGACGCCCTGGTTTGGTTTTCCTTTACAATGACGTTATTTACTTCATTGATTAACCTTGAATTTCACCAATGAATCCCCCAAAAAGCCACAAAGTTTCGATTCTCATTATTGTCGCGTCCCTGTTGAGCCTGTCCTGGGGCTGCGGCACATCCACCAAGGAGTCAAACTCACTGGGCGGCACTGGCGGTGGCACCGCTACATGCACTGTGAATGACAACTTTCACAGGATTGAAGACATCACGGTCAACGGTCGCACAAAAGCCCGTTACGAATTCGCGCCCGGCCAGACTGAGCCACTCGCCGACATGGGGACGGATGACCCCAAAGTCTTTGATTTTGTACATGGGAGTTGCCACGCGGAGGGCGTTGATTGCAAAAACTTGATCCCTCAGTGTGCCAGTTGCGATGTGGTGACCAGGGACGACGGAGTGGAGGTGATCCGATTGACCTACGGCGACTCCTACCCAGCCCGATGCGCGGATATCACAGGAAATCTGATCGTGGTGATGGACGAAGGTGGAGGCGGTGGCGGCGACAATTGATCCTGCGCTGGCAAGCACGGCCTCTTCACCTGAAAGCTCAAAACACTGGATAGATCAATGGCAATTTTCGGATTGGAATCCGTCTCCTGTACGAGTTCCCGAAACGCATCGACCCTCGACAACTTGGTGCCAACGGAGACCAAAGGTCAGGTAAGGGCTGAAGGCACCCTGTTGTCCGCTGGTCAGTACCAGTCGCTTACCTATCAATTGAACGCCTGCAAGGCCGTGAGCATCACATTGGACATGCAGGTAGGGTTACCTGCTTCGACCGTGGCGGTGACCGTCTTGTGGAATGGGTTGGAGGTGGTTCGAGGCAAGACGATCGGTTCGAATGATCCCGCAACCAAGACCTGGATGGTCGGCGCGCATCTCACCAAGAATGGATTGAACGAAATCCGGATCGTGGTGGACCGTGTGGATGTGTCAGGAGCGAATGCCTCCAAGGCGAAGGGAGCTATGCCTGCTGGACTCCTACTGAAGACTGTCAGGATCGGCAACTTTGAGATTCAGCAGCAGCGGCAATCCAACTGGTGCTGGATCGCCACGGCGCTGAGCGTAGGCTATTACCGAAACCGCAGCAGCGATCTAGGAACCCAGTGCTTGATGTATGACAAAATCTACAAGAACAAGAACGGCACCGACACCGTGTACCGAAACAGCTGTGGAATCCGGGATGGTGAGGCTGAGGGGAAATACAACAATACAGGATGGCCAGCATCCCCGCTCGCGGTGCTGAAGATGCTCGGCGAAGAGATCGCCACGCCCTGGGGCGGCATGACCCAAGACTCGAATCCAGCCGCCAATTGGGCCTCCCTCTGGGACAAGGTCAAGGCGGAAACCGAGGCGAACCGACCTGTCATCTGCATCATCGCCTGGGCCAAGGGTGGCGGCAGCCATGCGGTGGTGCTGGCACATGTGGCAGAATCTGGCTCCGACAAGTGGGTCATCATCGACGATCCCCTCAAGGCAGAGCGCAGGGTACTCTCCTACGCGAACTTGCAATCCTCCTACCATGTCAGCGGCGACCAATGGACCCATGCGATTTTCTGCAAATGATCCCGACTTAAGTTTCAACCCCATTTTCATCCGACCGATATGCCCCTCCTCCCCTACGCACCCGATCCCGCCATCGATCGACTCATCCTCGACTGGAGCACCCAATGGAGGAGCATCGTCGGATTTGACCTGAACGAAAGAGGTGGCCCAGGCCGGAACGGCATCAAGGTCCTCCGCTTTCCGATTTGGATTCAGCATTTCTACGACATCGGAACTGCCGACATGAGAACGCATGCCATGCGGGCGGGCTGGCGTTTCCTGGTGACCCATGGCCGTCAGCACCTAGCAGTGGATTTCCGACATGATGGGAAGACCCTGGACAGGTTCACTTTCCACTCGCTGAATACTGGGCAACATATTGATGGTTTGCGCGCGAAGATCGACGGGCTGAAGGTAGCCTGGAATTACCGATTGGCACAACTGGATGTCCCCGGGCTGGGCGAGTCTGCGCTTTGGCTACTGCCAACCAAACTGAATGCCCATCCCCAACTGTTCTTTCCCACAGGCACCGTATCGAGCAGTTTTGACTGGGACAAGCTCTACACCGCTGAGGAATATCAAAGAAAGCTGGCGGAATTGGCCGCTGCGCATGGCAACAATCGGATCGTACACCCTGCGGATTTGGCACCAGCGATCAATCCAGCCGCCACTTACAAGCTCACCTGTGAGGCCCACCCCGGCTACGCGCTGGATGGCGTCCATGCATTTGAGCGCCCGAAGCTGCGCAAGGACGATGGCGGAAACCTTCAAAAATGGCGATTGGTCCCCGCAGGTGGTGGCTACTTCCGCATTCACTGCCTGGGCATAGGGCCGGATGCAGCTTTGGAGGGTGGATCACCCGATGAGGGTGCCCTCATGAATGGCACGGCCAATCAATCCGGACAACTCTGGCGGCACATCAATGTCGGCAATGGGCACGTTCACCTCGTGAACATGTTCATGGAGGTAAACAACTATGCCCTTGATGGCGGCGAGCCTGGAGACAAGGCTTTGATTTCCCTGAGTGGGAACCTGAGGCAAAACTGGAAACTTACAGAAGTGGCTTCCGCAGGCGGACCGATCATTTATCCACCACCCTCAATGGCCTCGCTGATCGACGTCACAGTCAATTATCGGCTCACCAACCGTGCCAGCGGTGACGGCGTGGCCTTGGACGGAGTCGGAGCTTTCCAGCAACCCGCCATGATCGCGCAGCATGGAGGCAGCACCCAAGTCTGGCAATTTGCAGAGGCGGGCGGTGGCTTTTTCCGACTTCATTGCATGGGTTTGGGCTACGGCCTCGCATTGGAGGGAGGAGCCAAAGACCAAGGGGCCCTGATGAACGGCACGAGCCCTCAATCGGGGCAGGTATGGAAACCCATCGATCTAGGGAATGGATACTTCAAGCTGGTGAACCAATTCACTGAGGCCGACAATTATGCCCTTGATGGCGGCCTGCTGCGCAAGGGTGCTCTGATATCCCCGCGCGACAAGCCAAGCCAAGACTGGAAGCTCACGATGGTGCATTGAGGGCTTCTCACCTTGCGCAGGACTGCGCTGCGCATTCGCAGCAGGAATCAAACTGCCAAAAAATCTGATCCATGCCTCCCCATCGGCATTTGTTTACCTAACAATTTCAAGCAAATTTCATTTCATAATGTTGCCCATATCAGCAAGGCCTGGCACAACAACCAAAAAACCAACCTAACAATTTCCCAAGATTGACATTGGCCAGCAATGCCAGAACCCCCTCCTTTGTACCATCAAGTTCGCTCAGGCTCATTGTAGCGCTGAATGTTCTGCCTGAGTGACACTTGACCTAGCGTTTTGCATCTGGACCAGGTAACCAGACCCGTGGTCCGCAACAGTTCTGATTCTCATCCCCTCGCACAGGCCAATGCAGGGATGCGACCAAGTATGTTCTTCACCATCAACCCTTAGTCACCATCATCTATGAAATCACTTTCTATGGGACAACTGTCCCCCAGCTACAACTATGCCCTGATTTTTTCCAACATCACCTCTCTCTTCCAGAGCGGCAACGACCAACAAAGCTCTGTTTGGAAGCGAATTGGGCGGATTTCGATGGCTTTGATGCAGATTGCCCTGCTGTGCCTGCCAGCCCAGGCCAGTGCCACGTCCCCCGAACTGCCGGAGAGCTGCGAAACCGGCTATGAATGGCATGCAACGGTCTATTTCAACTGCCCCCTTGGTGACGGGTCCTCCGTCTCCCACGAAAGCCTTTACTATGGTGCCGCCGGCTTTTCAGGATTTTCCGACGACCTGACCATCCACGCCAATGCCCAAGGGGTGACCCTGAACCTCAGCGGCCCGACCTCTACCATGCCACCTTATGCGGAGATTGCGATCATCACCGTCACGGACCCGGATTGCAGCGGGACAACGCAGTATGTGGTGCACACGGATGGGAGCGGGACGGTCCTCATATTGGATGGCATGTAAGCCCACTCCTCAACGAGTTCAAACTCTGCGAAAGGGACCCTGTTGTAGGAGTCCCTTTTCGGCATTCGTTGAACTGCCTAATCTAGAGTTGCAGCGGAAAGTGCCCTTCTCAACCAAGGGTAGGCATTTGGAGGCTCATTGACATTGATCTCCTCCAGCAAACTGCTCAAAAGATGGTGTCTTTTGTCAGGCCTGCTGGTCATGGCATCAGTGGCACGTTCAAAGTAATTCACGAACCGCAAGTACCTCTTTCTCAATGATTGCTCGATTTCCTCATGCCTGCGCAAGTACTGATTGAATGCGGCCAAGGACCCTCGCAACCATTCGAACTCTTCGACTTCCCATAATGCTTGACACAACAACTGCCTCGCGCCTACCCCGGTATCCAATCCATCAAGCTTGGTCACGTGGTTGTAAAGTTCCCGGACCACCCCTCGAAAATCGCCCTGATGGAACCGAACAACAGCACGGCAGTAGAGCGCGGACAGCTCCTCCGCATCATGCGCGACCCGATTCTTGTACTTTGCAACGAAATCCTCCGCCCATTCCCAGCGCCCAATCCGGCACATGAGCTCCACAGTATTCTTGAAAAACTGCCGCTGCATGAATCCATCCTCCAGGGCGACTCCACTTGCCAGTACGGACTCGTATAGCCGAACCAGCGCATTCAGCATTTCCCCATCGCCTTGGCGATAGGCCATGATGCAGTAATTCTGCCCATGCACGAAGAGGTCCATTGCTTCATCCGTGGCGAATGCTGCAGGCTGGCGAAACAGCTCTTCAAAGACTTGGAAAATCTCCTTGGAATCTCCCGTGGCACCTGTGGCGATTTGCAGCAGGTGAAATGCGCATTCATAAGCCAGAACCACCTTGGGCAATTCTAAACTTCGTTGCCGCACAAAATTCAATGCCGCATTCAGCAACGCATCTTGATCGGGATCCGCGCAAGGCTCGCCCTCCAGCACGCCGGCACAGGCATATTTCAGCTTCTGCAATACAAAATGGCCATCGAGGGCCTCCTGGATTTTGTCGAGGTGCTTCCCCCCCTTCCCGAATCCCTTGCCTGCCAGGTAATGCGAGTACGGCAACTCCATCCGCAGCTGCCCCTTGAACCGTGCCGCCCCCTCCTCAAGTGGCAGGCTCTTCAGTCCCGCCTCATAGGTCTCGGGGATGACCCGCTCCCAATTCCGACGACAGACCTCTTCGAATACCATCACCTTCTTCAATGCCGACTCTGACTCGAACCGCTTCCAGGCTAGGAATTCCAGCACCTCATGGTAGAGCTGTGTGAGCCGAACCCAGATGTACTGCTCCTTCTTGGGTTCCATGGGGCGGTCGGGCATCAAGAGATGGGCAAAGTCTTGGGCCTGCAATTCGGAGGGCAACCCCTGCTTCAGATGCCGCAGGACAATCTCCAAAACCGCCGCCAACTGCTCGCTCCTGCCGTGCAAAGGCGACCCCAGCCAAAGCCCGAGTTCATCATGCTCAACGGAAGTCATGTTTCCCAACACATAGGAAAGCTTCTTGCCTCGGCCTTTTGAGATTTGCGGTCTTGGTGCTGATTCCATCGGCTAATTGGTTTTTTTCTCTCAACTGGGCCTGACTGGTGCCGCCAAGCAATATAACTTATTTGAATGATATCATCTCATTTTTGCAAGATTGTCAAATTGAGCTTTCGATTAAATATAACAAATGACAATCGCTCTAATTTTTCAAGGCAGGTAGCTCCTCGGCCTTTGGGTCATGATGTAAGGCCAATCCCAATGGAAACCAAGCTTTTGGGAAAATGCCAAAAATCTCTTACCAGAGCAGGCTACAACGGAGGCGACGACCGCACCATGCTGTCCTTTGCATTTGGGAATGCACCATTCATTTATGGATGGTGACCACAGCCCATCTCACCCCCGCCACTCCCCCGTCTCGCTCTGCTCCCGCGCCATGGCCTCGTAGTCCGGCACCTCCGCAAATTTGAAATGCGGGTACTTGTCCTTGTATTCCTGCCGCACAAGGGCAAGCAACCGCTCCTTGAGCACATCGATCCCGATGTTTGCTCCGGCCGCGATGAAGACCGCGGGTGCATTTTCCCGGGCATACCAAGTCTTTTCCAATTGCTCCCGCTGCTCCGCTGGGATGCGGTCGATCTTGTTGAAGACCACGATCGTCGGCTTCTCCTTGGCGTTGAGGCTGGCGAGGGTCTCGTTCACGACTTCCAGCTGCTCCTCGAATGCAGGATGGCTCATGTCCACGACGTGGAGGAGGATATCGCTCTCGCGGACCTCGTCGAGGGTGCTCTTGAAGCACTCCACGAGGTGGTGAGGCAGCTTGCGCAGGAAGCCGACCGTGTCGCTGAGCAGGAAGGGCACCTGATCGACGACGACCTTGCGGACGGTGGTATCGAGCGTGGCAAACAGCTTGTCCTCAGCGAGGACATCGCTTTTGGAGAGGCGGTTCATGAGGGTGCTCTTGCCTGCGTTGGTGTAACCCACGAGGGAGACGCGGACCATCTCCACGCGGTGCTTGCGGCGGGTCTGGTTCTGCTGATCGATCTTCTTGAGCTCCTCCTTGAGCAGGTCGATGCGGTAGCGGATGGCCCGGCGGTCGGTCTCGATTTCCTTTTCACCCGCGCCCTTCATGCCGATGCCGCCCTTCTGCTTGCTCAAGTGCGTCCACAAGCCCGCGAGGCGGGGGAGCAGGTATTGCAGCTGCGCGAGGTCCACCTGTGCCTTGGCTTGGGCGGTGCGGGCGCGCTCGCTGAAAATGTGGAGGATGATGCCGCTTCGATCCAGCACCTTGACGCCAAGGGCGCGGTCAATGTTGCGCACCTGTGAGGGCGTGAGGTCGTCGTCAAATGCCACAAGGTCCACCTTCTCCTCGTCGATGAAGGCCTTGATCTCCTCCAACTTGCCAGTGCCGACGTAGGTGCCGGAGTGGACGTGATCGACCTTTTGCAGGAAGACCTTGAGGGTGGTCGCACCTGCGGTATCCACGAGCAGCTCCAGTTCTTCCAAATATTCTTCTGCCTTTTCCTTGGGAATGGAACGATTGTAGATGCCCACGAGGACTGCTTTTTCCTTGGGTGCGTGGGCTGATTTTTGGGATTTCTGGGCCATAAGATGCGTGGAACCGGGGTCGCTGTTGGCGCGTTGATTCCGGCGATATTGGCAAATATGAGCCGAATTAGCGAACTTTTACTACCTTTACTTTCCAGTAGGCGTGTGAGGTAAGCCCCAACCATTGAGGAAACTTGTTTTTCCTCAGAGGACTTGTGATTTTTACCGTCCTCGCTTGACGGCCTTGAGAGATCAAAACTTGAAACTTTGAACGTTACAGGAAAACCCTTCAAGGGTCCACGACAAAAACGAGAGCCGAGGAGCAATCCTCCCTCTACCCCCTTGCTGCCATTTGAGGTGGTCGTGATGGCCGGGGGCCGTGGCGAGCGCCTGAGCCCGCTCACGGACAACCTGCCCAAGCCATTGGTGAAGGTCGGCGGTCGTCCGATCTTGGAATACAGCATTCAACGTCTCAAGAATGCTGGCGTCAAGCATTTCACCTTTTGCCTCAACCATTTCGGAGATCAGATCGCCCGTCACTTCGGTGAAGGCGACGATTGGGGTCTGAACTTTGATTACATCTTCGAGCCGAAGCCCCTCGGCACCATCGGTGGGGCGGCCCTCAAGGAGCGCTTCGTGTACAACGACGTCCTCGTCATCAATGGCGACCTCCTGACCACCATCAATTTCGAGCGCTTTTTCGCCTTTTACGTGGAGGAGGATGCGGACATGGCGGTTGCCACGATTCCTTACCGCTTGAACCTCCCATACGGCATCTTCGAGGTGGACGATCAACACGAGATCAGCTCCATCAAGGAAAAGCCCACCTTCACCTACCACATCAACAGCGGCATGTATTTCATCCGCCGCGAGCTGCTGTCCCTGATTCCGAACCATGAGCGTTTCGATGCCGTGGAACTGATCGAGACAGCCATGCGCCACGGCAAGAAAGTCTGCTCCTTCCCCCTGCTCGATTACTGGATCGACATCGGGCAGATGGAGGACTATCAGAAGGCGCAAGAAGATGTGCAGTTCCTGGACCTGTGATCAGGTAGCATTCATTTTCATGTAGAAATCAGGTTGTAGGTTGCCCTGTTGTAGGGGTTCAAGATTCTGAACCCCTACAACAGGGCAACGATTCAGTTTTCTTAACACGAACTCCCCGCATCGACCACAACAAGTCCCGCTTTGTCATCGTTAAAAGGATTATCTTGGATAGAGAAAATCTGAAAATGAGGATGAAAAAGTCGATTGCAACATTTTTGCTCGGTTTTGGAGGGGCAGCTCTCGGATTTGGTGTGATGCATTGGATGATGCCGGAGCCCACAGCGGCGTTCCAGCCTGCCCATGCGCCACTCATGCACGTGAACCAACCTGCGGCGACAGACCAAGGCCAATCCACCAATGACCTGCCCAATTTCGTGCAGGCATCGGCAATGGCCACACCGGCGGTCGTCCATATCAAGTCCTTCTATTCTGCGAGCGCCTCGCCAGATCCCTTCCATGGGTTCTTCGGGTCGCCATTCCAGGGAGGGATGCGTCCGCAGTCGGCTGGATCCGGCGTGATCATCTCCGGCGACGGCTACATCGCCACCAACAACCACGTGGTCAAGAACGCCGAAAAGGTGGAAGTGGTGCTGGAAGACAAGCGCACATACGAGGCAACCGTGGTCGGCACTGACCCGAACACCGACCTCGCCCTGCTCAAGATCGAACAGGAGGGCCTGACCTTCCTGCCCTTCGGCAACTCCAACGATGTCCAAGTCGGCCAATGGGTTCTCGCTGTCGGCAACCCCTTCAACCTCACGAGCACGGTCACAGCGGGCATCGTGAGCGCCAAGGGCCGTAGCCTGAACCTGCTGGACGAGGAGTTTGCCATCGAGAGCTTCATCCAGACGGATGCGGCGGTGAACCCCGGGAACAGCGGCGGCGCCCTGATCAGCACCACGGGCGAACTCGTCGGCATCAATACCGCTATCGCCTCCGAGACGGGCAGCTATGCCGGGTACTCCTTCGCCATCCCGGTGAACATTGTCCGCAAGGTGATGGAGGACCTGCGCGAATTCGGTGAGGTGCAGCGTGGCATCATCGGCGTACAAATCCAGAACATCAACACCGATGTGGCTGAGAAATATGGCCTGAAGACGCTGGATGGCGCCTTGGTGACGGGAACGATCGAAGGAGGAGCAGCCCAAGCAGCAGGCATCACCCGTGGCGATGTGATCACCCACGTGAACCAGACGCCGATCCGCAGCAGCAGCGAACTGCAGGAGGTCATCGGCACCTACCGCCCCGGTGACAAGGTGGCATTGACCCTGATCCGCGACGGCAAGACGGAGGAGATGGACGTGACCCTGCGCAGCAAGGAAGGCAAGACGACCCTGAGCGAGCGCCTCGGCGATGCAGGGGAAGACGGCACCAAGCAAGAGGGTTTCAGCACCCGCCTCGGCGCCCAATTGGCCTCGATCGCAGCGGAGGACCGCAACAATCTCGGTGTAGAATCCGGCGTGAAGGTGATCAAGCTCCGTCCCGGCAAATTGCAGTCCGCTGGCTTGGAGGAGGGATTTGTGATCCTCAAAGTGAACAAGCAGCCCGTGAGTAGCCCGAAAGATGTCGAGCGCCAGGTTTCAAGCAGCGATGGCGGCGTCCTCATCGAGGGCGTCACAACCGACGGGAAGAAGCGGTACTACGCGTTTGAGTGAGAAGCGTGCGTTGATCGGTTTTCGGTCGATGAAAAGGAACCTATGGCTGATGTCAATTGCGATGCAAAAATGACCTTGCATTGATCAGCTAAAACGTGGAATTTATGTTTTCCCAATTGATTGCGCGCGTCCCTCCAGGTATCGAGCATCGGTTGGTGGGAATATTTGATCACCCATGAAAATCGCAACTGGTTCGGAGCACAAGGATCGTCACCATGAAGCCCCGGAGTCCAAGAGCTCTGGAATGGCAGGGGCTCGTCCAGCTCAGCTTTCCAAGCAGCTCAAATTGCAGGAGGATGCGGATTGTTGCCAAGCAGTGAAACAGCTGAAATCCCTGCAATCACTCATGAACCGTGGAGGACTGCGACAGCCGAATAAACCCCTCCAAATGCAGCCGGTGGTGCAACGGCATCACCTCTATGGCAGGACCACGCTGGATGATGGCACTCTTTCTGATATCGAAATCTATGTGGTCAAGAAAAAGTCGAATGACAAGGTTGTCTATGTAGGACAGACCTGTGATCAGGTCGGGTACAAGGCACGCTTCCAACAGCACCTGAAAAGTGGCTACCACAACAATTGGTCTGAGAACACTCATTATGTTGAACGGAAAGAGGCTGGCAACTGGACGCTGCTGGAAGCCATGATCGCCGAACAGTACTGGATCGATCACTACGGATTTGGAAACTTGGAAAACAATATCAATGCCTTGACGCGGGCTGCCTGGATCAAATACCGTGATGACTCGGTCACCACACCAAATTTCAAAGGTCAATATGGCCCTAAAAACTAAACCCTGATCGCCAATGGGATGGTTTCAATTGGACAATGGTGATTTGCTTGGAGATATGCCGGCCGACACAATTGCATGGTCCTTGAAGCAGCACAGGGAAAATGGTGGCGATGCGCCATCGTTTCCAGAATTGCTGAGGGGAGTCGAACTAGTGCTGCAAGGCAATGAATCGACGTATTTGACTGAAGTGGGCACCCGACCATTTCCCATAGGACGCATCGCTATCAGAGGTCAGGCCATTCCCGAAATCCCGGCTGTAAACCTTCCCGCAGGCTTGGTGGATACTTTGACCCGATGCCTTTTAGGCATCGTCTCAGGATATGAAATAGGTCCTGGTCGGAGGCCCACATTCTCAGAGGTGTTGGAGAGTTTCGTCTTCGCAATGCCAACTGGAAAAACCGATCTCCTCCGCGACGATTCACACCTAGGGCTCAAGAAGGGAGATGTGACGGAACTCCGCTGAATCCATAATTGGTTAGCCCCGATGCCTACTTCGCCACCTTCCGAGCCTTGTGCGCGGCAAATAGCAGCGCCACCCCAACCAAGAACATCGCACCCAAGAACAGGGACGCATTGCGCATGGTGCCAGTGAGGTTGATGATCACGCCATAGGAAAAGGTCCCCGTGGCAGTCGCGACCTTCTCGGTGAATTCATAGAAGCTGTAATAGCTCGCATGGTCCTCGGTATCGGGAAGCAGCTTGGCGTAGGTGCTGCGGGCAAGCGCTTGGATGCCGCCCATCACTGTCCCCACGAAGAAGGCGACGATGTAGAACCCGACCTTGTCCGTCACGAAAAAGGTGGAGCAGCAGACCAAAGCCCAAACCAAGGCGGAAATCGCAAGTGCCGGGATATTGCCCATCTTCCCGCTCATCCAGGCGAAGAGATGGCTCCCGCCGATGGCCACGAACTGGATCACGAGCACCACGATCATCAGCTCACTGGCGCTCATCCCGATCTCCTCCTTACCAAATAGCGTCGCGAGGTAGATCACCGTCATGTAGCCCAATGCGCAGAAGAAAAAGCCCGCCAGGAAAAAGAGGATGCGGCGTTGCGCAGGTTGCACCAGCTGCTTCATCACATTCCCCAACTGCCGGTACCCATGCAGCAGGATGCGGCGGCTCTCAACGGGGCGGTTGTGCGTCCGGGCTGGCAAGCCTGCAAATGCAATCCGTGCAAACCCAAACCACCAAATCCCCGAAATCAAGAAACTGAGCCGGGTCGCCAATGCTGTGTTCGGCTTGTCGGGTCCCAGGTCGGCGATGCCAAACATGGTCGGCTTCATGATGATGATGAAGCAGAGGATGAGCAAGATCGATGAACCGATGTAGCCCATGGTAAAGCCCCGCGCACTCACTTGGTCCATCCGTTTCTCCTCGACGATTTCCGGCAAGAAGGCATTGTAAAAGACAAGGCTGCCCGCAAACCCAATGCTCGCAATCACCGAACCGACCACGCCGATCCAGAGATTTTCCCGCCCTGTGAAGAAGAAGAGCGAAGCAGAGGAGATGGCTCCCAAGGTCGAGAAAAACTGCATGAAGAGCCGCTTGCGACCAGCGTAGTCCGCAATCCCTGAGAGCACAGGCGAGATGAAGGAAACCAAGAGGAAGGACAAGGACACCAAATAGGAGTAAAACTCCGAGTTCACGATGTCACGGCCCATGAAGTGGATGTACTTGTCGCCATTGGCCTCGGTCACGGCGCCGAAGTAAATCGGAAAGACCGCGGTGGTGATGACCAGCGGGTAAACCGAATTGGCCCAGTCATACCAGCACCATGCGCTGATGATCTTCTTGTTGCCCTTCTCGATGTGCATGGATTTCCGGATTTAGTTCAGGCCAAAGTACGAATTAATCGGAATGGTGGTGAGCCTGCCGGGATCGAGAGAGGGGCAGGGCGCAGGTCATCCGCAGACCCAGGAGCCATTCCGTGCGACCCAATGCCAAGCCCTGGAGTCTGCCAAGCAGCTCCCATTTGGCGATCAAGTCATTGAAATGCGTCCCGAAACCAAAAGCCCCCTCGAATCCCACCACCATCTCGGTGCTCCGATTGACCTCCGTTGGCCCATAGAGCATGGCCGGGTAGTAAGAAATGATGTCCCGCTCAGTCCCTCGGAGCTTGGGCCGGATCCCCAACAGGGCGCGGAACCCTAGGCAGCCAAACGTCCGCAGGCTCCAATTTTCCAAGGACAGGCCCGAGGCAACCCCAATCTGATGCCCACGCAGGCTCACCGACATTGGCGCATGGAAATTGTCCCCGGCGATCTCGCCGTGAAGGCGGACATATTGGTAGTCCAGTGCGGCCTGATAGTGGAGACGGACCCCTAACGAGCCATCGATCCCGGCGGATGCCAGGAAGGTGGATTGCGGATCGAGGTAGCGGGAGCTGCTGGTGAACCAACCCGAACTGCTGTGGTCGTGGTACTGCTCGGCGCTGCGGCCCAAGGCAAGGCCTGCTGTGACCGCGAGCTGTCCCATGGCTGCCCCCAAGGAAAGCATCAGCAAAATGGCGAGTGAAAGGAGCTTCTGCATGCACGTCTATCGTTGAATGACAGGGCGAAGATCGCGTGGGTCGGTCAGGACCCTGTCGCAGGCAGCGCAACGGTAGTCGCGGGCATTGGCGCTGGATGCTGATCTTTCTCGGGGAAGCGGTTGGCGGCCGAAGGAATCCAAAGGAATGCGGCAGTGGTTGCGGAATTTGCAGCAATTGTCAGCCGCAGCCACGTGGATTTGCAGATTCTGCAACGCGCGGGTTCGAGCTTCGGCCCATAAGAGGCCCTGGATTTGCCTTGTCGAGAGCCTCCGAGGGCATGCCTCAGCCTCAACACCATAGCCATCTTGGAATCGCTGCCCGGTTTGCATAATTTGCCCTATCATGGGAATCGGCAACCATTCGGATATCCAGTCCAATCTCTTCGCGCGGGTGACCGAGCTCCTGCCTGCGCACCTGAGCCTGGCGGACGAGCTGGCGTCCCTCCTGGGTGTGAGTCGCGACAGCGCCTACCGCCGCCTGCGAGGCGATACGGAATTGAGCCTGACCGAGGCAGCGATGATCTGTCAGCGGTTTGGACTTTCCCTGGATCACCTGATCGGACCGTCCAGTGGTGCCGTGCAGTTTCAGCGAGACGGGACTGGAGACCTGGACATGGAGGGTCGGCTGGGGGTGGTGAATGCCTTCCTCAAGCAAATGGAGCAGGCTTCGAGCAAGGAGATCGTGTATTTCTCGATGGAGCTGCCCTTCTTCCACATCCTGCAAGTGCCGGAGTTGCTGGCATTCAAGCGCTGCTATTGGGAGAGCGTGCTCCGACCGGACGAGCCATTGCCCAAGGTGCATCTCGGCACCCCGACAAGCCCGGAACTGGCGTTGGAGATCGTGGGGCGGTACATCAGGATCCCGAGCACGGAGATCATCTACGAATCGGCGCTCAGCACCACCCTGCACCAAGTGCTGTACTTCCTGGAGAGCGGTTGCTTCACCGACCCGAATGATGCCCTGCGGGTCTATGATGCCTTGCGGGCATTGGTCGTCCACCTCAAGGCCCAGGCTTCACTTGGCCGCAAGTTTCGCTACGGCGCACCCGCCCCGGAGCAAGGCCCCGCCGACAACTATCGCCTGTTCCTGAACGAGATGGTCTATAGCCAAAACATCATCCACACCCGCTTGGACGGGAAAGAGGCCGTCTTCCTGGAGCACAATGTCATCCAGTTCATGCAGACCACGGATCCAGAATTTTGCCGGGAGACCTCTGCCACACTTGCCACCATTCAAGGCAAGAGCATCCCCATCAGTGCAGTGAGCGAACGCGAGCGCAACAAGTTTTTCAACCGATTGGAGGCGAGCATCGAGCGGATGCGCTCCCGTGCGGAGATCCTGATCGCTGGGAACTGATCAGATCGGGAACCGCTGCCGTAGGGCGGCAATTGATTCCAGGAAGTCTTCGCGCTGCTTCACTTCGATGATCAGGTAAGGCAGGGGATCCAATGCCGTGAAGGCCTCCCAAAACCCATCGAAGTTCACCGTCCCCTTGGTGTAGGCGATGTGCTCGTCAAATCGGCCGTGGTTGGAGTGGAGGTGCACGTATCCGAGCCGGGATTCGTAGGTCTGCACCCAATGCACGGGCGAAATCTTGGAGTCGATGAAGCAATGGCTATGGCCCGTGTCGTAGCAGATGGACACCAGCGGATGCCCGATGCTCCTCACCACCCCATCGATGTAGGAGGCATTCTCCTCCCGGGTGTTTTCGATGTGAATCGATGTCCCCTCCGCCTCCAGTGCAGGAATGAACTCCGACCAAAAGGCCGCTTGCTTTTCGGTCCAGTGCTGCTGGTACTGGGTATGGTTGGAATGCACATAGTTGGCATGGAAGACCACCTTGTGGATGCCGAGCCGCCGCGCCACATCCAAGGATTGCCGGATACGGGTCCTGCAAACGTTCAGGATCATGGGGTCGCGAGCCACAGGATTCAGGTCATAAAACGCGCCGTGCATGGTGATGGGCAGGTCGAATCCGGCAAGCAAGTCGCGGTGCTTCGTGACGGCTGCATCCAGGTCCGGGCTGTCCAGCAGGTGCGGGTTGGCGAAACAGGACAACTCGATGCCCACCTGTTGCGCGCTCAGGGACTCCAGCAACGGAGCGGTCACATGCTCGACGGAAACCAAAATGTGCGGATTCATGGGCAGATCTCAGTGATTTGTTGAATCAAATTTAGTCCCAATGGCCCGAAAGGGCAGGATTTTTTGATTTTTCTGCCCTGCCCTGCCGTTACCTCAGGCGGCCTCCTGTCCCATTTCGCAACAAGCTCAAAATCAGGTCCATTTCCTCGCACACATGTGTACATATATAGATGTGTGCGCAGGGGGTTACTCCACACATCCCATTTCCCTAGACAGGCCGTGGCAGCCCCGCAACTTTGGGCCATCGATTCAATTATTTCTCACAACACAAAAAACTCGATAGCAATGGAAAGTGCAGTTGGAATGGTGGAGCAAACGACTCCCATGATGAATGCTCAAAACATGAGACACCTGGCCGGACGGATTCTGGAGACGATGGCTGGACTGGAACGGAACTATGGCCCCTCCTACCTGGTGAGTGTGGTGGTGGGCAAGATCGACGGAAGCTGGCGCGACGAGGCCCATACCAAACTCCAATCATTTGGCTCGATTCCCCCCAAGTTCCGGTCCCGCGTGAATTGTGCCATCCACTACCTCGTGGACCTGGGACTGCTCCAAACCCGTGGCAAGGGCTGCGCAACCCTCGCCCTCACGGATGCAGGCCGCAGCTGGCTGGAGTCCCGCGAGGACATCCCGGTACAGCCGATGCAATTGCGGTTCACGGGGCTGGAATGGTACCTGCGGGATGTGCTACGGCAATACCGCAGGGAGGTGGCGCAGGCCGAGGTCACCGATCCCTGGCAGGTATTCACGGACTATTCGCTGGATCGGCTGGTGATGGGCAAGCCGCTCGGCTTGGAGGAATTGCTCCGCATCCCGGGATTTGACCACGCCAAGTGTGAGCGCTACGGGGTCGGCATCCTGCGCTGCGTTCAGGATGTGCTGGAAAATTACGAGGACTACCGCATGGCCAACCTCCGCAAGCGCGTCAATGGCCACACCTTTCAGAAAATCAAGAAACTCTTCGAGGAAGGCTTCACCCTGCCCGAAATCCGGATTGCGATGGCTGTGACCCTGGACACGGTGGTGCGCTACCTCTGCGACCTGCACGAGGTGGGCGATGTGGACCTGATCCCGTGGATCGAGCGCAACGTGAACAGCCAAACGCTCTTCGCCGCTGTGGAATACCTGAGCCGGGTGACGAACCCGACCCTGATGGAAGGCGCCCGTGCATTGGGGGTGGACATCAACCTGATGCGCTTCGCCGTGGTCTATCGCAAGGATCAAGAAATGGGCGGCAAGCCCGAAAAGATGGCTGCCTGAGCCTCCAGAATTTCGCTTTCGTTCTTTTCCTGACACGTTTTTCCGGAAAACCCCGCAGCAGTCGGGGTTTTCCTATGTCTGCCTGGCAACCTGGCCGGAAACCGAGTCATAGCCCCACACTTGAAATTTTGAGGGCCGGTATTTTGAAAAGCCGAGAGAAAGGCCTTATCTTTGTCATCCATTTCCCGGAGAGGTGTCCGAGTGGTTGAAGGAGCACGCCTGGAAAGTGTGTGTACCTCAAAAGGGTACCGCGGGTTCGAATCCCGCTCTCTCCGCCCGAGATGAAAAAAGCCCCGAAATTCGGGGCTTTTTTCGTGCTTCCTAATCTGACAGTGTTCTCGTCATGCATTCAGCATGGCGTAAATCTGATCCTTGAGGTGGACGCGCTTCACGCGCAGTTCGTGCAAGTACTCATCGATCGCAACCGTGGCTCCGCTCTCGATGCTGTGGATTTCATGATCCAAGTTATGGTACTCGTCGAACAGCTTGCGGAAGTGATGGTCATTCATCTTCAACTCGTGAATGCGCTCCTTGTGTTCGGGGAACTCATGAAGGATGTCGTGCTTTTCCATGTTTTATTTCAACGTTTAGACTTCAAAAAAACAGCAGTCAAACGCGGCGGAGCATGACAAATAGCAGCTTTTCAGACGAGATGAATCAGTCGCCGGGAGACAACCTTTTGGGGCGGGCATCGAATGGAGCGGCCTTCAGAATTGCTTGAGGTAGGTCATAACGGCATCACGCTTGCGCTGTGAAACCGGGATCTCCACCCCGTCCTCCATGAGCAGCGACCCTCCATCACCCTTGCGGTAGGCGGAGACACGGCCCATGTTCACGACGTAGCTGTGGTGCACCCTCAGGAATCCCATGGAACCCAGCAGCTCCTCGTACTCCTTGAGGCTTTTGGAGATGACTATGCGCTTGCCTCCCTGCATCACAATGGAGGTATAAACCCCCTCGGCCTCGCAGTAAAGCAGGTCCTGCGGGCGCACGAGGTGGACGGCATTGTGGTCGCGCAGGGCGATGCGGCGATCGCCAGTGTGGCTGGCATCCATCCGCTCCATCAGCACTTGCAGGGTCGCAGCCTGTGACCTGAGATCCAGGTTGCGGCTCGCCTTGGCCACGGCCGCCACGAGATCCTCCGGTATCACAGGCTTGAGCAGATAGTCCACGGCACTAAGGCGGAATGCGTCCACGGCATATTGGTTGAAGGCGGTGATGAACACCACTTGGAACTTGATCTCGCCCAGCCCGCGCACGAGCTCGAGCCCGGTCCCGTCGTCCATCTCGATGTCCACAAAGAGGATATCCGGGCTGGACTTCGCAATCCGCTCCCGCGCCTCGGTCACGCCGGAAGCCTCCTCCACTTGAGTGATCACAGGGCAATATGCCCCCAACATGCGCCGCAATCCCTCGCGAATGGGCGATTCGTTGTCCACGATCAGGGCCTTCATTTCAGTGAATTCATTCTCCGTTTGATCAAATATACTACTTCGTCCCAACTGCCCGCCTGACGTCTCCACCTCGATCAAGCAGGTGCATGGATGGCTTTAGCAAGTGCGCCTGCTGGATGTGCACCTGCTCCATTCAGGCCAGTTTGGGGATTGTGATTTCCACCCGATAGCCCTGGGTCAGGCTCATGCGCCGCAGTGCCATCTGCGCCTTGCGGCGAAGCCGCGAGTTGATCAGGGTGATGCGGTCCTCAATGATCTGCGACGCCCGCGACGGGAAACCCTCATGCCGCGAAGTCGATTCCGCCTCCGGCTGCCCATTGTCATCCACCATGGCCACGATCTCGTCGCCACGGCGCTCCACCCGGATGGTGAGTTGTCCGCCGGACTGCATCCGCTGGAAGCCATGCTCGATGGAGTTTTCCGCCAGCGGCTGGAAGATGAGGGATGGCACTTGAACCTCGCTGGGGTCGATGCTCGGGTCGATCTCGATCTTGTGGGTGAACCTGCCCGGGATGCGCAGGGATTGCAGGGCGAGGTAGTCCTCCAAGTACTGCAACTCCATTTCCAGCGGGATCAACTCGGCATAGGTCGTCTCCAAGGTGATGCGCATGAGGCGGCTGTACCGCGCCAGGAATCCCGGCAGGCGGTCGGATTGCTCCGGATCCAGGCTCATGTTCTGGAGTGTGGCCATCATGTTGAAGAAGACGTGGGGATTGATGCGGGCGCGGTTCAGACGTTGCTCGGTTTCATGGAGGGCCTTTTCACTTTGGAGCAGGCGCTGCCGGTACCAGAGCACCACGGTCACGATCACCGCCACCGCGAACAATGCCCCAGCAAATATGGTGGTGTTCAACCGGCTGATGTGGAGCCCGCGCAGCTCCTGTTGCCTAGCAAGCTCCCTGATCTCGGCATCCTGTTCCACCTTTTTGTAGCGGGCCTCGAATTCCCGTGCAGCGACCGCCTTTTCGGCCGTGAAAATGCTGTCTTGCAGGTGCTTGTACCGCTCCAAGGCATCCAGTGCAACGACAGGATTCCCTGCGTTCTTGGCATGCTCATAGATCATCCTATAGGCAATCCGCTTCAGGGAGGGATCGTAAGATGGTATCCGAGGGACATGGGCCTGGATCATCTCGACCGCCTCCGCAAACCGCCCCTTTGCCGCATAGACATCGGCGCTGTCAATCGCGATCCGCATCCGTACGCTGAATCCCTGGTTGGGGTTGAGGTAATGTGCAGCCGAATCCAGGAAGATGAGACACTCATCGAAGCGCCCTTGAACCAGACGGACCTTCGCCAGGCACTCAAATGCACTTGGCCTGAGACGTCTGGCATTGGCGATTCGGGTGATCTCAATTGCCTGATTTGCCAGAAAGGCTGCCGAGTCCAGATAGGCGACGCGTTCTGGCTTGTAACCGTAGTAGTTGGTGTAGAGCTTGGCCGGTTCGTTGAGGATGCGGAACCGTGAGATGGGCTTCGGGATGTCGCCGACGTATTGGATGGCCTTGCGGATATAGGGCAGACCACGGGAATACTCGGTGGTCAGGAAATAGGCATTGCCCACCTCGAAATAGGCCCTGGACATGATATCCTTCTTGCCCAAGCGCTTGCCCAGGTTCAACAGGGACGTCCCGACGAGGATGGTCGAGTCTGTCTCCAAGGCAAAGGAATGCACCACGGTTCGTAAGTCGAGGTAGCCCAGGTAGAACGAATCTGCGCAGCCCATCCCTTGGATATAGTGGAGGAGCTCTGCGAGCCTGATCTTGGCCGAATCGATCTTCCCCTCCCTGAAGACGTGGTCCGCTGTGAGCCGCATCAGCATGCGCTTGCAACCCGGGTGATCCTCCTTGAGTTCCCAATCCTTGAGAATCGCCCGCTTCCGCTGCGGATTGGAGATGGTGTCCAATTGGTAGGTAAGTTCCGCGTAGTCTTCCTTTCGCGGACAGTGGCAATCATCCTGGGCATGCGATGGGAATGCAACTCCGAGGCACAGCAGCAGAAATAGGATGTGATACTTCATGGCAGTTGTGGTGACTATGTTGGTACAAATCATCGGAACAGGAATGTCCTGCCCGACTGGGCAAATTGGCTGGGGAAACCTGATGTAATCGGCAGTATTGGCTATCGAAACATGACGCGATGCGCCATCCATGTGCCAGCGTGTCCTCGGTTGCAAAGACCGGGCCAAATTGCGGCAATCCGAGCACTTGCAAACTGGGCAAATTCGCAAGTGGGCAATGACTCTCAGCAAGGAAGCAAGCTATTCCTCTATTCAGCAGACCCATGAAGCTGGGCTTCAAGACGGCGTTTCTCGAAGACTGCAACTTAAGATGAGGCACGAGAATTGCTACAATGCCGGGGTGAAGTGCTTCAAATGCCTCCCCAGCGGACAGCTTCCAAGGTTGGAGGTGAGCACAGCCCCTAGCGCCTACGCTAGGGGGATTTTCTTATTTTTGTAGTACCGAAAAGTTTGAATCTGATGAAAAGAGCTACTCTCTTCACTGCCCTATTGTTGGCAGTTGGCATACAGGCTTCCGCTCAATGCGGAGCCAAGGGCATGAAGGCCATCGAGGACAAGAATTTTGCGAATGCCTGGTCGGCTTTCGAGGATTGCCTCAAGGATGACCCGAATGAAATATCCGCCAACTTCGGCATGTCCCGCCTCTACGGGATGGATCCGGCCAAAAAGGACATGCAAAAGGCACTGGACCACCTCGTGATTGCCGAGACAGGTTGGGCCAAACTCGCGGACAAGGACCGTGGCAAATACGAGAAGCTGGGCATCACCACCGCCGAGCTTCAAACCCGGCGCGACCGCGTGGAGGCGAGCTTCCTGGAAGCCGCCAAGCAAAAGAGCTCTGTCGAGGCCTACGATGCCTTCCTGCTCGCATTCCCGAACAGCGCCTCCGCCACTGTCTGTCGGAACTACCGCAATGACCTCGCCTATCAACTCGCGCTCAAGGCTGGCACGGTTGCGGCGCTGGACGACTACTTGATCACCTACCCCGACGCTGAAAACGCCAAGGACGTGGCCAAGGTCCGCGACGAACACGCAACCAAGGAGGCCCTGGCCGCCAATACCGAGGAGGCATTGGAAAACTTCCTGAAGCGCTACCCCACTGCCATGCAGGCTCCACAGATACAGCAGCGCCTGAATGCTGTGGCCTTCGAAAATGCCAAGACTGCCAATACGGTGGATGGCTACCGCGAGTACATCGCAAGGTTCCCGGATTCCGTTTTCATCATGCAGGCCAAGGAGAAATTGGAGTTCCTCGAGGCCCAAGGAAACCGCTAACGCCAATCATTTTTTATTTCCCCTGAATATCTGGAAATTGGGGGTTCAGAATGCTCAACACACACTGAGGTATATGAGAAAAAGCGTACTCACATTGATTCTTGCACTTGCTGGATCGGCCATCATGGCACAGGTCTGCACACCTAACCCACTTTATGTCTTGGCAGGGATTCCCGGCGTCTATCCGAACCCCCTGATCCAAAGCAACCTCACCTCCGGCAACCAAGGTCAGGCCTACACAGAGACCTTCACCATCATGGTGCCCCAAGACACCACCATCGACCTGTCCTCCTACATCGGGTTCCCCTTCCCGGCAGTGTCGGTGTCTGTGAACTTCCAAGAAGTGACCGCCATCACCGGCCTGCCTTCTGGCTTGAACTATGCCTGCGACATCCAAAGCTGCAACTGGGGCGGTGGCACCAATGGCTGCATCAAGGTCTCCGGCACACCTACCCAAGGCGGCACCTTCAACGTGGGCATGACCACTGGCTACAATGTCACCGTGCCCCAGCAAGTCCCCGTGATCGGTGGCCAATCCATCACCATCCCGATCCCCGGCTTGGGCTGGACCATGGATGTGACGGCTGTGGGTGTCCAGGAGCAACGTGAAAACAGCCTCTGGATCAGCCACAATGCCCCGAACCCCTTCCACGGCGCCACCACCATCACCTACCACGCTCCCCGTCCGAGCGACGTGACCATGACGGTCACCGACCTGCTGGGCAAAGTGGTTTTCGTGAGCAGCAGCCGCGCAACCGTGGGTGACAATGCCATCCGCTTCGACGCCAATGGCTACACCCCGGGCATCTACCTCTACACGATCTCCAATGGCAGCCAAGCCGCCACTGGCAAGATGGTGATCGAGTGATCCGGCTCCCATTGAACGTCTAATCTGACTCCCATGAAAAGAACATTGTTCCTCGCGCTCTTGCTCTTGGCTGCCACTGTGCAGTTCGGATGGTCGCAATGCACACCCGACCCCAACTCCAATGGCGCCTTCTTCTACCCTTCGCCCACGGCTCCGCTACCCTCGGGCACTGTCGGCACGCCGTATGCGCAGGTGATCACCATCAATGTCCCCGCGGACACCGCGATCGACCTGGGGGCCCTGATCGGCTTTCCATTCCCTCCGGTGACCGTGACGGTGAACCAGCTCACGCTCGGGGCAGTCACTGGCTTGCCCCAAGGCATCACTGGCACAGCGAACCCTGGCACTGGGGTCATCCTCGGCGGCAGCAACGGGTGCATTGACTTGGCAGGCACGCCCACAACATCCGGACAGTATGCCTTCAACATCCCCGGCACGCTGAACGTCACGGTGCCCCAGCAGGTTCCCGTGATCGGTGGCACCCAGCAGAACATCCCCGCTCCTGTGCCTTACAACATGGAAGTGGTGGGAACCTCCGCTGTGCCCCCGGCCAAAACGGTGGATTGACTGTCTCCCAGAGCCAGCCCAATCCCACACGTGGCATGACCGTAGTTCGCTACAGCGTCACCGCCCCGAGTGACCTCAGCCTGCAGCTGATCGATGTCACTGGGAAGCTGGTGCTACAGCAGACGCAGCAAGGTGCAACCGGTGCAGGCAGCTTCCGTTTCGATGCGGATGAATTTGCCCCCGGCATCTACCTCTACCGCATCAGCGATGGCCAACATAGCGTGGTCCGCAAGATGGTGGTGGAGTGAGGTAGTAGGAAAAAGGCGGGCAGCGAAAGGTTGCTTGCAATGAATTTTAATAGAGGAGAGTGCCCAGAGAATCTCGACGGGCACTCTCCTCTTTCATTTGGGGGACTTCTCCAGCTTCCCGACAGGCCAGATGTTGCCTCGACGGTTCCAGGTGATGCGGCGGTACTGCCCATCCGGGTCGCGATGAAAGGTCAGCACCCGCCCGAAGGCCACTTGGTAGAAGACGGAATCGCTTTTGGGCTTGGCGATCCAGTTCTTTTGGTAATCGGTCTTGACCTTGAGTCCGCGGCGCTTGGCCACGAAGGTCACATGTTTGCCTGCGAGGGAGGTGTCCCCGAAGTTGCTGAGGCCATAGACAAACTCGCCCTCGAAGGGACGCAGGTCGCGCTTCTTGAATTCAATCGGCCTTGGTTTGGTGCGCAGGCCGGCCAGGATCTTGAAGCTGTCGTACCAGGGCACCTTGAAATCGAGCGAATTGCCGATGCGGACTATCACCATCCGGGATCGTGGGCAGATGTAAGTGAACTGCCCGAGCAAGCCTTCCGCCCAGAAGTCCTCCTCCTCCGGGGTGAGGAACCAATTGAAGTGGTAGCGGTTGTAGGCACCCTGCGAGGTGTCCGGCCTTGCGACCTCGGCGAGCCATTCCCGGGGGATGAGCTGCTTGCCGTGCCAGTTGCCTTGGTTCAGGACGAGCAATCCAAACCGAGCGAAGTCGCGGGCCCGCGCATTCAGGCAGCAGAAGGCCTTCTCATCGTCGGTGCCCTCGGCTAGGCTCCAACCTGCGTCCGCCTCCATGCCCAAGGGTTGCCAGATCTTTTCACTCAGGTAGTTCGAAAGCGGCATCCCCACGGCGCGGCGGAGGATCATTCCCATGAGCTGCGTGTTGACGTTTTGGTAGAAGTAGCGGGTGCCAGGCGGATGCTTCAGCTCCAGGCTGTGCATGATCTCCTGCATCTGATCGCCGTAGTACATCTTGGAGGATGTGCCCCAGGGATTGAGGTAGGCTTCATTGGATTTGAGGCCGCTGGTCATCTGGAGCAGGTGCCGGATGGAAATCTTGCAAATGCCGCTGTCGGTACACCATGGCAGGTATTCGCCGATGCTCTGGTCGAGGCTCTTGATCTTGCCCTCGTGCAATGCGATCCCGGTCAGGGTGCTCACATAGGCCTTGGTCATGGAGAAGACATTGAACCGGCTGGTGTCCGCGAATTTGTCATCGTAGTACTCCTTGAGCAGGGTGTCGCCCTTGAGGACCAGGAAAGCGACCGTGCCAGTCCGCTTCATGTAGTCTTCGAAGTTCATTCCCTCTTTGTACCAAGGCTCAAATCCCCAATCGTCCAATTCGGCGATTCCTTGCTGCCTCCCGTCCACGAATCCATGGACCTGCCCCGCCCGGCGAACCTTCCTTTCTTCCCAGATTTTGTAGTCGGTTACATTTGGGACGTTGTAGCGGATGGAACGCCATACCATCTTGCAGCCGCAGAGCATCAGGAGCAAGGAAAGATAAACCCAAAGGATTTTGCCGGAACGCCTTTTCATCGATTGGCAAATCTGGCGAATTGGGATTAGAAATGAGCAATTCAGTGCCTTTAAGTTAGGGGCATCGCCTTGCCGGAACAGTTGATAAAAATGCTTAAGCAGCAATGCCTTGCCATCGCGGCCGAACTCCTTATGGCATTTCCTCGTACCTTGTGCCCTATGAGGATCACATTCAATGCTCCTGTGGTGCTGGGCTTCACGCTTGCGGCTTGCGTGGTGCAACTGCTCAGCGACACCATCTTCCCCGGCCTGAACAACAACTACTTCGCTGCGACGGGCTACTTCGACTTCGGGCGGGTGGCGGATTACTTCCGGCTGTTTTCCCATATCCTCGGCCATGCGAACTGGGAGCACCTGGTCGGCAACTTCTCCTTCATCCTGCTCATCGGGCCGATCCTGGAGGAGAAATACGGCTCCAAGAAAATCCTGATCATGATCTTGGTGACCGCATTGGCGACGGCGACCATCAACAATGTGCTCTGGGACACGGGCATCATCGGCGCGAGCGGCATCGTGTTCATGATGATCCTGCTGGGTTCCCTGGTGAATTTCAGCAAGGGCACCATCCCGGTCACCTTCTTGCTCATCGTGGCGCTGTACCTCGGCCGTGAGATCTACGACGCCACCAAGCCTGACAACATCTCGCAGTTTGCCCACATCATGGGGGGCCTCTGCGGCATGTTCTTTGGCTTTGCCCTAGGCAAGGGCGGCGGCGGCTCCACCTCCAAAACGTAACTCCTCCCCCTCCATGCAGAATAAAAAGCGCTCCCTCCGCCTTGTTCTCTTGCTCGCCTTGTCTGGATTTGCCAGCCTGATCTATTACACCTCGCAGCACAACCGCCTCCGAGAATCCTGTTCGGGCGAGGTCATCACATACGCACTGAACGTCGAGATGAAGTGGGTCGCGATGGATGCGAATGCTGACTTTACCGTGGTGCAGGAGACCCTGAGCCACTATGCGGGCATCTTCGCCGCCAATGGCATGGCCCTGCAATCAGAATACAAGCTGGACCACTGCTGTGAGGACGCGGCCCTGCAAGCCTCCGTCACTGGCGGGGCGGATTTCTACCACCTGAGCCTGTCCGCCGAGTTCTCGCATCCGCGGGAGCGTGAGTTGGCCTTGGTCGCGCTGGAGCGTGAGGGCTTCCTCCGTCACCTGACTCAGCGCGAGCAAATGGGGCTGACCACTGGCAGCTTGAGCCTTTCCGTCCCGGTACCCGGTCGCCCCGGACAAGTCCTGGACATCACGGATGGCGCATACGAACTGAGCCTCGCTCCCCGCGTCGCCTACGTGCAGGAAGCCGATCCCATGAGCTAAGATGGCCGACTTCGCACCCGATGCCCGCTTGCGCTGGGCCCGCATCGCGGGTGCGGTGGCAGTGCTGGGCGCAGTGATCGGCATGTGCGGGGACTACTGCCTGCTGTATTCGCCGCAAGGCGGTTACATGGACGGCGACTATGCCTTTCTTCGCGACATTCCCAATTCACGATTGATCTGGGGGCATTACCTGGGCATCCTGGGCATCCCCTTGGAAGCGGCGGGACTGTACTTGGTTTGGCTCTCGCTTTTGCAGATGGGGCGCCGGGTAGCCATGAGCGCTGTGATTGCCGGGCTGTATGTGATGTTCAGCGGCGTGGCTTACCATGGCGGCGTCTATCCCTTGGCGGACGCAGTTCGCATGGGCGGTGGGCAGATGGAGGCATTTCGCCCGTTCAATGAGCCTTTGGGCCTGGCCTTCGCGGTGGTCTTCTTCCTGCTGGTGCTGGTGTATGGGTATTGGGTGGTGCGCGGGAAGACGGCCTTGCCGCGCTGGTTCGCGGCTCTCACGCCCTTGGTGAGCTATGGCCTCGTGATGGCGCTGTATGGCTTGGTTCCCAGCATTGGGAATGTGCTGGCTCCGATGGGCTTCAACTTGGGCATGGGCCTCTTTTTCGGGACGATGGCGGTCATGGCTCCTGGTTGGATCAGGCAGGTGCCTGCTGACTGAGCGACTTCAGCGCTCCACCATCACCTTCTGGGTGAGTTGGCCGGAGCGGCATTCATACCGCATCAGGTAGATCCCCGGCGCAAGTTGTCCCAAAGCAATCTGAACCGTCCGTTGCGGGTTCACAGGCTGGCTGAGCTGGAGGTGCCCCTTGGTGTCGTAGAGGCTGACCTTTCCCTTTTCGAGCAATCCCTGCTTTGCCTGGATATGGATGCTTTCCCTGGCAATGGTGGGGAATACCACTACCGTCTGGCTCAAGCTAGGACTTGCGACCGCAGTCGCCGTGGTCGCATTGATGATGTAGTGGACATCAACAGTGGAGCTGGGATTGAGGGTGTCCCAGACCCTGAGGTCCAAGGTGCCCACGCCAGGTGTATCATTTGGGGCGCAGATCAGCTTGAAAAATGCGGAGTCTCCTGGAACCACGGTATTCATGGTGTCACCGGGGTGCGAGGCGCTGAAACACTCCTTGTTGTCGCAAAGGAGCATGGTCCAATGGCTGGAATAGCTACCCCCAAGCCGGCTCCACCTCAGGGTCAATGGTTGGGCTGAGGTATTCTGGAAGTGAAATAGATCTCGGCTCCATGGCTGGGATGGAGGTATAATGGATCGTGTCTGATGGCGTGACGGAAAAGGTCTGCCCCAAGACAACGGCCAAGGCAACCGCGAAGAGTGAAAGTAAAATCCGTTTCATGTGAGCCAAATGGGTGATGATTAGAATTTGGGAAAAGCAAGTTCTTGAATCTACCCTTTTCCAATGTGAATCGCGAGACCCAACTGTCTGGTCGCCAACATCGGCCCACAAAAAAGTAATGACCTCCCTGCTGTCAGGTGGCTTGGCTGCCATCCGGTGGCTTCGAGAGCCTCAGCCACCGAATGGCGACGAAGCCACCCAAAAATAATGGGGCCATCCCCAGCGGATGGCCCCATGCGCATTCTTGTTTCAGTCTCAGTGCATCACGACGACCTTCTGGCTCATGACGCCGGACTTGCTGTCGTAGCGGAGCATGTACATGCCAGGGGTGAGGTCGGAGACATTGATGGATTGGCTCTGGACGGCATTCACAGGCTGGCTCAGGATGAGCTGACCCTTGAGGTCGTAGAGGCGGACGGTGCCCTTGTCAAGCTGGCCGTTGCGGGCGCTGAGCTTGAGCACGTCGTGGGCAGGCTGCGGGGAGACTGCGAAAAGCTCGTTGGCGCGGGTGGGCTCCACTGCGGTGCCTCCGGTGGCGTTGATGTTGAAGGTGACGCTGCTGGTGAAGAGGGGGTTGTTGGCATCGTACACATGGTAGGTGATGGTGCCGGAACCGACCACGTTCAGCGGGGTTGCGGTGAGCTTGAGGAAGCCATGGCCTCCCGAGAACACCTCAGCCATGGTGTCCATGGCGTGGGGAACCGTGTAGCAGGCGAAGTTGTCGCAGATGGTCACGAGCCACCCTTGAGGAAAGGAACGGCTGGTCTCTTCCCACACCAAGGTCAGTGGGTTTTGAAAAGCGTTGTCAAAATAGATGTACACGTCCACAGATGCGTCTGCACGGACGGATGTATCGCGGACAGCCGAGGGACGGACAGTGAAGGACTGCGCTTGCGCGAGACCTGTCAGACCCAAAACCAAACATGCGAAGAGGAAAATCTTTTTCATGTACCTTATTCTTTTAAATCCATACTACCCAAACAGATACACCAAGTTAGCCATTATCCCTCAAGAATTCAACCCAATTAATCGAATGACAGATTGGCGACATCTCAAAATCAAGCTAGAAGCATCTCCAGCAGCCTGCCTTCAAGGGTCACGACCTTGCCAGCCTTGCTGTCCAGCACCACAAAAGTGATGTCCGCGTCGGCGGAGACGGTGTCCGTGCCATTGAGGCACACGGTCTGGTGCAGGGTCATGCTGCGGCTGCCGTGGGTCTTGTACTTGGTGCGCACTTGGAGGGTGTCGCCAGGCACAGCGGGCTTGCGGTAATTGATGTTGATGTTCACGATCACGAAGGCCCAGCCATTGTCCTTGAACATCTGGTAATCCAAGGTGTTCTCGTAGTGGTTCCAGCGGGACTCCTCCAGGAATTCGAGGTAGCGGGCGTTGTTCACGTGCCCATACAGGTCCGCATGGTAGCCACGAACCTTGATCTCTGTGACGCTTTCTTTCATGCGGTCAAAACTACCACAAATCCATTGTAGAAAAATGTGGTCATTGCGAAGAATTGCGGTGATACAGCATGGTGTGGGTCTCATGGTTTGACCACTACCTTTGCCACCGCAACGGGCCTGTGTGCAGGCACGCGGTTTTACATGATTGAATATTAGAAAGATGCGACCACCTATTTGTGAGATTTGTGACGAGAAGTTTGGCGAGGATGACCTGAACCAACCTGGCCAAGGCGGCTTGGTGGAGTTCAAGCCCAGCGCGGAGGACAAGGAGGTGATCGCCCGGATGCAGGTCAAGGGCTGGACCGGTCACCCACCGAACATGGGCTGGTTTTGCAGGCTGCATATCGAGGAGGCACGGGCCATTCGCCACATGCCCATGCGCGACGCCATGGTGATCCTGAGAAAAAAATTCAAGGAAAACCCCTGATCGCTGCAACCGTACCGATTTTGGACTGTCATTTGCAAGGAGATCCAACAGTCTTCTCAATTTCTACGCTTATGAAAAGGGCAATTATCATCTTCTGCGGGCTCTTCCTGGCCCTCTCCACGCTGCGTGCGGAGGAAATCCGCTTCGAGCAGGGCACCTGGGCCGAGTCCCTCACCAAGGCCAAATCCGCCAACAAACTGGTCTTCCTGGACGCCTTCACCTCCTGGTGCGGACCCTGCAAGTGGATGGCCCGCACCACATTCACCAACCCGGAGGTCGCCACCTTCTTCAACGAGCACTTCGTCAATGTCTCCTTCGACATGGAAAAAGGCGAGGGCCTGGAGCTGGCGAAGACCTACAATGTGAATGCCTACCCTACCCTGCTCTTCGTGGACGGCGGCGGCAACCTGGTGGACGTGAAAGTCGGGGCCATGGATGCCGAGAAATTCCTCGCCTGGGGCAACAGCGTGGCTGGAGGAACCTCCTCCCATCGTGGCCATGCAGAAGCGCTGGGATTCGGGAGAACGCGACCGCGCATTCCTCCACGATTACATCCTGGAGCTCGCGAACCTGAGCATGAACTACATGGCCCCACTGGAGGCGTACAAGGAAGGCATGAAGGGCGAAGCCCTGATGGAGCCCGCCAACTGGGAGATTTTCATGGCTGTCTTCCGCCGTCACAATACCGATCAGGCCAAGTATTTCCTCAGCCACCGCGCCGCCTTCGAAGCCAAAATCGGCAAGGAAGAAGTCCAGCAAAAGGCGGCGGAGATGTACAACTACGGCCTGTTTGCCTGCATCGAGTCCAAGGACGAGGAGGCATTCCGGGCATTGCAGAAGGAGCTCCGCGAGACGGGCATCAATGGTGCGGAGATGATCATCCTGCACAGCGATTATGGATGGGCCCGCGCCAACGAGAACTGGACCGACTACGCGAAGTACATGGATCAGATCCAAAAGAAAGGCGGCGCCAATGCCCCCTTCCTGAACGATGCGGCCTGGACGGTGTACGAAAATGTGGATGACAAAAAGGTCCTCAAGCAGGCTCTGGCCTGGGCCGAGGCCTCCGTCGCCGAGGAAAAGGGCTACGCCAACATGGACACCAAGGCGATGATCCTAAAGAAACTCGGCCGCAAGGACGAGGCGATCGCAGCCGCCAAGGAAGCCATTGAACTCGCCAAGGCAACCGGGGAACCCTACGAGGAGACCGAGGCTGCATTGAATGAGATGCTGGGGAAGTAGTGTCTGATTGAGGCGGCGTTGCTTTCCTCGAAAGGTTCTGCTTAAATTGCGTCTGTATTCAAACTATTGTAACACATGAAGACGACGCAAGACCGCCAAAGCAAGTCTCGGGACATTTCCTCGGAGGAGACTACGGCATGCCCGGCATGATGCCGCCTCAATTTTCGATGACCGCCGACGGAGATCGGCAGAACAAGGACGGTCACTTCACCAACAAGAAGGAGAAATTCGAAGGCCCTCTGGCTGCAAAGGGTGAAGGTGACAGCAATGCCTTCAGCGAGAACGATGTCACCCAAGGAAACCTTGAGGACTGCTGGTTCCTGGCATCAGTTGCTGCGATTGCAAAGACGAATCCGGACCTGCTGGAACGCAACATCAAGGACCTCGGCGAAGGAAAATATGAGGTGACGCTCTACCAACGCGATCCCAAAACGCCGAATGGCCCACTGAATCCGCAGGTGATTACCGTGAACAATGTGTTTCAAATCGGCAAGCACAGTGGCACGGCCATCGCGGCGAAACCTGGTGACAACGAGGAAATATGGGTGATGCTCATAGAGAAGGCCTACGCGAAGATGAATGGCGGATATCAGGTGCTCAAGAATCGCGGCTATTCCGAGGTCGCCCTCGAAGCCCTCACCGGGAAGCCGCATTCCGAGACCACCATTTCCGGCAAAAAGGGCACTGAAAAGCAAGCCCAGAAGCGATTTGACCGTCAGATGCGGAGCTTCGATCGGAAAAACCCCGGTGCGACGGATCGGGATCGGGAGAAATTCGGGCCGAAGATGGAAGGCCTATTTGGATTGAGTGAATGGGAAATCATCCCCAAGCTGGCACAGTTGCTCAATGATGGTTGCGCCGTGACGCTGGGGACGGATGAGATTCGAAACCAATACGTCATCGAAGATGGCTTCAAGATCCTCGGGCCTCATGTCTATGCCTTGGTCTCCGTCAATGAGGACGCACAAACGGCATGCTTGTATGATCCAAACGGGAAGTTTCCTCTGGAAAATCTCCCAGTGAAGTACCTCAGGAAATACTTCACCTCCATTGATTATGTCAAGGCTGAATGAAGTTGACGAAAGCCCTTTCGCTCCAATGGGTTGTGCTTCTTCTGGGCTACACGCTGATCAGTCTTGCGAACGACGGCAGCGCCCAGAGGATTGAGGTGAACTTTGACACAGTCCAGGACCTCGACGAGACCCATTCGATCATCGGGCTAGGGTATTCCAGAAGACTCTTCATGAACTCCCGTCACTTTCCGGCCTATCGCCTTGCCGTTGCATTGTTTGTGGACAAGGACCTGTATCCCATGGTGGTGGGCAAGCGAAGCTACTTTCAAGTGGATGGGCACTATTATTTTGTGGAAGACATCACCCGCCGCAACCTCAAGCGCGATGCGGCTGGCAGCATTGTTTTCCGAAGGATTTCCGACCCGCCACGTTGGGCCCGGGTGGTTCAGCGCAGGCAAAGCAAATAGCCCGAGTTTTCCCGCAAAATTGTCGTTCATTTGATGACAATGAAGCCCCGGATCGCCATCAGTCTCGGAGGAGCCCTCCTGCTTGTGCTCGGCACATTCCTACCCCTGTGGATGCGGAATGGGGTCGCGATCACAGGATGGGACGGGAGCTACTTCGCTGCGGGGAGATGGATCATGGTGGTTTTGGCCGCGGGTGTGGCAGCTTGGGCAATCGTGCCGCGCCTCCGGAAAAGATGGCTCATGGCGACGATGTCGATCTTGGCTATCCTGCTCTCCTTGCTGGTACTCTGGAAGGGCTACAAGCTGGACGCGATCGGATGGGGCGCATGGGTACTGCTGGCGGGCGCCTGCTTGCTGGTGGTGGGCAGCATTTGGAAGGAGCCTGCGGACCCAAGGGCCAAGGAAGCCTGAATCCCCTTCGATTTTTCGACCCCCAAAATCGATCTTAACCAAAGTCAACGAGTTCAGCGGAGGGCGCGGCGGAGATTTGCAGCATCGTTTCACCCAATAATGATGATGCATTATGAAAGCCATTGTTTATTCCTCCTACGGCAAGCCTGAAGTCCTGAGCCTCGCCGATGTCAACACTCCCGCGCCCAAGGGCGATGAGATCCTCATCCGCATCCATGCGACGGCCGTCAACTCCGCCGATATCCGCCTCCGGGCTGCCAATCCTTCCATGGTCCGGTTGTTCTGGGGACTGTTCCGGCCGAAGAATCCGATCCTCGGTGGCGTATTCTCTGGAGAGATCGTCGGCATGGGCCCTGAGGTCAAGCGTTTCAAGGTCGGAGATGCGGTCTTTGGGCTGACGACCCTGAAGATGGGGGCTTATGGCGAGTACCTGAGCATTTCCGAAAAGGAGGCGATCGCCCGGAAGCCGGAAAACTTGAGCCATGCGGAGGCTGCGAGCCTGCCATTTGGCGGTCATACGGCTTGGCATTTCTTCAAGAAGGCGAAGATTCAGTCCGGCTCCAAGGTGCTGATTTACGGCGCCTCGGGCGCGGTGGGCTGCGCCGCTGTGCAATTTGCCAAGCATTTCGGGGCGGAGGTGACGGCTGTGTGCAGTGCGCGGAATGCGGAGACCATGCGCTCCATCGGGGCGGACCATGTGCTCGATTATGCGAAGGATGACCTCGGCGCGCTACGTGGTCAATTTGACGTGGTGATGGAGACGGTGGACCGCTCTTCGGTGAGGCTCATGGCGAGCTTGGTGAAGAAGGGCGGCATGCTCATCCTCTCAGCGGCAATGATGGGGGGTGCATTGTTCGGGCTGATGCTCACGCTGTTCGGTGGCAAGCGCCTGGGAATGGGCATGGTGAAGGCGGGACCCGAGGACATGGAGGCGATGGCCAATCTCGCGGCGCAGGGACGGTTCCGTCCGGTGATCGACCGGGTGATGCCGATGGAGCAGATCGTGGAGGCGCACCGCTACGTGGACCTCGGTCACAAGCGCGGCAACCTCATCATCTCGATGGCTTGAGGGACTCAGCCCTTGGCGGCGAGGCGCTTGCGGATGCGGCTCAGTGACTCCGGCTGGACGCCGAGGTAACTGGCAAGCTGGTACTGAGGCACCCGCTGGATGAGGTCGGGCCGGGTTTTCAAGAGGTGCAGGTAGCGCTCCTCGGGCGAGGAGACCATGAAATTCGTGAGGACGTTCTGGGCTGCGCGGAGGTTTTTCTCGCCCAAGGCGCGGGCCACTGGCTCGAACCGGGGAAACTCGCTGAAGGTTTCAAGCCCCGTCCCGTCCGCGCATCGGATGGCGATGGTGTCCTCCACACAGGCGAAGTAATGCGGCGAGGGGCCGGGATCCAGCCCATCGGTGTACAGGGTCACGGTTTCCTCCTCGGCATAGAAATAGGTGGTGCGTTCCTCCCCGTCCACCACCACGTACTTCCGGATGAGGCCCGACATGATGAAGTAAGCCTCGCGGGAAACCTGCCCCTCCTCCAAGATCACCTTGTCCTTCGGGAACAGGACCACCTGGGCATGTGACAGCACCATGTCCACCTCCTCGGGGGTGAGGGTGATGTACTGGCTCAGGTACCGCAACAATGCCGCGTGGATGCGGTGCTCCTCGGTGATGCCCTCAGCGGCCTCATTGGCGGGTGACGGCTCGGACAGGTATGTGCTCGGATTCTTCATGGAGCTTCTCTCTGGTCCAATTTCGGCTGGTTTCCCCAATAAAGCAATCGGCTGCCCCTCCGTGGAATTCTCAGAGATAATGCTTAGATTTTAGGTTCGTTTACCCTGAGAATGAGATCCTCGCACTATGAAAAAAAGCCTTACCCTCTTCCTTGCAGTCTTGTCGTATTTGGGACTGAGTCCCCTCTTCGCGGCTACGGGCGGACCTGACGCCTACGGCTACATCTGGAAAGACTCCAATGAGCCCGGCGGCCCCACCATCAACTGGAAGGACACCACCAACCTCTGGACCCGCGTCAATGGCCTCGCCGATGACAACAGCGCCGGGCAGTTCAACATGCTCTGGGACTTCCACTTCTACTGGGGCGACTACCGCTACATCAAAATCGGCTCCAATGGTTGGGTGAGCTTCGACAACGTCTCAAACATCGCGAGCTGCTTTCCCGGCATCCCCACCCAAGGCGGCACCGGGGACAATTTTGTAGCCCCCCTCATGAGCGACCTCACCTTCATCAGCTCCTATCCGCAATTCCCGAACATCGGCAAGTGCTATTACTGGAGCAACTTGAAGGACAGCACCTACATCAGCTTTTACAATGTCCCCTTCTGGCAATCCGGGACGCCGGACTGGACGGGCAGCAATACCTTCCAAATCTTGCTGGATGGCACCGACAGCTCCATCACGTTCACCTACAAGACCATGAACTCGACCTTCGTGAACAACTTCGGTTGCAACACGGACCTGGTGATCGGGATCGAGAACAGCACCGGAGCTGTGGGCCTGGAATGCTGGCGCGAAATCCAGCCTGCCTCCATGTACGCCATCAAGTTCAAGTATCCGCCCACTCCGCTGCTAGCCGTGAAGGACCTCGCGCCCCTCTGGAATCAAAACGATAAAAACGGCGGCGAATTTTTCCCTGCGGGCCTCATCCCCACCCTGCAATCGAATGTCAAAAACGTGGGGAACACGGCCTTCACCAATTCCAGCACGGTGACCGGGACCCTGCGCAACCTGTCCTTCAGCACCGTCTATACCTCCACGCGGACCATGGCGACCTGGCCCGCAGGCATGGACACCACCCTCGTCTTCTCGCCCCAAGCCATCGTGAACACCCCCGGCCAATACTACTGGGACGTGGCCGCGAGCAACATCAGCGACATGAACGCCGGGAACAACAACAAGTCCTCGGAGATCGAACTCGTGAACCTGCTGCTTCCGACGGCGCAACTCACCTACACCACCGGTGGCAGCAGCACCTACGCCTGGGGCTGGAATGGCGGGAACCAAGACGATGGCGTCGGGGTTTACATGTATCCGCCCGTCCATCCGCTCAACATCACGAGCACGCAAGTCTTCATCGCCTCGGCCTCCACATCCGGCTACATCATGACCATCTGGGACGACTCCGGCCCCAATGGCGGGCCCGGGGCAGTGCTGCGCACCGACACGATTCCATTTTCCAGCGTCACCATCGGAGCCTGGAACACGGTGAACTACACCATCCCGGTCAACATCACCGCGGGCGGATTTTATGTCGCTTGGATGATGGGCGGGCCAGACATGTACCTGGGCACGGAGGACGTGGGACCGATCTCTCGGCACACATTCGAAATCCTCGGCGGCCAATGGTCGGAGTTCCGCGACAACGCCCTGCGCGAGGCCATGGTGCGGGTGAACATTGGCGGGTACCCCTGCGCGATCACCTCCGGCTTCAACTTCACCAACAACCTCACCACCGTCAACTTCAGCAACCAGAGCACTGGTGGCACGAGCTATGCCTGGGACTTTGGCGACGGCGGCACCAGCACCCAGCTCAGCCCCTCCCATACCTACGCCACATTCGGCACCTACAATGTCTGCCTCATCTCCACCAACAGTTGCGGCAGCGACACCACCTGCATGCCCATCACGGTGACCTGCCCGCTCCCGAATGCCAGCTTCACCAGTTCGGTCGCCAGCTTCACGGCCAGCTTCTTCGACGGCTCCGGCGGCAATCCCACCACATGGACCTGGGACTTCGGCGACGGCGGCACGAGCACTCAGCAGAACCCCAACCACACCTATGCCAATCCCGGCAACTATACGGTCTGCCTGATCAGCGGAAACTCCTGCGGCACCGACACGACTTGCTCCACAGTGACCGTCTGCGCACAGCCCGCCGCCGGGTTCAGCTACACGACCAGCGGGATGAATGCCACCTTCACGAACACCTCCACGAACGGCACGACCTACTTCTGGAACTTCGGTGACGGCCTCAATGGCACCCAACAAAATCCCACGCATACCTACACCTCCACGGGCACCTATACCGTGTGCCTCATCGTGTACAATGCCTGCTACTCCGACACCACCTGCGTGCAGGTGACCATCTGCCCGCTGCCAGTCCCCAGCTTCTCGTTCACCGCGAACCAGTTCCAGTACGCCTTCTCCGACAACACCTCGGGCGCCAATACGGCTTGGAGCTGGACATTCGGCGACGGCGGCACGAGCACCCAACAGAACCCCAGCCACACCTACACCACCAACGGCACTTATACCGTCTGCCTCACTGTGACCAATGCCTGCGGGAATGACTCGACCTGCCAGACCCTGGTCGTGAACGTGGTGGGCGTGGAGGACGGACTCCTCGGCGGTCTGGAATTGTGGCCTGTCCCCACGGATGCCACGCTGCAGGTGCGGGTCTTGCTCAACGATCCCTCGCCCTCCACACTGCGCATCCGTGACCTCGCAGGCCGCCTCTTGACCGAGGTGCCCTGCCCCGACCGCTCCGGCGAATGGCGCACCGACCTCGATGTCTCCCGCTTGGCCGCTGGCATGTACCTCCTCGAATGGTCCGGCCAACAAGGCAGAGTTGCTCGCCGATTCGTGGTGGAGTAAATCACTAAATCGATTAAGGCCCGCGGAACTTCATTCTCCGTGGGCCTTATTTTTTGATCGAAAATTTCCCCTAGGCTGATCGAATCATTTTCAAGGTTGGTCTAATTGTTACATCCAAGATCGGATTTGCGCCGTATAATCGGGTGTCAATTCAAGAACATGAGCGACTTCCTTTCGAAGGTTCTTCCGAAAATCAACTGCGACCCCAGCCGAATCGGGGAACTCTTCAGCGACAAGCTGACCATCCAGGAGGAGCTCATGCTCACCAAGCTGTTCGACGAGCTGGGTCTGGTGGTGGAGCGCGCGATGGACATGGCCCTCGCCAGCGCAAATGCAGCCAACAATGGCGAAATCCAGCTCGGTCCTGAAGGTCGTCAGCGCATCATCTACTTCACCGCTGTCCGTGCAAGCATCTACCGCCTCATCGAGGAGCGCGGCACCTTCCGCACCGACCAAGTCATCCTGAGCTGAGCCCGAAGGCCACTCATTCGCTGATTCACATCTTATTGTTTGATGTAATGCCTGAAGGCACGCTGCTGTGCGCCGCATTCTAGCGTGATGCTGTAGGCACCTGTTGGCAATCCGCTCAGGTCGATTTCCATCTGCAATTTTCCAGCAACTGCCTCGCCAACGGCCATCCACACTTCGCGGCCTTGTGCGTCATGGACACGAACCTTCGCGGTTTCGGTGCTTGAAAGGCTGGACTCAAGGCGGAGGCGGCCATTTCCGGGATTGGGGAAAATCTGCATCGTCAATGGTGCGGAGGATGGTGTCCCCACCACGATCACGAGCAAGGTGTCGGTGAGGGTATCGCTCGTGCAGCCGTTGCTCACGATGAGCGTCACCGGGTAGTTGCCAAAGTTCGCGTAGGTATGGGTGGGCGATGCCACCGAGTCGGTGCCGCCATCGCCGAAGCTCCATTGGTAGGAGTTGGCATTGGAGGAGAGGTTGGTGAATGTGACATTGCCTTGGGTGTCCATGGTCTCGTTGAAGGCGGCATGGGCGTCGTCCAATCCCACACGCCACTGGGTCAGGCTGTCGAAGACCACATCGTGGGCGACCTGTTGCAGGTAGGTTGCAGTGGTGGTGTCCAATGCGGCGTAGTAGCCCAAGCCGACCGGGCTGCGGCGGTACATGGTGGCATAAAACACACAGGCATTCAGGTAGGTGCCCTTGTCGCTGGGGTGGCTCCAGTCATTGATGTACAGCTCCACGGTGCTGTCCCGGAGCATGGACTCCCACCAAGCAATGCCACAGGGGGCCACGAGGGCGGAGTTTTGATTGGCCATGTTCAGGTAGCTGCGGCGGAGTTCGTACTGCATCCCGGAATAGGTGCAGACGGGTGGCCAAAACTGGCAGTTGCCAGCGTCGCCATATTTGCGGCCCCAAGTCATGAAGAAGACGGTCACGGAGCAACTGTCATTGGCCTTGATGCTGTCATCGAGCTGGGTGGCGTAGGGATAGACATCCTGCTGGACCTGGCTTTGGGGGAAGCTCGGGAGTTGGCTCTGCTCCTGCAAGACGACAAAATCCCAAGGCTGCGAACGGATCAGGGAAAGCGATGTCGCATTCGTGCTATGCCCCTGGAGGGTGTATCCGCCCGGGGTGTTCTGGTCCTTGGTCAAGGTGTCCCCACCCGCCAATGTCAGCGCCTGCAAGGTACCCGGCAGGTCACTGGTATAGGTGTAGCTATTGCCCAGGAATAGGGTATGGTAGTGGTGTTGAGCCTGCAACCATCCGGCTACGAGCATGAACAAGAGGATCATCCGCAGTTTCATGGATTGAATTTCGAAAAAATCATGGACTCGAAATGCTTCCGGAGGTCATCGCGCGACACTTATCGGAATTGAATTCCAAGCACCCAGCGGTTCGCCCCTCAAAATGGGGAGGGTATTTTTCCTAATTTTGCAGCCGAATCCACCAAAGCGCATCGGATTGAACGCATGAACTATCGCTTGTACTTCGAAAACCCGGAACTCCACCTCATCCGGGTGCAAATGGACCTGCCCGCCAAATCTGGACAGCAAGAAATCCACCTGCCCAAATGGCGCCCCGGTCGCTACGAGATGGCCCCATACGCGGAGCGCATCGTGGATGCCAAGGCATGGACAGCAAGCGGCTACCCGATTCCCGTCACCAAACTCGCGACCCATACCTGGGCCATCGCGATGAACGGTGAGGCGGCCGTCTTCGAGTGGAAGTATTACGCGATCGTGGCGGATGCAGGTGGCAGCTACTTTGACCAGGACCAGGTCTATATCAATCCCTGCAACTTGCTCATGTACGATGCGACGCAGATTGATGCTCCCTGCCAAATGACGCTCGACCTGCCTGAGGACTACCAACTCGCCTGTGGCTTGCGCAGCGAGGGCTTCACCTTGTTCGCGGAGGATTTCCATCAGATCGTGGATTGCCCGCTCATCGCCTCGCAGACCCTGCAGCACCATGTGATCGACGTGGAGGGCATCCCCTTCAACCTCTGGTTCCAAGGCGAGGTAAAGCCGCATTGGCGGAAGATCGAGACGGACTTCCGGGGATTCATCAAGGCGCAACTCAAGCTCTTCGGCGGCTTTCCGGCACGCGACTACCACTTCCTGTTCCAGATCCACAACAAGAACATCTACCACGGGGTCGAGCACAGCAACTCCACGGCGATCGCCTTGGGTCCCGGCTTCAGGATGGACGAGGAAAAGGAATACGAGGACCTGCTCAGCATCAGCTGCCACGAGCTGTTCCATACCTGGAATGTGAAGGCGATCCGCCCTGCGGACATGCAGCCTTACGAATACGACCACGAGCAGTACTCCCGCCTGCATTATGTCACGGAAGGCGTCACGACCTACTATGGCGAACTGCTTGTCTTCAAATGCGGCGCATGGCCATTGCAGGAATTCCTCGGCGTCTTCAACCGGGACTTCCTCCGCAAGCACTACTCCAATACCGGACGTCGCCACATCAGCCTGGAGCATTCGAGCTTCGAATCCTGGCTTGTGGGCTATGACGAGGGAGTGCCGAACCGCAAAATTTCCTTCTACACCAAGGGCGCCCTTGCGGCATTCATCTTGGACGTGACCATCCGGCGCGGCAGCGGAAATGCCCGTTCGCTCGACACCGTGATGCGGGAAATGTACGAGCGCTTCGGCAAGACGCGCATCGGCTACACCCGCGAGGATTACAAGGCCATCGCCGAGGCGCATGCAGGTCATTCCCTCGACGACTATTTCAACGACTACATCAGCGGCACCATCGACATGGAGCCTGCGTTGGCAGTGGCTGCTGACTACTTGGGATTTGCATTGATCGCCCGCGACCCGGCTACGGTGGGTGAGCGTGACTACGGCTTCCTCATCGACGAGGACGGCGGCCGTGCCAAGGTCAAGCAAATCCACGACGGCAGCCCCGCCGAGGCGGCCGGACTCTGTGTGGGCGATGTGATTGTGGCCATCCAAGGACACCGCGCACCAGAACGCGACGTGGAGGCCCTGCTGCGCTACCTAGAAGACGATGAGGATGTGCAGATGCACGTCTTCCGCAATGACATGCTGGAGGTCGTCATCCTCGAATCCCGTCAGGACTACCGCTATCAGATCCACATGATGGTCGAGAATCCCGAGGCCACGCCCGAGCAACTCCGCAACCGCGACGCTTGGGCCCGCCTGAGCTAGGCCCTCCTATCCGCATGGCCAAAGGCAAGAAGCAAAAATCCCCCCAACCCGCAGCCGGACCGCAGACCCAAGGCACGGTGATGCGCTCGACAGGTAGCTGGTACCGTGTGCGGATGGAAGACGGCAGCGACCAAGACTGCCGCCTCCGGGGCAAGCTCCGCATCCAAGGCATCCGCACCACCAATCCCATCGCCGTGGGCGACCGCGTATTGGTGGCCCGCGACCCGGACGGCACCTGGAACATCCTCGACATCCTCGACCGGGACAACTATGTCCTCCGCAAGTCGGTCAACCTCAGCAAGCGCGCCCATATCCTCTGCGCCAACATTGACCAAGCGGTGATCCTGTTCTGCATCGAACATCCAGTGACGACCTTGGGTTATGTGGACCGGCTGCTTGTGACCTGCGAGGCCTACCACATCCGTCCGGTCATCCTCTTCAACAAGGTGCACCTCCTGAGCCCCGATGGCCTGCAGCGCCTTCGGATTACCAGACTCTGTACCGGGCGGCGGGCTATGAGACCCATGCCATTTGCGCCAAAGATCCGAAATTTGCCCCAGAGCTTCAGGACATGCTCCGCGACAAGGTCAGCTTCCTCGTGGGACGATCAGGTGCTGGCAAATCCGCCACCGTCAACCTCGTTGCCCCTGAGCTGAATGTCAAGATGGGTGAGATCAGTGATTTTTCTGGGCGTGGCGTGCATACCACCACATTTGCAGAAATGCTCGACCTCCCCTTTGGCGGGCAGATCATCGACTCGCCCGGCTTCCGGGAAATGCAAATCTTCGACTTCGAAAAATCAGAGCTCGGGCCGCTATTTCCAGAAATGCGCCCCTTCATTGCGGAGTGCCGCTTCAGCGACTGCCACCACCACAATGAACCCGGCTGCGCGGTGAAAGCCGCCGTCAAGGAAGGCAAGCTCCCGGAGTCCCGTTACCATACCTATCTCGGCATGTTGGCGGAGGTGGAGACGAATGCCTGGTGAGTCCAGATAGCAATGAGCAGGTAGCAGATAGCAGTTCTGTGTGCTTGGGCGACAATGAAACTGCTATCTGCTATCTACGAACTATCAGCCGATTATTGGATCACGACCCGCTGAGCGGCGCGCTGTCCTTCGGAGGTGATTTCCAAGAGATAGGTGCCACGGCTCAGGTTGCGCAGGTCGATGGCCTGTTTCCATTCGCCAGAGCGGAGCTCTGAGTCAGCCGACCAGACTTGATGCCCTGCAAGGTCGAAGATGCGCAAGCCGACTTCGCGGTCGCGGTCCAGATCCAAGCGCAGGGTGAAGAGGCCGCTGTTCGGATTCGGGTAGAGTTCCACATCGAATCCGAGAATGCCTGCCGGAGTGGTCGAAACGAAGGTGTAGTTGGTGGACTGCGCCACACAACCCGCTGCATTGGTCACGACCACGGAAACGGTGCCGGAGGTGGAGCCGGTGTAAGTGTCGGAGGTTGCTCCCGGGACTGCGGTGCCATTGAGGTACCATTGGTAGCTGGCATAGCCGGTGGGCACGCTCATGGAGTTGCCGCTCTGTGTGATGGTCGGGACGGCAGGAAGTGCATTGACGGTGACGTTTGCGGAGGCGGTTCCTTCACAGCCATTCGCGTCAGTCGCGGTCACGCTGTAGGTGGTGTTGGTTCCTGGCGCGACCGTGATGCTAGGGCCTGCCGCAAAGATGTCCCAGAAATAGGTGGCGCCGCCTGATGCGGTGAGGGTCGTGCTGTCCCCGGCACAGATGACCGTGTCACCAGAGATCGTGGGTGTCGGCAGGGCATTCACCACGACTGTGGTGGTGGCGGAATTTTCACAGCCATTGCCATCGGTACCGGTGACGGTATAGCTCGTGGATGTGGTGGGGCCGGCAGAGATTGAGGTATTGGTGCTGCCAGTGTTCCAGACGTAGGTGTTCGCGCCGCCCGCGGTGAGCAACGTGGAGTCGCCGAGGCAGATGCTGTCATTGCCGGTGATGGTCACGGAGGGGAGAGCGTTCACGAAGATTTGAACTGAGTCGGCATTGGAGCAGCCGTTGCTGTCCGTGGCGACCACACTATAATATGTGTTCGTGCTCGGGCTCAGGTCCACCAATGCCGTGGTCGGGCCGTGTGTCCAGACGTAGCTGGATCCGCCGGAGACGGTGATCTGAGTGGTGTCTCCATTGCAGACCGTGTCTTGGCCAGTAAAGCTCAGCACAGGCAGGGCATTCACCACGACCGATTGGGAGGCTGTGTTGCGGCAGGTGTTGGCGTCGGTGACCGTCACGGTGTAACTCGTGGTGCTCGTGGGGTTCACGGTATTTCCAGCTGTGAGGGGGCCGTTGCTCCAAGCATAGCCGGTGCCGCCACTTGCGGTCAGCGTTGTGGTGTCGCCAATGCAGATGGTGTCGTTGCCTGTAATGGAAACGGTCGGGAGCGGATTCACGGTGACTGTCACCGGGCGGGAATTGGAACAGGTGTTCGCGTCGGTGACGGTGACGGTGTAGGTGGTGGTGCTGCCGGGGATGATGGTGTTGGCAGCGGTGGTCGGGCCATTGCTCCAAGAGAAGCCTGTGCCTCCCGAGGCGGTGATGGTGGTGGTGTCTCCGAGGCAGAGCACGGTGTCACCCGTGATGGCGACTGTCGGGAGGGGATTCACGGTGACGGTGGCCACTTCGGTGTCTGTGCAGCCAAAGGTATTGGTTGCGGTGACGGTATAGGTCGTGGTGGTGGTCGGCGAGACCGGGTTGCCGGCTGTGGTCGGGCCATTGCTCCATTGGTAGGATGTGCCGCCGCCGCCTGTGAGGGTGGTGGATTGGCCGACGCAGATGGTGGTGGTTCCCGTAATGGTTGCGGTCGGATTGGGGTTCACCACGACTTGGACGGTGCCTTGACCCGTGCAGCCCACGAGGTTGGTGCCTGTGCAGGTGTAGGTGATGGTATTGGTCGGTGTGGCGGTGACGTTGGCACCCGTGGTGGCGGAGAGGCCCGTGCCGGGGGACCAAGCATAGGTGTTCGCGCCAGACGCTGCCAACGGTGTGGAGGCCCCGGCGCAGAGTTGAACTGGACCGGGAGGTGTGATGCTGACCACAACTTGGGCGGGATTGGTCAATGTCGCACTGGTTGTGGCGGGGCATCCTGCGCCTGCGCCATCCATCACGGTGACCGTGTATGTGCCCGCTGCCAATCCGGAGATGTCTTGGGTGATCGCCCCATTGCTCCAGGTGTAGCCATAGCCAGAACCGTCGCTGAAGCAACCCCAGTTGGTTTCGGCGGGGGTGCCATAGACGGAGCCGTTCACACGTTGCCCGTGGTTGTTCTTGCCAGAGCGGTCGAAAATGTAGGTGCCAGAGCCTTCGTTGAAGCTGTAGTAGGCCACGATGTTGCCCCAGTTCGGGTGGGAACTGTTGATGCCCATGCAGCTGTTCCGGTTGCTGAGGATGGTGGGGCCGCTGAGGACGGAGTTCCAAACCCGGGCCTCGTCGATCCACCCGTCAAAGTGCTGCGACAATACGTTGAAGTCCCATTCCTGTCCCATGTTGAACCGGTCGCCTGCCTGCGGAACCCAGTTGGCATTCGTGGTGACAGTGCGGTTCAGGGTGCCATTCAAGTAGAGGCTCACCACGTTGCCACTGGTGATGGTCACAGCGATGTGGTACCATGCGCCCCGGACTTGGGTTCCGTTGAAGAACTGGTTCCCCAGATTGTCGTCAAAGTAAACGAACTGCTGCAAGCCCGCGTTGTAGCCGATGAAGAAGCGGTTGCCTGTGCCAGTGGTCTGGTTGAAGGCGAAAAAGAGTCCATCACCCGTGGTCCAGGTGCTGCGGGGCTTGACCCAGGCCTCCAAGGTGATGCCCCCTGCGTAGCCAGCCGCCGAGACGGTATTGGCAGCGGTGTAGTCGCTGATGCTCCGGTTGTTGTTCAGGCTGATGTTCGGAGTGCCGCCGCCAGGCGTGAGGTTCACGCTGCCATTGGTGCCGTTGAAGCAGGTCGGGTTGGTGCCCACTGCGGAGGCGGTCATGGTCGGGCTGACCCATACGGCGGATTGTGCGGTATCGGCACAGCTGCCATTGGTGGCAATGAGGGAGATCACGTAGCCGCCCTGCGCATTGAAGGTCCGGGTGGGACTCAGCTGCGTTGAAAATGGCGTGATGTTTTCAAACCACTGTTGGGCGATGGCACCCCCGGTCGTGGTATTGTTGAAAGTGACGTTGGTACCCGTGCAGACATAGGTCTGGGTATGGTTGAAGGCGGCGTTCACGGGACACTGCGCCTGCAGACTGGCTGCCGCGCCGGAGGCCGTGATGAAAATCAGCAATGCGCGAAGGGTGTTCCTCAAACTTGTAGGCAGTAAAAATCGCATCCTCATAGTCGTTTTTAGTTCTCAAAAAGCGATCCAAATAAAATCCCCTAAATGGTTCTACGGTAGCAGGTGCAAGCAGCTAGTTAACCCGCCGATGGGAATGAATTTTTCAGCTTGCAGAAGTAAATATAAAAATTTGCCTAGAAATTGGGGGGAAATAGATGGAGTCTGTATGCTTCGTCGGCATTTGATCTATGAATCTAGACCTCACCGGGAAAACCGCCATCGTCTGCGGCAGCACCCAAGGAATCGGCCGGGCAACGGCTGTGGAACTCGCCCAACTCGGCGCGACAGTGATCTTGGTGGCGCGCAATGCGGAAAAGCTGGAGGCGGTGCGCGCCTCCCTTCCGACCCCTGCCGGGCAGCAACACGGCTTCATCGTGGCGGACTTTGACGATCCCAGCGGGGTCGCCGAGGCCATCTCCACCTGGCGCAACGCCCATCCCGAACCCGTCCATATCCTCGTCAACAATACTGGCGGTCCGCCCCCCGGCCCCGCCAACAAGGCCAGCATCGACGAGTACCGCACGGCATTCAACCAGCACCTCATCTGCAACCACATCATGACGCAGGCGGTGATCGAGGGCATGAAAGCCGCTGGATATGGCCGCATCATCAATGTCATTTCCACCAGCGTGAAGCAGCCCCTGGAGGGCCTCGGCGTCTCCAATACCATCCGCGGCGCGGTCGCCAACTGGGCCAAGACCCTCGCGAACGAGCTCGGCGAATTT